>CAVRSU010000024.1:0-57500 GCA_963723955.1 uncultured delta proteobacterium
TAGCTAGCGTTTCTGACAGCTGGCGCAGTAGAAGGTCGAGCGTCCGGCATCCACCATGCGGCGCACGCGTCCACGGCAAGCGGTACACGCTTCGTCTTCGCGTCCGTACACCAGAAGCGCCTCGATGTTTTTTCCCGGCGCGCCGGTGGCGTCCACGAAGTCTCGGAACGAGGTGCCGCAATTGGCGATGCCGATCTCCAGGGTTTCGCGGATGGCGCGCACCAAGATCTCGGCCTTGTCGCGCGCGCGGCGGGCCTGGGTTCGCGGATGGATCCGCGCGCGAAAGAGCGCTTCGCAAACGTAGATATTGCCCAGCCCAGCCAGACGATGCTGGTCGAGCAAGAAGGTTTTGATGGGCGCGCGCGAGGCTGCGAGCAAGGCGCGAAGTTTTTCGCCATCGAGCTCAGTGAGTGGATCGGGGCCAAGCGCGCGGATTTCCGGAAGCCCGTCGAGATTCGATGGAGGCTTGCACCCAGCCGAAACGCCGCGGATCCACGAAACGCAACTCGCGCTCGCGCACCAGCCTCCACACGACGTGGGTGTGCTTGATTCGTTCTTTCCCTTCGTCTGCGACGGTCAGCCGACCTGTCATTCCCAGGTGCACCAGCACGCCGCTGCCCGACTCGAAATCGATGAGGATGTATTTCCCCCGCCGACGAACCGCGCAGATGGTCGCGCCGATGCTGGCTTCTTGCAGCCGTCCTTTGTCCAGCTTCCGCGCCATGCGCAGCGGCTGGCCGCTGGTCCACAGCGAGCGAATACTTTGGCCCACAATCTGCGGCCGCAGGGTGCGGACCACGGTTTCGACTTCAGGTAGCTCAGGCATGCTCTTCGGACAAAGCATTGGCCAAGCGTGCGAAGTCCGCCACTGCCAACTCCTCGGCACGACGTGTGCCCTCGATGCCGGCTGCTTCCAGCGCCGCCGCTGCGCGGGCGCCCCCGAATCCCGGTTCGAGCGCGCGGCGGAGCATCTTGCGCCTGGCTCCGAAGGCCTCGCGCACGACGCGTGCGAAAAGCTCGGCGTCGCGCACCGCCGCCAGGGGCTGTGCGCGCGGCCGCAAACGCAGCACCGTCGAGGTCACGGCCGGCGGCGGCAGGAAGGCGCCCGCGCCCACGTGGAACAAGATCTCGGCCGCCGCCGCCTGCTGGACCATCACCGAGAGCCGGCCATAGGTGCGGCTGCCCGGCGGCGCCAGCATTCGCTGCGCGAATTCCTTCTGCACCATGAAGATAGCGCGATCCACTACTTGGCCCCCGGCCGCCGCTTCAATGGTCGCGAAGAGCACCGGCGAGGTCACGACGTAGGGCAGGTTGCCCACCACCACCAGCGGCCGACCGGCCTTGCGCGCGGCCTCGCCCAGATCGAATTTCAGCGCATCCCCGAGCACAATTTCGAGGTTGGGCCGATCCACGAGCTCGGCGCGCAGCACCTCCACGAGCTGACCGTCGCGATCGATGGCGATGACCCGGCTGGCGACCTCGGCGAGACGGGCGGTAAGCGCCCCCAGTCCTGCGCCGATTTCGACCACCACATCCGCGGCCTGGATCTGGGCCGCGGCCACAATGCGCTCCTGCACGCGCGGGTCCACGAGAAAATTCTGGCCAAGGGATTTCTTGGGCGAAAGCCCGTGGCGGCTGAGCAGCTCGCGCGCCGTGGCCAGCTGAGATCTGGCCGCTTTCGTGGCCTCGCTCATGACAAGGGCAGTCCGGGATCCACGCTGAGGTCGAGCCCACCTCGTTCACCGCGCGCGATGGCCCAAGTGCCGGCGAGCGCGATCATGGCCGCGTTGTCGGTGCACAGCACGGGCGCTGGAATGTAGAGCGAAAAGCCACCCGCCGCCGCCGCCTCGGCCAAGCCCTGGCGCAAACCGCGATTGGCCGCCACGCCACCACACACGACGAGATCGTGCAAGCCCGCGCGGGCGAGCGCCCGGCACGCCTTGCGAACAAGAACGTCCACGACCGCGGCCTGAAAGCTGGCGCAGAAATCGGGCAAATCGTCTTTCCGCGGACGTCCTTGGGTTGCCAGCCGCGTGGCCACCGCCGTCTTAAGTCCGGAAAAGGAGAAGTCGAGATCCTCGCGACCGGGCAGCGCGCGCGGAAAGTGGATCGCCGTCGCGTTGCCGGTGGCCGCCAAGCCATCGATGACCATACCGCCGGGATAGCCGAGCCCAAGCAGCTTGGCGACCTTGTCGAAGGCCTCGCCCGCGGCATCGTCGCGCGTAGAGCCGAGCAAAATGGTCCTGGCCTGCCCTTCGACGCGAAAGAGAGAGGTGTGCCCGCCCGACACCAGAAGTGCGACATGGGGAAAGGGCGGCGGCGACGGGTTCTTGGCGTGTTCGAGGTAGACGGCCGCCAGATGGCCACGCAAGTGATTGACTCCCACGACCGGCTTGCCGACTGCGTAGGCCAGGGACTTGCCCAGCTCCAAGCCAACGAGCAAGGGCCCGACCAATCCGGGCCCGCAGGTGGCGGCGATACCGTCGAGAGCCGTGGCCTCCATGTCGGCATCGCGCAGGGCTTGGCGCACAACCTTGACCACGGTGGCCAGATGCTGGCGGGAAGCTACCTCGGGCACCACGCCACCGTATTCGGCATGAACCAAGACCTGCGAGGAGATGACGTTCGAACGAATGCTCTTGCCGTCCGCGATGACGGCAGCGGCGGTTTCGTCGCACGAGGTTTCGATTCCCAGAATCAGCATGGGCCCTGTGGTAGCGCGCGGCTAGAGATTGTTCAAGATGGCGCGCAGCTCGCGGGCAAAGGGCCCGTCGGGTGCCAATTCCAGATACTTCTTGTAGGCGGCGCGCGCTTCATCGAGGCGCCCGGCTTCCTGCTCGGCGGTGCCGAGGAAAACGTAGGCATCCAAACGCTGCGGATCGGTGGCCAGGGCCTTCTTGGCCAGTGAGCGCGCTTCCACAAGACGGCCGCGATCGATCTCGGCGCGGGCCAAGATGACCATGAGCTCCACATCCTTGGGCTCGGCTTCCAGGGCCGGCCGGCATGCCGCCGAAACCGCCTTGGCCCTGCCCTTGCCCTCGGCGTCGACCTCCAAACACTTGCGCCGCAAGTCCGCCGTGGCGGCGGGTGACGTCCTGAGCACAGGTTTCGCTGGGCTCTTGTCCGACTTGGGCGCGGCCAAGGGCGCGAGCGGCGGTCTATTTTCATCCGCCATCTTCACGGGTGCGGGGACTGGTGCCTTTGGAGGTGAAGGTGACGACTCGACGGAAGTGGGGGCTGAAGGTTTCGATGCGCTAGGCGAGGGCGCCGTCTTGCCTAGAGCCAAATACCCGATCACGCCAAGCGCGAATGCCCCCCAGGCCAGGAGCCAAATCTGGCGGGATGGCATCGTCTTGCGCGCAGTCCGGCTGGTGTCGGCTTTGGGCTGGGGTTTGGGGCGCCTGGGCGTGGATGGCGACACCACGGATGCGGCCCTGGATGCCTCCGAGCTCGACTGAGCCGAAGCGTCCTGCTCGGCGTTGTTCAGCGATGCCGGCCGAAGCTCGTTGCGTTTTGAGCTTTCGTCTCCATCCCCTTCTAAAAGGTCAGGGACAGGCAAGGCCGGCGGCTCTTCCGGCTCTTGCGGAACGACTTCCTTGGGTGCAGCCTGCTCGACCAAAGGCGCGGCCGGCTTGTCGGTTTCTCCCTCGGAGCTCGACCGGATGGCGTTTGACGACTCGACAAGATTGAGCTTGGGCGCGCTTGCGGGCTGGCCGGCCATCGACTCTTCGAGGCGTTTCGGACTCGGTGCCAGACCGGCGGGCCATGCGCCCCAGTCAACTTCCTTCGTCGGTCGTTCCGGTTGGACCGGCGGTGGGCTTTCGCGTTTGATGTCCTGGGCCGAGGAAACCACTTCTTGCACCAGTGCGGCCGCGGCTTCGCCGGCGGGATTGCCATACTCGCGCGTGTTGCGATCGGTTGACTGCGGGCCCTCGACCTTGCCACCCGGGTCGCCAATCGCTTCGTGCATGGCCGAGGCTCGGACCGCGGAATCCTCGCTGAGCAGGCGTTCCGCCAGACCAAGAGGTTTTGTCGATCGATTTTCCATCGGATTGCGGACGACGTTGGAGTCTGGAGTCGCGACCGGAGGTGGGGGTACGTCCTTCTTGGTTTCCTGGTCGCCAAACAAGGTGTCGACGGGCACGCCCTTGAGCGTGTCAGAAGAGGGCTCGAATTCGTCACTGCTCCCGCTGGTGGCGTCCGCTTGGGGCGGGAGCGCCGCTCCCAGGGATTCTTCCGCGGATAGAATCGCCGCGGGCTGCGCGGGCGGGACATCTGCTGGGACAGGATCGGAAAGGCTCTCTTCTCGATCCGTGTCGGGGCCAGGGGTCTTAGCCAGAAGCGACGCGGCCAGAATGGTTGCCGGAACCTCGGCACGCGGCTGGACTTCCCCTTCCGGAAGCAGGACTTCCTTCGCCAGCGTGGGGGCGACGTATTCCCTCGTCACCCGCGCGGGCGCACCCGTCGGGACAGGAGTTCGCTCGGGAATGACTTCACCATCGGGGGCTAGGGGTTGAGCCGCCGCAAATTCCGAAGACGCACTTGCGTCTTCGGCGGCAGCCCCGTCCTCGGCGCCACCTTCGGATAGCCAATGGGCGAGGCGGTCGCCCGGTTCGGATTCTCCTCCGCGATCGGGCGCCTCGCGGGCAAAGATGATCTGGCTGGTGAAGAGTTTGTCGATGAAGGTGAGCGCTTCCAGATCGGGATGGTCGCTGTCTTCGACCACTTCTTGCAAGGTTCGGGTGCCGTCGCACAGGCGCAGGACCGAGTTCACCTCGTCGGGCAATTCGGCCAGCTCTTCGGCGAGCGCGCGGCAGTCAACCTCCAGCACGCTGCTCGTGGAGGGAAGCTGGTCGAGTAGGCGCGTGCTTTCGTCGAGTCGGCGCATGCCTTCCATCAGCAGGGGCGCCATAGGAGTGTCGATGACATCGTGGCGTCGGATTTGCTTAAACTCGACGGCGAACTGACCTTCGGACCAAGAGAACAGACGATAGATGGCGTTGGCGCCCGAGAGCCGACCTACCTCGGCGTCGATGACCTTGCCGTCCCGGAAGAAAATGGATCCGCGGCGGGTGTCGCGATTGACGATGTGGATGATGCCCGACTTGCGATTGAGCTCGATGGTCTGCACTAGATCGACCACGCCCACGTCGGAGAGGTCGCCGGCAAAACGCGTGCGACCGTCACGGCGCGACTCCATGCGCTCGCGTTCCGCGCGTTGCAAGGCGGTGCGCACGCGAATTCCGATTTCCTTGATATAGATCGGCTTGGTCAGGTAGTCGTCGACGCCAAGCTCAAGGCCGCGGATTTTGTCCTCGATGGATTTGCGGCCGGAGACGAAGATGAATGGGATCTTCGCCCATTCGGGACGAGCCTTGATCTGGCTGCACAGTTCGAAGCCGTCCATCTCGTCGAGATCCGTATCGGAGATGAGGAGATCGGGCTGGCTAGCTTCGAGCAAGGTGAGGGCCTCGCGCCCGCTGGTGGCGGTCGTGACGTCGAATCCGGCTTTCTTGAGGCTGACGTCGAGAACGCGAAGGCTCTTGGGATCTCCGTCGACGAGAAGAAGCCGATTCTTTGGCTGGGCTGTGTCCATCCCGGGGCGAGCTAGGATTGTATCCTTCATCGCCACGAAGAGCCACGCGTGCTCGCCCTGGTTTGGCGAGCACGAAGTACCTGAGGGGCTATTGACCGCTATGGATGCGAACGGATGGCTCAGTGGGACAGCACACTGAGACACGGCTCTGGGCTCGATGTTGTCGTATAGTTCTTCGATGCTGGATGAAGCCAGGTCAGGCGTTCTGTCGGTTGCCCTGGATTGGCCGGGATCGGTCGGCGAAGACGTTGCGGAGAGGATTGCTCTTTTTATGAGGCGTTTGTTGGATTGGAACCGACGGGTGAATCTGACGGGAGCTCGTAGTTTTGAGGATCTGCTGGGCGAGCACTTGCCTGACAGCTTCGCGATTTCCAAGCTAGTTCCGCTGGATTCTTCGGTGGTCGATGTTGGCGCGGGCGGTGGACTGCCAGGGATCCCTTTCGCGCTGCTTCGGCCAGATTGTCGCGTTACGCTTCTTGAGCCGCGGGCCAAGCGTGTGGCTTTTCTGAGTACTGCCGCGCGGGAGACTGCCTGCAAGAACGTGTCTGTTGTTCGCGCACGGCTTGAGGAGATTGCTTCGTTGCGTTTCGATGTTGCCTTTTCTCGCGCGACTTTCTCTCCTGAGAAGTGGCTAGAGCTTGGCCCATCTTTGGTTAACGCACCGGGTCTCGTCGTGGTACTCACCAATGTCTCGGTCAAGCCGAAGGCGGCCAATGCCCGATTGGTCGATTCAGTGGGATACCGAACCTCTGGCGGATCAACGCGATGGGCTGGATGCTACTGTTTCACGTGAAACACTACGCCCCGAAGCAGATTGACAGCGGACGACGCTCCTTCCACATTGCTACCCGGTGCTCCCGTCACTCGCCCAGCAAATCTCACTCGATCTCCAGAAGCTTCGCTCCAGAAGCCGTCTGCGCTCCTGCCCGGACCTCGCCGGCAGCTCAAGAGTCCACGTCAACCTCGCTGGCCGGGCATTTGTCTCCTTCTGTTCAAACGACTACCTCGGCCTTGCCTGCGATCCCCGTCTTCGCAGCGCCGCAGCCGACGCAGCATCCGCCTCCGGATTCGGGGCTGGCGCCTCCCGTCTCGTTTCCGGCAATCTTCCTGAGCACGTCGCCTTGGAGGCCGCGCTCGCCGCATTCCTATCTCTGCCCGCGGCGCTCCTCTTTCCAACCGGCTATCAGGCGAACCTGGGCGTCCTTACCGCTCTCGCCGGACCCGACGACCTCATCGTCGTCGACCACGCCGTCCACGCTAGCATCCTCGATGGGTGCAGGCTCTCACGCGCCAAACTCGCAGTCTACCCCCACCTCGATGCTGACACCGCCGATCACCATCTCAACCGACTCGGCCCCGCACGCCGCAGACGCTTCCTGGTAACCGAGTCCCTCTTCAGCATGGATGGCGATATAGCGCCCCTGGCGGCCCTCGCCTCGATCGCGAAGGCCCACAATGCGGCCCTCTTTGTCGACGAAGCTCACGCCTTCGGCTGCCTCGGCCCCTCGGGTCGAGGACTCTGCGCCCAGCAGGGAGTCGAGCCCGACGTCCTAGTGGGAACCTTGGGCAAGGCAATTGGCGCGAGCGGCGCCTTCGTCGCCGGAACCATCGACCTCCGCGACTACCTCCTCAATCACGCCCGCAGTTTCATCTTTACAACGGCCCCTCCTGTCCCCGTCGCGGCGGCCGCTCATGCCGCTCTCCGAATACTTTCCTCATCCGAAGGGGACCACCTTCGCCACCGCCTTCGCTACCTCATCCTCCAGCTCCGATCGTCCATCGGCCTCCCTGTCGATCCCCACGCTGCACCCATCGTTCCAATCATTGTTGGCGCCGATCAACCCACGCTCGATGCCTCCCTCCACCTCCAGAACAGGGGCCTCTTCGTACAGGCAATCCGACCACCAACCGTCCCAGAAGGTACCTCCAGACTTCGCCTCACCATCTCCGCTCATCACACAGACCAAGATGTCGCTGAACTCGCCCAAGCCTTGGCAGACCTACCTCACCGCAGCACAACCAACGCCCCAACCACTTCCTCGTCTCCACCCCTAGCCCACGCCATCCAACATCAAAGTGCCCTCTCGCCTCCCCTCCCGCCCTACCCGAGAGGCATCTTCATTCTTGGAACAGACACCGCAGTGGGCAAGACATCCGTTGCGGCTGCCATACTCCACATCCTTGCCAGCCGAGGTGCAAATCCCGTTCCATTCAAGCCGGTGGAAACCGGAGCACGGCCGGTTCCGTCAGATGCAGCCAGACTCCTCTCTGCCTCGCTGCGACGAGACATACCCCTGAGTGTCGTCTGCCCAATTTCCTTCCCTGACCCCGTCGCACCAGCAGTTGCCTCACGCGAGGCCCCCATCACCCTTCCCGTCCTCCTCGATCACGCCCGCAAAGCCGCATCTTACGGTGGCCCCATCATCGTCGAGTCCGCGGGTGGCCTACTCTCTCCCTACGCCAAAAACCTCACCTCAGCCGATCTGGCCACCGCCCTCGGCCTGCCCGTCCTCCTGGTCGCCCGCAACGCCCTCGGAACCGTCAATCACACTTCCCTCGCCCTGGCGGAGTTGCGCCGCCGCTCAATCCCCTGCCTCGGGACGATTCTAGTCGCCACGAACGCTGAACAGACTCCGGACCAACAATCCAACCATTCGCTCATCGCAGACGCAACCGGCCAACCACCTCTTGGGACCCTCCCGTTCCTCAACTCACAGGATCCCTCGGAAATCGCCAAAGCGCTGGCGGAGAATCTGGATCTCGTTCAACTCCTCGACTTCTTGACTACCTGGCCTCCAACTCGCCGCGCTTAGGGAAGATAACTACGCGTCGAGCCGTTCCCTCACCCTCGGACTCCGTCCTCACCCCTGGATGCTCTGCAAGGGTCTTGTGAACCACCTTCCGATCTTGCGGACTCATGGGCTCAACAGGAACTGGACGCCCAGAACGAACCACCTTCTCAGCAAGCCGCCGGGCCAAATCCGCGAGAGAATCCTCCCGCCGTCCACGATAGCCCTCCGCATCAACAACAATCGGAGAGGATTCGCCCGGCTTCCGAAAAACAATCCTGCTCACCAGATATTGCAGTGAATCCAGTGTCGCACCCTTCTTACCGATGACCAGCCCAGACTCACATCCGTGCGCGTCAAGGATGATCCTCTCACCGTCGTCGAATGCGCTGACCTCAGCGTCCACGCTCATCTTGTCAAGAATCTCCCGCAAGACCTTGGCAGCCTCCTCGCGCTTCTCCGCAAGTGTACTTTGCTCGATCATCTTCTCTCCATGCTTGACTAGATAGTGAAGCTCGCAATCGGCACCGGAAGTGCGGGAGGATCTTCGCTCCGCCCCCTCATATGCCCTGCACCACCTGTCTCAGATAACCAAGGCCTACTACCCCTGGTCAGGCCGAATACTGACTCGTCCACGCGCCCCTTCCCAACCTCGTTCCCTGGCTCCTTACCACCACCGCCCACCGCCCTCCTACCCTCCTCAAAGCCCAATCCCTCCGCCTTCCGCATGGCAGAGCCTGCCCTTCCGACCCCGCGCGTGACAATAGCCTTAGTCGCCTTCTTCACGCTCTTCGCCAGTTTTGCCCTCATAGCCACGTGGGACAAAACCCTACCTTTCCATGCCTGACTTTGTCAATATCATCCAGGTCCCACCACTCAATTCTCAAGTACATCTCAAGTACAATAGATGAACTTGTCCACTCTCTACCCACATTTGAGTAAGCCCCACAAGAAATCAACTCCGCCTGCAAAATACCCCGTTGACTTCGGACAAACCGCAGGGTAGAGTACCCGCGCCTCGGTTACTGAGGCGTTTTCAACAGGACTGATAGGAGAGCACCTAGATGGAGCCCACTTTCCGCGTTGGTGATTTGGCAGTGTATCCCGCGCACGGCGTGGCCCAGGTCACCGGCATCGAGACCCGAGAGATCTCGTCCAGCAAACAGACATTCTACATCCTCAAGATCTTGGACAACGGGATGAAAATCATGATCCCCACCAAGAATGCGGGGGCCGTAGGCTTGCGCGAGTTGATTCGCGCCGACGAGGTCGACGAGGTCTTCGAGATCCTCAAGAGCCGCGAGATCTCCGTGGAAGGTCAGACCTGGAATCGCCGCTATCGCGAATACATGGAGAAGATCAAGACCGGTTCGGTCTTCGAGATTGCCGAGGTGCTTCGTGATCTCCAGCGCCTCAAGGGCGACAAGGAACTTTCCTTCGGCGAGCGCAAGATGCTCGACACCGCCCGCACCCTCCTTGTCAAGGAGATTGCTGTCGCCACCAAGTCCAATGAAGGCAAGATCGAAGAAAAGCTCAATCGCATCTTCGCCTGCTGATCTCTGACCCGACCAAGGCCCCAGGGTAGAACCCTCGGGGCCTTTTTCATTGCCCTACAACTCGAGTGCGCATCTACACGTCTAGATTGCGCACATTGAGCGCGTTCTGCGCGATGAAGTCCCGCCTCGGCTCCACCAGGTCGCCCATAAGCGTGGAAAACAAACGATCCGCCTCGAAGGCGTCTTCCACTCGTACTTGCAACAGGGTTCGCCGGCTCGGATCCATCGTCGTCTCCCAAAGCTGCTCCGGATTCATCTCGCCCAGCCCTTTGTACCGCTGGATCTGCAAACCCTTCTTGCCCAGCTCGTTCACGCGATCGGCAAGATCTTCCACGCGATCGAAGTCCACCGTGTCCCCACCTGAAACAAGACGATACGGCGACGGCCCCATGACCGAAAGCTCTTGATGCAAGGCGGACAGATCCGCGAACTCAGGCGAATCCAAGAACGCGAAGTCAATCACCGTGGCACGACGAATTCCGGACGGTCGCACTGGAGCCTCGATCTTATAGCCACCGTGTTCGCTGTCTGGCGCCAACTTGAGAACCACGTCCCTGAGTTCTGGTGCGTAGGCGTCAAAGTACTCTTCCAAGCGGGCAAGTGCCTTGGCAATGAGCTTCGGATCCTTGAGGTCGGCCTTCGACAGGTGCGCTGCCTTCACGATGGCGTCAACCAACCGCGCATCCAAGCGACGATCCACGGCCCGCAACAGTCGACGATACCGGCCCGCCAGCCGCGCCAGGTGACGAAGAGCCTCTCCGCCAATCGCTTCGCCACCACTACTCGGACGAAGCATGAGGTTCTCCGTGGCGCTGTCGAGCAAGAACTCATCGAGGGCTTGCTCGTTCTTCAGGTAGATCTCCCGCTTTCCTTTCTTGACCCGATAGAGCGGAGGCTGGGCAATGAAAAGATATCCGCGTTCGACGATCTCGGGAAAATGCCGATAGAAGAACGTCAAAAGCAGGGTTCGAATATGGCTGCCATCGACGTCGGCATCGGTCATCACGATCACGCGGTGGTAGCGGATCTTCTCGATCTCCTTTTCCTTCTCCACCCCACAGCCCAGCGCCGTGATGAGCGTGACAATCTCCTGCGAGGACAGCATCTTATCGAGCCGGGCCTTTTCGACGTTCAGGATCTTTCCCCGCAAGGGCAGAATCGCCTGATCCTTGCGGTTGCGCCCCTGCTTGGCCGACCCGCCTGCGCTGTCTCCCTCGACGATATACAGCTCTGAGAGCGCCGGATCTCGCTCTTGGCAGTCCGCCAGCTTCCCGGGCAGCGACGAGATGTCGAGCGCGCCTTTGCGCTGAACGAGCTCGCGCGCCTTGCGAGCTGCATCCCGGGCCCGCGCCGCGAGAACCGCCTTCTCGATGACTTGCTTGGCCTCGCGCGGGTGCTCCTCAAGGAACCTGCCCAGGCGTTCGTTGACGATGCGCTCGACGATGCCCTTCACCTCGGAGGACACCAGCTTGTCCTTGGGCTGATTGCTAAACTTGGGATCCGGATGCTTGACCGAAACCACCGCGGTCAGGCCTTCGCTGATGTCGTCACCGCCAAGACCGTTCTTGAGATCCTTGAGCAGGCCCGTCGCTTGCGCGTAGGCGTTTACCGTCCGGGTCAGGGCCGCGCGAAATCCAGTCAGGTGCGTACCACCGTCCTTGTTTTTGATGTTGTTGGTGAAACAGAAGATCGAGTCCTGGTACGAGTCGTTCCATTGCAGTGCAATTTCGACGACCGTTCCGTCCTGCTCGCCCTCGACGACAATGGGTTTGTCGTGCGTGACCACGCGGGTCGTGTTCAGATCCGCCACGAACTGCGCGAGCCCGCCGACGAAATTGAACTCGTGCGACTTTCCACTGCGTTCGTCCTCAAGCGTGATGGTCAGACCACGGTTGAGATACGACAGCTCGCGCAGCCGCTGCGACAGCAGCTCGAAGCTGAATTCGTGGATCCCCTTGAAAATGGCGGTGTCGGGCTTGAAAGTGATCTTCGTTCCGCTCTTTTCCGAAATGCCTATCTCCTCCAGCTTCGTGACGGGATCGCCACGCCCGTACTCCTGGTGGTAGACCTTTCCGTCGCGCTTGATCTCGAGCTTGAGCCATTCCGACAGCGCATTCACGACCGAGACGCCCACGCCGTGCAAACCGCCCGAGACCTTGTAGTTCGAGTGGTTGAACTTTCCGCCCGCGTGCAAGACCGTCATCACGATCTCCGCCGTAGGCCGCTTCTCCGTCGGGTGCTCTCCGACGGGAATGCCGCGGCCGTTGTCCTCGACCGAAACCGAGTCGTCGAAATGCACCTGCACGTCGATCCGGTTGCAGTAGCCCGCCAACGCTTCATCCACTGAGTTGTCGACGACCTCGTACACCATGTGGTGGAGCCCGCTGCCGTCGTCGGTATCACCGATGTACATGCCCGGGCGCATGCGCACCGCCTCTAGCCCCTTGAGAACCTGGATGCTCTCTTCGTTGTACTCGCTGGGGCCTTTGGGCAGCTCTTGGCTTGTAGCGTTGTCTACGTCCGTGGACATGTAAAAACCTAGGACTTTCAGTTAGATAGCATCATTCCCCAGGGGAGTAAAGCAAAACTGCCCGAGCCCTATGCGGGTTCGATGTGTCCGCCTGTTACCAGCCAGTCCGATCGCTCGGGCAAGTCAGGCAAATGCTCCCGCTCCGTCACCGTGATGACAGTCTGACATGCCATGGCCGAGATGGTCTCAAAAAGACGCGTGCGCCGTTCTTGGTCAAGCTCGCTTGCCACATCGTCGAGAAGAAGCACTGGTGTCTCGCCATTCCGGCTTTCCGCATGTCGCAATTCTCCGATCTTGAATGCCAGCACCAGCGACCGGATCTGGCCTTGCGAACCATGTTCGCGCGCCGGCCGGTCCCCCAGAAGCATTTCCAAGTCGTCGGTCTGGGGACCAAACCCCGTGAAGCCCCTGCGCTGGTCATTCCCCCGCTCCGCTTCGAGGCCAGCGTGCAAAGCTCGCTCGATTTCCCCTTCGCCTTCCGCAGCCTCGACCCGCGCGTGGCTGCGGTAGCGAATCCTGGCCGGCAAATCCCCGTGGATTTCAGCGAAGACGCATGCAACGGTCGGAGCGAGCTCGCGAACCAGATCGCGCCGCCGCAACACGATGCGCGCGCCAGTTCGAGCCAGGGTTTCGTCGTAGCTTTCGAGCAATTCGCGAGAAAACTCTCCGCGGCGAAGCAATCCGTTTCTGGCCTTCAGGGCTCGCTCAAAGTCGAGTGCCTCGCGAAAATAGGTGCGCCGAACCGCGAAGACGGCGCGATCGACGGCCCGACGCCGCTCGGCCGCTGCGGCCTTGGGCAGGCGCAAATCGTCGGGACCGAAAATCACGACCCCGGCTCCTTGCAGCGACTCCGAGTCGCGCCGGACCGCCTTCCCATCCAAGGTCGTGCGCTTTTTCCCGACCGCAATTTCAACCCGAAGCGTTCGCTCCAGGCCACGTAGCATGATCCGTGCTTCGATCTCCGCATCGATCCCCGCCCCAACCAATCAGATCTCCAACGCTGCTCGTGCGGAACGAGCGAAAGGTAATGGCGTAGTAAGCCGCCTCGAGAAAATTGCTCTTGCCTTGACCGTTCTTTCCGAACAGTACGGTCACACGCTGTCCGAGAACAAGCCCTTCCGCCGCAAGATTTCTCCAGCCCCTGACCCGTATGTCCCTTAGGAGCACGGTCCGTGGCCGCGGTCCTAGAGCCGCATGGGCATGATCACGCCCAAATAGTCGCTGCCATCGCAGGGCTTGATCAGTGCTGGATCCAAATCACCACCAAGCTCGATGCTGACTTCCTTGCCGCTCATCTCTGCCAGCAGATCGATGAAGTAGCGGGCGTTGAAACCAATCTGCAAAGCCCCGCCCTTGTAATCCACATCCACCTGCTCCTTCGCGTTGCCCAAATCCGGGTTATCCGCCTCGATGGACAGCTTGCCCTTCTCAAGGGAAAAGCGTATGCCCCACGTCTTGTCCGAGGCGATGATCGACACGCGACGAAGAGCCTCAAGAAAGGACTCGCGCTCCAGCACGACCTTCTTGTCGTTGTCCTTTGGGATGACCTGGTCGTAGGGAGGAAATTGCCCTTCACCGAGCTTCACCGAGAGCACCATGTCGTCGGACTTGAGCACGAAAAAACCTTGATCAACCCCGATCTCGCATTGGGCCTGATTGCCTTCGAGGGCGCGCCTGATCTCGGAGAGTCCCTTTCTCGGCAACAGCCCGCCCGATGCGAGCTTGGGTCCGCCGGGCATGGGGCGAGAGATCTTGGACAGGCGATGCCCATCGGTCGAGACCATGGTTGCCTTGTCGCCGTCGCTTTCGAAAAGGACGCTGGCCAAGTGGGGCCGGGTCTCGTCCTGGGAAACCGAAAGGATAGTCTTTCCGATCATCTCGCCTAGTAAGGTCGATTCCACCTTGCTACACGAAACCTCTTCCACGCTCGGCAGCTTGGGAAAGTCCCGGTCGCTCATCCCCACGACCTTGAATTCGGTCCTTCCGCTTTCGATGTGCAGCCAGTTTTGCTCCGTGCGCTGCAGACGAACCTCTTCACCGCCCAGCCCCTTTACGATTTCGTAGAGCTGACGTGCACCCACCGTGATGCCGCCCTCCTCCGAGACCTTCGCCGAGGCATTGACGATCATCGCCACTTTCAAGTCGGTGGCCGCGAAGACAACCTTGTCCTTGCCGCTGGCGCGAACCAGGACATTGGCAAGGATCGGGATAGTGTTCTTCCTATCCGCGATGCCGTGGGTAAGGTACAGCCCACGCAGAAGTTCATTCTTTCCAATCCGAAAGTCCATCCGTTACCCTCTGGCTGGGGTTTACATCCATCAACACGGTCTTAGAATCTATAGGTTTTTGATCTACTTTGGGAGAAGTATTAGGGCCTGTGAATTTGTGGATAAAGTGCCATCGCCGACGGTGAGCCGATGCAAAAGGGGTGGGGAGAAAATCGGTGAGTAAAGGGGATGACTTGGGGATAAGGGAGAGAGGGAGCCCTTCAAGGTTTTGACCACATAGTTTGGGGCAAGTCATCCACAGGGTCCTTCCAGATGTAGAAGGCACACTTCGAGCTGCGAAAGGCTGGACGCGACACGAAGAAATTGAAACAAAGAGGCGCAGAGAACACAGATGGAACGGAAAGTAGCTCGGATGCAAGATCCGGAGAACCCTTCCTCTCCGGCCTCCGTGCGTTCTGCGGTGAGGATCCGGATCCCAGGCTTTGGCTAGCGCTGGCGTAGGCGGGTGGTCAGCGTGGACACCACGCTTCGCAAACTAGCGTCCTCTGCCATCTTCTTTTCGATCTTCTTGACCGCGCTGATGATGGTCGAGTGATCCTTGCCGCCAAACCGGCTACCGATCTCGGGATAGCTCATCGAGGTGAGGTGGCGCGATAGGTACATGGCGATCATGCGTGGATGGGCGACCGCACGGTGTCGCTTAGGTCCTTTTAGGTCGTGCAGTTTGACCTCGAAGTACGACGAAACCTCGCGCTGGATGGATTCGACGCTGAGGCCGGTCGGCCCCGATGAGGCAAGCGTCTTCACGAATCTCTTCGGCGACTTCCTTGGTAATCGCGCAACCCGAGAGCGAGGCGCGCGCGGAAAGCTGAAGCAAAGCCCCTTCCAACTCCCTCACATTGGAGCGGACATAGCTTGCCACCGTCAGCGCGACATCGTCCGGCAGGTCGATGTGATCTATTTCGGCCTTGCGCTTGAGGATGGCAATCCGAGTCTCGAGATCGGGATGACCAATCTCGGTGATGAGGCCCCAGGTGAAGCGGCTGCGCAACCGCTCTTCTACGCCGGGCAGCTCGGCGGGCAGCTTATCGCAGGTTAGAACGATCTGCTTGTGGGCATGGTGAAGGGCATTGAAGGTGTGGAAGAACTCGTCCTGAGAGCTGTCCTTGCCCGAGAGGAACTGAATGTCATCGACTAGGATCACATCCGGCGTTTCGCGGTAGCGCTGTCGGAACTCTTCCATCAGGTTGACGCTGCCGTGGCCATTTCCTGACTGGCGACGCTGGTTCAGCATGGAGCCGATGAAGCTCGACACGAACTGCTCGCAGGTCACGACCGTGATGTTCCAGTCGGGATGCTGGCGGTGGATCTCGTGCCCAACGGCATGCAGCAGGTGGGTCTTGCCCAGACCAACCCCGCCATAGATGAACAAGGGGTTGTATTTTGAGGCAGGCGCGTCGGCCACCATGCGCGCCGCCGCGTGCGCAAACTGATTGGTTTGACCGACGACGAACTTGTCGAAGGTGTACCTGCGGTCCAGACCCCTCGGGGTAGGGGTTGGTTCACGCATCGGCTCTGTCTGTGGAGCCTCCACCAACTCTGGACATGCTTCCTGGGTCGTCTTCTCTTCCACCACTTCGATATCCACGGAGAAGGTTGTCTTGGTGCGTAGTTCGAGATCCGAAAGAATCGCGTGAAGGTAGTGGTCTTCGAACCATTCCTTCTGGTAGCGATTGGGCGCGCGCAGGCGGATGCGATTGGCTTCAAAGCCCACGAAAGTGATGGGCCGAAGCCACTGGTCTCGCTGCGTCGGCTTGACCCGTTCTTCGACCGATCGTACGGCTTCGCCCCAGAGTTCTAGCATGTCCTATTCACAGCCAACGAGTCGACAAAAATACAGTAAATACATGTATTTACACACACTAATCCCCAATTTGCCAACAGCGAATCCCAAGCGCCATCCAGTTATCCACGCATGGTCAAAACTGGAAGGCGCTGTCGGCGGGAGGCCTTTCCTACCAACCAGTCCGAAGACCGGCAAGATCAAAATATCTTCTTTCCCGAGGGCATGAGGATCTGCGGAGATAGCTGGCCAAGGCCCGCTTTGAGAATCATTCCAATTCGTCAGCCAGGCCCCGGCCTTTCGCCCAACTGTCCGTGATCCTTGACAAAAGAAGTGCAAATTCCAGAGACATTCCCGTCGCCCCCGAATTCCACAGACAAGCCCTGTGGGAACGAGCGCTAACGGCCATGTCTTGGGCTTTGCAGCACTTGGGTGACAAGAACGTGTCAAGTTTCCGTCGGAGGTCGCACGCTGCTGTGACAGGAGTGTCTGCTCTGCCGTCGAGCAGAATACACTCGATCCATGCCGAGCCTGTCCTCTCCGACGAGAAATCGATCTCGCGGCGTCAGCCTCTCGACGGAGACTGAGGCAAGACAAGGCGGTCAATCGGTTCAGCCGCGCACAAGCGCGAAGGTAGGCTGAGCGTAGAAAGGCGATCCCAAAAGCGGGCCGGTCGTTGACAGCACCGATCTGGAATGTTAGTTCTCCCTCCCCACACCGGGGAAAGACCGGAGGATCCAGTGAAGAGGACGTATCAACCGCACCGAAGGAGCCGGAAACGCACGCACGGTTTCCGGAAGCGCATGAGCACCCCAGCAGGGCGCGAAGTAATCAACCGCCGTCGCCGCAAGGGGCGCAAGAAGCTCACCGTCAGCGTTCCCAAGAAATAGGTTGAGGTGACCGACCGAGGCCTGCAGCAAAGGCTTGGCCGCAGCAAGCGACTCCGAAAGCGATCGGGATTCCTTGCGGTTCAGCAGCGTGGGCAGCGGTTTACCAGCCGGAACCTGGTTCTCTACGCCATGCCGCCCACCGACGGGAAATCCGCGAGCGATGCACGCCTCGGGATCACTGTGAGCAAGAAGGTCGGCAACGCGGTGGTGCGCAATCGGGTCAAGCGCTGGGTGCGCGAGAGCTATCGCAGGTTGGCCGAGCCGCCTCCCAAGGGGATCGACTTGGTGGTCATCGCGAAGCCCAGCGCGGCCAAGGCCAGCTATGGTGCCACGGCAGAAGAGTTGCGTCGGCTTGTTCTCTGCATCGCGGGGCCATGCGATCGCCGCTGAATAGTCTCGATGCCATCGGCAAGGCTCCGTTGCTGGTGCTTCTGCGTGTGTATCGATCCGTGATTTCTCCCGCGCTCGGACCTGCCTGCCGCTTCGAGCCCACCTGTTCGGTCTACGCGCAAGAAGCCATCGAACGATTCGGCGCGCTTCGAGGCAGCGTCTTGGCCTTGCGCAGGATCTTGCGCTGCCATCCCTTTGCACGAGCCGGACTGGATCCCGTGCCGCTGCCCGCGCCGACAGACAGTCGCGCGAATTCGACCTAGGAGAGAACATGGACAAGCGGTTGCTGCTCGCGGTGGTTGTCTCGATGGCGATACTCTTCCTGTGGATGAAGATTCATCCTCCCATCCCCCAGACCCCGCAGGCGCCCACCCCGGTCGCCAATTCCTCCTTGCCAGCCTCGGGTTCGGGCGTTTCCGTTCCGACCCCAGCGCAAGCGCAGACGGATTCCACCGCCAAGGCAGCCACGCCCCCTAATGAGCGGCCGGCTGAAACTCTGGTCACCCTCGAATCGCCAGAGGCAAACTACGTCTTCTCCTCTTGGGGCGCCTCGCTTCACCAGATCAAGCTCAAGGATCGCCAGTTCCTGCTCAATCCAGCGCAGCCCGACTCGGGCATGCAGATCGTGTCCACGTCGAAGGAAGACACCGCCCCGTTGCGCACGACGTTCACCAAGGCCGACTTTACTTGGAACGACAGCATCGCCTGGTCGGTCAGTCGGCCGGCGGCCGGCACCCTGGTCTTTCACGCCGAAACCGACGACGTGGTGGTCGAGAAACGCTACACCCTCGAAGCGCAGCGCTACCGCCTGCAGCTCGCGGTGACCGTTCAGAACAAGAGCGGCAAGCCCCTCGACCACGGGCTCGCCGTCCGACTTTTCGCCGCGCAAGATCCTGAGAAAAAGGGTGGCGGAATGTTCAGCTACGCCTCGGCGAACCTAGCCGAGATGGTCTGCCACGTGGGCGACAAAGCCAAGCGCGCGACGGTCGAGGCGCTCACCAAGGAGCCCCAGAACTACGTGGGTGGCGTGCGCTGGGCCGCCGCCGGTGACAAGTATTTCACGGTTGCGGCGGTTCCATTTCCCGAGACACCGCCGCGCGATCGCGGCTGCAAACAACAAGCCATTGATGCCAGCACAGCCGAGGTTGCGCTGTCCTTCGCCACGCGCACTCTCGCGCCGGGCGAAAAGACCGAGTACCCGTTCATCATCTTTGCCGGTCCCAAGTACGCCCAGGATCTGGATGCGGTCCGGCCGGGCGGCGAGGACGCCAAGCTCGCCGACGCCGTCGATGTCACCTTCGCCGCCCTTTCCCGTCCCATGCTCGCTCTTCTCAAGCAGTTCTATCGGCTGTCCGGCAACTGGGGCATCGCCATCATTCTGCTCACCATCTTCGTCCGCCTCGTCACCTTCTACCCGACGCACCGGACGCTGGTGTCGGCCAAGAAGATGCAGGGGCTGTCCGGCAAGATCGCAGAGCTACGCAAGAAGTTCGAGAACGACAAGCAGAAGCTTGGCGTCGAAACCATGAACCTGTACAAGGCGCACGGCGTGTCGCCCTTCGGCGGCTGCCTGCCCAGCCTCATCCAGATGCCCATCTGGATCGCGCTGTTCTCCACGCTCAACTATTCCGTCGAGATCTACCACTCGTCCTTCTTCTGGTACATCACCGATCTCTCGGCAAAGGATCCCTATTACCTGGCGCCCCTGCTCATGGGCTCGGTCATGTTCCTGCAAATGCGCATGTCACCTGCGGGAACGGATCCCCAGCAACAGAAGATGATGTCGGTGATGATGCCGGTCATGTTCACCGGCTTCTCGCTCTTCCTGCCCGCCGGTCTTTCCATCTACACGCTGACCAGCTATCTTATCGGCATTCTGCAGCAGCTCTACGTCAATCGACGCTACCGCGCGGGCCGTATCCCAGGGCTGGCGGTGAAAACCTAGAGCGCAGCACCGAAGCGCTCCGTGGTTGATTCCCTTCTCTTCTCGCCGCGCTATTCTCCACTCGAATAACCGGCATGCGCATTCGCCAGCACGTCAATCCGCTTCGTTCGGACTATCTGCAAATCCCGCTCGAGCCACTCGACCTGCCCAGGGATCGGCCCATCGAGGTCGAGTTGGGATCGGCGGAGGCGTTCTTCCTGATGGAGCGAGCGGTGGAAGATCCAGGTCGCAGCTACGTCGGCGTGGAGATCCGGCGTGAGCTCGTGACCCAGTCGAATGATCAATGCAGGGACAAGGGCCTCGATCGTGTTCGCAGCGTGTTCGCCAATATGTCGGTGGACCTGCCGCGGCTCTTTCCGCCCAGAAGCGTGAGCCGCTTTTTCATCAATTTCCCTGATCCGTGGTTCAAGTACCGCCAGCGCAAGCGGCGCGTGGTTGGCGAGGATTTGCTCTGCCAGCTCTTCGAATTGCTCGAACCGTACGGCGAAATCCTCGTGGCGACCGACATCTTCGACATCGCCCTTGACGCCATGACCGTGCTGGAATGGGAGGCGCCCCGTCGTTTCGTCAATCTCCACGAACCTTGGAGCTTTCTGCGCGCGAGCCACTTCGCCGCGCGCTCGTTTCGCGAGCGCCTTTGCGAACGCGAAGGCATCCGCATCTGGCGCCTGGCCTACCGACGGTTGTAGCAATCGCGGTCCGTGTCCCCGCTGTGCTCTCTGGTTTTTGAGGGGAGGGCCGCTGCCCTCCCCTCGTCCGCGAAGTGAATTCGCGGACTTCACCCCACCTGCGGCCGAGCCTTTGGCTCGGCTGTCTTCTCTGCGCTCTCTCTTCAACCGAGGTCGAACTGCAGCTCTTCCAGCTGAGCAATGCGGTCGCGGATCGCGGCGGCTTTTTCGAATTCGAGCTTTTCCGCCCAGTCGAACATCTCCTTCTTGAGCGAAGCGATGAGCCCCGGAATCTCGTCGGGGGCAACCGTGCGCTTGCCCTGCTTGGGCAGCTTGGCCTTGCTGGGATCCCAGCGGTCGTCTTGCGCCGTGCCTGCAAGCTCGGCGATGGCCTTCTCGATGGTCTTGGGCGTAATGCCGTGTTGGCGGTTGTATTCCTCTTGCACGGTACGCCGGCTGCGCGTGACGTCGATGGCTTTCTTCATGGAATCGGTCTCCCGATCCGCGTACATGATGACCTTGCCGCGCACGTTGCGGGCGGCGCGGCCGATGGTCTGAATCAGCGAGCGCTCGGCGCGCAGGAAGCCTTCCTTGTCGGCGTCGAGAATGGCGACCAGGGAAACCTCGGGCAGATCCAATCCCTCGCGCAGAAGGTTGATGCCAACCAGCACGTCGAATTCGCCCAGGCGCAAGTCGCGCAGGATCTCGATGCGCTCCAGGGTGTCGATGTCCGAGTGCAGGTAGCGCACGCGCACGCCGAGCTCGCCGTAGTATTCGGTCAGATCCTCGGCCAGGCGCTTGGTCAGCGTGGTCACCAGCACACGCTCGCCGGCCTTCGCGCGTTCGCGGATCTCGGTCAGAAGATCGTCGACCTGCGAGCCCACCGGGCGCACTTCGATTTCGGGATCGAGAAGTCCGGTCGGCCGGATGATCTGTTCGACCAACACCCCCTTGGCGCGTTCGACCTCGTAGTCGCCCGGCGTGGCCGAGACAAACACGGCCTGTTTGGCTCGGCCTTCCCACTCCTCGAAGCGCAGCGGCCGGTTGTCGAGGGCCGAGGGCAGGCGGAAGCCGTAGTCCACCAGGGTTTCCTTGCGCGACCGGTCGCCTTTGTGCATGGCCGAGATCTGCGGGATGGTCTGGTGCGACTCGTCGACCATGACCAGAAAATCGTCGGGAAAATAGTCGATGAGCGTGGGCGGCGGCTCCCCCGCCTTGCGTGCCGAGAGATGGCGCGAGTAGTTCTCGATGCCCTTGCAGCGGCCCATCTGTTCGAGCATTTCCAGGTCGTAAAGCGTCCGCTGCGACAGGCGCTGCTCTTCCACCAGGCGATTCGCGGTGTGCAGCTCGACCAGGCGCTCGCGCAGCTCTTCCTTGATGCCGGTCATGGCGCGCACCAGCTCGTCGGCCGGGGTCACGTAGTGCGAGCCGGGAAAGATCGACACCTCGTCGAGCTTGCGCAGAACCTTTCCGCGCAAGGGGTCGACCTCGGAAATAGTCTCGATCTCGTCGCCCCACCACTCGATGCGCAGGGCTTTCTCGCGCTCGTAGGCCGGGAAGATCTCCACCACGTCGCCACGCACGCGGAAGGTGCCGCGGGAAAAATCCACATCGTTGCGTTCGTACTGAATCTCGATGAGCCGGCGCAGAACCGCGTCGCGCCGGACCTCGACCCCGGCGGCTAGATCGACCTTCATGCCAAGGTACGCCTCGGCCGCGCCGATGCCGTAGATGCACGACACCGATGCTACGATAATGACGTCCCGTCGGGTGAGCAGCGCATAGGTCGCGGCGTGGCGCATGCGATCGATCTCTTCGTTGATCAGCGAGTCCTTCTCGATGAAGGTGTCGGTCGACGGCACGTAGGCCTCGGGCTGGTAGTAGTCGTAGTAGCTGACGAAGAAATGGACCGCGTTGTCGGGGAACAGGCCTTTGAACTCGCCGAACAGTTGGTGCGCCAGGGTCTTGTTGTGCGCCACCACCAAGGTCGGTCGCTGCACGCGCTCGATAACCTGGGCCATGGTGAAGGTCTTGCCGCTGCCCGTGATACCGAGCAGGACCTGCGCCGCATCACCACGCTGGACGCCAGCGACAAGCTCCTCGATGGCGCGCGGCTGATCGCCGGCGGGTTTCAGATCGGTCACCAGCTTGAATGGGGTCGGCATGATTGCATCTACGAATCGACGGCTGCCAGCGACTGTGCCAAAACCTGGCACGGCCATGGCGCTGCGGATTCAAGGCTACTACGCAATTCTCGATGTGAAGGGATCTTCTCTGGATCTAGCGGCTGCACGCCGTCATGCAAGCGAACTGCTCGCGGCCAAGCCATGCTGCCTGCAGCTGCGGGCCAAGCAGCTCGGCCTCGCGGCGTTGTTCGAACTGGGACACGCCCTGAGGGGGCTGTGCACCCAGCATCATGTTCCGCTGTGTGTGAACGATCGCCTGGACGTGGCCTTGGCGGTCGGCGCCGATGCTATTCACCTGGGACAAGGCGACTTGCCTCTGGCCGAGGCACTGCGCGTGCGAAGGGCGGCACGCGCGCACGCGCTTGCCATCGGCATCTCGACCCACGACCTCGACCAGGCCAAGGCCGCCGCCTTGGGCGGAGCCGACCACATCGGCTTCGGTCCCGTTTTCCAGACGCAGACCAAGGCCGACGCGGACTCTGCGGTCGGCCTAGCCGCCTTGCAGGAAGTTGCGACGGTGATTCACGTCCCTGTGGTCGCTATCGGTGGCATCACCCTCGACAACGTCGAGGCCGTGGCGAGGGCCGGGGCCAGTGCAGCAGCCGCGATCGCCGCCGTCGATAGCGCCGCGGATCGAACACAGGCCGGGCAGAGCATCGCCCGGGCCTTTGCCAAAATGATCGCGTAGGCGTAGCCGGGCTTTGCCCGGCGGAGCCAGAGCGCGCGAGGCCGAGCGAAGCGAGCGGGGTGGTGGTGGGTGGGAGGGGCCGAGGGTTTGGGAACCCTCCCAGGGTTCCCATTATACCTTGACCGCGAGCGCGAACTTGAGGTAGTTGCCCTCGGGAAAACCGGGGTTGACGGGAAAGTCCGCGGGCAGACCGTGGCGCTCGATGATACGCAGGTCGTGCCCGAAGGCAGCCGCGCCCTCGGCGATGGCACGGTCGACGTCGGCGGATGACAGCTTCGCCGCGTTGGTGGCGAAGGCGAGAAATCCGCCGGGCACGAGCACCGAAGCGGCGGCCCCCGCGAGTTGGCCGAGATCCGACGTGGCGGAGAAGGGCCTCCCCTGGCCGTGCGAAAATGTCGGCGGATCGCAAACCACGAGGTCAAAGAAACGCTTGCGATCGGTGAAGCGTTCGAGAGTCTTCATGGCGTCCGCGGTGATGAGCTCGACGTGGCTTGCATCGAACCCGGACAGCTCGTAGTTGCGCCGTGCACGTGCGTGGGCCTTGGCGGAAGTATCCACGGCGACAACCTCCGTCGCGCCAGCCTTGGCGGCGCGCACAGAAAAGGCGCCCGTGTAGGAAAACAGGTTGAGCACCCGGCGTTCGGCCGCGCGGTGGGCAACAGCGTCGCGGCCGAGGCGCATATCCGGGAAAAAGCCCACACCAAGAGGCGCAGTCACATCGACGGCAAAGCGGCAGCCCTCTTCCTCGACAACGATCTCTAGCGGTGCCTCTTCGCCCCACACCTTGACCGCGGGCTCCGGGGCGGCCTGCCCACCCAGCGATCGCACGCGTTTTTGGTCGTAGATGCCACGCGGGGCGACGGACGCGGTGATGGCCTCGTAGAGCTCATCCCGCCAGGGCAGGGCGCCCGCCGAGAGCCACTGCACGACCACGAAGTCGCCGTATCGATCGACGGTCACCCCGGGTAGTCCTTCGTTTTCGCCCGAGAAGAGCCGCAGGGCCGTCGGACGCTTGCTGCCAAGGACTTGCCAACGCAGTTTCACCGCGCGCTGGAATCGCGCCGCTATAGCGCCCGATCCAGGGTGCACCCGCTCGTCTGCATCACGCGTGACGATGCGGACCGCAATCGGGTGCTCGCTATCGACGAACCCGCGGGCAAGGAAAGTCCGGTTGTTGGCCACCAAATCCACCAGGCTTCCTGTGGCCTCGGTGACCTTGCGCTGGCCAAGGGCCTCGCGGAAGATCCAGGGATGCCCCAGTTTTACGCGCCTCGCCACATCGTCAGACAGTCGGTACACGCCCTGGCGCATCGACATTCCAGCACTGTGGTGCGAATCGGGCTGCGCTGGCTCGCGCCCTTGACGGCTGGAATGTGCGATACGACGCGTGGGACGGTGGGCTTGATTGGGCATGGATTGTCGACCTGGAGCGACAGGGGAGCAACCTTAGTACGGGTCCGTCAAGTGTCAAACCTGGTGAACTGCACGTCAGGGATTGACTTTGTAGCCCGCCGACAAGAAACTTCGCTTCTCCCCCCTGCCTCAACGTTTTCGCGGTGAGGCTGCAGAAAGGAATTCCCCAATGTCGACTGGCCCCGGGCCGACACGAAAGGCCGATGGATCCCCTGAGGCATCCGTCGATGACATCGCTGATCTTCTGATCGAAGGCGGATCCCGTCCAGGTCGGGTTGAGGGTGATCAGCCTCTCGTTGAGGGTGATCAGCCTCTAGACGACGGTCTCGACGTGATGCTGGAGACCCCTGGGCCCGTTTTGGTCAGCACGTTCATGCCGCCGCCGCCCTCGCCGGTCGCGGATGATGCGGAAGAAAAAGAAGGCCTTGAAGAACCTGGTGAAGAGACGAACCTCGCCTACGAGGACTTGCTCGCTAAGCTGGTGCTTCCGGCAAAGGCGCCAGAACCCGAACCAGCCATGCCCGCCGTGGCCGAGCCTCTGCCTCTTCCCCTGCCCGAATCCATTGCGCCACCTGCGCCTCCGACCCCGCCCGCGGTGGCGTTCGCCAGCCCATCTTCGGCCAGCTTCGAGATTTCACCGCCCAACGACGAACGTACGTTGGTGACGGACAATCCGCTGGTCGCCGAAGAGCAAGAGGCTGCCTACCGAGAGGGCCGTTCTGTCTCGCGCGAACACCATCCCATCGTGGTTCAGGAAGAGATGCGGCCAGCCATAACCGAGCCCATGGCCGCCGCGAACGGAGGAGCTGCCAAGTCCAGATTCATGTATCTGATTTTGGGTGGCTCGTTGGTTCTGTTCGGGTTCGTGTTGGCCGTCCTGTTTCTCAGACTGATCATGCCCACGTCGGCGCCACCAGCTCCAGTGGTCATTATGCCCGCGCCGCCGCCGCCGCCACCCACGCCGCCCGCGCACGTCGAGCCACTCCCACCGAGCGTGCCCCCCGCGGCCGCCGCAGCGCCACCGGCGGCTGCAGAGCCGGCGGCGCCCGCGCCTTCTCCCCAAAACCCAGCTCCTGCCGCAGGAGAAGGTATGGCGCCGGAGAACGAGAAGGTGACACCCAAAGCGCGAAAGCCCACGTCCCACAAGGTGGCTCACGTCGCGGCTCCCAAGCCCACGCCCGCTCCGAAGCCCGCACCTGCTCCGAAGGCGGCCGCCGCTGCTCCGAAGGCCGCACCCGCGCCCGTCGTTGCTCCGGCGGCGAAGGCGCCCAAGGCCGCTGGCGGGAAGAAGGCGAAGTCTAGCGGCTACGCGGATCCCTTCGACAACTAGCGAACGCTTCTCTCTGCTCGCTCAAGACGTGTCCATAAATGGACCCGTTTTGAAGGTTCTAAGGGGCGGGCCGCGGCCCGCCCCTCGTCCGCGAAGTGAATTCGCGGACTTCACCCCACCTGCGGCCGAGCCCTTGGCTCGGCTTCTGATGACCTGTCCGATTTATGGACTGGTCATCAGATCCCATCGCCATTGGCTCCGGCCCAAAGAGCCAATTCGACTGACGCATTTTGCGCGCGCTCTGGTGATCCGCGAGCGATGAACTTGCCTCCCCGCTGACCCACTGTTACGATCAGTAGCTCAAGCAGCCGTTCTTTTCTGCCGACGGTTCTTAGGGGAAACATGAGTCGACTCGGGGAGCTACTGCTCCGGGACCAAATCATCTCACCCGAGCAGCTTCAGCGTGCTCAGGAGGAGAGCAAGAAGTCAGGCGAGCGCCTGGGGAACACCCTCATCAAGGTGGGGGCCATCCAAGAGGATGATCTCACCCAATTCCTGTCCAAGCAGTACGGCGTTCCCGCCATCAACCTTTCCGAATTCGAAATCGATCGGGACGTCATCACGCTGTTGCCCAAGGAGGTCGTCGAACGGCACCGCGTGATCCCGGTGAACCGCGCCGGTTCGTCGCTGATCATCGCCATCGCCGATCCTTCCAACATCCTGGCCATCGACGATCTCAAGTTCGTCACGGGCTACAACATCGAGGTGGTGGTCGCCTCCGAGGTCAGCATCACCGAGGCCATCGAGAAGTACTACCAGCGCCAGAACGAGCTCGACATCAACGCGGTGATGAACGAGATCCAGGAGCAGGTCGAGGTGGGCGCCTCCAGCGAGGAAGACGTCAACGCCCTCGACCTCGAACGCGCCGCGGACGATGCGCCGGTGGTCAAGCTGTGCAACCACATCCTGCTCTCCGCGATCCAGAAGGGCGCCTCCGATATCCACGTCGAGCCCTACGAGAAGAGCTACCGCGTGCGCTACCGGGTCGACGGCGTGCTCCACGAGGAGATGTCGCCACCGGTGAAGCTCAAGGCTGCGCTATCTAGCCGCCTCAAGATCATGTCCCACCTCGACATCGCCGAGCGCCGGCTACCTCAGGACGGACGTATCAAGCTCAAGGTTGGGGCCAACAAGGAAATGGATTTCCGCGTTTCCGTGCTGCCCACCCTGTTCGGCGAGAAGATCGTTCTTCGTCTCCTCGACAAGGGCAACCTGCAGCTCGACATGACCAAGCTCGGCTTCGAGGAGGACCAGCTTGCGGATTTCAAGAAGGCCATCGAGGCGCCCTTCGGCATGGTGCTGGTCACCGGGCCCACGGGCTCGGGCAAGACCACCACGCTCTACTCGGCGCTCTCCGAGCTGAACAAGATCGCCGACAACATCTGCACCGCCGAGGATCCCGTCGAGTTCAACCTCTCCGGGATCAACCAGGTGCAAATGCACGAGGACATCGGGCTCAACTTCGCCGCGGCCCTGCGCTCGTTCTTGCGCCAAGACCCCGACATCATCATGATCGGCGAGATCCGCGATTTCGAGACCGCCGAGATCGGCATCAAGGCCGCGCTCACCGGCCACCTCGTGCTCTCGACCCTGCACACCAACGACGCGCCTTCGACCATCACGCGCTTGCTCAACATGGGCGTGGAGCCCTTCCTGGTCACGGCCGCCGTGCAGCTGGTGCAGGCGCAACGTCTCGTGCGCAAGATCTGCGCGAACTGCAAACAGCCCATCCCCACGCCCAAGGATGAGCTCAAGTTGCTCGGTGCCAGCGAGGTGGAGATCGACACGGCCGCCTGCATGCGCGGCGCCGGTTGCCAAACGTGCGGGATGACGGGCTACAAGGGCCGTGTGGCGCTCTACGAAGTCATGCCGTTTACCGATCCGCTCAAGGAACTGGTGTTGCAGGGGGCGGCTGCCGTGGAAATCAAGGCCGAGGCCGTTCGGCGCGGAATGCGGTCTTTGCGTATGTCGGGCATACGCAAGATCTGCCAGGGGGTCACCTCGGTCGAAGAGGTGGCGCGCATTACGGCCGCCGACTAGAGGAGGCAGTTTGGACACGACGCCGGCACCTGCAAGTGGGCTCAACGTCAATCTACAACAGCTACTGAAGGCGATGGTCGAGCAGGGGGCTTCGGACCTCCACATCACGACGGGCTCCCCGCCGCAGTTGCGCATCGACGGCGTGCTGGTGCCCTTGCGGGTGAACCAGCTCTCGCCGGTGGACACCAAGCAGCTGTGCTATTCGGTATTGACCGACACCCAGAAGCTGCGTTTCGAGGAGGACAAAGAGCTCGATTTCTCCTTCGGCGTGCGCGGGGTGGCGCGTTTTCGCGCCAACCTCTTCATGCAGCGGGGCGCGGTGGGCGGCGCTTTTCGGACCGTGCCGTTCCAGGTGAAGAGCTTCGGCGATCTGGGCTTGCCGCCCGTCATCGAAGAGCTGTGCAACAAGCCGCGCGGGATGGTTCTGGTGACCGGACCCACGGGCTCGGGCAAGACCACCTCGCTGGCGGCCATGATCGACAAGATCAATTCCGAACGGCACGAGCACATCATCACCATCGAAGATCCCATCGAATACCTGCACCCGCACAAGAAGTGCCTCATCAACCAGCGCGAAATCGGCGCCGACACCGATACCTTCAAGAAGGCGCTCAAGTACATCCTGCGCCAGGATCCGGACGTCGTGCTCATCGGCGAAATGCGCGATCTCGAAACCATCGAGGCAGCGCTGGTCACGGCGGAAACCGGCCACCTGTGCTTCGCCACCTTGCACACCAACTCTGCGGTGCAGACCATCAACCGCATCATCGACGTCTTCCCCCCACCCAGCAGTCGCAGATCCGCGCGCAACTGTCCTTCGTCCTCGAAGGGATCATCAGCCAGGCGCTCCTGCCGCGCGCTTCCGGGCAAGGTCGCATCCCGGCGCTGGAGGTGATGATCCCCAACGCCGCCATCCGCAACCTCATCCGCGAGGACAAGATCCACCAGATCTATTCCATCATGCAAATCGGACAGGGCAAGTCCGGCATGCAGACGATGAACCAAAGTCTGGCCAGTCTGTACTTGCGCCGGCTGATCTCGCTCGAAGAGGCGATGGGCCACAGCTCCGAGCCCGAGGAGCTGGAACAGATCATTTCGTCCGGCGGTGGGGCATCGACGGGCAGGCCGGGTGGCCGACCGCCCATGGGAAGAGGATGAGAGGATAAAGAGCCATGGCAGCGCAAATGAAAGCCTTCATTTGGGAAGCGCGTACGCGGACGGGCGACGTCAAGAAGGGCGTCATGGAGGCCGAAACCGAGGAGGCCGTCCACAACAAGCTCAAGATGCAGCAGCTCTCGCCGGTCACGGTGAAGAAACAGCCGTTTCAGATCACGCTGCCCACCATCGGTACCGGCGTCAGTGTCAACGACATCGTCATCTTCACGCGTCTTTTCGCTACCATGATCGACGCGGGTTTGCCCATCGTGCAGTGCCTGGAGATCCTGTCGTCGCAGGCCGAGAACAAGCGCTTCGGCAAGATCCTGGCCCAGATCCGCACCAGCGTGGAAGGTGGCCTCACCTTGTCGGATGCCATGCGCCGCTTCCCCAAGATCTTCGACAACCTCTTCGTGAACCTGGTCGCCGCTGGCGAAGCGGGCGGTATCCTGGACACGATTCTGCAGCGTCTGTCCCAGTACATGGAGAAGGCCCAGAAACTGCGCCGCCGCGTGAAGGGTGCCATGAGCTATCCGCTCATCGTACTTTTCATCGCGGGCATCGTGGTCGTCGTTCTGCTGACCAAGGTCATCCCGGTGTTCGAGAAGATGTTCAAGGACTTCGGCGGGGGCAAATTGCCCAAACCGACCCAGATGGTCATCGATCTCTCGTATGCCATGCGGAACTACCTGCCCTTCATCCTCATGGGGCTTGCCGCGCTCTTCACCACCTGGAAGCTCATTCTGCGAAGCCGCAAGGGCCGGCTGGCGTGGGACGGCATGCTGTTGAAACTACCCATCCTGGGCAATGTCTTGCGCAAGACCGTGGTGGCACGCTTCACGCGGACCATGGGCACCCTACTTTCGTCCGGCGTTCCCATTCTCGATGCCATGGAGATCGTAGGCAAGACGGCCGGGAACGTCGTGGTCCAGGACGGCATCATGTTCGTGCGCGCGCGCATCTCGGAAGGCAAGGATATGTCCACGCCGCTCATGGAAACCGGCCTCATGCCGCCCATGGTAGTTCAGATGATCAGCGTTGGCGAGCAGACCGGCGCGCTCGACGCCATGCTGACCAAGATCGCCGACTTCTACGAAGAAGAAGTCGACGTCGCGGTGGCGTCCATGACCAGCATGATCGAGCCCCTCATGATGGTGTTCTTGGGCACCGTGGTGGGTGGTCTGGTCATCGCCATGTACCTTCCAATTTTCGAGATGGCCGGCAACATCAAGAGCTAGCTCGCCGACGGGCCAAGCGCGGGGCAAGTCGACACGATGGATGACGCGACTCAAGGCACGGCAGATGGGCCTGCTCGGCCAGCCGAGGGTCGGGACGGCTTTCCCTCAGGCCAAGTCATCCCCCTGGTTCTCGTGGGCAGCGCCTCCGAGGTAGGCCCGCTCGACAAGCCTCACGCTGAAGCCCTGAGAATCGTCACCTATCTCATGCTCGTGCGCACCGCGCTTGCCACAGTGCTCATGCTGTCGGTGGTGGTCCTGGCTTGGACGCTGGGATCGCCCGAGACGCTTTCAAGTCCATTCGGACGCTTCGTCTTCGGCCTTTTGGCCACGACCTATCTCGCCAGTCTCGCCTACGCCATCACTCTCAAGCGCATCCAGGATCCGATCCATTTCGCCGACATCCAGATCGGGGTCGATCTGATCTTGGTGACCTTGCTGGTTCACGCCACCGGCGGGGCGCAAAGCGGATACACTTTTCTCTACCTCATCGATGTGGTCGCGATCTCTGCGCTGCCCAAGGGCTTCGGCGCGGCCAGCGTCTCCTTGGCCAGCGCCCTGCTCTTCGTCAGCATCTCGCTGCTCGGCTACTTGAAGATCCTTCCCCCCATCACCGGCCAGACCGTCTTTCCCTGGGATCTCACGCGAGAAGATCTCGTCTTTCGCATCGTGATTTTCTTGGCAGGACTCATCTCCGTTGGCTCCCTCGGCGTGAGTCTCGCGCGACAGCGACGCAAGGCAGGCGAGCGTCTCGTCCGGCACCAGCAGTTGGTGGGCGATCTCGCGTCGCTACACCAAGATACGATTCGCTGCCTTTCCTCCGGTCTGGTCACCACCACGCTCGATGGCACCATCACCACGATGAACGACGCCGCCTGCGACATCCTGGGAATCGTCAGCGCCCCGCCCGTCGGCCAGAAATTGGCCAACCACATCCCATCGCTCGATGGAGTGCTGGCCAAGGCCGGTGCGCTTGGACGCGTCTTGCGCGACGAGGTGGATGCGATCAGAGCCGATGGCGTCGAGCGCCGTCTCGGTCTTTCCGCGACCCCGCTGTCCGACCACTCGGGCCATGTCACCGGTCGGGTCATCCATTTTCAGGACCTGACCGATCTGCGCCACATGGAGCAGGCGGTGGCGCGTGCCGAGCGCTTGGCCGGTATTGGCCGCTTGGCCGCCAACATCGCCCACGAGATTCGCAATCCCCTGGCCAGCATCTCGGGCTCGGTCGAGGTGCTCAAACGACTGTCCGGCGCGGACGCCGAAACCTGCAACTTGGTGGACATCGCCGTGCGCGAGGTCGATCGGGTCAATGCGCTCATCAGCAACCTGCTCGACTACGCGCGTCCGCGCACGGAAGACCGGCAGCGTCTCGATCTCGGCGAAATGGTCGCCGAGATCGCCAAGATCTTCGAGCAGGAGCGGCGTACAAAGGAAGTTCATTTGCAGCTCCACACCCAAACTGGCGTGTGCGTCGAGGCCGCCTCCGGGCAAATGCAGCAGGTGCTGTGGAATCTTCTGCGCAACGCCGTGGATGCGATGCCCGACGGTGGGACAGTCCACCTTTCCGCGGCGAGGAAGAATGCGACCCGCGCCGAGGCTATCCTCATGGTGCGCGACACGGGCGTGGGCATCGCTCGGGAAGACCTCGATCACATCTTCGAACCGTTCTTCTCGCGAAAGATCGGCGGAACAGGCCTTGGCCTTGCCACCACGGCCCGCATCGTGGAGGAGCACGGGGGCACGATTGACGTGCTCAGCCAGCCAGGAAAAGGCACCACCTTCACCGTCCGCATGCCCGCGGCGTGAATCCAATCGCGTAGGCGTAGCAGGGCTTCGCCCACCGACTCCGTCGGTGCTTCGGGACCTCCACCACCACGCCCTTGCCCTCGCGTCCTTCGGACGCGACCCTCGCGGCTCCGCCAGAGCGCGGGTTTGGCGAGGCCGCGCGAAGCGCGGGGGTGGCAGGGCGGGCTGGCAGGTGCCGAGGGCAGAGCCGAACCCTTCCAGGGTTCCCATTACGTTACGATGGTTGGCAAGCCCGCGAACTCTCACTACACTAGACGACTTTGTCGTGAAGAACGAAGTTCACCAGCGCGCAACCGCGCAACCGGCCGAAGCGGCCAGCGCCAGTCCTCCGACGATTGTCGTCGAAGAGGAAGCGCTTCTTCGCGTGGTGCTGGCCAAAATCGATGCGCCACCGCAGCGCTCGCGCACCCCGGTCGATGACACGGCCACGCTCATCGAGCTGCGCGATGCCTTGGCCGAGGCCAAACCCGAGGATCAAGGCCCGCTGCTGGAACAAATGCATCGAATCGAGGCACTGTCGCGCCAGCGCGGCCGCGGCGAAAGCGTTCCCGTGGATCGGCGGTCGCCCTATTTTGGGCACCTCCGACTGATGCAGGACGGCCGCCGCCGGGACGTGCTCATTGGCCAGCGCGGATACGTCGAGCCCGGTGGTGGCGTGCAGATCGTCGACTGGAGAAACGCACCGGTTTCGCGCCTCTACTACCGCTACGACGAGGGTGATTCCTTCGAAGAGCGGCTCGGTGAACGCGAAGTGGTGGGCGAGGTGCTGGCCCGCCGAACGCTAACCATCGTGGACGCAGAGCTGCGGCGGGTGGCTTCCGCGCAAGGGATCTTCTCCCGCGAACCGCCGGATACCCATTGGCGCAGCCTGGATCTCGACAAGGTTCGGCTCGGCGTCGCGGCGTGGACCGGCGCCCAGCCATCGTCTTTGTCGCCAGCCCGAACAGGGGCCGCGTCTTGGTTTCGAAAGTCACGGGCAACGCCGCGCGGACCGATTCCTGCCCGCCATCGCCGCGCTCATCGACCCGCGGCAGTTCGAGCTCGTCTCCCGGCCGAGCTCGGGTGTCATCGTGGTACAAGGCACGGCGGGCAGTGGCAAGACCACCATCGGTCTGCACCGCATCGCCTACCTGAACTTCGCCGAACCCGGCTATTTCCGGCCCGAAAGCATGCTGGTCATCGTCTACCAGCGCGCGCTCGCGGCGTACGTCTCGCGGGTTCTGCCCGAACTGCAAGTGCCGGGCGTGAAGGTCCGGACCTTCGCCCATTGGGCCGAAGAGGTGCGCAGGGCATCGCTGGCGGGCCTCTCCTGCGACATCACGGAAGACACGCCGCCGCTGGTGATGCGCGCGAAATCGCATGGGGCGATGCTGGCGATCTTGGGCGACCGGCAGGCCGAAATGTCGGGCTGGTGCCGGCAAGTTCTCGAATCGGAGTTGGGCGCCGGGCCCGAGATCCAGGCGCTGCTCTCCGTCTGGGATCAGAGCCGCGGGCCGGTCGACGCGCGGGTGACCGAACTGGCTCGCTGGGTGAAACAGGCGGTCCTGCCGCCGGTTGTGCGCACGCGTATCGAGGCCAGCGGCGCGCGCCTGCGCGAGCGCACGCGCGACGTGATCGGCGAGTGGGCTTCCTTGCTCACCGATCGCCAAGCCTTGAGCAGCGGATTCGCGGCGCACGCTCCCGGGTTGTTTTCCGACGGCCAGATCGAAAGCATTCATCGCTGGTGTGTGGATCGCGAACGCCTGCGCACGGGCTCGACCAGCGCCGCCGACGACGGCGAGCGGTACGCCCTTGACGCCGAGGACGAGGCGCTGCTTCTGCGCATCCACCAGCTTCAGCGCGGACCCTTGCAAGGCGCGAAGGGACCGCTCGACTACCACCACCTGATGATCGACGAAGTGCAGGATTTCGCCCCCGTGGAACTGGCGGTGCTGCTCGATTGCACAACGCCGCGCCGATCGATCACCCTGGCTGGCGATACCAACCAGGGCATCGCGCCCGAGCACGGTTTCGTGAGCTGGACCGAGATGCTCGAACGTCTGGGCCTGCCGCACGCTTGTGTCGAGCCCCTGCGTATCAGCTACCGCTCCACCCGCCAGATCGTCGATTGCGCGCTCCACGTGCTCGGGCCGCTCATGGGCGACGAGCGGCCGCAGGTGCCGCGCCTGGGCGCCGAGGTCGAGAGTTTTCGCTTCGGCTCTTCGGGTGAGGCGTGCGAGTTCCTGGTACGCATGCTGCGCGATCTTGTGCGGCGAGAGCCTTTGGCCTCGGTGGCCTTGATTGCTCGCCATGCCGAACAGGCGCGCCTCTACTTCGAGGCGCTTTCGGCGGCCGAAGTGCCCGGGCTGCGACTCGTCGCCGAGCAGGATTTTTGCTTCCGGCCCGGTCATCGACGTGACCGACGTCAAGCAGACCAAGGGGCTTGAATTCGACATCGTGATTCTGCTGGACGCCAATCAGGAGTCGTATCCGGACAGCGACCACGCGCGCCGGCTTCTCCACGTGGCCATGACCCGTGCGGCTCACCAGTTGTGGATCACCTACACGGGATCGCCATCGCCGCTCTTGCCCGAACCGCTGCAGCGCTAGCTTTGCGCCGCGACAGGCTTCTAGCCCTGGAAGAAGCGGTTCAGGGCCCAGACTTCGCGCGCGCGCAGACCCTGAAAACGAATGCCCATGCCACTGGGTTGGCCGGCGCCACCGGCTTCAACCCAGCGCACTTCGCCGGTGACCTCGATAGGCTCGGGCTGGGTTGGGATCTTGAAACGGACCTGCAGCCGAGTCTGTAGTGGAAAGGCCTCTTCCGTTTCCACAAAGAGGCCACCCAAGGAAATGTTCACCGTGGTGGCGGTGCGTTTCTGGTCGCCTGCGATGACCTCGACGTCTAGCCGGCGAGCGTAGCGAGGATCTGTTCTACGAAAGTTGTCTGACACCTAGTTTACCTTTTGGGTGGCTTGAACCGCTTGCCCCCCGGCCCACGAGTTTAAGGACTGTTGGCCGACGAATCAATCGCTTCCAAGGGTTCGCTGGTTTCGCGGCGCACTGTGCCTCGCCAGAATGGAGGGGCGAGTTCCGCTAGGCAGTGTCTTTCCTATGAGAATTGAGTAGTATGAGCGCCATCCGGCGGCGGCAGTCAGTCGTCACCAATCGCCAACCATCCTCTCGCCCCAGCACGACCCATGGACAAGGACCAAGAGCGCAGTTTCCTGGACACACTTGCGCGGGCCTTGGTTTCGCTGCCCTTCGATCTCAAGGTTCTTCTCGAGGCGGTGTCGGATCCGGACCTCGAGCACGACGTTCGCGAAATCGCCGCGGCCGCCGTTGTGTACATCATCCCGCCCCGCGAGGGCAACATCGAGCCCTACCTTCGCTACAGCGAGGACGCCATCGTGCTTCGCCTCGCCGCCAAACGCGTGGTGGAAGGCGGCGGTGAGAGCGCACCACTTTTCAAAGAGCGCTTCGCGGAAGAGTTCGGGCGCTTTTCCAGCGAGTTGGCGGTGTTCGAGCGGGCATGCGGCAAAGCCTTGGTGGCATGGTTCGACAGCCGGTGGACGTCGCTGCGCAAGGCAGCGTATGCACGCAAGAAGATCTCGCAGTTCGTCGACGACCAAGAGGTCGGGACGTTCCTCTACGACGAGGGCCTGAAGTTCGGAACCAACTACCCCATTTCGGAAAAGAGCCTGGCTGGCCGTCTCAAACAGCCGCAGCCAATTCTCGACCACTTGCAGAAGAAGTGGGATCAAGACAAGAAGAAGATCAGCCAACCGTAGGTTTTTGCGATTGGCGTAGGTTTAGGCGAGCGTAGGTTTCTTCGGGCGCAGGATTTGCGAGATCTGGTTCTGATCCATGCATGAGGACGCAGTGCCGTTCGGCAGCGGAGCGGGGGCGATTTTGGATGTGGCGGTCCACATGGCCAACTCTGGCGCCGTCCTGGCGCCCGAGGTCACCCAGGCCGCGCGACTCGCCGCCCAGGATCTGGCCGGGCTGCCACCTGCCCGCCAGCGTCAGGCGATCGAGCTCGTCATCATGGGTCCATTCGCAGCGCAGGCCCTGCAATGGCTTCACGATGCCGGGGCGCTGGCAGTTCTCTTGCCCGAGCTAGAGGCGACGGTCGATTTCTCACAGGAGGCCGGGCGCAGGCACAAGGACGTCTGGGAGCACACCAAGCAAGTCGTCACGCAGGCGCCCGAGCGACCGCTGGTACGTTGGGCGGCTTTGCTCCACGATATCGGCAAGGTCTCCACGCGCGAATTCCTGCCCGACGGCCGAGTAACTTTCCACCGCCACGCCGAACTGGGTGCGCGGATGTTTCCGGCCATCGCGCGTCGACTCGGTTTCGAACGCGGCGACCGGCAGAAGATCCAGGCGCTCATCCTGCACCACCTGCGTGCCAATGCCTACGAGACCGGGTGGACCGACGCAGCCGTGCGCCGGTTCGATCACGAAATGGGCGATCTCCTCGAAGATCTGGTCGGCCTTTCTCGAGCGGATGTCACGTCGGCGCGCCCCGGTCGCAAACAAGAAGCCGCTCGCAATGTCGAATCCCTGGTGCAGAGGATCCTGGCCGTGCGCGAGCTCGACGCGCGCGTGCCGCCCCTGCCCCCTGGCGTAGGCAACGCCATCATGGAGGCGTTCAAACTGGCGCCGTCCCGCCGGGTGGGCGAGTTGCGCAAGGTGTGCGAGGACGCCATCGAGCGCGGCGAGCTCAGCGAGCGTCAGCCCTCCGAGTACTACGTGGACTATCTGCGCCGACAAGGCATCACGGGCTAGGAGCGTGATAGGAATTTTTTGGCACTGGCGATTCGGGCCTGGTTGTGGGAAAAAGAACGCGGTCCCGTGCGACGGAACACTTGCGAACCCCGCCAGGCCTGGAAGGGAGCAACGGTAGCTTGTCGACTGGGTGCTCGGGACCATTATTCTTGGATTGAGCTCGCGACCGACGGGGTACGAGTTGGCGGTGCGCGGCGGAACATCAGATCAGGGCATGGCGGGCGAAAGACCTGCTAAGATCCTCTGTCATGATCGACAACGAGGAGGCCCGATGCCTCGCCTAGTCAAGTGCGCCAAGCTGGGACAAGAGCTGCCCGCGATGAGCTACAAGCCATTCAAGAACGAGCTGGGTCAACGAATCTATGACACCGTCTCGCAGCAAGCGTGGATGCAGTGGATTGAGTTCTCGAAGCGCATCGTCAATGAGTTCCGCCTGGATCTTGGCTCGGAGGCCGGCCAGAAGCTTCTCTTCGAACAAGCGGAACAGTTCTTTTTCGGCGCGGGCGGGAGCAATCCTCCCGAATTCGTGCCCTAGACGCACCCATTCGGATCCATGACGGAAGCAAAAGGAAGCAAGGCTCTCGGTTCCACTCCGGATGCTCTCGCGGGCGGCCGACCATCCAGGCCCTACTCGATCTCCGACTCCAGCCCCCTATCCACCGGGGAGATCCCGCGCGATCTGCGCGTGCCCGTGGTGGCGCAGGTGAAGGTTCGCTATAGCAGTATTCTCGATTTTCACGAAAGCCAGTCGCTGAACATCAGCCGCACCGGGATGTTCCTAGCCTGCGACACCCCCGGCTCCGTAGGCTCCACGGTCGACTTCGAGCTTGCGCTCGAAGACGGGCTTTTGTTGCTCAAGGGCAAGGGCGAGGTCGTCAGGGTTACCCGCACTCCGGTTCTTGGAATGGGCGTGCGATTCCGCGAGCTCGACGAAGACAGCCGCAAGTGCCTGGAAGGCATCGTGGCCACCAACGAGAAAGAGGGTCGGACGCCTTGGGTTCCGCTCGACTTCGCCAGCGACAGCGGGGCGCCGGGTGCGCCCGCGCGCGCTTCGCAATCACTTCGTGGTGCCACGCGGGTTCAGCCGGGACTCTCGGTTGCTGGTCACGATCTGCAGGTCCGCCTGACTCCGCTCACCGTCGGCTACTTCACCAACAATCCCCTCATCAACATTCGTCTCGGCGGCTTCGTGATTCCCATCGAAGATGAAGCGTCACTCGGCGCGGCCTTCGACGTGGCCATCCTCGACAACGACGGGATCTCGCTCTTTCACGGCAAGGGCAAGGTGGTGGCCAAGGACGGGCATCGCATCGGCATTCGCCTGTCCGACATCGACAAGAGCGTGCTCGCCCGTCTGCAGGCCGAGGTCGCCAAGCTGAGCCCGGGCGGCCGGTAGGGCTCGTCCTGGTAGGCCGCGACTTCCCCAGCTCTTCCCCGTCGACTGTCGTGGCCAGAGTGGATACACTGGGCGCGTGACTGCGAAGCAAGCCAGGAAGACGGAATCCATCGACGACAAGGCCGAAAAGGCGCGCGCGCGCCTCGCCAACACAGGACGCAACGATCCCTGTCCGTGCGGTTCAGGCAAGAAATACAAGAAGTGCCACCTGGCCGAGGACGAAGGCGCTACCGTGGCCCCACCAGCAGCGCCCGATCCCGAGGAAATGCTGGCCTCCGGTTGGCGCCTTTTCGAGCAGCGTCGCCCCGGTGCCGCCGAAAAGGAATTCCGCGCCGCTCTCGCGCTGCGGCCAGAGTGGGCCGATGCCCTGGCCGGGATTGGACTTGCGCGCCTGCAGACCGGCGACAACGAGGGTGCGCGCAAGGAATTCAAAGAGGTCCAGCGCGTGTCCGAAGCCGTGGCGGCCGAGTTGCGCAAGTCGGGCGCCAAGGATGCGTTCACCCGCAAGGAAGCGCAGTCTTTCGTTCGCTCGTGCCACGCGCTTGGCTGCCTGGACTTCGACGAGAAGAAATACGACGAGGCCCTGGTCGAGCTTGGGCGGGTCTACGCCGTGGACGAAGGGCCAGTGGGCACCGAGGCGCGCCTCATCGCGGGCATCGCGCTCATCAAGCTGGAGCGAGCCGCCGAGGCGGCCGACGGTGCTCGACGATCGCGGCCAAGTCCGAGGCGGGCACCGGTCGCGCGCCCATGAGCCTGGCGCTGGCGCACTTCTTGGCTGGCAACCCCAAGGCCGCCGAGGAGGCGCTGGACAAAGCCATGACCGCCAACGGCAACCTCGGCAAGGTGCTGCTCGGTCGCATCCCCAAGCGCGCTGCCAACCTCAGCGCAGCGACGCCGGGCAGCCGCGAAGAAGCCTTCGGCTACGTGCAGACCTACGGCGATGCCTGGGAGGCACCGGCCAAGAAGTTCTTGGAAGACTACATGGACAGCAGGGCGGCGTCGCGCAAAGCGAGCGACGGCGAGCCGGCCGCGGGCTAGTGAAGGTGGGTGTGGTGAGGTAGCGAGGATGAGTCCCAAGGATCCGATTCCGAATTCAGCCCGTGAGCGACGATCCTCGCGCCGCAACCCCATCCATGTCCGCGTGAACCTGTCGGACACGCAGGGCAGTTTTCTTGGTCGCAGCGTGGACGTCAGCCGCGGTGGACTGTTCGTGCTCAGCAGCGAAACTCGCCGGGTGGGCACGCTGCTGCGTATTCGCGTGCTCGGCGCGCAGGGCGAGGCGGTCTTCGCCGTCGGGGTCGTGGTCCGGTGCTTTTCCGATCTGGAGGGAAGCACCGAGGGAAGCACGACGCCGGCCATGGCCATCGCCCTGACCTCGACCAGCGAGGCCTGGGACCGCTTCTGGGACGACATCAACGCCAGCGACGAGGGCGAGGATGACGACGAGCCCGCAGGAGGGGCCGGCGAGAGCGGGGATCTGCCGTGAGCGGCGGCCTGGTTTTTCCCGTCTCCCAGGAAAAGCTCTCGGCGCTGCGCAGCCGCATGCTTGGGCTTGGCATTCGCGAGGACGATTTGCAGGAATCCTTCGTGACCTCGCAGGGCAAGGGCGGCCAGAACGTGAACAAGGTCGCCACCTGCGTCGTGCTCTTCCACGCCCCGAGCGGACTGCGCATCAAATGCCAACAAGAGCGTTCGCAAGGCCTCAATCGCTACATCGCGCGCAAGCTGCTCGCGGACAAGATCGAAAGGGCGAAGCTTGGCGCGGAGAGCAAACGCGTGCAGGACATGGAGCGCATCCGACGGCAGAAGCGCCGCCGTTCGCGCCGGGCGAAAAATCGCATGCTCGATGACAAACACGCGCGCTCGGCGGTAAAGAACCTGCGCGGCAAAGTCGGCCGCAGCGACGACTAGACTAGAACAGGCAGGAATCGATCGAGCCGCTGGTCGACGGCTTGCCGGTAACGCTGTCCCACCGGCGATAGGAATAGGTGGCCACCGTGTCGACGCCCCAGCAGTCGGTGCCGAGGAGGGTGGATTGATTGGAGAGGTTGGGTGTGAGAACCGCGGTCAGATCCGCGCGGCCTGCGCCCGAGCCGAGCCATTGCGCTGTCATGGTTGCGGTGATTTGCGCGCCGGTATCGGTCGTGCCTTGCCAGTCGAACTGCATGCTGCCTGAGCCATCGTTCTGTTGCGCGTAGGCGTAAAGGCCCTCTTGCGTCGCAGCTGTTGGTAGGTTCACGATGTCCATGCTTACGGTGATAGGGTAGCCGGCATTGTTGTAGCTGACGTGGAGATGGTCCAGATTGACGAGACCGGGATCCGTGTCGGTCGGGTAACCGGCAGCGCGCGCAGTCTGCACATAGAAATAGATCTCCCCGGTGCCCATGCGGGCGCTGCCCTGGGAGGTGAACTGGCCCACCAGCAAGGAAACCCATGCGGAATCGTCTTGGCCGACCTGGCGGACCTGCACCCAGTAGTCCATGTGGAGCAGCGATTGTGAAACCGTCGAGCGCTGCATGACCACGCGGATCTCCCATCCCGGATGTTTGTCGTCCGCGAACGGACCCCAAGTACGCTGGTTTCCATTGCGCGAAGTCGGCGTATAGCCACGGACGCCTTCAATAAGGCCAGTGAGATCGAAGACCATGGCATTGAAGGTCGTCACCGCCGAGCGCGTGGCCTTGTAGTACTCCGCCGAGTCGGGACGCGTGACCAACAATTGCATCTTGGCTTCGATGTCGTTCTGCTCGGGCAACGCCAATTGGAAATCGAGATCTTCATTGGAGTAGTTGCCGCAAGCACCTGCGCCAATCGCACCAAGCAGCAAAAGTGACCATGGGACAAGCCGTTTAGAAATCATAGGCAACCCCCGCGGAAAGCTCCCAATAGCCGAGGGAGCGGTCTTCGTCGACGTTGTAAAGCAAGTAATGGACACGGCCGCGGCCAAGCAATGCAAAGCTGCGCGATAGGCGATAGCGCAATCCTGCGACCAGGCCCGGCGTGAAGGTGGCGAAAAATTGGTCGGGGATGGTGGGGTCGTCGAATTTGCGGCTCATGAGCACGATGGCCAGACGCAAGCCCGCGAAGGCGGCCAGGTCGCCAAAGCGAAATTTCCATTCAGCCGCCAGGGTGGTTCCCGCGGTCAGCTCGCTGAAACGGAAGGGCAGCAAGGTGCCGTAGCGATCGACCTCGCCGTGCGCGCCGCCGCTGGCCAGGTCGAGTCCCCAGAGGAAGCCGTGGCGGAAGAAATCGCGCACCTCGAAGTCCAGGCCCAGCATGCCGGTGGATGGAAAAAGGCTGTCGCGCGTGGGGCCGTCGAAAAACGATTGCATCATACCGCCCAAGCTGAGGCTTAGGTGCGCGCCCTCGTCGCGAATGGCGCCCTTGACCGGATCGTCCGAAAAGGGCGCGTCCCGTAGCCGCGCCTCGTCGAGGGTGGTGAGCTGTCCCGAGGCGATCTGGATCTCACCAATGCGCAGGCGATCGGCGAGTCGGCGCCGTACGTGATAGCGGCCCGCGGGCAGGGCGATTTGGCGATCGCCGTCGGCGGCCTTCTGAATCTCGGCCGCGATGAAGCCGTTGCCGTCGACGATGTAGTAGATTCCGGCCGGCGCTGGGCCGGGGACGTAGATGCCTTCGCGTCGGCTTGCGAAGTCGGTGAGCACCAGATCGGCGTTGCCCTGGAAGTCATAGCTGAAGGTCGGATGCTGGGCGCCGGCGGCGCTTTCGGCCGTGTCCGCCACCGTGCGCGCGTAGGCGTAGGCGTAGGCCTCGGACAGTGTCACGCGACGGTCGCGCGAACGATCGGCGTCGCCGCGCAGGCCGCTGACCAGGTAGTGGGAAAAATAGCTACCGCCAATCTCGTCCGATTCTTGCGCGTCCTCGTCGGCACTGGACGACGACAGCAATACCAGTCCGCGGGTTTCTTCCGAGCCCGCGGCCTCGATCTCGAACGCCGGCGCTCGGCGCGCGCCCTTGCTGCGGGTCACCATGCCCGAATGGCACGAATCGAACACGCCGATGCGGATGTCGGCCGGCGCGGACGACAGGCGCGCCTTCAGTTCATCCAGGCGAATGCGCGATTCGCCCAGGCGCAACTCGCCGTCCTTGGCGTGGCCCGAATAGTAGAGGATGAAGAGCGCGCGCTCGCCACGCTGCTTGGCCTCGAGGATGCGCGCTTCCATGTTGCCAAGGGCGCGCCAGAGCTCGCCCGCCGATTGGTTGAGGATCAAGGTGACATCCCCCGGTGCTACGCCGCCCAGCTGCGTGAGCACCGCATGGACCTTGCGTGCGTCCTCGGCGGCGAAGCGCAGAGGTCGCGTGTCGTGTCCGCCTTCGTCGTTGCCCGCGATGAGGGCGAATCGGTGTTGTCCGGCGGCGCTGGCCGGAACGGCACAAAAGAGCAGCGCCAACACCGGCCCGGCCCGCGCGATGAATCGCAGCATGGTCATGGCTTTCGAAACAGCCAGGAGAATACGTCTTGTCCACCCGCAAAAGCAGGATTAGGCAGGGCGGAAAGATCGCCCTTGGCCGCCTGATGTGCGGCTTTCACCGCAAGCTTGGCGGCGTCGAGGTCAAACGGTGTCCGCGCCAAGAAGAGAAAAACTCGCTCGCGGCCTGCGCCCGTGAATTCCAGACTGTCGGGCAGGTACACGGTTTCGGGCGAGGTCGACACGGAAAGGGCCGGACCGACCTCGGGATAAAGCGGGGTCACTTCACCACCATCGTCGACCGAGATGGCCGCCAGGTAGCGCGGCTCGGCGGTCTTGTAGCCGAGACGAACGCGGTCGCCGGGCTCTAGCACTTCTTGCGAGCCGGGCGGCGCGATCCGTTGCGCGGAATTCCCAGCCGCAGCGATGCGCGCCGTGGCCTCCACGCTGCTGCCCTTGCTGCGGCTGTGTTGATGGTTCCCGGGCGAGGACACACGCACGAGAAACAAAGCCACGGCTGCCGCGGCCAACACACCTGAAAGCCCAAAGACCCAGGCACGTCGTGGGCGCTGTCGCGGCACGCGCTGGGCGCGCTCCACGCCGCCGGCAAAGCGCTCGAAAGGGATCTCGCGCTCGAACGCGCGCTGCTCTTCGACCAGCACGCGCATCTTGGCCCGGCACGCCGGACAGCTTGCCAGATGGCGATCCACCTCGGCGCAGGCATCGGCGGCGAACTCGCCCGCGCGGTAGCAGCGCAGGGCCAGCTCGGGCACGTGACTCGACGACGGTTCGTGATTCTCGACCAAAGTCATGGCGAAAACTCCCTGCCGCAGACCGCGGCGAAATCGCCCAGGCGTTTGCGCACCGTCGGCACCGAGCGGCCGAGGAGCGCGGCGACTTCCTCCAAGGTCATCTCGTCGACGTGGTAATGGATGGCCACGGCCTGGGTTTCGTGATCGACGAGGGAAAGCATCTTGGCCACCAGCTCGCGCATTTCGAAAACCTGCGGGCCGGGGTCGCTGGCGTTGCGGGCGCGCGTCTCGCGTTCGAAGCGCTCGTGCCAGGCGGCGCGATCGGCGCGCAGGATGTTGAGGCAATGGTGGGTCGCGATTTTGATAAGCCAAGTCAACGGCGAGGATTCGGCGCGAAAGGTTGCGAGGTGCGTAAGGGCCTTGGCGAACACGTCTTGCATGGCGTCCTCGGCCTTGCTGCGATCCTTGAGAATGTAGGCACAGCGCCCAAAAACGCTGGCACCGTATCTTTCGTAGAGCTCGCGTAGCTGCGCACGCGCATCACTGGCCGCCAATCCCTTTTCCCCGGGGATGACTTGAAACGTCGGGGTCTGGCGGCCGATCATGGCTAGTGGTTATAGGGTGGACGGTTGCGCGGTCGGAAATGCGCAGCTTGATTCGCTACCGTAGTTGTCCGTCGCACTGGTCGACAGCGGAACGGACTTGTAAACGCTGAGGTAACTCGTGTCCCAGCACTCGCTCAGGGTGTAGGTCAGCGTGCTGTCCGTGGTGGTGACGACGACGTCGGAGCGCCCGGCGCCGCTCCACAACCAGCGGCTGCGAACCTTGCCAAGGCCGCCCGCGGTGGTCGCGTTCGCGGGTACGTTGTAAAGGAAGTCCATGCTGCCATCCGCTCCAGGATTCTGGACGAAGGCATAGTCTACATCGACCCGCTTGCCAGGTTGGTTGTCGTCCTTGACCTGCCGGAACTTGGCCGCGATTTGGACAACCGCGGCGGGGCCCATGTGATCATAGGTGTAGTTCGCCGTGCCCACATTGTCGTCGGGCTGAGGCAGGGTGGCGCGTGCGTCCCAGTCCAGGGTGAAGGTTCCCGTGCCAAAGCCCTCCATTTCGTTCCCTTGAGCGTCGAGCCCGGGCGCATGCGTGCCCGATAGCACGGTCACATACGCCGCGCTCTGGTCGTGCTTGTCGCGGCCTTCGAACTTGTACTGGTACTGATGGGGCGCGATACGCGTGATCGTGACCTTCCATTCGACGGGATCGAGCGGACCTTGCCATGGACCCCATACCGCCGAATCCAGGGTGGCGCTCGTCGCTGGGTAGTCGGTCACCAACTTGACCAACGCGCCTACCGCTAGGGCGCCGGCGTTCACCGTCACGGTGACGGCGCGGGTGGTGATATACCAGTCAGCGATCTGCCCCATGAGGGCGTAGTTGCTTCCCTCGACCGTCAAGGCCTTGGTCTCCGACCCCGGCACGGCCATAGCTACTGTACTGGCGCGAGGCACCCCTGTGGCGAACTCGGAGCCCGGCTCATCCTTGGGATGGCAGGCGAAAAGGCCAAAGGCCAGGGCAGAGGCAACAGAGGTGTAAGCAACGAAACGTGTCATGGTGGTCTCTCCTTCCGCCAGAGACAGACACAGTCGCAGGCGGAAACAGAAAAGGATGACCACTACAGCTTGGCGAAGGTCTCAGCGAGAAGGCCTAGCTCGTCGCGCGCCTGCGCGGCGCTGGCAGAGACCCCAGGCTTGCACGCGAGCAGCGTCAGCGCGAGCACGACAGCGCATCGCCGCGCAGTAGGGCCGCAAACTTGGCCCATCCGCTTCACGCGTCGGTAGCTTCCTCGCGAATGAATTTTCCGCTGCGCAGCTCGTCCAGCGTCTGTTCGATTTCCTCGCGCGTGTTCATGACGAAGGGGCCGTAGCGCGCAATGGGTTCGCCAAGGGGACGGGCCGCGGCGAGCAGGAATCGTCCGCCCTTCGAGCCGCCACGGGCGCGAATGAAGTCGCCCTCGCCGAAAACCACCAAGGCCGGTCCCTCGACGGACTGCAGGTCATCGCCGGTACCGAATTCCACCTTGCCGCGATCGAGATAGGCGAACGCCGTGTGACCCGCCGGCACGTCCTCGCGAAAAACCGCGCCCGCGGGCAAATTCACATCGATGAATTTCGGCGCCACCGAAAGCCCTTCCACCGGGCCCTTGCTGCGTCCGCTATCTGCCTCGCCCGCGATGACTCGGATTTTGGCTCCATCGTCGGTGACTCGTTCTTCCAACTTGTCGGCACGCAGATCGCGATATCTTGGCCGGGTCATCTTTTCCCGGGCCGGCAAGTTGAGCCACAGTTGTAGGCCCGAGATGCCTTCGGGCCGCACCACCGGCATTTCCTCGTGCAGGATGCCACTGCCCGAGGTCATCCATTGAATGTCGCCGCCTTCGATCGTGCCCTTGTGCCCCAGCGAATCGCCGTGCCGGACTTGTCCGGTGCGAAGAATAGTCACGGTTTCAATGCCGCGATGAGGATGGAAGGGAAAGCCCGCGCGGTAGTCCGACGGCGCCGCCGACTCGAAGTGGTCGAGCAGTAGGAACGGATCGAGGTTGGTCAGTTGCCGCGTGCCGATGCTGCGGATGAGGTGCACGCCCGCGCCTTCAACCGTGGCCTGAGGGCGAATGATTTGTTCGATAGGTCGAAGCGTCATCATTCGTTTAGATGGCTCTGGGGGGCGGTAGGGTTCGGTATCCAACGTATCCGTCCCCCATGGGCAAGCACGCGCGTGCTATCGCGCGCTAATCCGTCTTCGTGCGAAAGCTAGCCCACAAAGCGCAAGGAGGGCCCCGATGCCACCAGCGAGGCTGCGCGCGTCTGCCCCCACGTTTCTGCCGGCAAGGGCACAGCTACAGCCACTCGATTTGCCCCCAGCCGTCGTGGTCCCGCCCGTGGCGCTGCCGCCGCTGCCGCTGCCGCCCACGGCCCCACCCGCGCTGCTGCCGCCGGTAGCCGCACCACCCGCATTCGCTGTGGTGGTCCCTCCGGATTCGCCAGCAGCGCCACCCGAACCCAGGCGGCCACCCGAACCCACGCGGCCCCCTGAGTTGAGGCTGCCGCCCGTTTCGCTGGCGCTTGCTCCCCCGTTGCCAGAGACTCCACCAGTCCCGCCGCCAGCCCCCGTGCTGCCTCCTGCGCTAGTTCCCGCGGCGTCCCTGCCACCCGTGCCACTGACCACGTCTGCGGCGCCACCGTCGGAAGCCACAACCCCACTGAGGGTGCCGACAAAGGTCGTAATACTCTGACCGGGCAAGGCTGCAGTGAAGGAGCCGCCTGATACCTGGTAAGTCTGGCCGGCCGCCATATTGCTGCTTGCGGTGGTTTGCCACGAGGACATTGAGGATCCGGTTCCACTACCCATCACGAAGTTCTGGTTCACAGAAGCGGTACCGGTGTTGACGGCGACAATAACGACTTTGCCGTCGCCTTTGTAGGCGCTCACACTGACATTCGTCACCGGATTGGCGGTGGCGTCGACGCGGGAATATCCCGGTCGAATGTATTTTGCGAACTGACCCAACACATACGCCCTCTTGAAAATCGTACCACTAGAGGTGGCCAAACCATTGCCATAGGTTATCCACCAATAGGTATAAGCATTCGGTGTAGCTCTCATTCTGACGGCTCATCAGCGGTGGCGGCGTGAGGCGATGTCGACGATGTTGTCGGGTAGAGATACGATCTGGACGTAGGTTGCAGCGAGCATGCGCCAGGCACGATCGAAACGGTCGCTTTGCTCCAAGGCGCGCAAGGTGAGAATGGCTTGACCACCGTCGTGGCGCCAGCGCATGCCAGAGCGCTTGAGTCTCTGTGAGACCAGCGTCTTGCACGCGGCCTCGACGATGCCCGAGCCGATGGGGAGATGTCGGCGAGCGAAGCTGGCGTAGCGCATACGATGGCGATGGTGGCGAAAATACCCGAGCGCGGAAATCACCTTGCGATTTCGCCGGTGATGCTTGGCCAGGTAGCGCAAGTGGCGAATGACTTTCTCCACGCCATCGGTGTCGTGGCGCAAGATGTGGCGATGCTTCTCGAATTCCAGTGTGAAGCGGACGGTGCCTTCGCCATGCACGGCGACCATCGCGTCGGCGAGGTGCTCGGCGGCATGGAAGAAATCCACGATCTGATAGCCCGCGTAGCCATCCGGCAAGGTGCCCAGGAAGGCCCAATTGTCTTTGGCTCCGTCTGCGATGGTGACGACGCGAAGGTCGGGACGGCGCGCGAGAATGGTCATCAGCTCCGCCGTGAGGCTGGCCTTGAGCGTGGGCTTGCCGGCTTCTGGCATGCGAGCGATTCGCCTGGTTAGCAGCAGCTCGCCAGCTCCGTCATAGAACATCAGCGTTCCACAGCTTGCCTCGTTGTAGCCGGTGGGTCCCTTGGCCAGTTTGCCCCGGGCGCGGGTGGCGGCGCATTTCTTTTCGCGCTGGCCGTCCTTCATGGGAATCAACACGCCGTCGAGGGAGACGGCGACGACCACGGCAACCGCGGGCACGCTCTCTTGGTCGCGTAGGCGCTTCTCGAAGTCGATGCGCTCGGCTTCCCAGCGCGCCGACAGTGCCTTGGCCATCCGGTCCAAGCTGGACTTCGATGGACACATGCCGCCCATGCGGACGAGCAGCTCCTCACTCTCGCCGGGTGTGAGGTGTGCAACCATCCACGCCGCATTCTGGGCTGCGAGCGGCGTGAAGTAACCGGCGACAACACCGGCACGCAACTCCATCGGGCACACCGCGCGTTCGCCGTCCTGTCGGGTCGAGTACAGCGTCCGTTCGATGCTGGCAGGCCCGGCGGCCGTCATGTATGTCTGCGAACAGCGAAGGACGCGTCGGTGTGGAACGCCGTCCACTTCGACTGCGGGTGCGTCGGTGTCGAGTCGGGCCAATTCCTCGGCTACGAATTCCGCCTCGGCCGCGGCGAAACGACGGCGCGCCTCACGCTCGAAGGTCTCGAAGTCCTTGTCGCCGGTGCGGGCGGCCTGGCGTTCACGCATGAACGCGCGCAGTTCATCGAGGGCCGTTGTCTGCTTGCCAACAAGTGCGGGAATCTGGGAATCTGTCATGGGGCATCCTCCGAGGATTTCGGTTTCGACAATCTCGAAGTACCCCGGCAGGCTCTGCCCTTTCAACAAATTACGCTGCCGGATACTTTGTCACCGGCCACGCGGTCGACCGTCCAATTCCCCTGTATTTCTCGGTCAATTCAAGATCTGCACCCTAAGCATTCATGGACGCAGTTACCATGCAATCATGGATTTCCTGACCCATCTTCATGATGTTCGGCATTGTATCATCGTCAAAGTAGTGTTCCGTCTCCCACAGCTCTTTTCCTTGATCTTGTGCCAAAGGGTAAGTCTGGATTTTGCCACCATAGAGATGGCCCCCGATGATCGATATATACGAGGCAACGGTCGTATCGTTCAATGATGGATCGGACATTGCGTGGATGAACTGAAAAGATTCGGGCATGATGATTTTGATAGCGCTCGACAGCGTAGCCCCTTGTGCTGTAAGAAAGTTGAGCAAATCCGTCGCAGTCCAAGCAGTCCAGGTGGCGGCATAGTCTGGCTCGTTTTGAATGGAGATTGCATACAATGGCGCTCCATTATCAGCGAAGTACTTGGCATAGGCCTTCAGGTAATTTGCATAGTCGCCGTATTTGGAGGTTATCAGCTTGCCACCGCTCTTCATGGAAGCCGGCGGGTTCCATGGAGATGCAAAAACGATAGCGCCGCCCGCAATCGCGTTCTTGGCATTGGCAAGCTCCGGCGCCCAAGCGCTGTAGTCACCGCTCGACCAAGCGTCGCCTATGCCTTCTTCAATACGCACTCTGAGAATAGTGTATCCCAGATCCTTGAAGAGAGAATTCATCACAGAAGTGCTAACAGTTCCACACCACGCACTGGATGCACCAAATCCTCGAATCGTCTGTTTTGCAGCCGTCAAATCTACAGTAACATCGGCGGCATTCGCCGCTCTACTTTGGGTAAGGAGTGGCATTGCCGCGAAAACAATCGCTGCGACTGACAACAGTCGTCCGGTGTTCCGATACATGTTCTACCGTCCTTTCCTTTTGACCAGTCATGTGCCCGCAGTTGGCCCGGTCTGCAGTCGTTTCTGGCGCCATTTTCGAATCGCTCCAACGCGACGCGGAGTATCTGATGACAGAGATTACATCAACCTGCCCCCGTATACCCGAGGGAAAACACACCTGCGCCTCTTGTGTTTGAGAGCGCCAGCAGTGAGAGACTACTACCCCAGCTTGCTCGCTACGCGCGCGGTTTCCTCAATGGTGCGCGCCAGGACCGAGCGGATCTTGCCGTCCTCCATCACGCCGAGGCCGGCGATGGTGCAGCCGCCAGGCGTCGTGACCTGATCCTTGAGCACGGCCGGATGGGTGCCGGTCTGCACGACCATGCGCGCCGCGCCCTGGACCATCTGGGCCGCCATGGCAACAGCGGCATCTCGGCGCAAGCCTAGCCGTACAGCCCCGTCGGCCAGGGCGTCGATCATCACGAACACGAAGGCCGGTCCGCTGCCCGCCACGGCGGTCACGATGTCCATATGCGCCTCGTCGAACTCCTGGGCCTTTCCAACCGACGCGAAGAGCGCCAGCGCGAGGGCCATTTGCTGCGCGCTCGTGCCCTTGCTGCGCGCGAGCCCGGCCATGCCCTCGCCGATGATCGCGGACACGTTGGGCATGGCGCGAATTACGGCGCTTCCAGGCAGAAAGCCGCACAGCTTTTCCAGGCGGACGCCGGCGGCAATGCTGATCACCAGCTTACCGGCTAGGGCCGAGCGCATGGCATCGCTATCGAGGACGGCGCCCATTTGATAGGGCTTCACGCACACCAGCGCGACGTCGCAGGCCGCAGCCACTGCCAGGTTGTCGGTTCCCGTGCGGATCCCGTGCTTGGCCGCCAGGTCGCGCGCCACCTCGGCGCGCGCGTCGCAGGCGAAGACCTGCGCGGGCGCGAGATTGCCCGAAACAAGAATGCCGCGCACGATGGCTTCACCCATGGTGCCGCAGCCGATGATACCCAAGGTCTTGCCGTTTTCGAGGAGAGTCACACGTGCATTACCACACGAAGCGCGGTCAAGGTAAAGTCGCTCTCGCATGAGCCAAGAAATCGATTCCCGCGCACCCCGCGCGACGCTTCGCGAGGCGCACCGCTTGGTGGTCAAGGTCGGCACGCAAGTCGTTACCAACGAAGGCTCCGAGCTGGCCCTGGGGCGCGTGACGGCGCTCGTCGAGGGACTGGCCAGCGAGCGCAAGGCCGGCCGCGACGTCGTGCTGGTCACCTCCGGTGCCGTGGGCATGGGCATGCGCTTGCTCGGCTTGAGCCAGAGGCCGCGCTCGCTCGGGCTGCGCCAGGCCTGCGCGGCCGTGGGCCAGGGGCACCTCATGGCTGCCTACGCCGACGCGTTCGCCAAGCGAGGCGTGATCGCGGCGCAGGTGCTTCTCACCCAGGAAGATCTCGGCGACCGGGATCGCGCCCTCTGCGTGCGCACCACCCTCATGCGTCTGCTGGAGCTGGGCGCCGTGCCGGTGCTCAACGAAAACGACAGCGTCAGCATCCGCGAGCTGGTCGAGTACCAGCGCCTCGCGGGCGGTGAACCGGTGAAGAAAATCTTCGGCGACAACGACGGCTTGGCGGCCCGCGTGGCCGTGACTCTCGACGCCGACCTGCTCGTTCTGCTTACCAACGTGGATGGCCTGTTTACGGCCAATCCCAAAACCGATCCAAGCGCTGAACGGATCGCGCTTGCTGACCGAGGTGGACGAGAGCGCCCTTTGCCGCGCCAGCGGGTCGTCGAGTGGCGGCACGGGCGGCATGCTCAGCAAGCTGGAGGCGGCGAGGCTGGCCACATCCGAGGGCACCTCGGTCGTGATCGCGAATGGCGGTCAACCGTCGGTGCTGGCCAAGATCCTGGCCGGCGAAGACGTGGGCACCCTGATTCCGACCTCGGATCGCCGCCGCGCACGCTTGCGCTACATCGCCGTGGCCAGTCGAAAATTCGGTGCCTTGGTGCTCAACGAGGGCGCGCTGCGGGCGCTTGAAAAAGGCAAGGCCTCGCTGCTTCCCGTCGGCGTCATCACCGTCGAGGGAAGCTTCGACAAGGGCGACGTGGTCGAGATCCGCGACGGCAGCGGTCGCGTGCGGGGCCGCGGCATGGCGAACTACGACGCCGACGCCTGCCGCAAGCTGGCCGGCCGACAGAGCGACGAGATCGACACCATCCTCGGCTATCGCGGCTACGACGCCCTCGTCACGCGCGACAACCTCGTGATGGGTACGGCCTAGATCTCTACTTGGGGATCGCGGTTGTTGCCGCGGGTGTGGACGCCGGCGTGACCTTGCGCGAGGCGGTCACTTTCTTGTTCTCGGCGTAGGACGCGTACGCGTCGGCCTCGACCGGCAAGAGCACGGTGAACGTGGATCCAGAACCCGGCTGCGAGCGTACCTCGATGGTGCCGCCGTGGTTCTCGATGATGCGCTGACTGATGGGCAGGCCAAGGCCGGTGCCCTTTTCCTTGGTGGTAAAGAACGGAATGAACAGGTTGCGCAGATCCGCAGGTGGGATGCCGATGCCGTCGTCGCGGAAGCGGATTTCAAGAAACGCTGCGGATGCGCCCCTACGAGTCGACCGGCGCAAGCTGGTGGACACCTGCAATTGCCCACCTTGCACCATGGCATCGAAGGCGTTGATGGTCAGGTTCAGGAACACTTGGCGAAGCTGTTGCGCATCGGCGCGCACGGGCGGAAGCCCTTCGAGCAAATTCATCACGATTTCCACCCGGGAACCCGTACGCTCTTTTTCGATCAAGTTGATGGTCTTGCGAACCACGTCGTTGAGATCGAGTGGGCTCTGATCGCCGCGGTACGGCCGCGCGTAGTCGAGGAACTGCGAGACGATCTTGTTCAGGCGGTCGACTTCCTCGACGATGATGTCCAGAAACTCGCGCGTGCTGGCGTCGGGCTTCTGGCCCTCCACTGGCTGCAGGAATTGGGCCGCGCCCTTGATCGAGCCGAGCGGATTGCGGATCTCGTGCGCCAGGCCCGCCGCCATCTGGCCGAGAGCGGCCAGACGATCGCGTTCTTTCATGCGCTCGTAGATTTGCGAGTTCTGCAAGGTCACTCCGATGGAAGCGGCCACGCCGCGAAAGAGCTCGATCTCCTCCGAGGAATAGGCTTCGCGCAGGCGCTCGTCGCGCAAAACCAGCATGCCGAGCAGCTGCTCTTCACCGAGGATCGCCAGCACCACCGAGCCGTTGAGCTGTTCCAGCACGCGCACCGCGAGCAGCAAGGCTTCGCGCTCCTCGCCCTGCTTGTTGCGCAAGGCCAGAAGCTCGCGCTCAAGGCCTTCGACGGAGACCACGCCCGCCCGGCGCAGGCGTTCTAGGAATCCGCGATGGGCCACAGCGTCGATGCGCCCTTCCGGCCGCGGCCCCACGTGCCCGATGAGATCGTAGGCCGAGCCATCGGGGTCGACGATGTACATCGAGGCATGGGTCACGCGGCGCGAGTCTTCGAGAGCGGACAGCACGCGCGGCACCAGATCGCGCACGTCGATGACGTTCATCAGGTCGGCGCGCAGGCTTTCGATGCGGCGGAAGAGCTCGTATTTTTCCTGGAACATCCAGCGATTCACCACGCGTTCGAGCAACGAGCGCAGCGGCTCGAACACGATGATGATGGCGGTGGAGGCAATCAGTGCGTTGAGGAAGAGCAGACCGATTTCGTTCAGATCGACCAGCTTGATGAGCAGCAGGCCGTAGATGATGGTGGAAATGCTGGCCAGCGCTGCCAACACCACCATGCGCCCGAGGAGCTCGTTGAGGTCGAGCAGGCGGTAGCGAACGAGCGTCTGCGATAGGAAAAATAGGTAGATGGTGATGAAGATGTTCCCCACCGAGGGTGCCCAGGGAACCAGGTCGAGGATCGCGGCGGTTACGGTGGCCAGGCCGCCAACCAGCAGATAGAGCAAGCGGATCTTTTCCACCCGCGACGGCGTGCGCCGGTAGCGCCGGTAGAGGTAGTAGACCGAGAGGTAGAGACCCAAGAAAACGTAGGAGAGGAGGCCGAGCAGGAACCATTTGGAGGTGTGAACCGGCGTGGCCAGGAAGAGGCTGGAGAGCAGGGCCAGGTAGAGCAGGGCCGCGCCCACCAGGGTGATGAGCGACATGGGCGGCGGGCCGGCCTCGTCGCCAAGGAAGGCGCGGAAGAACCGCTGCGCGGTGGCAGGCAGCGAAACCGCGGCCAGCATGGCGCCCCAGCGCAGAAGCGAATTCGAATCCTGCGACGAGGCGAGGAACATCAGCAGCCGCTGCACCGCCACGTTGAACGCGAAGGTCGGCGAACAGGGCATGCACGCTGCGCCGGGGGTCGCGCAGGAGCACCGCCCCACCGACGGCAAGTCCGACGATGGCGGCGACCAAGGCCGATAGCGTCTGAGTGTTCAAGGCCCACCCATTGTAGCGCCTTTGCCCACAATGCCTCCGTCTGTTAGCATACTGCCCGAATCATGGGCGCGGCCGACCGTCATAGGCCGCTTCGGCGGCTTTCCTCACGTCGCGGCCAAGGGTCGCGTAAGGAAATTGTGCGGTCCGAATGCCGCGAGACGCGAAGCGAACCACCGACCGCGTTTTGTCGAGGTGAAGCTCCATGATCGACGGAGCGGTCCTGGTGCTGAACCGCCATTTTCAGCCCATTCACGTTACCAATGTGAAGCGAGCGTTTGCGCTCCTTTATGCGGGCTCCGCGCAGGCCGTGGATCGCCAGTTTCGCACCTTCGATTTCGACAGCTGGGCCGGACTTTCGGCCGAAATGGGCGACGACGTCGTCCACACCGTGAATCGTGCCATCCGCGTGCCGCGCGTGATCCTGCTGCAGATCTACGACCGCATCCCGCGCGCGAAGGTGCGCTTTTCCCGTCACAACATCTACACGCGCGATAACAACACCTGCCAGTACTGCGGCCGCCAACTGCCGCGCGCAGAGCTGAATCTGGATCACGTGATTCCACGCTCGCGCGGCGGGCGGACGACCTGGGACAACGTGGTCTGCTGCTGTGTGGACTGCAACATCGCGAAGGGTGCCCGCACGCTCGAACAGGCCCACCTTCGGCTGCTCAAGATACCGACCCGGCCGCGCTGGACGCCGACCTTCCGGGCTGGCTCGGATCGCATTCGCTACCGCGAATGGCTGCCCTTTCTCGACCTGCCCAACGCGTCGTACTGGAACGCGGAGCTGGTGGAGTAGGGGGCCGCAGCTGCCGAGTGCGAAGCCAACCTTTCTGTGCAGGGTTCCTATCTCGACGGCCTGCTATGATCCCGTCCCCCATGTCGCGCGGATCCCTGGCTGGCCTTCGTATCTTGCTTACTCGCCCGGAGGGCGAAGGCGCGGCGGAGTGGGCGGCCGCCTTGGTCCAGGCAGGTGCGGTGCCCATCGCCTATCCGACCGTGGCCATCCTGCCGCCTACGTCTTGGCAGCCGGTGGATGAAGCCGCCACCAAGCTGGATACCTACGACTGGATGGTCTTCACCAGTCAGACCGCCGTGCGATTCTTTGCCAGCCGCTTGTCAACCGGACAATTTGCCTCCGATTTGCGCGCCAAGATCGCGGCGGTCGGGAAAAGCACCGCGCAGTCCATCGAGCGCCTGGGCGGTAGGGTCACGCTCGTGGCGGCGGACAGTCGGCAGGAAGGGCTTGTCGAAGATCTGTGCCTATTGGCGGCGGGCACGCATTTGCTGCTTCCGTTGGCTGCCGGCGGACGCACCTTGCTCGCGCGGAGCCTACGCGCCGGTGGTTGCACGGTGGACGTTGTGACTGTTTATCGAACCGAACCGAAACCCGATCTGCCCACACCACCTGAATTCGACGTAGCGGTTTTCGCCAGCCCCTCGGCCCTTCGCGCCTACGTGAAGAGTCTTGGAACTTCGCACCTGGCTGGAAAGACCATCGCTGTCATCGGCCCCACCACGGCCAAGGAGGCCGAGACAAATGGGCTGCGTGTGGTCGTGGCCGACGCCCCAGGCGTGGATGCTCTCATTCTCGCCATTTCTCGACCACGCCCCAATCAAGGAGGAATCTGATGTCGTTTCCCGAGAATCGTCCCCGTCGTCTCCGCCGCACCGAAGCCCTGCGCCGCATGGTCCGCGAGACCACGCTGTCGGCGGGCAACCTGATGTATCCACTCTTCATTTGCCCAGGCAAGGGCGTGCGCAAGGAGATTCCATCCCTACCCGGCCAATACCATCTGTCGGTCGACGAGCTTGAGCGCGAGGCAGAAAGCATCGCCAAGCTAGGCATCCCTTCCGTGATGCTGTTCGGCTTGCCCGAAAAAAAGGATGAGGTGGGTAGCGAGGCGTGGCACGCGGAAGGCATCGTTCAGCGCGCGATCCGGGCGCTCAAGAAGGCCACGCCCGATCTCATGGTCGCCGCGGACTGCTGCCTGTGCGAGTACACCACGCACGGCCACTGCGGAATCCTGCTCGACAAGAAGAGCGGCAACGTGGACAACGACGCCACGCTGGAAAATCTGGCCCGAGCGGCGCTTGCCCAGGCTGGCGCCGGGGCCGATATCGTGGCGCCTTCGGGCATGATGGACGGAACCATCGGCTTTCTGCGCGACGCGCTCGACGAAGCCGGTCATGACAGCGTGGTTTTGCTGTCCTACGCGGTAAAATATGCTTCCGCCTACTACGGGCCGTTTCGCGTGGCCGCCGATTCAGCGCCCGCCTTCGGGGATCGGACGCAGCTACCAGATGGACCCGGCGAACCTGCGCGAAGCGATTCGCGAGGTCGAGCTGGACGTGGAGGAAGGTGCGGACATGGTGATGGTCAAGCCCGCCTTGCCCTACCTCGACGTCGTGGCTGAAATCCGGCGGGAATTCGATGTTCCCGTCGCTGCCTACAACGTTTCCGGCGAGTACCTGATGCTGAAAGCCGCGGCCGAAAAAGGTTTCCTTGACTACGACCGTGCCATGATGGAGACTTTAACTTCTGTGCGTAGGGCGGGCGCCGATTTGATCGTGACTTATCACGCCAAGGAGGCCGCAGACCTGCTCTCGAAGGCTTCGTAGCCGGCAGCACAGAAAAGAGTGTCGGTGGCGTTTTTGTTTGTTGACAAACCGTCGCAGATGCCTATTATCCCACTCCCCGCTGCCGGGAAAAACGCGAAGGCGGATGACCCGGGGCAGGGAGAGTCGGTCTCTGAAAGCTGAATAGCAAATTGAGAAGAATGACGAGTTCGGAAGCCTTCTTCGGAGGGCGGAAGACTCGGCACCGTATCCTTGAGTTGTTAGTAAATGCCCAGGGGAAACACCCCTGGATGGATCAAATCGAAAAAAGCGTAGGGCCTCGGCTCTATGTGAGAATTTAATTGGAGAGTTTGATCCTGGCTCAGAGCGAACGTTAGCGGCGGGCTTAACACATGCAAGTCGAACGAGAATGAGGGAGCAATCCTTCTAGTACAGTGGCGGACGGGTGCGTAACACGTGGACAATCTACCTTCCGGCGGGGGACAACAGTTCGAAAGGACTGCTAATACCGCGTACGTCGGCGAGGGCTCCGGCCCTTGTCGAGAAAGATGGCCAATCCTTGGAAGCTGTCACCGGAAGATGAGTCCGCGGCCCATCAGCTAGTTGGTGAGGTAACGGCTCACCAAGGCTAAGACGGGTAGCTGGTCTGAGAGGATGATCAGCCACACTGGGACTGCGACACGGCCCAGACTCCTACGGGAGGCAGCAGTGGGGAATATTGGGCAATGGGCGGAAGCCTGACCCAGCCACGCCGCGTGAGTGATGAAGGCCTTCGG
>CAVRSU010000024.1:65000-217778 GCA_963723955.1 uncultured delta proteobacterium
ACATGTTCGATCGCGACACAGGCGGCGATCTCGCCACCCTCCGGGGAAGGCATCACGAGGAACTCGCTCCACACCTTATCGAGAGCGGCATGGGTGATGCCTGCGCGGTCGAGAAGTTGTCCGATCTGCACCTTGTCGGAAGGTCGCGCCGGTCGCACGGGATCGCCGAGACGGGCCAGCAGCAGGTCATGCAAACCACCGAAGTCGCCCGAGCTCATGATGGCGACGGTGTCGCCAGGGGCAGACCGCCGCGCCAGGTGCTCCGCGGTGGCTTCGGCGCCCGCGATCACGCGCGCTGGGATTTCCTGGCCGCGCAGATCGGAAGCCAGCTTTTCCACATCCAGGCGCTCACCTTCGGGCACTTTTTCTGGCGCATAGAGGGGCGCGAGCACGACTTCGTCGGCCATGGCCAAGGCTTGGGCGAAGTCCTCCTGGAAGACCGAGCGTCGACTGGTGGCGGAGCGTGGCTCGAAGGCGACGATGAGCTTGCCCGGACCGTGGCGACCCTTGAGCGCCCCCAAGGTTTCGCGAATCGCCGTTGGATGGTGGGCGAAATCGTCCACCACGGTCACGCCAGAGGCGATTCCGCAGACCTCTTGCCGCCGCTTCACACCAAGGAAACGCCGCGAGGCGCGGGCAATCTTCGGCATCTCGATGCCCAGGCAGTGGGCCGCGGCAATCACGCCAGCGAGGTTCTCCATGTTGAAGATGCCGGCCATGCCCGTATCGAGGGTGATCATGCCTTTGCCTTCGAATGCCAGGCGCAGGATCGAACGCCCGCCGAGCTTGCGGCCTGTCACCTCGAAGGTCCACTGCGCATCCGTGTCCGGCCGGCCGTAGGTCGTAACTTTGCAACGCGCGGACCTGGCCACATCCACGGCGCCGGGGGAAGCCGCACAAACCACAAGGTCGCCGTCGGGCGGAATGAGCGCGACGAATTCCCGGAAGGCTCGTTTCACCGCCGCCTCGTCCGCGAAGATATCCGCGTGATCGAACTCGACCGAGGTCAGAATCACGAGTTTCGGGCGGTAGTGAAGGAATTTTGATTTCTTGTCGAAAAATGCGGTGTCGTACTCGTCGCCTTCGACCACGAAGTCGGCCCCGTGGCCGAGCCGCCAGGAGCGCCAAAAGTTGATGGGCACGCCGCCCACGAGAAACGAGGGATCGCGCCCAGCCTCGGAGAGAACGAAGGACATGAGCGACGAGGTCGTGGTCTTGCCGTGCGTGCCGGCCACGACGATGGAATTGCTGTCCGCGAGGAAAAGCTCGGAAAGCAAGGCCGGAAAGGACACCAGAGGGATGTTGCGCGCTTGCGCCGCCAGCACTTCGACGTGGTCACGGCGACAGACGTTGCCGACCACCACGCGGTCCGGATCCCAGGCAAGGTTCTCGGCGGAAAAACCGGACATGACCGGGATGCCGAGCTCGGCGAGCTGGGTCGACATGGGTGGGTACACGTGCTCGTCCGATCCGCGGACCTCGTGGCCGGCCGCGCGCAGAAGTCCAGCAAGGGATCCCATTCCTGTGCCGGCGATGCCTATCAAATGCAGGTTCATGAGATCCCTAGTGCCCTATCCGGCATTCTGCCGCGCCCGGTGGGAACTCGGTCGCGAACTTCTTCACTTCCAGGGAAAAGGTCGACTCGAAATCCCGTAGCAGGCCGCCGTTCTCTGCGGCCTGGCCGCCCGAGGTCGTCCACTTGAGCCCGGTGACCACGATCGAGCCACAGGCATCGAGGCGCCCGCGCTTACGCTGGGCAAGCCAGCCCTGACCCCAGTCGCGCGCCAAGGCGAGGTCGCAGCCACGCGCACCGGCTCCGCAGGCGATGTCCACGATGTCGTACCAGTAGTGCCCGGCAGGGCCGTATTCGCTGATGTGGACATGGGGCGTGACTCCCCTTCCGCTTTCCGCCTCCTCGCTGTCCATGTGGAAGTCGTGAATCAGGCTCACCTGCAGATCGACGTAGAAACAGGCTTCCTCCGGACCGGTTTGCTCGAAATGGCCGGCCGAAGGCGAATCCAGCGCCACCCGTCCATTCGCCGCGGACATGCGGATCTCGATGCGCTTGTGACCTGGTGCAGGTGGAGGATCCCCGGCATCGTCGCGGGACGCGCGGCAGCGGCAGGTTGCGCCTGCACAGTGTTTCCCGGCCAGGACCGGGACTGGCCCGCGCGGATGTGCACCTTCCTCACGAATGCGGCGAGATTCTGTTGTCCCGGTTGCGCACGCCGACACAAGAAGCGCGAGCGCAAACGGGAGATACCATAGACGAGCTGCCATCGCGAACGTAGGATACTACGCCCGTGCTTCAGACAACTCACAAGATTCTCTTCCGTCAATCCATCCCTCTTGCGATCGCTCTTGCGATGGCTCTTGCCGTAGGCGCAGCCGCATGTGCTTCCAGCGAGGACAGTAAGCAAGTCACCTATTCGCTGACTGCGAAACAGAACTACGATCGCGGTCTGGAGGAGCTGAAGAAGGAAAACTACCTCGAGGCAGCCCACTACTTCACCTACGTGAAGCAGAAGTTCCCTTTCTCGAAGTACGCCGGCCTGGCCGAGCTGGCGCTGGCCGACACGGAATTTGCGCGCGGCAATTATCAGGAGGCGATCGATTCCTACAAGAGCTTCGCGCGGCTTCATCCCACACACGAAAAGGTCGAGGACGGCTACGCCGCCTTTCGCATCGCCGAGTGCTACGTCAAGGAAATGCCGGAGGACTGGTTCATCCTGCCGCCCGCCTATGAAAAGGATCAATCCTCCGTGCGCGACGCCCTCCGCGAGATCGACAGTGCGCGCGACAAGTTCCCCAATTCACCCTACCTCAAACAGGCCAACGTCTATCGGCGCCAGGTTCTGCGACGGCTCATCGAGCACGAGGTGTACGTGGCTCGCTTCTATCTTGAGCGCGGCCATCCTAAGGCGGCCATCCTGCGCATCGAAGGCGCCTTGCACCGCTATCCGGATTCGGGCCAGGAGGGCGAGCTCATGATCGCGCTCGGTGAAACGAACCTCGAACTGGGTAATCCCGCGCGCGCCAAGCAGCTGTTCGAGCGCGTGGTGAGCGAGTTCGGCGACGACCTGCAGAAGAAGCGGGCCGAGCTGTTCCTGGATTTTATCAAGCGACGTTTTGGTGACAGTCCCGTCGACAAGTCAGCGAACGGGTAGTGGGAAGAAGACACAGAGGACACTGAGAACCAAGGGTATTCCGGATCTTGGATCCGAATTTCTCTGGGTCCTCCGTGTCTTCTGTGTTTTCCCTTCCCCTCTCGCCTAGCGGTGGCTGGACGTGAGACACTGAAGGGGTCTATGGCCAGATTCGTTTCCAGTCCAGAAACCTTCTTCGTCGAGGAAATTCCCGCCTATCTGCCCTCGGGCGAGGGCGATCATACCTACGTGTGGATCGAGAAACGCAATCTCACGACGCTGGATGCCGTCAACCGACTGGCGCGCATTCTCGGGGTAGAGAATCGCGACGTGGGCTACGCGGGGATGAAGGATCGCCAAGCCACCACCCGACAGTGGCTCAGCTTGCCCGGGTGGATCCCGCGCGGGCCCAGGAAGCCGCGGTCGAAGGCCTGCGCATCCTGGCCACGGCTCGGCACAGAAACAAGTTGCGTGTGGGGCACCTGCACGGCAATCGCTTCGAAATCTGCCTTGGCGACGTCGCCGAGAACGAAGGCAAGGCCATCGCGAACGCGCTCTCCGAACTGGCGGTGAGGGGTGTTCCCAACCGCTACGGGCATCAGCGCTTCGGTGCTGCCGGCGACAACGTCGAGGTCGGCCTGTCCGTCTTGCGCGGTACCCGGCGCGAACCGGACCATCGTCGGCGCAAGCTCTTGCTCTCGGCGGTGCAATCGGCGGTGTTCAATCGCGTTCTCGATCTGCGCTCCCAAGGGGACGGATTGTTGACCGTGCTCGGCGGGGACATCCTGGAAAAAGTCGTCTCGGGCGGGCAGTTCTCATCCACCGACATCGCCACCGATCAGGCACGCGTGGATGCGGGTGAAGTCGTTCCCACCGCGCCGCTGCCTGGCGGTCGCGTGCTCGCCCCCGAACCGGGGAGCGCGGCACGCGCCCTCGAGGATCGGGCGCTGGCTGAGCTCGGCATCGGCCCCGACGAGCTCGGTCAAGTGGGGCGTTTGCTGCCGGGGACGCGGCGGCCGGTTGTCGTGAAGGTCACGCTCGACGAACCAGCCGTCACCCTAGAGGCGGGCCACCTGCGTCTGCGCTTCTCGCTGCCACCTGGGAGTTACGCCACAGTGGTGCTCGAAGCGCTGGGCGTCGAGCAGGGTCGTCAGGGCGAACCTATGCTAGCTTCGGACGCGGAGCCGGCAAGTTAGTCGGAGAAATTCATGCGTATCACCGAACACATCCTCGCGTTCACCCTTCTTGGATCGGAATGGGTCCTGTGGCTGCTCGTGCTGCTATCCATTCTTTCCGTCGCGGTCATGGTCGAGCGTGCCATCGCCATGTCGGGCCGGCTGGCAGATTTCGAGACGCTTAGCGAGCAGCTGCACAAGGCTCTCACCGCGGGTGACAACAAGGCTGCGCGTGAGATCCTGGGCGCGCCACGCTGCCCCGAGGTTCGAGTGGCGCTGGTCGGGCTCGACGAGCTTCCGCGCGGCACGACCGCCGCGGTTGAGGCCATGGCCAGCGCGCGTTCGCGCGAGCGCCTCGCACTTGAAAAGCACCTCGGCATTCTGGGCACGCTGGGCAACAACGCGCCCTTCATCGGCCTGTTCGGCACCGTCATCGGCATCATCAAGGCCTTCGCGGATCTGGCCAAGAACCAGGGCGGCGGCGCCGCGGTGGTCATGTCGGGTATCGCCGAGGCCCTGGTGGCGACGGCCGTCGGCCTCATGGTCGCGCTACCTGCGGTGGTGGCGTTCAATATTTTTCAGGGCCGAATTCGCCGCACCATGGGCCGCGTGGACGCGCTGGCGCACATGATCCTGACGGGCACGCGCGACGAGGCAGGGAAGGCATCGGACAAGTCCGACAAGGCCAAAGGAGGCTAGTCGCATGGCGGGCGCGGCAAGCCAGTTCGAAGACGACGATTCGGGGCGCATGATCACCGAGATCAATGTCACCCCGCTGGTCGACATCACGCTCGTGCTCCTCATCATCTTCATGGTGACCACGACCTACATCGTGAATCCCTCCATCAAGGTCGATCTGCCCAAGGCGGTGACCGGCACCGATCAGACGCGCACCACGCTGGCGTTGACCTTGACCAAGGATGGGCAGCTTTATCTCAACGGCGACCGCTCCGACGAGGCCCAGGTGGCCAAGCAGATCGCGGCCGAGCTGCCCAAGAATCCGGATTTGCAGGCCATCATCGCCGCGGACAAGGTCGTGTCCCACGGCAGCGTGGTCCACATCATCGATTTCGTGAAACGCGCGGGCGTGCGCAAATTCGCCATCAACGTGGATAGCGCGGCGTCGGCGGCGCTGCCGATCGGCTCGCCAGAACGCGGCGCGGATCCTGCGAGGTAGACTCAGCTCCAGCCAGTCAAGGAGCGTTCGAGTGACAGACAGCGCTTCATCAGTTGGCCGGCATGCGACTCTGTGGGGCGCCGCGGTGGCCATTGCGTTGCACGCGCTGGTGGCCCTTGGGCTGACGCTGGTTCCCCAGCACGGTCTGCACGGCGAGCGGCCATCGACGGTCGAAGTGGATGTCGTGCCCTCCGCAGAGCCGCTGCCGCCGCCGCCCGAACTGCCGCCGCCTCCGGACCCGTTGCCACCGCCCGTGGTGCGCAAGCACGTCGCCGCCATTAGGCCGCCGCCGCCCATGCCCAACCGGGAAGTGAAACCAACACCGACCACCGAGGAGCCAGTTAAGCCCGTCTTCGGGGTAACCCAGGATTCCGTCGTGGCTGGCGAGAGCCCGGTCGCGGTTCCGGTTGGCAATACCCTCATGACCAAAGACCGAACCTTGGCCAAGGTGCCGCCGCCGCCCTTGCCCGCGGCACCGCCGCCGCCGGCTTTCACACCCGTCGACGAAGAATCCATCGCTGAGTGGCCCACGGCGAGGTTGGAGGTCAAACCTACCTATCCCGAGATCGCCCGGCGCATGGGAGTTGGGGGCAAGGTCCTGATGAGAATCGGGATTGACCGCAAGGGAAACCTCAAGTCCGTTCGCGTGCTCGGCAAGGTGGGGTACGGGATGGACGAGGAAGCCGTCAAGGCCATGTGGCAATTCAAGTTCAACCCTGCGAAGGACGCGGATGGCAAGCCTGTCGATGTCGTCATCACCTACACGCACGTATTCCAGGCTTCGGCCGAACGGTAGGGAAGAGCCGTTCCCAATTAGACAGGATCGGCAAGCGCAGTTATGATCGCTCGGAATCGCCATGCGCGTCGTTCGATGGGTCGGTCTCGTGGTCTTCTTCTCGCTCCTGGGCATCGGGACGGGGGTCCACGCGCAACCCAGCGGCGCCGCGCCGGTCCCGCCCAGGATGGATCGGTCGTTCGATCTCCAGCTCTTCCATCCTGCGGTGGGCGCGCACAGCTTCATCACCCTCGATAGCGCCGAGGTGCTCGAACACCGCCTCTGGCACTTCGGGCTGGTCGCGAACTACCAGCACCAGCCCTTCTCGTACACTCTGGGTAGCTCCGATGCCACGGTCAGCCCGACCACGGTCGTTCCCGTGCGCGACCTGGCCATGGCGGAATTAGTCGCAGCCATCGGGATCCGCAACCGCTTTGAAATTGGCGCTGCCCTGCCCCTGGCCATGTCGTGGGGAGGCGATGGCTTCGATGCCTACGGCCAGATCACGGGCGCGACGGAGGCCACCGCGTTCGGGTTCGGTGACTTGCGCGTAGAAGGCAAGGGCGAGGTCGTTGGGTTCGGCACCGATCGGGCGTTCCTGCTCAGCTTGTCCGCCGGGGCCACCGTGCCTACCGCCGACAAGTCGGCCTTCCTTGGCGAAAAGACCTTCAGCGGGCGACTGCGCGCGCTGCTCGAATACCAGCGCGGCGAGAACCTGCGTGCGGTCGCCATGGTGGGCGGACTGTTTCGCGAGAGGTCCGTGTTCCTGGGCACGCCCGAATCGAACGCGGCGCTTTATGGCGTGGCAGGCGAAATCAAGCCAACCGAACAAATCGGCGTGCTCGCCGAGGTCACAGGAAGAGTGGCCTCGAAGTACTCCGACACCAACCCGGCGGAATTCGACGCAGCCATGCGCTTCTACCTGCCGTCCATGCTCAACCTGATCATGGGCGCCGGCTTCGGGCTCAACCAGGGCATCGGCAGTCCAGTCGTGCGCGCCTACGTTGGGCTTGGCTGGGCGCCCGACTTTCGCGACCGCGACCACGACGGCATTCCCGATGTGTATGATCGCTGCCCCGACGAGCCCGAGGACCACGACGGCTTCCAAGACGATGACGGCTGCCCCGATCCCGACAACGACGGCGACGGCATTCCCGACGCAATCGACAAGTGCCCGAACGAGCCCGAGGACAAGGACGGCTTCCAGGACGACGACGGTTGTCCCGACCTAGACAATGATGGCGACGGCATCCCCGATCTCAACGATGCTTGTCCCAACGAAAAGGAAGACGGCAAGGGCAAGCGGCCGACGGATGGCTGCCCCAGCACCTCGGAGGACAGCGACGGCGATGGCATCCCGGATCCGCTCGACAAGTGTCCCGACGAGCCCGAGGACAAGGACGGCTTCCAGGACGACGACGGCTGTCCTGACTACGACAACGACGGGGACGGCATTCCCGACACCTACGATGCTTGCCCGAACGAGCCCGAGGACTTCGACGGGTTCGAGGACAACGACGGTTGCCCGGATCCGGACAACGATCACGACGGCATTCCCGATGTGAAAGACAAGTGCCCAAACCAGGCCGAGACCCTCAACAACTTCAAGGACGACGACGGTTGTCCCGATGGTCCGCCCCTGGTTTCGCTGGGCGAAAGCGATGACAAGGTGTTCATGGAGGAGCACATCAATTTCTTCCCGGGACCGGCGGGCAAGCCCATGCTCACCACCAACAGCCATATGCTGATTGGCTTGGTGGCGCGCGTGCTCAAAGGCCACGTCGAGGTGGCCAAGGTTCGCATCGACGTGCACGGCAAGGATGCGAGCAAGGAAGTCACGCAAGAGCGCGGCGAGGCAGTGCTCAGCGCGCTGGTCAAGAATGGCATCGATGCCGGGCGGCTCAAGGTCGCGGGACTCGGGCCGGGCCCGAACCGCGTCGAGTTTGTTATCGAAAGCCGAGCCAAGCCGCGACGCAACCTGGCCCCGATCCCGGCGGCCGGGCCCACCGATAGCTCGGCAAACGCCGTACCGCCCCCTACCGCGGCGCCAGGCGATGAACCTGCCCCGACCTTACCTGCCGAGGAGGCCCGCTAGCGCGAAATCCCCGGACGCGCTAGCGTATGTGCGATGAAGCCTCGCGGCTGGAGCGCGACCGACGTCGGTCTCAAACGCGATCACAACGAAGACAGCTTCTTGTGCAACGACGTCCTCGGACTCTATGCCGTGGCCGACGGCATGGGGGGCCACCTTGGCGGCGAGCGGGCCAGTCGCATGGCCGTCGATGTGCTCGAAAAGGAAATGACCGAACGGCTTGCGCCCACGCCGGACAAGGCCAACCCCGGCGCCGTGGCGGGAGCCCTCAAAGAGGCGACCTCGCTGGCCTCGCAAGCAATCTACGACAGCGCGCAGGAGACGCCCGATCTGGCCGGTATGGGCACGACGCTCACCGGGCTATGTTTTCACGGTCAAAGCCTCACCTTGTGTCACGTAGGCGATTCGCGCGCCTATCTATTGCGCGATGGTCGCGCCCGCCAGCTCACCGAGGATCACTCGTGGATTCAAGAGCAGGTGCGCGCTGGCTTGCTGTCTCCCGGCGACGCCATGGTGTCCCGCTTTCGCAACATCATCACGCGCTCGGTGGGGTTCGAGCCAACCGTCGCTCCCGACCTTTTCACCATGCCCGTCGAACCAGGAGACTGCTACCTCATCTGTTCGGACGGACTTTCCAACTACTTCTCCGTCGACGAAATCGGGCGAATCCTAGCCAGCCAGTTCTACGGCGAGGCCGGCCGAGCGCTGGTCGAGATCGCCAACGAACGGGGGGGGGACGACAACATCACCTGCGTGATCGTCTACGTCGCGAACACCCTGGAAGGAGCAGCCAGCTAGTCGCGGGTATGGAAACCCTTTCAGGGTTTCCATGTCAATCGAGGACCTTCTTGATCAGGTCCTCGATGCGCGTGCGCGGCACCGCGCCCACCAGTTGTCCCGTGACCTGACCGTTCTTGAACAAGAGCAAGGTAGGAACGCTACGAATCTCGAACTGGGTGGGAACCCCGGGATTGTGGTCGATGTCGCACTTGCCGACGCGGATTTTGCCCGCGTAGGCCTGGGCGAGCGCATCAAGGTGCGGCGCGATGGCTTTGCACGGACCACACCAAGTCGCCCAGAAGTCCACCAGCACGGGCAGCGTGGATTGGGAAACCTCGGTGTGAAAGTTGGCGTCGGTTACGTCGAAGGTGTTGGGGCTTGCCATGCAAAAGTCTTAGCACGGAATATCCGAGTTTGTGCCCATGGCAGAGCGATGCTAGCCTATCGCCACACGCGCCAGCTTTTCAGGCGGAAATGTCCGTCAAGGTTTTCATTCCTCAAGATGTAGTCGATTCGTGGGTCACGACCGATAAGGTCGAGCTATCCGGCGAGGTGCTGACGTTTCGCGGTTCCCGGCTGGCCCTGCGCATGGTCCCCGGCTACTACTTCGATCATGTCGCCGGTGGATCGGACGAAGGACACAACCTGCTCGGCCGCGCCAAGGCCAAAGCCGCCATCAATGCCATGGGAGCCGAGGCCTACATGAACTCCGTCATCCTCGGCGAGACGGCCTACGAAGTCGAAGCAGGCTTCGTGGCCAAGGCGCTCGATCCAGCTTGCACCCGCGCCACGCTGGCCGCGGCCCTGTCCACGGCCGGTTATCGGGCCCAATGAAATCCATCGTCATCGGCACCCGAGGCAGCCTACTCGCTCGCTGGCAAGCGGCCTTCGTCGCCCGATCCCTGCGCGCCGCTCATCCCGACCTGGTCGTCGAGGAGAAGATCATCGTGACCGAGGGCGATCGCCTGTCCTCGGGTCCGCTGTGGAATGCCGGCGGCAAAGGGCTGTGGGTCAAGGAGATTGAAGCCGCGCTTTTGGCGGGCGAGATCGACATCGCGGTTCACAGCATGAAGGACGTGCCGGGGGAATTGGCCGCGGGTCTTGCCCTGGTGGCGATCCCGCCGCGCGCCGATGTCCGCGACGCTGTGGTAAGTCGCTCGGGCAGCGGACTCGACGGTCTGCCCAAGTCGGCGCGCATCGGCACCACCAGCTTGCGCCGTGCCTGCCAGCTCAAGGCCATCCGCCCGGATTTCGAAATCGAAATTCTGCGCGGCAACCTCGACACCCGGCTTCGCAAGGTCGCGGATGGCGCGGTCGACGCGGCCATTTTGGCCTGCGCTGGGCTCGACCGATTGGAATTCGCCGGGCGAATCACCGAGCGGCTGCCTATCGAGCGCATGCTGCCGGCGGTGGGGCAGGGCGCCCTCGCCATCGAGGCCCGATCCCACGACGAGAGGGTACGCGGCCTTGCTAAGGTCTTGGACGACGCTGGAACCGCCCTGGCCGTGACCGCGGAGCGCACCTTTCTCACGCGTCTGGGCGCGACTTGCCGAACGCCGGTCGCTGGCTACGCCCGCCTGGAGGGCGCGCAGGTCGTCATGCTTGGGCTGGTTGGCCGCCCGGACGGCTCAGAGCTCATCGCCGACAGGATTGGCGGGCAGGCAAGCCAGGCCGCTGAGCTCGGCGTCAAGCTCGCGGATGCGTTGCTCGCGCGCGGGGCCGGGGCGATTCTCGCCGAGTGCATTTGATTGCGCAGCCAACCCTCGGGACCTGCCCGCCACCCTACCCACCCCTCGGGCTTCGCCCTCGCCCGCCCAGGGTTCCCATCACAACAGTTTTTGCGCTTTCCTGCCGAAGGAGCCTATGATCGATTCTGAGGCACCATGCGGCTACCCGTCCGCGCGATAGCAGTTTCAAGCATTGTACTGATGGCCTCGTGTGCCCATCGGCAGTCGAGCCAAGTCGAGGTCGACCAGCTCCACCGGTCCATAGAGGCCCTGCGCGCGCAGAACGCGGTCTACGCCAAGCAGGTGGAGGAGCTCGAGAATCGCCTCTTCATCCTCAGCGACCAACTCGACAGCCGCAAGGTGAACGACGAAAAGGCAGAAATGCCTAAGTTGCCGACCGTGGCCCTGCACCCGGCGCCCATGCCACCCACCAACATGGCTCCCCCTGGCACCGAGAGCGCCTCCGAGCCCGAGGTGGAATACGTGGGCGAGGCGGCCAAGCCCACCGCGCACCGGCCAGTGCTGCGCCTGCGTGGAGATTCAGCCGAGGTGTCCATCATCCGCGAAGCGCCGCCTCCTCGCGAGCCGACGGGCACGCCGATGGTCCGGATTGCCCGAGAAGGGACACCGCGCGTATCCCGGGATGACAGCGCGCAAGCCGTGACCGCCTATCGCAAGGCCTTCGAGGCCTTGCGCGCGGGCAAGCACGACGAGGCCGCGCAAGGCTTCAAGGAATTCCTGCGTGCCTATCCTGCTTCCGACCTTGCCGACAACTCCCAATACTGGCTTGGCGAGTGCTACTACGACCGCAAGGATTTCGTTCAAGCGGTGCGGGAGTTTCGTCGAGTCATCGAGCGCTACCCGAGCGGCAACAAGGTTCCCGATGCCCTGCTCAAGGTCGGCTTCAGTTACCTTGCCTTGGGCAGCACCGAAGCGGGCAAGCAGACCCTGTCTCAACTGCAACGATCCTATCCCCGGCATGAGGCCGCTGTCCTGGCGGGCGCCCGCCTAGCCGAACTGGACAGCTCCACACCCGAGCGTGCCACGGGCGGGTCGACCGCCAAGGCTGCTCCCACTGCCAAGGCCGTGCACATCCCCGAGGAGGCCCCGTGAGAGCCCACCCATTCGTGCTCGCAATCGCCACCCTGTCGCTCCTGCCCAGCGTGGCCAGGTCGGACGACGCCACACGGATCCCGCCTCAGGTCGAGGCGGCGCGCGGCGGACCCGCCGCGGATCCTGGCGCCATCGATCCGGATACCAGCGCCGGCCAGCCGCCACCGCCGAGGATCATCGGTTCCAAGACTCTGAACAGCGGCGCCAAGGATCCCGGCGAGCGTCGAATCGAGAACACGGCCAATGGCCTGAGCGCGCCGGGCAGCCTCTTCGCTCCAGAGCCAGGCGCGCCCGCCCAGGATGGGGTCGATGGGAAGGACAAGATTTCGGCCGCGCCCGCAAGTGGGCAGGCTCCCGAACTGCACGTGGTTCAGAAGGGCGATACGCTGTGGTCGCTGTGCTCGAAATACTTCAACGACCCCTGGCGCTGGCCGCGTCTGTGGGCAGCCAATCCCGTCATTACCAATCCCCACTGGATCTTTCCCGGCGACGTCATTCGTCTGGGCAGCGGAAGTGGTATCGTGGCGGCTCCCACACCTAGCGCAACCGCGGCACCGGCCCCTCGCCAGGGGCTGACCTCGGTGAATCGCATCGCCGGGTACCTTGGCAACGGCGTTTTGCTGCGCGAGCTCGGCTTCATCGAGGCCAAGGATCTGGATCAGGCGGCTACCATCACCGGCTCGCGTGAAGAGAAGATACTGCTTTCCACGTCGGATCAAGCGTATCTGCGCTATCCGAAGGGAACGAACTTGCATGCTGGTGAGCGCTATTCGGTGTTCACCACCGATGCCGACCAACCAGTGGTCGACTCCATCACGGGCAAGACCTATGGCTACCTGGTGAGAATCCAGGGCGACATCGTGGTGAATCAGATCGCAGAACACGACGTCGCGCGGGGAACCCTCGCCGACACCGTGGAGCCCATCGAGCGAGGCTCGCGTATAAGTCCTTTTGTCCACCAGTTCAAGCGCATCGAGCCGCGGCCTAGCGAGGTCAATCTCGAGGCGCGCGTGATCGCCACCTTCGAGCCGAATATTTTGCTCGGTGCTGGTCACTTTGTGGTGCTCAACCGCGGCAAGCGCGATGGCGTTCAGGTTGGCAACCGCACCTTCGTCATTCGGCGCGGAGACGGCTATCGCGGCAACCTGGAAAGCTGGGAGATCCATGACCCGGAATCGCCCAAGGAAGTCGTCGGCGAAATCTTGGTGGTCGATGTGCGCGACGACGCTTCCGTGGCGTGGATCGCCCGCAGCACCAAGGAACTGAAAGTCGGCGAGCTCACCGAAATGCGGAAGGGCCACTAGCCCCTGATCTACTATTGTTCGATTTCATTCTTCGCTGCACGCAAGACCCTTTCAGCATCCGCGTCAGGGGGCTCCAGGCTCCAGTCTTCAGGCTCCAGGCTGAAGTGCCGGCTCATTCGTCTAGGTCCAGGAAACTGATCGCTGCCCTCGACGGAGCAAGCTGGAGCCTGCAGCCTGCAGAATAGTGCGCTCGGTCACGCGAATGGTGCGCTGGGACCAGATTGCAAGTCCCGTGGATTACGGGAACTTTTCCACAACTGCTTGATCTTCTTTGGGGCAGGCGCTATCAGCTTGCGACTCCATGCAGTTGGTCGGAAACCCAGAACGAGTTTTGCCGAGAAGGTCAAGGATGGCTTTTTCGCAGGCAAGACAACAGGACAGGTTCTCGGTTCAAGAACCGGTGGCGCGACAGATCGCCCCAGGCGACGCGGTCTTTCCCGCACAACTGCGGCAGATACCCTCGCCGCCGAAGTCGCTGTGGTTTGTCGGGCGAATGCCGCCCTCGGGCCAAAGGCTGGTTGCCATCGTGGGCGCCCGGGCCGCTACGCGTACAGGCTGCGATCAAGCGCATGCCATCGCCGCGGAGCTGGCGCGCGGCGGGGTCGCGATTGTCTCGGGCGGCGCCTTCGGCATCGACGCGGCCGCGCATGAAGGCGCCTTGGCCAGCGGGGTGCCCACCTTCGCGGTCCTTGGCTGCGGCACCGACATCGTATACCCGGATCGGCATGCGGCCCTGTTCGCGCGCATCGCCGCCTCGGGGGGCTTGCTCTCGGAATACCCGCCGGGGACCAAGCCGCGCGCGGGCCAGTTTCCAGCCCGCAATCGCATCATCGCCGGACTTGCAGAGGCCGTGGTCGTGGCAGAGGCGGCCATGCGTTCCGGCGCGCTCATCACCGCTCGCCTGGCGCGCGAATTTGGGCGGGCCCTTTTCGCCGTGCCTGGCAGCCCGGGCACGGACGCCTATCTGCGCGCGGGCCTTGCCTTTCCCGCGACTTCGGCCGCGGACATCGAGCGCGTGCTGGCTGGCGGGCAACCCCCGCCCATGACGGCAAGGCCGGCGTCCGGACCGCTCGGCGCCGTGCTCGACGCCATTGCGGTCGGGGCGGACACGCCTGCGGGGCTGTGCCATCGTTTGGGCGTGAGCTTGCCTTCCGTCTTGGCGATTCTGGCCGAAGCCGAGATAGAGGGTTTTGTACGACGAGCGACTGGCAACACTTATGAGGTTATTGGACGTGCCTGCTGAGAAAAAGCCTCGCATCAAGAGCACCAAGAAAGCAGCTGGCGATAGCGCCGGCGCGAAGCCTGCTGCCGTGAAGGCCAAGCCCGCCGCCGCGAAAGCCAAGCCCGCTGCCGCGAAGAAGGAGGCGAAGCCAACGCGCACCCCGAAGCGCGGGGGTGGCACCTTGGTCATCGTCGAATCGCCGGCCAAAGCCAGCACCATCAAGAAATACTTGGGCGCAGGCTTCGAGGTGAAGGCGTCGGTCGGACACGTCAAGGACCTGCCCAAGGCAACCATCGGCATCGATATCGAGCACGATTTTCAGCCCGAGTACGTCGTCATCGACAGCAAAAAGAAGATCATCTCGGAGATCAAGATCGCCGCCCAGAAGGCAGCGCGGGTCTTGCTGGCGCCCGACCCGGATCGCGAGGGTGAGGCCATCGCCTGGCACATCGCCGACGAGATCCGCGAGTCGAACTCCAACATCCAGCGCGTGATGTTCAACGAGATCACCAAGAAGGCGGTACTGGAGGCCATCGAGCACCCGCTCGAGCTCGACGCCAGGAAGTACGAGTCGCAGCAGGCCCGGCGCGTGCTGGATCGTTTGGTGGGCTACCAGATCAGCCCGATTCTGTGGACCAAGGTCCGGCGCGGGCTGTCGGCCGGCCGGGTGCAATCGGTGGCCGTGCGCCTGCTTGTCGAGCGCGAGGAAGAGATCAAGGCCTTCCAGACCGAGGAGTACTGGTCCGTCGAGGTCGAGGTCGAAGGCCAAAGCCCGCCGCCGTTCGCCGCCCGCGTGGTCAAGGTGGACGGGGACAAGCCTGTGCTAACCAACGAGGGCCAGGCCATGCAGGCCGTGGAGCTCATTCGCGAGGCCTCGCCGCGGGTTACATCGGTCGAGCGCAAGGAGCGGCGCAAGAATCCACCCGCGCCGTTCATCACCTCGCGCCTCCAGCAAGAGGCTTCGAGCAAGCTGCGCTTCTCACCCAAGCGGACCATGGGGCTGGCCCAGCGCCTGTACGAAGGTCTCGAGCTCGGCGCCGAGGGGCCCACCGGTCTCATTACCTACATGCGTACGGATTCCACGCGCATTTCTGACGATGCCGTGCGCGACGTGCGCGTCCTGATCGGCACCCGCTTTGGCGCCGCCCACCTGCCCAGCGAGCCGAACGTTTTCAAATCCAAGAAGAGCGCCCAGGACGCACACGAGGCCATTCGCCCCACGCTGCTCGATCACGATCCCGAGCGGGTGCGTGCCCTGCTGACCGAATCAGGTGCCGGCCGCGACGCGCGCGAAACCGAAGATCTGGTCAAGCTGTACACACTGATTTGGAACCGTTTCGTGGCCTGTCAGATGACGCCAGCGGTGTTCGATCAGACGACCATCGAGATCGAGGCCGGCCGGGTCGGCTTGCGCGCCAGCGGCCAGGTCATGCGTTTCCCCGGCTTCCTCGACGTGTACGCCGAAAGCCAAGAGGACGCCGCCTCGGACGACGACAGCAGCGGCGCCTTGCCGGACGTCAAAGAGGGCGAGATCTTGCGCGTCATCGGCGAAAACCCCGAGCAGCACTTCACCCAGCCGCCGCCGCGCTATTCCGAGGCGACCTTGGTGCGCGAGCTGGAGGAGAAGGGCATCGGCCGGCCGTCCACCTACGCGGCCATTCTCTCGACGGTGCAGGATCGCGGCTACGCCGAAAAGAAGGAAGGCCGACTGGCGCCGACCGAGCTTGGCGTGGTGGTGAACGGGCTTCTGGTCAAGAGCTTCCCCGACATCCTCAACACCGACTTCACGGCGCAGATGGAAGAGCGGCTCGACGAGGTGGAGGAGGGTGCTGCCGACTGGATCAAGTTGCTGCGCGACTTCTACGTGCCCTTCGAACGCGACCTCACCCGCGCCAAGGTGGAGATGCGCGACATCAAGCGCGAGGAAGAGCCCACCCTTGAAGTCTGCGAAAAGTGCGGCAAGCCCATGGTCATCAAGTGGGGGCGCAACGGCCACTTCCTGGCTTGCTCGGGCTATCCCGAGTGCCGCAATACCAAGGAATACACGCGCAATCCCGACGGAACTTTGACCGTGCTTCCCACCACGCGGCCGTCGGATCAGACCTGCCCGACGTGCACTTCTCCGATGGTGGTCAGGCGCGGTCGCTTCGGCGAGTTCTTGGCGTGCTCGCGCTATCCTGACTGCAAGACCACCAGCCCCATTTCGCTGGGTGTGGCCTGCCCAAAGCCGAACTGCGGGGGCTACCTCACGGAAAAGCGCTCGAAGCGCGGCAAGGTCTTCTTCGGCTGTTCGAACTACGCCAAGTCGAAGTGCGATTTCGTATCGTGGGATCGTCCTATCCCGAAGCCGTGTCCGCAGTGTGGCGCGGTTTTCATCGTGCAGAAGGTCTCGCGCTCGGGAGCGCGCCTGCGCTGCATTGCCGTGGGCTGCGGCTGGGGTGCCGACGCCGACGAGGGCGAGGCCGTCCCGGTGGTGCAGGCCTCGTAGGCCGGATCGTTCGACACGGAGAACACAGAGGACACAGAGAGAAGAGAGTTTCGGATCCTCTGTGTCCTCTGTGTCCTCTGTGTTGATATCTGTTTTTGGCGCTTGCCCTTCGGCAAGACTAGGATCAGCGGAAATGGAGCCGCTCGCCCTGCTTTTCCGCCAGCACCTCGAAAGCGAGAAGCGTGCGTCGCCCAACACCGTGCGCGCGTATCTGGCCGACCTGGAAGAGCTGATGGCGCACGCCCATGCCCGACGCGGGGATGGGCCGGACGCGGTAGCGCTCGTGGCCAAGGATCTGGATACCCTGGTCTGCCGCTCGTTCTTGGCCAGTTTGCACGGCAAGAACGATCCGGCCAGCGTGGGGCGCAAGCTGTCGTCGCTCAAGACCTTCTTCCGCCTGCTGGTGCGGCGCAAGCTCATCGCCACAAGTCCACTCGCGGCCTTGCGCGGACCCAAGCGCGCCCATCATTTGCCCGCGTTTCTGGGAAAGGAAGAAGCCACGCGCCTGCTCGATGGCCGGTCGGCCAGCGCGCATTCCTCTTTCGAAACCGCGCGCGACCAAGCGCTGTTCGAGGTGCTGTACGGCAGCGGCCTACGCATCTCCGAAGCCTGCCATCTCGATGTGGCCGACGTTGTTTCCGACGGAACCGGTGCGAAGATCACCGTGCGCGAGGGCAAGGGCGGCAAGGATCGCATCGTGCCCGCGGGCGGCAAGGCCTGGCAGGCGCTGGCGGACTACCTACCTTTGCGTGCAAACCTGATCGCGCTGCTGGTGGTGCAGAACAAGCCCACCCATGCGCAGGCGCTCTTTCTTTCGCGCCGCGGGCTGCGCATGGGCGACCGCGAGGCCCGGCGCAAGCTCGACCGCCGCGAGCTCGAAAATGAAGTGAAACGCGTTTCGCCCCATGCCTTACGCCACAGCTTTGCCACCCATTTGCTCGGTGAGGGCGCGGACTTGCGCTCGATTCAAGAAATGCTCGGCCACGCCAGCCTGCGCACCACGCAGCGCTACGCCCAGGTGGATATCGATCACCTGATGCGGGTTTACGACAAGGCTCACCCTCGCGCGACGCTGCGAACGCGGTAAGCTGCGCGCATGTCTTCCCCGAAAACCCGTTCCACCACAGTCCTGGTCGTGCGCTCAGGACGGCAAAGTCGTCATGGGCGGCGACGGCCAGGTCACCATGGGCCAGACCGTGGTCAAAGCCACCGCGCGCAAGTTGCGCCGTCTCGGACGACGGCAAGCATCGTCGCGGGTTTCGCCGGCTCCGCGGCCGACGGACTGACCTTGTTCGAGAAATTCGAGGGCAAGCTCAAGGAAGCGAGCGGCAACCTCATGCGCGCCGCGGTCGAGCTGGCCAAGGATTGGCGCACCGATCGCGTGCTGCGCCGCCTGGAGGCGCTTGCTGCTGGTGGCCGATCGCGAGCACATCCTGATGCTTTCGGGAACCGGCGACATCATCGAGCCCGACACCGACGTGGCCGCCATCGGTTCGGGCGGCAACTTCGCCCTGGCCGCGGCGCGGGCCCTGATGGCGGAAACCAAGCTGTCGGCGCGCGAGATCGCCGAGCGCAGCCTGGGCATCGCCGCCGACATCTGCGTGTACACCAACACCCACTTCGTCTTCGAGGAGCTGTAGGCCATGCCCGGTCCTTCGTCAGGAAATGCCAAGCGCGGCGAGGCGCTCACCCCGCGCGCCATCGTCGAGGAACTGGATCGCTACATCGTGGGCCAGCGCGCGGCCAAGCGCGCCGTGGCCGTGGCCCTGCGCAACCGCTGGCGCCGGCAGCAGGTGCCGGGCCCCATGCGCGACGAGATCTCGCCCAAGAACATCATGCTCATCGGCCCCACCGGCGTGGGCAAGACCGAGATCGCACGCCGGCTGGCCAAGCTGGCCCACGCGCCTTTCATCAAGGTCGAGGCATCCAAGTTCACCGAAGTCGGCTACGTGGGCCGCGACGTGGATTCCATGGTGCGCGACCTGGCCGAGACCGCGGTGTCCATGCTGCGCGAGGAAGAGCGCGAGCGCGCCAAGCCCCGCGCGCGCGAGAACGCCGAGGAGCGCCTGCTCGATGTGCTGCTGCCGCCCGCGCGCCCGCCGCGAACCGCCTCGGGTGCGATTCCCTTGCCGGGCGCCATCGCTTCGGCCGAGCCCGCGCCGGAAACCAGGCACGCGCGAGAATCTGCGCCGCCTTCTGCGCGATGGCAAGCTCGACGACAGGATCGGTCGAGGTCGACACCAGCGAGGGCGGCACAGCCGTTCGTCGATGTGTTCGCCGGCACGGGCATGGAGGAGATGGTGCTCAACCTGCAGAACATGTTTCCCCAGAACAAGCGCACCAAGCACCGCCGCCTGAGCGTTCCCGAGGCCCTGGAAGCCCTGACCGAGGAGGAAGTGGGCAAGCTCATCGACATGGAACGCATCACCAAGGAGGCGATTCGCCGCGCCGAGCAGGACGGCATCATCTTCATCGACGAGCTCGACAAGGTGGCGGGCCGCGAGGCCGGCGGCCACGGCCCGGATGTCTCGCGCGAGGGCGTGCAGCGCGATCTTCTGCCCATCGTGGAGGGTTCGACGGTGTCGACCAAGTACGGCCCGCTCAAGACCGACCACGTGCTCTTCATCGCCGCCGGCGCCTTTCACGTGGCCAAGCCCAAGGATCTCATCCCCGAGCTGCAGGGCCGCTTCCCCATTCGCGTCGAGCTGGAATCGCTGACCGACGCCGACTTCGTGCGCATTCTGACCGAGCCGGAAAACGCGCTGGTCAAGCAATACACGGCGCTGCTCGCCACGGAGAAGGTGCATCTCGATATCCAGGCCGACGCCGTGGCCGAGATCGCGCGCATCGCTGCCGACGTCAACGCGCGCATGGAGAACATCGGCGCGCGCCGCCTGCACACCATCATGGAACGGCTGCTCGACGAGCTGTCCTTCGAGGCCCCGGAGCTTGGCGAACGGACCGTTCCCATCACAGCGACCTACGTGCGCGATCGTTTGCAGGGATTGCTCAAGGACGAGGATTTGTCTCAGTACGTTCTGTAGGTGTTTCCTCACCAGCGGCGGCCAGCACCAGACGCGGATCGATGCGGCGGCGGAAGCGTACGATGCGTGCGTCGGGCAGCAGTAGGTCGTCACCGCGTGCCTCGTCGATGCACAGGACAAGATTGTGCAGTCCTGCCTCGCGCAACAGAGCCAACTTGCGCGCAAGGTAGTCCGCCGACCAGAACCCCAGGATTTCGACGAAGAAGCTGCGCCGCGGGCAAAGCCGGTGGCGCAGCAGAAAATCGGGGAAGATGAGGGTGCGCCCCGCCGGCACGGGCTCGGGTTCGCGTATCAGATCCCAGTCGGGCGCCGCGCGTTTCAGATCGCGGGCGAATCGTTCTTCCAGTTTGCTGTCGTAGGCCCTTGGCTCTTCGGCCGGAAAAATGGGATCGCCCGATTGCACGTCAAGGATCGCCTCTTGGCCGCGCAGCACGCACTCGGCGCGTAGCTTGAAGTGCGCACAATGGGGAAGGAACTGGACCAGCTCGCCGAGCGCGCGGCCATAGAGCAAGGTGTGACGGAAGACCGTGAAGGGCCCCGACAGGTCGAGCACGGGCGGTGTCCCGTCGCTGACCGTGCAGATGAGACCGCGCAGTTTGGCTTGGCGAACCACAGGCCGGGTCGCGCCCTCGGCCTTGATGCGGACGCGACGGGCGTGGAAGAGCAGACTGCGCAGGATGAGCCGATTGGTGCGCAGGGCGATTTCGTCTGGCGATGGAACGCTGGCGGGGGCACGCACGAGCTTCTCGCCGGGAAGATCCGCGTACAGCGCTCCCTCGAGATCGGTTGGCGCCACGCCAAGCGCTTGCGCAGCCATGGCCAAGACCTGGGTTCGGTCGAACGCCGTTTGCTCGGCCGCCGCGCAGAAGAGCGTCTCGCGAGCCTTGTCCGGCGGTACCTTGGCGTCCAGCTCGCTCTTCCACAGCGGCAGCAGCAGCGCGATGGCGGGACGAAGCTTGAAGGGCGGCGTTGCACAAGGCAGCGGCTGGCGAAGACGCTCTAGCAACTCGCGCACTGGCAACCCGCGAAAACGATCGATCTCCTCGCACAGGACACGCAGCCACGGCACATCTCGCGCATCGAGGAAGCTGGGCAAGACGCGCCCGCCGACGATACGAAAGGGAATGGCCGATTCAGGCAGCAAGGGCGCTCCTTCGTTTGCGCGCCTGTGTGACTTCGATGGTCGAGCGCACAACCAATTCGTAGACCAGGGCCCGCTTGCCCGGCCTCGGCCGCAGCACGCGGCCCACGCGCTGCACGTGTTCGCGCTCTCCCTTGGCGCCGGCCACGATGATGCCGACCTCGGCGTCCGGAACATCAAGCCCCTCGTTGAGCACCTGCGCGGATACCAGGGCGCGTAGTTTGCCTTCCTTGAATCGTTCGAGCACGCGCTCGCGCTCTTGGCGTTTGATGTCGCAGGTGAGCGGCATAACGAGGTGCTGTCGGCTGATGGCGTAAGCGGTGGGATTGTCGGCCACAAACACGATGGTGCGGGCCGCGCGGTGGCGGGCGAGCAAGGCGCCTACCATGGTGCGCTTGGCTTCGGGGAAGGCCGTGATCCTGCGTGCGCGGTGCCAGGCCGCGATGGCCCGGCGGCCCTCATCGGTGCGCGCCGCAGCCTTGGCGAATTCGTCCCAGGTGGCGCCGGGGTGAAAACGCCGGAACCTGTGCATGACGTCGCGAAAGGTCGCCATGAGCGAGCCGTACTCCGCGCGTTCCCCTCGGGTGAGATCCAGGTGAAGGACGACGGTATCGAAGGGTGCGAGAAACTCGCCCGTGAGATCGTCGACGCGCAATTCGTAGATCGTTGGTCCGACAAGCTCGTCGAGCCGTGCAGCCGATTGGCCCTTTGGTTTGGTGGCGGTGAGCCCGAGCCGTAGCGGTGCAGTGCACATGTCCAAGGCCTCGTCGCGCATGCCTGTGCCAAAGTGGTGGGCCTCGTCGACCACGAGCAGGCCGAAGTGATTCCCCAAGTGGTGCATGTGGCGCCACGCACTTTCGAAGGTCGCCACGGTCACGGTGTCGACGCGATGTTCGCCATCGCCCAGGCGCCCGGGCTCGAAGCCCAAGATTTCGCGAATGGAGCGCGCCCATTGGTCGAGCAGTACGCGGGTGGGCACGAGGCACAGAGCGGGAACATTCGTGCGTGCCATGGCGGCGATGGCCAAGCGGGTCTTGCCCGAGCCCGTAGGTAGGACCGCGGTGCCTCGACGGCCGGCAATGTCCCAGGCCGCCAGGGCGGCTTCCTGATAGGGGCGCAGCTCGACGGCGGACGGCCCCATCAGGGGCGCGGCCGGGTGGAGGGCAACCTCGTCCGTGAATCGGACGCCTCTCTGGCGAAGCTCGGCCACCAGGGCTTGATGAAACCGCGCCGGACAACGCACGGCCGAAATGCGTGGATCCCAAAGCGCTCCCGGCAGATTGGCAAGATCCCCAGGGCCAGTAGCCGCCATGGCCTTCAGATCTCCCAGGCCCAAAAGAACGATGGTTCCGCGATCGAATACGAGACGCATGCTGCCTGCTTGTGCAGGCGTCGTGCCACTTGTGGAAGAAGGTCGCGCTGGCGCGAAAAAGAAAAGGACCCTCGGAGGGTCCTTCTGTCCCGGAGGGTCCTTCTGTCCGCTCAGTCTTTCCTCGCGGCGGGATCCGGCCTCGCTCACTGCTTCGGCGGCGGGCCGCGACGGGGCGAGGAGGCAGACTTCGGCTGAACCGGCTGTGGACCTGGCTTGCCGCCGGAGGGCGCGGCGCCTGGCGCGTGCGCAGTGGGTGCCGGTCCGCGATGGGACTGACCGGCCTGCGCCGGCGCTGCCTGTTGCATCTGACCACCTCGCGGCGGGAACGCGCCACCGGCCTGAGCAGGAGCAGAGGTCGGCTGCGGTCCGAAAGTAGGCCGCCCCTGCTGTGGAGGCGCCTGCCCCGGTGCACCCATTTGTCCCGGGTGGTTCATGGGCTGCTGCTGGGGCGGCACGGCTCCTGGATGTCCTGGTCCAGCCATCGGACCTGGACGGCCAATGGGTTGCTGCTGCTGCTGCGGCGGCGGTGCAAAGCCATGATGGGGCTCGGGCGGGGGCGCCGCGTGCCCGAAGCCACCGCGCGCAGGTGCGGGCCGGCTCCAATCCTCGCGCGGTGCTCGGTGCTCGTACGGTCTGACGTATTCCCGATGTCCTTCGTGGTCGTTCCAGTAGCCACGCCGGTACTCCCAACGGCCATTGACGATGACGTAGGTGGGCTCGACATAGATGTGCCCTGGTGGCGCGTACTCCCAGTAGCCAGGCACCCATTGCCACTGGTAGCCACCCCAGTTCCAGTAGCCGCGGACCCAGTAGTAGTTCGGGCCCGGTGCCAGCGGGATGTACTCTTGCTGGGGCGGCGGCGGCGCGCCCGGAACGAAGACCGTGGGCTGGTCTTCCACGACCACCGCGGGTGGAGGCTGGTACGCGGGTTGGGGCGGCGGCGCCGGCTGGTAGTACACCGGCTGGGGTTCGGGCGGCGGCGGTCCGACGGGGACCGCGGTGCGAACCACGCAGCCTGCCAGGGCCAAGCCAGAAATCGTAAGGGCAAGAAGCCAAGATGCGGATCGGGTCATGTTTACCTCTCCCGGATTGGACGTATCAGGCTAGACCTGTATTCGCCTGATCGCAATTGTTCGCGTGAGCGAAGGCGGGCTTTGCCCGACGGCGCTCCACCGCGGGAGTTGGCAAGAACCCTCCCAGGGTTCCTACGTTCAGTTACGGGCGCGACAGAAAGCGCGCGAGCACCGTCTTGGCGCCCACGCTGGCGAAACGCACAGTCACCTTCAGATCCGCACCCGAGGATTGCCAGGCGCGCACTTCCCCGACGCCGAACTGGGCGTGGCGAACTTTCACCCCAACGCGCAGCCCAAGCTCGCCCTCGCCCGCGCCACCTGGCACGATGCCTTCGTCGTAGTGGCGGGTAATTTCGCCGCGCGCGGCGGGTTTCGCGGCGGCGAGCCCGAGCGGGCCACGGGGCTTGGCGACGTCGCGACTCCAGCGCCCCTGCCAAGGGCCAGCCCCTTCGGTCTTCTGTTCCTGATAGTTGCGTTGAGGGGTCACCAGGTGCTCGATTCCGTCGGTCGGCAGATCGCGGAGGAAGCGGCTGGGTATGCCGCCGAAGGTTTGGCCCGACAGCCGGCGCCAGCGCGCACGGCATAGGTGCAGACGCTTTCGGGCGCGCGTGACAGCCACGTAGCATAGGCGTCGCTCTTCCTCCATGGCGCCGTCGTCGTCGATGCTGCGCTGGTGGGGAAAGGTGCCTTCCTCCAAGCCGGTGACGAACACGACGTCGAATTCCAGACCCTTGGCGGTGTGGACGGTCATGAGCGCGACCGCGCCCTTGTCGGCGTCGTAGCCATCGACGTCGGAGGCCAGGGTGATGCGTTCGAGGAAGCCCGACAGGGTCGGCTCCTCGGTCTCGCGCTCGTATTCGCGCATCTGGCCCACGAGCTCGAGCAGGTTCTCCAGACGGCCTTCCGACTCCAGGCTGGTGTCGGCGGCGAGAAAGTCGCGGTAGCCGGAGGCTTCCAAGACCTTCTCGGCCAGCTCGGCGGGTGGCAGCGCCAGCGACTCGCGCAGCCGGGTTAGCAGAGCCTCGAACTCGGCCACTTTGCGCCGAGCGGCTTGCCCCAGGATGGCGGGATCGTTCGCGGCGATGGTCAGGGCCGTGCTCAGGCTGACCTGCCGGTCGTTGGTTACGGCAATCAGTCGATCGACGGTGGTGTTGCCGATCCCGCGCGCGGGCACGTTGATGATGCGCAAAAGCGCGATGGCGTCCTCGGGATTCAGCAAGACGCGCAGGTAGGACAGGAGATCCTTGACCTCGGCGCGGTCGTAGAAGCGCGTGCCTCCCACGATGACGTAGGGGATGTTGCGCACGCGCAGGGCTTCTTCCAGCACGCGCGATTGGGCGTGGGTGCGGTAGAATACGGCGAAATCGCGAGGTGCGCAGTCCTTGGCCAGATCGCTCTCGATGGTGCCGGCGACGAATTCGGCCTCCTCGCGCTCGCTGTCGCCCTCGAACACGATCACCGGTGCGCCTGCCCCCTGCTCGGTCACCAGGCGCTTGGGCCGGCGCTCTTTGTTGCGCGCGATGACCGCGTTCGCCGTGCGCAGGATGTTGCTGGTCGAGCGGTAATTCTGCTCCAGCTTGATGACGCCCGCGCCGGGGTGATCGTTTTCGAAATCCAGGATGTTGCGGATGTCGGCCCCGCGCCAGCGGTAGATCGACTGATCCTCGTCGCCCACCACGGTGATGCTGCGCGTACGATGGGACAGGAAGCGCACGAAGCGGTATTGCACGTTGTTGGTGTCCTGGAACTCGTCCACCAACACGTGATCGAAAAGCTGGGCCAGGGCCGGCGCGGCCGGGCAATCGGCCTTGCACAGCTTGAGCGCCGACAGCAAGCAGGCCGCCGAAGTCGACCGCGCTGGCGGCGCTGAGGCGCTCCTCGTACAGGCGGTAGGCCTTGCCCACCACTTCGTCGAAGTAGTCGCCCGCGGGATACTGATCCGCGCTGGTGCCCTGGTTTTTCGCACGATCGATCATGGCGAGTACCTGGCGCACGGGAAAGGTCTTTTCGGGCACCTTCATGTCGCCGAGCACGCGCGCCATCAGCCGGCGCGAATCGTCGTCGTCGTAGATCACGAATTCCTTGCGAATGCCGATGGCCGTGCCGAACAGGCGCAAAAGGCGCGCGGCGATGCCGTGGAAGGTGCCAAGCCACATGCCGTGGGTGCCGTGGCCCTGGCCGCCGAACAGGCGCTCGACGCGCTCCTTGAGCTCGCGCGCGGCCTTGTTGGTGAAGGTCACGGCCAGGATCTTGCGCGCGTCGGCTCCCTCGGTGAGTCAGGTGCGCCAGGCGGTAGGTGATGACGCGCGTCTTGCCCGAGCCGGCACCGGCGATGACCAGCAGCGGTTGCGGCGGATAGAGCACGGCCTCGACTTGCGGTGGGTTCAGCTCGCGGCCGAGCACATGCGCAGAGAAGCGGCCAGCCGGTTCGCTCGCGCGGTCGAAAACAAGATCCGCCGTTTCCACGCGCAGGTTATACAGACTGTGGCAGTGGCAGTCGACAGGTGGTTAGCCGTTGTCAGCCGTTCTTAGCTGTCTTCCACGGGCTGGCGCAGGCGATTCAGGATGAGCCCGAAAAAAGCCTCGTGCTCATCCTTTCCCCTCTGGCGAAAATGCCAACCGAGGTGCTGGCCACACGAGCCGCACATGGCGATAGCGCCATGCGAAGCCGGGGAACCATGGGTATTCCAAACTATCTGGCCCGACGATGGTGCAACCCACGGCATGGCGAAGCAGCCGATGTGAAACAAGACGCCCGCCGGATTCATGAATCCGTGCTCGTGCACGCCGTGGACGGCGATGCGCTGGTTGGGCCGGTGATGGCCGCGCCGCACGCAGCACAGGCGATGGCGCGCTCGGACCGCACGCGATCTTCCAGGTCCGAACTGGGCCCAGGCTTGTCGGTGAGCTCTTTTCCTGCGCCTTTCCGTAATGCAAACATGGCACATCCTGGGAACGCTCCATTGTTGCACGATTCGCCACATGTGATCCCTTGACGTACAGCCAGCATCTACTTGCAGGGCGCAAGCGACGGCACTACCTTCTTCAGCGGGAATCTTCCCCCGCAGCACGCTCATGATGGAGGAGAAAAAGTCTGGCGCGCGTTGTCGCGGCCCTCGGCTAGGACTGCTCGCGGATAACTATGACTTCGAGTTTCAAATGCGGGTATTGGTCGCGGCCGAGCGGGCGGCGCGCGAGCATGGCCTCGATTTCGTCGCGGTTTCCGGCGGGGTGTTGGGCGTGGATTTGCGCGATCCCAAGCGCTTCGTCTACGACTTCATCGGGCCCGATTGCGTGGATGCGCTTCTTATCTGCACGCACGTCATTGGGCATCACTCGACGCTGGCCGAATTGACCGAATTCGTAGCGCGCTTCGATGGGGTCCCACGGGTTTGCCTCGGGGTCGCGCTGACCGGGGTCACCACCATGCTGATGGACAACGAGACCGGCATGTACAGCGCGGTCAAGCATCTGGTGGAGACGCACCACCTGCGTCGCATCGCTTTCGTGGCGGGTCCGGAAGGCAGCGAGGAGGCGCAGGCGCGCTACCGTGGCTACCAGCGCGCCCTGGCCGAAGGCAAGTTGGCGCTGGATCGGCGCTATGTGGTCGCCGGCAACTTCACGCGCGAGTCCGGTGCGCGCGCGGTCGCGGCCCTGTTCAGTGAACGCGGTCTTGGGGTCAGAGACATTGACGCCATCGTTTGCGCCGACGACCTCATGGCCTTGGGCGCGCTCGACGAGCTCGATCGGCGGGGGCTCGACGTCCCTCGCCAGATCGCGCTGACTGGATTCGACGACACGGAATTCGCCCGCTATGCGCGCGTGCCACTGACCACGGTTCGCCAGCCCATGGACGAGCAGGTGCGCCGCGCGGTCGCGGTTCTGGCCGCGGCGGTGCATGGCGCGGAATCCGGGCAGCAGGTGTTTACCTTCGAGACCGAGTTCGTCGCGCGACGGTCTTGCGGCTGCTCCATGCACCACCGGGAAGCCGTTCCCAGCCTGGGCGCGGAGACCGAGGGAAAGGAGCTGGGTGCGGCCCTGCGTGCCCACCGGGCCATCCTGGTGCGGGATCTCGACCACGCCTCGCACGGCGGGTTCGAGTACATTCCACAGGGCTGGGAGGATCGGCTTTTCGACTCCTTCCTCTTGCAGCTCAACGATCCAAGCCAGGAGTCGTTCCTGGATTGCGTGGAAAGCATCTGCTACGAGCTTCTTCGGCGCGGCAGTGAGGTAGGGGCCGCGCAGGACGTGCTGGTTGCCTTCCGGCGCCACATCATGGCTTGCGCCAACGACACGGAGGTTCGCGCACGCATCGAGGATCTGCTGCAAGAGGCGCTCTTGTCGGCCAGCGATCTGACGGCCATCGCCCAGTCGCGCCGGCGCAGTGCCCTGATGGATCGCATGACCATGCTGGCCGAGACCACCGCGGCCTTGCTGGCCGCACCCGACGTGAACACGCTGGCGGAGACGGCCGCGAACCACCTGCCGGGTCTGGGCATCAGCGCGGGCGTCATCGCGCTTTTCACAGAGCCTGGCAAGGTCAGCGACGAGCTCGAAACTGCGCTCATTTTCACCGAACAAGGCAAGCAAACAGCGCCCATCCGCTACCGATCCAAGCTGCTGGCGCCGTCGGATTTTCTCGACGGCCGCTCGGTCATCGTCGAGCCACTGGGATTTCGCGGCGAGTACCTCGGCCTGGCCCTGTTCGAGTACGGCGCGTCCGATTCGATGGTCTACGAGGACTTGCGCCTGGTCCTAGGCGCGGCGCTCAAGGGAGCCCAGCTTATTCGTGCCGTCGAGGATGCGCGCAAGGAGGTGGAGGCGCTGGCCGTCACCGATCCGCTCACGGGACTTTACAATCGTCGCCATCTCATTCGTCGACTGGAGAGCGAATTCGCGCGCGCGCGCCGGCACATGCGCTGCCTAAGCTTGATCGTGGTCGACCTGGACGGATTCAAGCAGGTCAACGACCAGCACGGCCACGATGCTGGTGATCGCGTGCTTTTGCGCGTGGCCGAGCGCCTGCGCCGCAGCTTGCGCGAGTTCGACACCGTGGCCCGCTACGGGGGCGACGAATTCGTGATCCTGCTGCCCGAAACGGACGGCGTCCAGTCGCGAGCGGCGGCCGAGCGCATTCGCCAGAGCGTGATCGGCGAGCCCATCGACAAGCAAGGCATGGTGGGCGCCACCTTCGGCGTGGCGACCTTCGATCCCGCGACCATGAGCTTCGATCAAGAAGAGCTTCTGCGTCGGGCCGACCGCGCCCTGCTCATGGGCAAGCGCGCGGGCAAAGCGCGCATCCTGCACTTCGACGACTCGGTCACCCAAACGACCTGGCCGTCGTTGTAGTCGCGGAGGCTCGACGAAACGGCGGTCTTGGGCGTAACCTTTCGTCCATGCACACGCTCCTTCACATCGCGGCCCTGGCCGTCACGGTTCTCGCCATTGCGCGCTTTCTACCCGACGTCGAGGTCAAGGGATTCGGCACCGCCGTCGTGGTTGCGATTGTGTTCAGCGTGCTCAATTTCTTCCTTGGCTGGGTGATTTACGCCCTGCTTTTCGTGCCGGCCTGGCTCACCTTGGGCCTGCTGTTCTTCTTCATCCCGTTCATCGTCAATACGGCGATGCTGTGGCTCACCGACAAGCTCATCGCCGCCTTCGAAATCAAGACCCTGCGCGCGCTACTGACGTCGGCGGCCGCGATCACGGTGGTGAACTGGCTCTTCCACGCCGCCGTCCACAGCCACCGTCTGCGCTAGCACAAAATTCCTATTTCTGCGAGACGCTGGGGACCGGGCGCTGGAGCACCATGAGGGTCTGCACCGACTGCACCTCGTTGCCCTCGCGGGCGAAGACCTGAATCAGGTTGCTGCCCGGCCACAGCGGAACGTCGGTTTCGAACGAGAGGCGCGTCTTTTCGCCCCGGTTCGGCAGGTAGAAGACCTTCTTGGGCGGCAGCTTGGATTCGCGATTCCAGACCCGCACGTAGATGTCCTTGACCTCGGTGTTGTCGGTGGCTGTGCCCGTGATGTGAACCACGTTGCCCGTCACCACGGTGGGCGCGCTGACCGACAGCAGGGGCGGGGTGGCGTCCCATTGCGGGCGGAAGGCTGGGCTGCCGCCACCGCCGCGCGCGATATCCACGGTTGCCACGAAGGCCGGCCGGCCGCTTTCGAGCTCGATGCGATCGAAATCGCCCAGCTTGCCCGTGCTGCGGAACGAGCTGCCTTTGTCGGCGTGGCCCAAGACCAGGGCGTCGCCGGAGGGTGACTCGCGCAAGGCCACGTCGGCTTTGTTGATCGTCACCATGCCCTCGTCGGGCGCTGGCGCTGGCCCCGGGCCCGGCGATCTTGATCTTGATCTTGTCCGAGATGGACTCGCCGAGCACGGTGTCGGCCACCATCAGCTCAAGCTGGTACTCGTCGCCCTGGAAGTCGTTGCCCACCTCGTAGACGAAGGAGAAATCCTTGGTCGCGCCGGGCGCCGAGATCCTTGGCCTCGAAGCGACCCGCGCTGATGAGGATTCCTTCCTGCCCGGCGCCGTTGCGCACGATGGCCTCGGTGCGCAGGGAGGCGCCCGCGCCGATGTTCTTGACCCGGACGAGGGTGCGCACGCGTTCGCCCTTTTGCACGCGGCCGTCGCGGTTGCCGGCCACGTCGTCGATGGTCTGGTAGGCGTAGGCGAAGAGCGGGTGCGGCTTGCCTTCGATGTTGAGGGTCATCTCGGCGCCGTTCGCACGCAGTTTGCCCTGCCCAGAGAATTCCGCGCGGATGACGTCGGTGCGGGTGAGGCTGTTGCGCGGCACTTTCACCGCCAAGTCGTAGGTCTTGGTGGCGCCCGGCGCGATCTTGCCGAACACCATCTCGTTCTCGTCGAAGAGCAGGTTGTCGCTGCGCAGGACCGCGCGCACGCGGTGCACCGTCGTGCTGCCCGTGTTCTTGACCGAGCCGCGGATCTTGATCGACTGGCCCGCTCCGACCTTGGCCTCGCTGCCCACCAGCGCGAGCGATGCCTGGATGTCTCCCTCGGACGAGGCCGGTCCCTGGCTCCAATCGACGCCCAACTTTTCCAGAGCGAGCGACAGCTTCTTGTCTTGCTCGGCGCGCGCCTTGTCGAGGAACTGCTTGGACAGGGTCACCAGGTCCTGGCGGCGCGCCGACTTCGCCTGCGCGACCAGGTCGCGCGCCAGCTCGATGGGGTAGTCGATGCGCGCCTCATCGGCGGGCTCGTCGGCCTCGTCCTCGTCGACATTGGCATCGGGATCGTCCTCGTCGTCGTCATGGTGGCGATCCTTGCCCGGCGGTGGAACGAAAAGATACGAAAGCGTGTCGAAGGGGCGGTTGCCCTTCTGTGCGTTGGGGTTCTCCAGGTGCCACTCGTAGTCCGATTCCTGCCGCCTGCGCGTGGACGGTTGCAGGCTGATCCACGCCTCGTCGCTCTTCTTTTCGACCCGCATGCTGACCAGCTCGATATCGGGGGTCACGCCCACGCCTTGGATCGAGACATCGCCCGGCGTGAGGTACTGCGCGGTGGTGAGCTTGAGGCCGAGCTTGTCGTCCTCACTGTGCTTGCCGAAGGGCACCGGCGAAGGGATGTCGAACAGCATCTGCACCGATCCCTTGCCGAAGGTGGTTTCGCCGATGATCACGCCGCGGTCGAGATTCTTGAGCGCGCCGGCGACGATCTCCGAGGCGCTGGCCGAGGTTTGGCTGACCAGCACCGCGAGCGGGACCTTGGTGTCGCCGTTGCGGGTGGCGTGCTCGTCTTTGCGCTGCGCTCCGCCGGGGCCGACCATGGACACCAGCACGCCCGATTCGATGAAGGCATCGGCCACCTTCTGCGCTTGATCGTAAAGGCCGCCGGGATTGCCACGCAAATCCATGACGATCCCCTTGACCTTCTCGCGTTCGAAATAGCCCAAGGCCTTGCTGAGGTCGGCCTCGGTGTTGGCGGAGAAGCTGACGATGCGGAAGTAGCCGACTTTTGCCGCGGGCTGATTGCCGGCGGCGGGCACGCTGAAAATGCGCGGCGGCGGATCGATGGCCGGCGGGCGAATGTAGTCGCGCACGATGGTGAACTTCTTGGGCGTCTGCACACCCGTGCGATCGATGTACACATCCACCGACGAGCCCACCTCGCCGCGCAGCCGGTCCACCGCCTCTTGCAAGGTCATGTTCATCGTCGATTCGTTGTTGATGCGAACGATGTGGTCCTTGGCCTTGATGCCGATGCGAATGGCCGGCGTATCGGGCATGGGCTTCTTGACCGTGATGCGCCCCTTGCGATCCATTTCGATGACGATGCCGAGGCCGCCGAACTTGCCCTGGGTCGTGGTGCGCATGTCCTTGAAGCTGTCCACATCGAGCAACACCGAGTGCGGGTCGAGCGTGTAGAGCATGCCGTTGGTTGCGGTCATCTCGATGTCGACCAGGTGACGCGCCCGATCCTTGGTCGGCACGGGGCGCAGGCGGGGCTCGATGAAGGCGAAGATCTCCTTGATCGTGCTGCGCAAGGTCCACGGCGAATCCACGCGCTCGATGGAAAAGATCTTCTGTTCGCCGTTGACCTTGACCGTCACTTGCTTGGGGTCGTGCTCGGGAAAGCGGTCGACGAGAACCTCGGGGACATCGCGCTGCAAGAAGTCCAGCGCGCCCACCAGCATCTTCTTAGGGTCGGGCCGCGTGCGGTCGAAATACTGACTGTTCACATAGTACAGCGTCTTGCTGAAGATCTGCGCTTGCGCGAGCTCGTAGTCCCCGCCGTCCGAATGCACCGCCGCGCTCAGCGAAGGTTCGGCGGTGAGGCGGATGTCCTGGCCCCGCCGCTCGATGGTTAGGATCAGGGCGAGGGCAGAGACACCCAGCAATACAATCAGCTTGCGAAAGCGGTGCATGAACGACTCCGAATTCTCCGGGGAGCGCGGCTTTGGGCCGTCGATAAGATCCATTGTGGAATGGGCGATGATAGCAAGAGGTGGCCCCGGCGTCGCTCGCCACGTTGCGGAATCGGTGGCGCCGGCCCGCGTACTGTTCGACCGCATCGTCGCCATTCTGTGGCGTCTGACGCACCCGAAGCGCTGACACCCGAGCCTGACGGGGCCCATGTCCCGGGCCCCGTTCCCGTCCCCGTCCCCTGCTCCGAATCCCGGTTCGCACAGACCGAGCTTGCGGGCAGGGCATGATCCGTGCGATCCACTGCATCGTGGGTTCTCAACCGCTCGGCACGCTCTACGTCGTTGCATCGTCCATCGGCAACCCCGATGACTTCTCGCCACGCGCTATCGAAACCCTGCGCCGGGTTGATGTGGTGCTGGCCGAAGACACGCGCTCGGCGCGCAAGCTGCTGTCGTCGCACGGCATCGACCGTCGCACGCAATCCTGTTTCGATGCCAACGAGCCCGAGCGGGCGCAGGAGGCGTGCGCCTTTCTGCGCGCGGGTCAGAGCGTGGCGCTGCTTTCCGAGGCGGGAACGCCAGCGGTGTCGGATCCGGGCTATCGCGTGGTCCGGGCCGCGGTGGCCATCGGAGCGCGGGTTGTGCCGATTCCAGGCCCGTCGGCCTTGCTGGCGGCGCTGGTCGCCTCCGGCCTGCCCACGGCCAATTTCTATTTCGCCGGCTTTCCGCCACGCAAGACGGGCGCGCGCCGTCTTCTCTTCACGCGCCTTGGCCAGCTAGGGGCGACCCTGATTTTCTACGAGTCCCCGCACCGGGTCGGCCCTACCCTGGCCGAGCTGTCCGCCGTGCTGGGCGAGTCGCGCCCGGCGTGCCTGGCCCGCGAGCTTACCAAGACCCACGAAGAGCTCGTGCGCGGCACCCTCGGCGAATTGGCGGAGCGCTATGCGACGGTACGCCCGCTCGGCGAAATCACCTTGGTGGTGGGCGGCGCCAGCGAGGGCGCGCCAGCGGGCGAGGAAGACGAGGACGCCCTGGTCGAGCGTGCACGGACCCTGCTCGCCACGGGCATGTCGGCGCGCGACGTGGCCGACGCCTTGGCCGGCGAGAGCAAACGCCCCCGGCGCGACATCTACCAGGTCGTGCTCGCGGTCAGAAGGTAGCGGCGGCGTCCACCAGGATGTGCCAGGCGTACTGACCCTCGACACGAAATCGGCGGCCGGGGATGTCGTAGACGCTGTTGCCCGAGGCGGCGTCGGTGAGAAAGTGCGCCTCTTCGAAAAGCATGCCGAAGAGCGAGCGCAGGCGAGCATGGCGGCCGATGTGGGCCGAGAGTCCGGCGTCGCCGCCGACGAGGCCATAGGCCGGGCTGCGCACGATGCCCGAGTTGGGCGCGAGGTTGCCCTTGCTGTCCACGTCGATACCGGGCCGGCAATGGCTGGCATCGGTCGCGCAACGCGAGTCGCCCGAAAGGACTTCCCACAGCTCGCTTTGCGCCAGCCCCTCGAAGCGGTACTCGAACCGTCCGGATGCCTCCAGGGCGAAGCGCGCGTGCAGCGCGGGATCTTCCCAAACCGTGCCTTCGATGCCCAGCTCGCCGCCGGTGCGCCGCTGCGGCGACGCGAAGGATCCGGTGCCGAGGTTCTTGTACACGCTGCTCGAGGTCAGCGCGGGCTGCATGAAAAAGCCACCCATGTAGGGCTCGACGTCGCCGAACTTGCGCGAAAACATGGTGGTCACGATGACCTGGTGATAGCCCGCGCCCACGCCGCGGTTGGCGGTGGGCTTGCCCGGATCGAAACGTTGGTCGTCGGCCACGGACAGGCGCGTCTCGAGACCGACGGTCCACGTGGGCTTGGTATTGTCGCGCGCCTGGTTCATGGCGGCCCAGCGCAGCCCCAGGCCGAGGTATTCGAAACCGCTGCGGTCGGGGCCGCGGAAGACCTGACCGGACGGCGGTGTGAAGGCGGCACCGCCGTGCTCGGCATCGAGTCCCCAACTTGTGCCTTGGGTGCCCGGCAGGATGCCGTCGCGAAGCAGGGTTTCAAGACAGGGCACGGCCGCGCAATCGCCGCTGCGGTCGAAGTCGAGGCCGCGCTGATCGCCGAGCACGAACGAGCCGGCGAGGACGAAGCTGAGATCGTGGACCAGGCCCACCTCACCGCGCAGTTGCATCGAGTCGCGAACCTGGTGATGGACAAGATCGTTGACCACCGCGGTGCCCGTTGCTTGCACCAACTCGCGTTTGATGGAGGCCCTACTGCTGTCGTGCTGCCAGTCCAGCGAGACGTCGATATCGAAGTCCTTCAAGCTACGCGCCGTTAGCACCCGCGTAACTTCGGCGGCGTCTGCCGCCAGGGCCGGCACGAGCAACCAGAAACCGGCCAAAAGAGCAATGGGCGTGCGGGTTCCAATCACGGTACGGCGGTCACGATACCACAACCTGGGCTAGCCCTGCTCCTTGTCGCGCAGGCCCAGTTCCTTCATCTTGGTTTGCAGGCTCTTGCGCGAAATCTGGAGCTTGCGCGCGGCCTGGGTGACGTTGCCCGCGGTTTCGTCGAGGGCGCGTTGGATGAGCTCGCGCTCGACGCGTTCGGTTTCGGCGCGCACCGCTTCCTTGAGCGAGCCGACCTCCTCGCCCACGGGCGGGGCCGAAAAGGGCTGCGATGTCGGTTGCGATGCCGGCTGCGAAGTCGGCGGCGTTGACGATTGGGGCTGGGCCGAGCCCTGGGCAGGCAGGCTACCGCTGGAGGCCGCCGCGGCGGGCGCTCGCTCTTCCACCACGGGCGCGGTGGGAGGCGACATGGCCTGGTTGGGCGTGCCGCCGAGCTCGCCCGGGAGATCCGCGAGGTGGATGAGTGGGCCTTCGCAGAACAGCACGGTTCGCTCGATGACGTTTTCCAGCTCGCGGATGTTGCCCGGCCACTGGTGCGACACCAAGCGGTCGATGGCCCCGGGCTCCACGCCGGTGACCTGCTTTTTCAGGCGTTCGTTGAAGCGCGTGAGGAAGTGGTCGACGAGGAGCGGAATGTCTTCGCGGCGTTCGCGCAGCGGCGGCAGGTGAATGGGCACGACGTTGAGGCGATAGTAGAGATCGTCGCGGAAGCCACCGGTGGTGATTTCCGCCGCCAGGTCGCGGTTGGTGGCCGTAATCAGGCGAACGTCGACCTTGATGGTCTTGATGCCGCCCACGCGCTCGAATTCCGACTCCTGCAGCACGCGCAGGAGCTTGACCTGCATCTCCACCGGGATCTCGCCGATCTCGTCGAGAAACAGGCTGCCCCCGTGGGCCAGCTCGAAGCGGCCGGGCTTGGAGCCCACGGCCCCTGTGAAGGCGCCCTTTTCGTAGCCGAACAATTCCGATTCCATGAGCGTCTTGGGAATCGCAGCGCAGTTGATCTTGATAAAGGGGCCGGACCGGCGCGAGGAATTGTCGTGCAGGGCGCGCGCTACCAGCTCCTTGCCCGTGCCGGATTCGCCGGTGATGAGCACCGTGGACGGCGTGTCGGCCACCTTTTCGACGACTTGGTAGACCTGCTGGATGGCGGACGATTCGCCTACCAATCGGAAGCGTCCGCGCGCCTGTGTGTCTTCGGGTCTGGCGTCGCGGCGCGAGAGCATGTGGGTGCGCAGGGCCTTGGCGACGATCTGGCGAATTTGCTCTTGGTCGAAGGGTTTTTCGACGTAGTCGAAGGCGCCCAGCTTGACCGCCTCGACCGCGCTTTCCACCGAGCCGTGCGCGGTAATCATGATCACCGGAACGTCGGGATAGTCGACGGACAGCCGTTTGAGCAACCCCATGCCGTCGAGGATCGGCATTTTGAGGTCGGTAATCACGGTACTTATGTCGCGGCTCATGCCGGCCAGGGCTTCTTCGCCATTGGCGGCGGTCACGACATCGCAGCCGTCGCGCTTGAGAATGGCCTCGAGCACACGACGGATGTTGATCTCGTCGTCCGCGATGAGGACGCGCTTGCTGTCGCTTTCGCCGGTGGCCACGGGCCAGACGTTAGCCGATTTCTCGGGCCATGGCACATCCCTCTCAATCAACCTTCGCCGGCACCGTCCCAACCTGGGCCTGCCGGCGGGGCGAATAGAAGGTACAATCTTGCCATGAACCTTCGCGAAACCCTTCAAGCGGCGCGCGTCGCGGCTCGGCGGCTGGCGCTACTATCCGGACCCGAGCGCAGCGCTCTGCTAGGCGACTTCGCGGCGGCGCTGTCCGAACCCTCGGCCAAGCAGGCGATCCTCGCTGCCAACGCCGCCGACATGGCCTTGGCCCACGAGGAAGAAAAGGCCGGCCGGCTCAGCGCGGCCTTGGTGAAGCGCTTGTCGCTCGACGAAAAGAAGCTGGCCACCACCGTGGACGGCATCGGCCAGCTCGCGGCCATGCCCGAGCTGGTCGGACGCACGCTCAGCCACCGCATTCTCGACCACGGGCTGATTCTCAAGCGCCAGAGCGCGCCGCTGGGCTTGCTCGGCGTGGTGTTCGAGGCGCGTCCCGATGCTCTGGTGCAAATCACCAGTCTGGCCTGGAAGAGCGGCAACGCGGTGGCGCTCAAGGGCGGGCGTGAGGCGATCCAGAGCAATCGCGCGCTGACCGAAGTAGCCCACCAGGTGCTGAGGAAGCACGACATCGACATCTCCGCGATGGTACTGCTCGAGGACCGGGCCGAGGTCGACAGTCTGCTCGGCATGGACGACCTGGTCGAGATGGTCATCGCGCGAGGTTCGTCGCAGTTCATCCGCCACGTGCGCAGCCACACGCGCATTCCCGTGATGGCCCACGCCGACGGCATCTGCCATGCCTACCTGCACGCCTCGGCCGAACCGGCCATGACCGCCCGGGTTCTGGTCGATTCCAAATGCAGCTACCCAGCTGCGTGCAACGCCGTTGAAACCTTGCTTTGGGACAGTGGCGCGGGCGACGCGCTGGATGCGTGCGTGAAGGCCCTGCAAGAAAACAAGGTCGAACTGCGTGGCTGCGCCGAGACCCGCAAGCGCCATCCGCAATTGAAACCGGCGACGGATGAAGACTGGGACACGGAGTACGGCGATCTGGTGCTGTCGATCCGGCAGGTGTCTGGTATCGACGAGGCCCTAGCTCACATTGCCCGGCACGGATCGCGCCACACCGACACCATCCTAGCTCAAGACGCCGTGGCAGCTGGTCGCTTCCTTACCGACGTGGATTCCGCGTGCGTGTTCCACAATGCCAGCACGCGCTTTTCGGACGGCTATCGCTTTGGCCTGGGCGCCGAGGTCGGTATCAGCACCGACAAACTGCACGCCCGCGGCCCAGTGGGTGTCGAAGGACTGCTGACCTACCGCTGGTTGCTCTACGGACGCGGACAGTGCACGACGGATTACAGCCCCGAAGGCCGCCACTACATCCACAAGGATCTGCCGGTTGATTGAGGCTTATCACACGGAAATGCGGCCGAGGGTTTGCAATTTCGTTTCCGGCGTCAGCTCTTGATGGGCGAGCACGGCGACCCCCGGCTGCTCTGATTCGATGAGTCCACGCAAGTGGCGACGAATATCGCGTGTTGTAAGGATGACCGGCGAAGCTACCTCCGCCACCGCGCTTTTCACGGCCCGAACGATATCGCCCGACAGCTCCGGTTCGAGCGCCAGGTGACTTTCGGTGCCGCTCTTGCGAATGGCCTCGCGCAGGGTTTCCTCGATCATGGAATCGAGAAGGAAGACACCCACGCTGCCATCGGGATTGCTGTACTTGAACGTGATCTGCCGGCACAGAGCGCCGCGAACTTCCTCGGTGAGCGCGGCTGCATCGCTGTCGCCCTGCGCGCGCCGAGCGAGCGCGCCGAGAATATCGCCCAGATTGCGCAACGAAATTCCCTCCTTGGCCAGCCGCTGGAGGATGTCGGCGAGCAGGACCGGGCTAACCAATCTGGGAACGACCTCGCGAACCAGATGGGGATGCGTGCGCTGCAGGCCTTCGAGCAAGGTCTGAGTCTCTTGAATCCCGACGAACACGTGGCCGTGTTGGCGCAGAACGCGAAGCAAGTGCTCGGCGATGATCGCATCGGGGGTCGGCGGCGACTTGCTCGGCGGACCTTCATTGGCAACCGCCTGCCCATGGGCCACGGGGATTTCTTGCAATCGGATTGCGTAGGCACCTGGCGCAAGATCGCCGACGTCGTCGCGCACGCTTATCGCTGGCAGTGCAATTCCGGTTTCCGCGAAGAATGTTTCGCGCAAGGATGGAATCCATTCGGACATCAGTCGCGACGTCCCTTGTTGCCCGAGCAGGGATTGGGAAAGCTTGGCGGAAAGATCGATGGCAATGGGGACGAGCAATGGCGAGAAAACATGGGTCGGATGTTCCACGCCACTATTCCGTGATTCGTCCCGTGCCTTGGCCACGGCGGCGCGCGACGACTGCGTGGGTCGTGTTCTTATCAATCGATAGGCAAGCAAGCCCAGCAGCACGCCTAGAACGAGAAAGGGCACCGCGGGCAGACCCGGAATCAACGCCAGCACGAATAGCAACGTGGCAGAAGCGGCGAGTGCCTTGGGCTGGGCCAGAATCTGCCTGCCAATATCGCTGCCGAGATGGCCGCCTTCTTCTTCCGAGGACACGCGCGTGACCAGGATGCCCGCCGCGGTGGAAATGACGAGGGCTGGAATTTGAGCAACCAGTCCTTCGCCAATGGTTAGCAAGGTGTAGGTTCGCAAGGCCGCGAACAAATCCATCCCCTTCATCAAAACGCCAATGGCCAGGCCGCCCACGATGTTGGTGATGAGTATGATGATGCCCGCAACGGCATCACCCTTGACGAATTTCATTGCACCGTCCATCGCGCCGAAGAATTGCGACTCGCGGGCTAGCATTGCGCGGCGATGGCGAGCCTCGTTGGCATCGATATGACCGGTTCGCAGCTCGGCGTCGATGGACAGTTGCTTGCCGGGCATGGCGTCCAAGGTGAAACGTGCCCCAACTTCCGCCACGCGACCCGCGCCTTTCGCAATGACGATGAACTGAATCGTCGTGAGAATGAGAAACACGACGACACCGACCACGAGATTGCCCGCCACCACGAAACTGCCGAAGGCGTGAATGACTTGGCCGGCATTGGCCTTGAGCAAGATCAGGCGTGTCGCCGACACTTCGATGGCAAGTCGGAACAAGGTCGTCAGTAGCAACAGACTTGGGAAAGTCGCAATCCTCAGCGCGTCGCCGACATAGATTGCGACCAGTAGCAGAATGACTCCAACACCAATGTTCAGTGAGATGAGAAGGTCGAGCAGGAAGGTTGGTAGGGGCACGATCATCATGCCAACGATGAGCACAACCAGCGCTGCCAACCCCAGGTCGGAATAGCGCGCGAAAAAGGCTCGCACATCGCCGGAAAACAACGAGGAGATAATGCCACCCGGTTTCGAGCGCATTCGCTTCGCCATGACGCAGCCATCATTTGCACGAGACGAAATTGGGTCAAGTGCATTCACACCAGCGCCATTTTCATTGAGCGCGGTGCGTCCCTGATTCTCTCAATTGCGCGGGCACACCAATAGCTTCAACAATCAAGTCGATGTCGAAAAAAGGTTCTTTACTTTTGTCGATATCGGGGCATCATCTGCCGCCATTCCCAACAGAGAACAGGCAAATGGAAACAAACATCCGCTCATTGGTTGAAGGGTTCGTGAATCAGATTGTGGCCTCCATCGAGGCTGACAGCGTCCGCCGCGTTCAGCAGGCCGTTACCGCCGCCTTCGCGGGCAGCGCGGCGCCCGCGCTCCGTCGCGGTCGTCCAGCACGCGCCCTGGCTGCATCCGCTCCCGCGGTTGCAGCTCCCGTTAAGCATCGCCCCAAGCAGTTCTGCCCGGTGCCTGGTTGTACGGGCGTCGCGGCGCCGGTCTTCGGAATGGTCTGTGCGAAGCACAAGGACATGGCCAAGTCGAAGATCAAGGAATACCGCGCCCAGCGCAAAGCCGCCAAGTCCGGCAAGAAGTAGAACCTTCCCAACAGGGACTCTCTGGGTGCGTTTCCGCGGGGCGGGTGGCGCAGCTGGCGTGCCCGCCAATCGAGCGGTAGTGTCACTCGCATGTTGCGCACAATCATCGAGGGCGAGCCAAACTTCCAATCGCAACTGAAAGCTCTGGCCGACCGCTGCGCGGGCACGCCCGAATCCATCGAATCCGGTGCGCGTGCCATCGTGGCCGACGTGCGTGCTCGTGGCGATGCGGCCCTGCGCGAGCTCACCCAGCGCTTCGAGTCGCGCGCGCTTTCCGCCATCGAGCTTTCGCGCGCGGATTGGCAGGCCGCCTCGGCGGGCGTGCCCGCGCCCGTGCGCGCGGCCCTGGCCGAGGCCGCGACCCGCATTCGCCGCTACCACGAACGCGAACGCTACGAGTCCTACCAGACCGTCGAGGCTGGCGTCAGGCTGAATTGTCGCTACTCACCGCTCGCACGCGTCGGCATCTACGTGCCGGGCGGGACGGCCCGCTATCCTTCCACCGTGCTCATGACCACCGTGCCCGCCAAGGTGGCGGGCGTGAGCGAGGTGTTCATGACCACGCCCGGACCTTCGCCCGAAACCCTGGCCGCCGCCCTCGAGGCCGGCGTCGACCGGGTCTTTCTGGTGGGGGGTGCGCAGGCCATCGCCGCTCTAGCTTACGGCACCGAAAGTATTCCCCGCGTGGACAAGATCGTGGGACCGGGCAACGCCTACGTCGCCGCGGCCAAGCGCTTGGTGTTTGGCGATGTGGGAATCGAAATGATAGCCGGACCCACCGAGGTCGTCATCGCCGCGGACGCCACGGCCAATCCGGCGTGGGTTGCCGCCGATCTTCTTGCACAAGCCGAGCACGACACCATGGCCGTGCCCATCCTGGTCGCGGTTGGCAAGGAAGTGGCCGAACGCGTGGCCAAGGAAGTCGACCGCCAACTGGCCGAGCTTCCTCGCCAAGCCATCGCCGAGAAAGCCATGGCCGGCCAGGGCGTGGCCATTGTCGTGAATGACGCCGCGACCGCCATCGCGATCGTCAATCAGCTCGCTCCCGAGCACGCTGGGATCGCCCTTGGCGACGCCCGTGCCTGGGCGGAAAAGGTGACAGCCGCGGGGGCAGTGTTCGTCGGTCACGATGCGTGCGAGGCGCTGGGCGACTATTTCGCGGGGCCAAGTCACGTGCTACCCACGAGTGGCAGCGCGCGCTTCTCGTCCCCGCTCGGGGTGGGCGATTTCCTCAAGCGCACGTCCTTCATCGAATACAATGCCGGGGCTGTGCGCAAGCAAGCCGAGGCGGTCGCCTGTCTCGCCGAGGTCGAGGGTCTGTCCGGCCACGCGCGCTCGGTTCTGCTGCGTGCCAAGGCCGGAACCTCCATTTGATCCAGGTTGTCTCAGGATCTCACTTGACAGCGCGCCAATCTCCTCTAAATTACGCGCCTCGCTCTGGAGCCCAAGCCATGTACGCCGTAATTCAAACCGGAGGAAAGCAATATCGCGTCGCCGAGGGAGAAACTCTGCGCGTCGAAAAGCTTTCCGCAACCACCGGAGACAAGCTTTCTTTCTCGCCTTTGCTTTTCGCCGATGACGGCGGAAACGTGCAAATCGGAAAGCCCAATGTGTCGGGCATCCAGGTCGAGGCCGAGGTCCTTGGCCAGGGACTTGGCGACAAGATCCTCATCTATAAATACAAGCGGCGCAAGTCGTACCGGCGCAAGACGGGACACCGTCAGCCGTTCACCGCGCTCAAGATCGTCTCCATCAAGGCAGGAGCGTAGACGCCATGGCACACAAGAAAGGTCAAGGCAGCTCACGCAACGGCCGCGATTCGCAGTCGCAGAGGCGCGGCGTGAAGCGCTTTGCGGGCGAGCAGGTCCTTGCCGGCAATATCCTGGTTCGCCAGGTCGGCACCCTATTTCACCCTGGTCTCAATGTCGGTATCGGGCGTGACTTCACCCTCTTCGCCCTCAAGACCGGCAAGGTGAAGTACAGCCAGTCCGGCAGCCGCAAGCTCGTCAGCATCGAGGCTGTCTAGGCGAGAACCCGGCCGTCGCCAACGCACATCAACCTGCGGAGCGAGGTTAGGACGGGAGCATGCATGAACGCGTGGGGAGCCGCCGAGCTTAGCTCGGCGCGGACCATCGCGGGAGGGTTTGGGAACCCTCCAGGGTTCCCATGATTGAGTTGGCGTGGGGAGCCGCCGAGCTTAGCTCGGCGCGGACCATGCGCGGGAGGGTTTGGGAACCCTTCCAGGGTTCCCATCGTGAAATGACCGCCTTCATTGATCGAGCGCGCATCAGCGTGCGCGGGGGTGACGGTGGCGACGGGGCAGTGGCCTGGCGACGCGAGAAGTTCGTGCCCAAGGGCGGTCCGGCCGGGGGCGATGGCGGCGACGGCGGCAGCGTGATCCTCGAAGTGGACGAGGGCCTTTCGACTCTGCTCGATTTTCGCTATCGCCACGAGCACCACGCGGAGGCGGGCGAGCGCGGGGGCAACAAGGACCGGTATGGCAAGCGCGGGGCGGACATGGTGCTGCGCGTGCCCGCCGGCACTATGGTGTTCGACGACGTCACCTCGGTGTTGCTGGCCGACCTGCGCACCCACGGCGAACGCTTTTTCGCTGCGCGCGGGGGCCAGGGCGGACGCGGCAACATCCACTTCGCCACCTCGACGGATCGCGCGCCCAGGCACTTCGAGCGCGGGCGTCCGGGCCAGGAGCGGGCCATCCGGCTCGAGCTGAAGCTGCTCGCCGATGTGGGCCTGGTCGGATTTCCCAACGTGGGCAAGTCGTCTCTCATCACGCGCGTCTCTGCCGCGCGGCCCAAGATCGCCGACTATCCTTTCACCACCTTGATTCCGAATCTCGGCGTGGTCCAGCTCCCAGGCGAGCGGTCGCTGGTGCTCGCCGACGTACCCGGCCTCATCGAGGGTGCTCACGCCGGCGCCGGACTCGGCCACCAGTTTCTCCGTCACCTCGAACGCACGCGGGTGCTCATCCACATCGTGGAGGTCGGCCAGATCCCGGGTCGCACGCCCCTGCGCGACTACCTGGCGCTTCGCCGCGAGCTCACGCTCTACGATGCCAAGATGGCGGCCCGGGCCGAGATCGTGGTGCTCAACAAGGTCGACCTGCCCGCGACTCGCAAGAAGCTACCCGCCATCAAGAAGCTCTTCTCGCGCCGCGGTCTGAAAATTCACGGCATCAGCGCCGTCACGGGCGAGGGGCTTCCCGAGGTCTTGGAAGCGGCCTGGAAGGCGCTGGTCAAGGCCAGGCAAGAGCAAACCCAAGAGCAAACCTAGGGAACAAAAGCTAGGCAAAAATCCTTCGACACCTGGCACAAACTAGGCGCGGGCGGTCTCAAAGAACATCTGATAAGATGCGGCCTGCCATCGGGGATGCGCGAGTGCGCGATCCGAGGAGAGAGGTGCTTTTGACTAGACGCGGAGTCGCCTGCTATAGACTACATCCCTCCGGGACGAACTTGGGGCAACCGCTCCAACTTCGATTTCAGGGGGGCGGGCCAGGCCCGGCGATCCGTGACCGGATGCTCAGAAGGAGCTGTGAGATGAAGACTCGACGAACTTGGGGGGTCCTGGGCTTTTTGCTCGTTGCCAGCGTTTGCCTTCCGCGTGCTGAAGCCGCGGATGCCGCGCCAATCGCTGCGCCCGCGCCTGAACCGGCCGCCGCGCCTGGCGATGGTAGTGCCTCGGCGGTTCGCCTCAAGGCGCTCGAACGCAACGTCAACGATCTCAAGGAGCAGGTCTTCCGCACCCGCGCCCGCCTCAACCTGCTCAAGGAAACCGTACTCGGCGGCGTCATAGGCGCTTCCCGCTGTGTCATCAAGCACAAGAACGACATGGGCGCGACCTTCCGCCTGATCAAGGTCGTGTACGCTCTCGACGGCGTTCAGATCATGAACAAGGTCGACGATACCGGCCGCCTGGCCGACATGCCCGAGTTCGACGTGTACAACGGCGCCATCCAGCCCGGCAACCACACCCTCTCGGTGCAGCTCGTGTATCAGGGCAGCGGATTTGGCGTGTTCAGCTACCTCAAGGGCTACAAGTTCAAGGCCAGCTCCAGCAACACCTTCTTGGCCGCCGATGGCAAGGCCACCGTGGTGACGGTGGTGGGCTACGAAAAGGGCGGACTGACCACCAACATGGAAGACAAACCTGCGGTCGAGTTCAAGGTTAACCTGGTGGCGCCCGAGGGTACAGGTTCACCGGCGGCGAAGAAGTAGCATCGGCACTGCCGCACGCCGGGGGATCATCCGATGAACGAGCCCACAGGGACCCATCTTCGCACACGAGCCGGGCAGGCGACGCGCCTGCGTCCGCATGCTCTTGCGTGCGCCTTCGCTCTTGCGGCCGCCCTGCTGCCGGCGGCGCGCACCCAGGCTGGCGAATTCGAGGACGCGAACGCCAAGCTCGCGGACATGGAGGAGCGCGTGCGCGCCCTCTCTGGCGAGTTCAGAGACACGGCCCCGGTCGATCCCGCCGTCGCCATGCGGCGGGTGGTCGATGCCGAGATGCTCTTCAAGCTCAAGAACTACAACGAGGCCGCGACCATTCTGCTCGACGTCGTCGAGAAGTATCCGAACGCCCAAGGCTACGACGACGCCCTGGTCTTGCTCGGCGAGGCACTGTTCCAGGAAAAGGATTACAACTCGGCCCGCCACTACCTCCAGATTGCGGTGCAAAAAGAACACGGGTTCGCGTCTGGAGCAGCAGGCGTTGCAGAAGCTCATTGAAATCGGCCTGCATACGGAGGACTTCGAGCGCCTCGATGACTATCTCAAGCGGCTGGAAAACATCCCCCTAGGTCAGCTCGAGCCCTCCGTACCCTACGTACGCGGCAAATACGCTTTCTTCCGCGGCCGTACCGATGAGGCGCTGGCGACGTTTGCCAGCATCCCCGCCACCAGCCCCTACTACCTGCAGTCGCGCTACTTCGCGGCCACGGCCCAGGTACAGAAGGGCGATCAGGCCGCCGCGCTGGCCATGTTCGACGGCGTCGCGCGCGCGCAGGCGCGCAACGACACCGAGAAGGAAATCCAGGAGATGGCCCGCCTGGCTATCGGCCGCCTGAACTACGAGCACGACCAGTTCGACCGGGCGCGCGAGGCCTACGTCAGCATCCCCGGCCAGTCGCTTCACTTCGAGGAAGCCATGAACGAGTTGGCCTGGACCTCGATCAAGGCCAAGGACTACAAGGCGGCCTACCGCGCCCTTGATATCATGCTGCTGCAGAACCCGGACAGCCCGCAGGCTCCCGAGCTTCGCCTGCTGATGGGCAACCTGCACGTGCGTCTCGGCAATTTCTCGCTGGCCAACGACGCCTTCATGCAGGCTCGCGATCAGTTCGATCCGATCCAGCGCCAGCTCCAGGAAAACCTGAGCAAGGCACAGGCCGATCCCAAGTACTTCGATTCCTTGATCGGCAAGGGCATGGAAAAGTTCGACATCAGCGTGCTCATTCCCAAACCCGCGGTCAAGTGGGTGAAGACCGATCCATCGGTGGCGCGGGTGATCACCCTGACCGAGGACGTGGGCGAGCTGCAACGTGGGATCAAGGACTCCGAGCAGACCCTCGCGCGGCTGGAGATGGCGGTGGGCGGGCAGCTCAAGGTTGGCATTTTTCCCGACCTCGCGTCGGTGCGCACGCGGACCTCCGAGGTGCTGAACCAAATCGTCGAGCTGCGCAGGCGCTTCGTGGCCAAGATGCGCGCCCTGACCGCCAGCGCGATGAGCGGCGAGGACAAGGGCAAGCTCGAACAGATTGGCGTCGAACGCATGACCGCAGAGAACGAGCTCGAAGGTTTGCCGCTCACCGCGGCCGCGCTCCATGATCGGGAGAAGCATGCGCGTGCCGCGCTCGATCAGCTCGACAGCCAAGCCTCCGAGCTAAACGTGATGGTGCAGGGCATGGAGGCCGAGCTGGTCGCCATCGAGCAGTATTTCATCAAGTCGCGCGCGGATCAGAAGATCAAGCCCGAGGAGCTCATCCAGCCCGTGGCCGGCATGCGCGAGGCGATTACCGAGTTGCGCGCCTCCAACGATCGCATTCGCAACAGCATCGCGGAGGCGGCTCGCGAGGCCACGGTGGGGGCGGCGACGGGCGACCAGGATCGCGGCGCCATCGCCACCCTGGTGGGCAGCATGAAGAAAGAGCGCGCGGTCTACCAAAGCGCGCGGGAGAGGCTGGCGCCCGGAGACCAGCGCGATTTCGACGCCATCGCGGCTGTGCTCGAGCGCGCCGATGCCGTGCAGGCGCACCTGGCCGAGCTCGACACCAAGATCGAAGGCGCGGCCCAGAAGCGCCTGGGCGAGCTCAAGCAGCAGCTGGTGGCCGAGAAGGGCGATTTGCAGGCCGCCAACGCCAGGCTCGGCGGCATCGTCACCGAGTCGCAGAGCTTGGGCGGAGGCCTTGCCTTCGCCATGCTCTCCAAGGTCACCGACAGGTTCTACGATCTCGGTCGTGCAGTCCGACGTCGGCTTGGTCGACGTGGCGTGGGGGCTCAAGGACGCGCGGACCTCGACGGTTTCCAAGCTCATCAACCAACAGAAGCTCGAACTCAAGACGGTCGACGAGGACTTCCGCGCCTTGCTCGAGGAGGAGAAATAGGCGTGGCGGGGCATCCTCGAACTCTTAGGCGGGCCTTTCGCACCCTCGCGCTTCTGTGCGTGCTGGCCGCGCCTGCCACGGCGCAGGCTGCTTCGGCCAAGGGCAGGCAGGCCCCTGTCGATCCCAAGGCCATCGACGAGATGGCCGCCGATCTCACCCGCTACGCGGAGGAGGTGAGTGGGTTCCGCAAGGCCGCCACCGGCATCATCAAGCGCACCTATCTCGAGAGGATGAAGGCCATCCGCGAGAAGTACGAGCCCATGATCTCCTTCAACGAGAAGGAAGAGAAGCAGCGGCGCATGGACGCCATCGCCGTGCTGGAAGGGTTTTTGCGCAAGTACCCGGTGGACAAGAAGTGGACCCCGGACGTCATGTTCCGCCTGGCGGAGCTCTACTACGAGAAGTCGTCCGACGAATTCCTGACTGCGCAAGAGGACTACCAGAAGGCCCTCGACTCGCCGAATCCGCCCACCGGGCAAGCGCCCAAGGCCGACTACACGCAAACCGTCAGCCTCTATCGCCGCCTTCTGGTCGAGTTCCCGAACTACCGTTTGCTCGACGCCACCTACTATCTGCTCGGATTCTGTCTGGGCGAGATGGGGCAAGATCCCGAGGCCCGCCAGGCCCTGCTGGCGCTTGTGTGTGCGAACCAATACAAGCCGCTCGACCCGCCGGCGAAACAAGCGATCGCTACCGGGCTCAACAAGGGGCCGGTGGTCGACTACTACAAGGACTGCACCCCCATCAAGAAGGACTCGAAGTTCTTGCCCGAGGCGTGGACGCGCGTCGGTGAAATGCACTTCGATGCCGCCGAGCTGGCCCACGCCATTTCGGCCTACGGGCGTGTGCTGCAGTTCAAGGATTCCTCGTACTACGACAAGGCCATCTACAAACTGGCGTGGGCGTACTACCGGGATAACCGCTTCATGGACGCCATCCGCGAATTCGATGGCTTGGTCAAGTGGGCCGACAGCAAGAAGGCGGGCGGCGACAAGTTCGGTTCCGACCTGCGGCCCGAGGCGGTGCAATATCTCGGCATCAGCTTCTCCGAACCCGATTGGGACGGCGACAGCTTGCCCGATCCGGAAACCGGCCTTCAGCGCGCCCAGAGTTTCTACCACGGCCGCGAGGGCGAACCGCACGTCAAGGAAGTCTTCCAGCGCCTGGGCGACATCTACTTCGACTCCACCAAGTACGGAGAGGCCATCGCGGTCTACAAGTACATCTTGCAGATGTGGCCATTCTTCGCCGACGCGCCCAAGCTGCAAGAGAAGATCGTCAAGGCGTACGAGCGCGATCGCAATCTGCTCGCCGCCGCCAAGGAGCGGGAAACGCTCGGGCGCAACTACAGCAAGGGCAGCGAGTGGTACCGCCAGAACACCAACAACCCCGAGGCCCTGGCCGTTGCCGCGCAACTCGCCGAGGACGCCTTGCTGACGGCGGCGACCAACGTGCACGCGGCGGCGCAGGCCTGCAGGTCGAAGTCGCAGGAAACCCCCACCGATCTCAAGAAGCGCGAAGAGTGCCAGGCGACCTACCGCACGGCGGCCGAGCTCTACGAGAAATACCTTGGCGCCTATCCCAACTCGAAGCGCGCCTACGAGTTCTCGGCCTTCTACGCCGACGCGCTCTACTACGGTGGCAAGGTGCAGGAATCCATCCCGGCGTACATCGTGGTGCGCGACTCGAACGTCGACAACAAGTACCAGAAGGACGCCGCGCTCCAGGTCATCAAGGCCATCGAGGAGCTCATCGATAGGCTCAAGCTGGAGAAGGCGCATCGAAGATCCGCCCATCCCCGACGAGAAGAATACCAAGCCACCGGTTACCGCGTTGCCCATGCACGAGCTCTACAAGAGCTACATGCAGGCGCTCGATTGGTACGTCACCAATCTGCCCGACGACCGAGTGCCTGACCTGCGCTACGCCTCGGCCGTGCTCCTGCTCAAGCACCGCGATTGGCCCGAGGCACGCGCCCGCCTGGCCGAAATTTCGGATGCCTATTGCGCCAGCAAGCCCGAAATCGGCTTCAAGGCCTACGACGCCATCCTGACCACCTACTTCATCGACTTCAACATCGAGAACGAAGAGGCCAAGGACTGCGCCCTCGGTCGCTTGCTTCAGGTGGTCGAGAAGTTCGGCGACTCGGCGTGCAGCAAGTCGCCGCTGGCCAAGCCGTACCTTGCGCGCATCCAGGACATCAAGGCCTCGGTCAAGACCACGGTCATCAAGAAGCGCCTCGATATCGCCCTCGAAAACGAAGAGAAGGGCACGGACAAGCAGCTCGTGCAGTGCCGCGAAGGCGCGGGCGGTATCGCCGTCGTCACCGGCGCCGCCAGCCACGGCCCAGGTCGCGGCGACCGGTGGCAAGGCCGCCGGCGGGGCGCAGCCGCGCAGCAAGACCGGGCACGGATCTCGACGAGGGATTGGCGCTCGACTTGATGGATCTCATCGCCGCCAATCCCAAGGATCAGGATGCGCCCAGCAACCTCAACAACGCCTGCGTGATCTACGAAAAGATCTTCAAGTACGGCGAGGCCACCAAGTGCTACGAGCGCCTGGCGCGCGACTACCCGGAAACGCCGCTGGCCAAGGACGCGGTGTGGAACTCGGCCCGCAACCAGTACCGCTTCTTCGAGTTCGAGAAGGCGGTGGGCGGCTATCTCAAGGTCGCCACGGATCCCAAGTTCGCCAAGCTACGAACACCGCAAGGAGGCGCTGGGGATCGCGGCCCAGCTTCTCGACAACGATCAGCAGTACGCGCGCGCCGCCGACCTGTACAAGAAGTACGCGGACAACATCTCCGACAAGCCGTCCGACTCGGCCCAGGCCTTTGCCTTCGCGTGCACGGCCTACGAGAAGTCGCTCGACACCGCCAAGCAGGTGGCCTGTCTGCACGAGCTCATCAAGCGCTACGGCAAGCAGCCGCCCGCTGGCGAGTACGTGGTCAAGGCCTACCTCCAGCTCGCCACGCTGGCCGAGCAGGGACGCGACAAGAAGGCCGTGCTCGCCGCCTACAAGCAGGTGCGCGACGAGTTCATCGCGCGCAGGCTGCCGCCCGCGACGCCCGCCGCCGCCGCCGCCGCCAAGGCCGACTACCTGATTCTTGAAGACAAGTTCAAGGCCTTCCAGGCCAAGACCCTGCGCTTCACCAGCGACCCCAAGCAGGTGCGCAAGACCTTCGACGCGTTCACGACCGAGGCCAAGGAGCTGCAGGAAGAGTACGCCAAGATTTGGGAATACAAGGACGCCAACTGGACCCTGGCCTCGTTCCTCCGCCGCGGCGACATCTTCTACGAGTTCGCGCAAAAGCTGGTCAAGGCCGCAGACAATCCGCCTGACGAGGTCAAGAAGCTGTCCAAGAAGGCGTGCAAGGTCGATCCCACCCTGTGTGGCGTGGCCGAGACCGAATACAAGGACGCCATCTACCAGTTCGTCACGCCCGTCGAGGACGAGGCCAAGAGGCAGTGGAAGGCGACGCTCGACCGCGCGTCCGATCTCGGTGTGACCAACGACTACGTGAAGAAGGCGAGGGAGAACCTGTCGAAGTACCTGCCCGACGAGTTCCCCTTCATCAAGGATGAACGCATCGGGGTGGAGTACCCATGATGAAACTCGCTGGCCTCCTTGCACTGATTCTTGCCAGCAAGCCTGGCCTGGCCGGCCTCGGTCGTGGCCGCGGATGCGCCACGCCCGCGCCCGAGCCGGGTGGCGTGCGCAAGCGCCGCGAGCCGCCGCCTGCCGTGATTCCCACCGATGAGGTCAAGGCCGCGCAGAAGCTCTACGATGCGCGCAACTACCAGGGCGCGGTCATCCAGGCCAAGGCCGCGCTCAACAAGAACGAGCGCTACACTCCCGCCATGCTGGTCATGGCCAAGGCCTACTTCAAGCTGGGCAAGAACGAGTGGGTCAAGACCCTGGGCGACATGATGAAGAACGCGGGCGCCAGCGAGGCCGAGCGTTCGGACATCTACCAGATGCTCGCCTTCATGGAGGTCGACAAGAAGAACACCCCCGGCGCCATCGAGCAATTCAGCAAGGCCGCCGAAGCCAGGCCCGACAACGCCATCTTGTGGAACAACCTCGGCGCGCAGTACCTCGTGGTCAAGAACTACCGCGAGGCTGGTCCGGTGCTGGAGAAGGCCGTCCAGCTGCAACCGACCTTCACCAAGGCGCACCTGAACCTGGGCAGCGCCTACCGAGGCGTCAAGCAGTACGACAAGGCACTGGCCGAGTACAAGCAGGCCCTGGCGCTTTTCCCGCGCTACGCGGACGCGGTTTTCAATCTGGGCATCCTGTACCTCGACGCCGAGAAGATGCCCAACATGGACACGACGGCCAAGCTGAACACGCGCCATCACCTACCTTCAGCAATACAAGCAGATGCTGATCGGTGCGGGTCAGTCCGTGCCCGCCCGAGGCGGACGCGTACCTCAACGAAGCGCAAGAAGGCATCAAGAAAGAACAGAAGCGCATCGAGCGGCAGAAGAAGCAGGAAGAACGCGATCGCCAGCGCGCGGCCAAGAAGACGGCCGACGATGCCAAGAAGCCACCCGCGCCCGGCAACTACCCAGCGGCACCGGCTCCCGCGCCCGGCACCTATCCTGCGGCGCCCGTCCCGGCTCCCGGAGCCTATCCGGCGGCACCGGCTCCCGCGCCCGCGGCGCCAGCAGGTGCGATGCCACCATCCGGCTGGCCAACAGCCCCAGTCCAGAGGCGGCCATGACGATGCAATCTTCGCACAAACACCCATCCTTGCTGGCCATGACCGGCCTGTTCGCCTCACTGCTCTTCTTCTTGCCCGTCGCCCATGCCCAAGGGAACAAGAAGGCAGCGCGGAGATTCCAGTCAAGGCCGTGCCCGCCAAGACCGATCCCGCCAAGGCCGAGCCGGCGCCGGCGGCGAACGACGCTGACGGTCAGTCGGCCAAGGTCAAGGTCGAACGCGGCGCTGGCGGCAGGAAGATCTACAAGATCGAGGGTGAGATTGTGATCGAGGGCAAGATCCAGAAGCCCGAGGCATTTTACGTGCTTCAGAAATCCGGCATAAACTACGACTGGCACGAGCTGAAACAGGAGTTCGTGCCCAAGATCCTGGACAGCGTGACGAAAGCGCCGTTCTAGGCGGACTAACTACGAGGGAACGACTCCATGGCGACTCAGAAAGCGGCCTCAGCATCGAGAACCGGCGGACCTGCCGCCGCGAAGCCCCGCATTCTTCGTATCGGAATCGTCCAAGGCGGCCGGATCGTCGAAGAGCGGCTGATCCGCAAGCGCGACAACATCAGCGTGGGTTGGTCGTCCAAGGCCACCTTCGCCGTTCCCTCCGAGACCTTGCCCAAGCAATGGCTGCTTTTCGAGGCCAACCCTCGCGGCTACATCGCCCATTTCGCCGACGCCATGGATGCCCGCATCGCGGTCGGCAACGAGGTCGTTTCCCTGGCGCAGCTCAAGCAGGCCGGGCGCCTGCGCAAGCAAGGGCAAAGCTCGCGCTACCTGCTCGACGAGCGCTCGCGCGGCAAGGTCACCGTCGGGGATCTGAGCATCCTTTTCCAGTTCGTCACGCCGCCGCCGCCGCAACCGCGGCCGCAGCTTCCGGCCTCGGTGCGCGGGTCGTTCTTCACCGGCATGGACTGGGCGTACACGGCCATCGCGTCGGGGTCTTTCCTGGCCCACCTGATTTTCGTGATCTACCTGCGCAGCGTGGATTGGCCGCGCAAGCCCGACATCGAGGAAATCCCCGACCGTTTCGTGCAGATGGTGGTCAAGGCCAAGCCGCCCGAGCCGCCCAAAGAGACGGTGAACAAGGACGACAAGAAGGACGAGGACCAGAAGGTCGAGAAGAAGGCTCGCCTCAAGTTCTCGCGCCAACAAGGACCCAAGAAAGAGATCTCGGCCGAGGAAAAGGCGCGGCTCGACGCCGAACGCCGCGCCCGGCTGGCCGAACAGGTGCGCAACACCGGCATCCTCAAGCTCCTCGGCGCCAAGGCCGATGGGTCTGGATCCATTGCCGACGTGCTCGGCAAGGGCGACGTGGACCGCGATCAGGAAAAGGCGTTCCAAGGCGTGGGTGGTCTTACCGTGGCCACCGGCGATGCATCTCTGCGCGGCGTGAAGTCGGGAACCGGAGGCTCGGGCAAGGTGGCCAACATCTCCGGTCTGCGCGGCGCCGGCTCGATCGCGGGCGGCGACACCGGCGCCGGCTCGACGGAAAAGCGCATCACCGGCATCGTTAAGAGCGAAGCCCCGGCCGTCGACGGCGAGCTGGATCCGTCCCTGGTTTCCAAAGAGGTTCGGACGAGAATCGGCGCCATCAAGGCCTGCTACGAGCGCGCTCTCAAGCGCAATCCCAACTTGAGCGGCAAGGTCAAGGTACGCTGGACCATCACCGCCGCCGGAACGGTCTCGGCGGTCGAAATTGAAGAGGACAGCATGGGCGACACCGAGGTGTCATCTTGCATCAAGGGACTGGTCAGCCGTTGGCGCTTCCCGGCACCGTCGGGCGGATCGGTCGATGTCGTCTACCCGTTCGTTTTCCAGGCATCCCAGTAATTTCGGAGGTCAGGTTGACACGTCGTTTATCCAGGTCATATATTTCCCTGATTTCTCACCACGGAGTGCATAGCGCGTCATGAATGGTGCGCGTCTACGATAGCTGCGAGGTTGATCATGCATAGGGCATTCAGAGTCATGTGGTTGTTCCTGTTGGTCGCGCCGGCGGTACGGGCTCAGCCCGCGGGCGGGGAAGCACCTAGTCCTGCGCCTGCGCCGGTTGATCCGTCGACCCTTCAGCCGACCATTCAAAAGTCGACGATCAGCGGCGACGAGATGCTCGACCCAAGGGCGCGAGTACCGCACGCCAGATCGGCGCCATCACCATGCAGATTCAAGCGCAGGCCGAGCAGGCCAAGGCGGACAAGGACGTCATTCGTCTGAACTGCCTTCTCGACAAGCTGACCCAGGTGAAGGTGAACGGCAACATGATGGACCAGGCCTGCAGGCCTTGCAGGAAAGCGTTTCACGCCGGGACGAGAGCGCCCAGCTGCACGAGTACACCCGCATCACCATCATCAACCAGAAGGTGCAGGTTCTGCGCACCGAGGCCGATGCCTGCGTGGGGGCGGAAACCAACTACGTCGGGCCGACCAAGGTGGTGGTAGAGTCCCCGCCTGGCCTGACGGCGACCGTCGACCAGCCGGCACCGGCCGAGCCTCCACTTACCGTCATCGACCGACCCACCCGTCGCGAGTCCGTTTCAATAGGCCGCCCTAACCCCGACGAACCCAGACAGACACGGACATGCACGGTACCAGCCATACCTAATCGGAAATCCATGAGACTACGGCCACTCGTACTTGCCTTCTGCGCTGCCTTCGCGGCAAGCCCAGCGGCTTGGGCGCAGATGACAGCTCACGAGCTCGGCCCCCGCCGTCGCTGGAATCGATGTCCGCCGGTGCTGGCAGGTCTCTGTCGACCCGAGGAATCGCTTCTGGCCTCAAGCTGGGCGACGAGGCGATTCTGCACGTGGGTGTGTTCGGCGATATCGGTTACGACTCGAACGTGTTCTACGGTTCAAGTGGGCAGCAGACCTCGGGAGTTGCGCACGTGATGCCCAGGCTGGAGATAACCAACGCCGAGCGCGATGGCAGTATCCCTTCGGGCACCTACTACGACCTCGTCGGGTCCGTCGATTTCATTCGATACCTCAACAGCGACGAGTGACCAACCAGGACGCCATCAACCCCAGTCTCGGAGGGAGTGCCGAGTTCTCCTCGGGACAAGCGCTCAGTTTCTCGCTCTCCGAGACCTTCAGCCGCTATCAGCAAGCACCCTATGCGGCCAATGCAGCTGTCATCATTCGCGACGACAACATGGCCTCGGCCAGCCTGAATTTTGCTCCCGGGGGTGGTCGCCTTCGGGTCACGCTTCGCTACTCGAACCTCATCGACAACTACGAAGGCACCGCGTACCGCAGCGGCAGCAACATGGGGAACGAAGGGGTGCTGGACATCGGCTGGCGCTGGTTGCCGCGAACATCCATCTACGCACAGGTGGCACAGGGAGCGATCACCTACTACAACTCCGGAGCCACCTCTAGCGCCTCCTATCCGCTTCGTACCCGTTTGGGTCTTCGCGGTCTGCTCACCGAGAAGCTCGCGGTCAACATCGCCGCCGGCTACAACAACGCTTTCTACACTTCGGGCGGTAATCCAACCGGCTTCGGCAACGTCGGCATTCTGGCCGAGGTCAACTACACCATCTCCACCCTCACCCGGGCCGGACTTGGATACCACCACGACTTCGTCAATTCGCCGTTCCTTGGCGGGTACTACAACATGGATGCCATCTACGGCACCTTCCAGCAGATGGTCGCCAGCCGTGTCGTGACCTACCTTTTCGGCAGGTACGAGAATCGCCGCTTTGGGACCGGGAGACATGACAACAACGTCATGGGCGGCGTGGCTCTCGACTACATAGTCGGCAAGTTCCTTTTGGCTGGTGCCAGCTACTCGCTGAATCTGAACCGCACCACCCAGACCACTAGCACCGATACTGGCCTCGACTATACCAAGCACGTCCTGCTCTTCCGCCTCGGCGTCATGTACTGATTAATCCTAGATGGGAACCCTCGGAGGGTTCCCGTACCCTCCCGCGCTCTGGCTGCGGCGGGCGAAGCCCGCCTCCGCCGACGCGGTTGAAGCTTAGGCCCGTGCGAGCCGGCCCCTGGCGGGTGTACTATGGTTGGCCATGGCCGCGCCAACATCGAAACCCGGGGCAAGCGCCGGCTACTGGGCCCATGAGACCGCCGTCGTCGACCAACCGGCGCACATCGGCGACGGCACGCGCATCTGGCACTTCTGCCACGTGATGGCCGGGGCGCGCATCGGCGCCCGCTGCGTCCTGGGCCAAAACGTCTTCGTGGCCAGCCGGGCGGTGATTGGCGACGGCTGCAAGATCCAAAACAACGTCTCGCTCTACGACGACGTCGTGCTCGAAGCGGACGTCTTCGTCGCGCCTTCTGCCGTGTTCACCAACGTGAACAACCCGCGCGCCTTCATCGAGCGCAAACACGAATACCGAAGGACCGTGGTCGGTCGAGGGGCGTCCATCGGTGCCAACGCCACGGTGGTGTGCGGGCACACGATTGGCGAATACGCCTTCATCGCCGCCGGCGCGGTGGTGACCAAGGGTGTTCCCGCCTATGCGCTGGTGATGGGCGTTCCCGGACGCGCGGTGGGCTGGATGTGCCGCTGCGGGATTCGCTTGCCCGGCGGGGAAGCGCCGGCCTGCGAATCCTGCGGGCAGAAGTACAGGTTGGGTCGCGACGCGGGTGGGGCCGAGACGTTGACCCCCGAGGCCTCCACGTGAAGGTGCCTCTGCTCGACGTCAAGGCGCAGAACGCTCCCCTGCGCGAGGCCATCATGACCGCCATCGCGCGCGTGGTGGACGGCGGCGCCTTCATTCTGGGCCCCGAGGTCGAGGCCTTCGAGAATGAGCTGGCCGCCGCGCTCGGAACCCGTCGCGCGGTCGGCCTGTCGTCGGGGACCGACGCCTTGCTCGTGGCGCTCATGGCGCTCGACGTGCGTCCTGGCGACGAGGTCGTGACCACCCCCTATTCGTTCTTCGCCACCGTCGGCTGCATCGCGCGGCTGGGGGCGCGGCCCGTCTTCGCGGACATCGACCCGCAAACCTTCAATCTCGACCCAGCGGCCGCCGCGGCTGCCTGCGGGCCGAAAACGCGCGCCGTGATTCCGGTCCATCTCTTCGGCCGGCCGGCCATCTTGCCCCAAGTCAGCCTTCCCATCGTCGAGGACGCCGCGCAGGCCATCGGCGCGTGCAGAGTGGCTGGCATCGCCAGCTGCCTTTCTTTCTTCCCCTCGAAGAACCTGGGCGCCTTTGGCGACGGCGGGGCGATCTTGACCGATGATGACGGGTTCGCCGAAAAGGTCGCGATCCTGCGTGCCCACGGCAGCAAGCCGAAATACGTTCATCGCCAAGTCGGCGGCAATTTTCGCCTGGACGCTTTGCAGGCGGCCGTTCTGCACGTGAAGCTGGCCCGGCTCGCCGATTGGACGGCAAGTCGGCGCAGGAACGCCGACCGCTACCGGCGCCTCTTCGCGGCCACGACCGGCCTTCCCTCCGAATTGATCCTGCCCGCGGATGCCCCTGGCCACATCTACAACCAATTCGTGATTCGGGCCCCGCACCGGGATGACTTGCGCGAGCATCTAACCCAAAACGGCGTGGGCACCGAGATCTACTATCCACTCGCGCTTCATGTGCAGCCTTGCTTCGCCGAGCTCGGTATCAAGCCAGGTGCCTTTCCCCACGCCGAACGGGCCACCCGCGAGACCCTGGCCCTGCCCATCTACGCCGAGCTGACGGAGGCGCAACAGGCCTTCGTGGTCGAACAGATCGCCACCTTCTATCGCCAAAGGAGCTGATATGGTTGATATGGTACGCATCGCCGTCGTCGGAGCGGGCGCTTGGGGAATCAACCACGTGCGCGCCATGAGCCGCACCAAGGGCGCCGAGCTGGTCATGGTGTGCGACGGCGCCCAGGCCGCCCTCGACCGAGCGCATGCCATCGCCCCCGGCGCGCGCCTGGAAGGCGGCATCGAAGCCGCGCTGGTCGCCAGCGACGTCGATGCGGTGGTGCTGGCCACCCCGGCCAGGGATCACGCCGAGCAAGCGCGCATGGTGCTCAACACCGGCAAGCACGTCTTGGTCGAGAAGCCCATGGCTCTCGATGCCGCCGACGCGCACGCCGTGGTTTCAGCCGCCGAAACCCACAAGCGCGTCTTGATGGTCGGCCACCTGATGCTCTTCCATCCCGCGGTGGAAAAGCTCAAGTCCATGATCGACAAGGGCGAGCTCGGCCGCGTCTATTACATCTATGCCCTGCGCGTGAACCTGGGCCGCGTGCGCCAGGACGAGAACGCGCTGTGGAGCCTGGCCCCGCACGACGTTTCGATGATCGAGTACTTGCTCTCGGACGAGCCCGAATCGGTCAGCGCGCGCGGCGGCACCTACCTGCAAAGCCGCATCGAGGACGTGGTGTTCGTGAACCTGCGCTTTCGCAGCGGCGTCAGCGCACAGATTCAGGTCTCGTGGCTCGACCCGCGCAAGGAGCGCCGCCTGACCATTGTGGGATCGCAAAAAATGGTCGAGTTCGACGACGTTCACCCGGTCGAGAAGATCCGCATCTACGACAAGGGCGTCGATCGTCCGCAAGCCTTCACCGAGTACGCCCAGTTCCTTTCCATTCGCAACGGCGACATCCACATTCCGCAGATCCCCATGGTCGAGCCTCTCGAACGCGAGTGCCGCCATTTCATCGACTGCATCACCCAGGGCAAGCGGCCCATCACCGACGGGCAATCCGCGCTGCGCGTGGTGCGCGTGCTGGAAGCCGCGCAAAAGTCCCTGGAAAGCGACGGCGCGCCCGTGGCACTGTAAGCGCGCTCGGATCCCGTGCTCTACTTCAACAAACTTCTGCCTATCTTCGTCCTGCCGCTCGGCTGGGTCGTGCTGCTGCTGGTGCTCGGGCTCTGGCGCAGGAAGCGCTGGCCTCTCATCGCGGCGCTGGCCTTGCTTTACGTCACGAGCATGCCCCTGGTGGGCAACCGTCTTGCGGGGTGGCTCGAATCGCGCTACCCGGCGGTGGCCATCGACCAAGTGGAAAACGTCGACGCCATCGTGCCTCTGGGCGGGATCTTCGGGCCCGCCACGCAAGAGGGATTCTTGCCCAACCTTGGCGAGGCCAGCGAGCGGCTGGAGGCGGGTATCGTGCTGTGGCAGAAAAAGAAAGCGCCCTGGCTGGTGTTCACCGGCGGACGCCTGCCCTGGTCCAAGCAGACCGAGGTCGAGGGCGCGGTTTCGAAGCGCGCCGCCATCGCGCGCGGGGTGCCCGCCGAGCAAATCATCGTCACGCGCGAAGTGGGCAATACCATCGACGAGGCCTTCAGCCACCCGCGATCTCATGCGCGAGCGGGGCTGGCGAAAGATCATCCTGGTGACTTCGGCCTGGCACATGCCGCGCGCGGCCCGGTTGTTTCGCAAGGCCGGCGTCGACTTCGTCCCCTTTCCCGTCGACTTTCAGGTCGACTCGAAAGGATCGCCGGGCCTGTTGGATCTTCTGCCCAGGGCCGGGGGATTGCAGATGACCGAGAGCGCCCTTCGCGAGTGGTACGGCATCCTGTTCTACGCTCTGACCAGGTGGTGATTCCCAGCCACGTCCGTCTGGTTTCTAGAGCACCGAACGGGTTGAAACAGAAGTCATTGCGCAATGTTAGCGCACACATCGGGAGACGGTTCGGGTGCCCCGTGAGCGGTAGCGTGAGCGTGTTCGGCAAGCGGTTAGCGTGGGCGGCTTGCGTGAGCATGAGCGGCCCGCGACACGCGGAGCGCTCACGCCCTCGCCACACGCTTTCCGCATCCCGCGTACCGCACACGAACTCGCTCACCCTCACGCGCACGCGAGCCGTTCAATCCCCTGATATTCCACCGCTTTCAACCCGTCCGGTTTCTAGCCAACCCAGCCAACCCAGGTTGCCTAGTTGATTATCTAGATATACTGAGATAATTATCTAGCATGACAATGCTCAAGAGGGCGCCCTTCTCCATCCTTTGCGATCGGCTCGCGCAAGAACGACGGTTCTTGCAGGTGTTGGCAGGGCCACGCCAGGTCGGGAAGACCACGCTGGCCATGCAGGTAAGAGAAAGCCTGACCACGCCGTCGCACTACGCGGCAGCGGACGCCGTGGGCTTGTCCCCTTCTGCCTGGCTCGAAACCGAGTGGGAGAAGGGGCGGTTCCTCGCCGGTAAGTCGCCAAAGGGCGCCGCGCTCTTCCTCGATGAAGTGCAGAAGATTCCCGACTGGTCGGCCTTGGTCAAGAAGCTGTGGGACGAGGACACGCGGCGACGGCGAGCCTTGCGTGTTGTCTTGCTTGGATCGTCCCAACTTCTGTTGATGTCCGGTCTGACCGAGAGCTTGGCCGGTCGTTTTGAAAAGATACCCGTTCCCCACTGGTCCTTTGCGGAGATGCGCGAAGCCTTTGGGTTCACGGTCGACGATTTCGTTCAGTGGGGCGGCTACCCCGGCGCCGCGCCCCTGGTCAACGACCCTCCACGCTGGCTGGCCTATGTTCGCGACTCGCTCATCGAAACCGCCGTCTCGCGCGACATCTTGTATCTCGTGCGCGTGGACAAGCCGGCCCTCTTGCGCCGTCTTTTCGAGCTTGGCTGTCTCTACTCTGGCCAAGTTCTGACCTACCAGAAGATGCTCGGCCAAATGCAGGAGCGTGGCAACGTCGTCACGCTTGCCCACTACCTCGAATTGCTCGCGGGCGCGGGGCTTCTGACGGGGCTGGACCGCTATTCCGGCAGTCGCGTGAGCCGGCGAGGCTCCAGCCCCAAGCTACTCGCTCTCAACAACGCCCTCATCACGGCGCTTCGACCCGACGATGCCCAAGAACCCGAGGTGCGTGGGCGCCTCGTCGAGACGGCAGTAGGCGCCCACCTTTTGCGTGGCGCCCAGACCTCGGGTTTCGAGGTGTCTTGGTGGCGCGAGGCCAACCACGAGGTGGACTTCGTCCTGCGCAAGGGCCGTAGCCTGGTTGCCATCGAGGTCAAGAGCGGACGGCGGCGCGATTCGTTGCCCGGACTGGACGCCTTCGCGCGCCGCCACCCCACCGCCCGGCGGTTGCTCGTAGGTGGCACCGGCATCGATCTGGAAGACTTCCTACTCGCCGACCCACGGCGCTGGTTTTCAGACTAGCCCAGGGCTAGATCGTCGGTCACGTTCGCGCCAGGAACCATGTAGCGGGAATCACGGCGGGTTTGCCTCGGGACGCGGCCAGGGGATGGGCCAAGTTCCGCACAACCTGGACCGAATGGGCCGGACGAAGCCGCTCGTGAAAGTAGTGCAGCGACGGCGACACAGCGGAGTCGCCCAACTTGGTCTCGATGAGCGCGTGGGGCTTGCCCGACTCCGTGATGAGAAAATCCACCTCGTGCTTCTCCTTGTCGCGCACGTAGTGCAGGGCAAAGTCGCCGTGACCGAAGTCGGTCCAGGCATCGCAAAGCTTGCGCAAGGCCAGCGCCACCAGGTTCTCGAAGCGAGCCCCGGGCTCCGCGATGCGTGTGAAGTCGTACAGGTAGACCTTGCCCTCGCGCCTCAGCGCGCGTGCCAATCGTCCCGCATACGGTCGAATCTCGAATAGGTAATATAGGCGCTCCAACGCCGCCAGCCAGGTCTGAACCGTGCCGAAGGCCACGCCGAGATCCTCGCGCAAGGCGTTCAGGGACAAGGGCGAGCCTACGCGCTCGGGCAACAGAGCCACCAAATTGTCGATGAGCCCGATATCGCGAATCCGGGTCAGGTCGTGCAGATCCTCCCGCAGGATCAAGTCCCGATGGGCCTTGCGCCAGCGCTGCAACCTCATCTCGCTCTGGGCGAACAGCGGCTCGGGAAATCCCGTGAAGCGTTCCAGCAAGTCGAGTTGGGCGATTGCGCTGGTGGGTGGTGGTTCGGCAAGCGCGCGCCAGAAGTCCGCCGGGGCGAGCACGGCGGCACGATGAGAGTCGAGCACTTCGCCAAGGGTGAAGGGATGAAGCCGGTACAGGCCGTAGCGTCCGAAAAGCGAATCGCCCCCCTTCTGGTACACGTCCAACCGGCCACTTCCGGTCACCAAGATCTGGACGGTCCCGCGGCTTGCGTCGAAGAGCCCCTTGAGGAACCTCTTCCAGCGCGGGTACTTGTGGATCTCGTCGAGCGCGATACGCGGCAGTTGGCCGGTCCTAGCCGGAGCGCCTTCCCAGAACCTTTCTGGGGCGTGCAGAATGGCACGTCGGTGGCTTTCGATGTCCCAGTTGAAATAGCCGGCATTCGCCAACCTGTCCGGAAGCAACGCCCGAACCAAAGTCGTCTTGCCCACCTGGCGCGGCCCGGCCACGAAGGCCATCTTGCCTTCCTCTTCCAGCAGGCGGATGAGCTCACGACTCAGGTAGCGCACGGGGAAAGTTTACATATGAGTCTAAATTGGTCTAGACTTTTTTATAGCTTTGTGAAGATACGGCAAGCCTGAACATATCGGACGCCCAGCCTCCCCTACGGTCCCTACGCGACCCAGGCAAGTCCGCGTAGGTGCTGATCAGCCGGTTAGGTGGCATACTGAATAGAGCCATGCCCCGGCCCACCACAGAGCAGTTTGAAGATCGCTTTGCGGTCGGGCTGACCCTTGACCACCTGTGGAGCGAAACCATGGGGTTGCCCGTAGACGACAAAGAGAAGGTGCTGGCCAGTTTGGTGACGGTGCTGGAATCCATAGGAACGCCCTACGCGGTGATCGGTGGCGTCGCGATGCAGCTCTACACGGAGGAGCCGCGCACTACGGCCGATCTCGACATTGCCCTTCGCTCGCACGACGATCTTCCAAGGGACAAGCTCGAGGCAGCCGGGTTTAGTCCCGATGGCGTCCACGAATTGTCGGAGAATTGGAGAGGCCCTGCCCCGGCGGGAACACCTCGCAAGCAACGGGTAGCGGTCCAGTTTTCGAGCGACCATCTTATGGTTGCAGCGGTAGCGCACGCCGAGAAGGTCAGCGTAGGGCGCTTTTCATTTCAGCTCGCGACGATGCCCGATCTGATTCTGCTCAAGCTGGAGGCAGCCGAAGAGCCCAAGAGGCGGACAAGCAAGAAGATCCACGACGTAGGTGATGTGGTCCGTCTTCTCGAAGATCATCCCGAGCTGGACTCGCCAGAAATCCGAGTGCGGCTGAGTCGCATCAGATCTGCCTTCTAGTCTTTGCTCGGCGAAGACCGCCCTGCGGGGTTTGGAGGAGCGACGCACAGGTTCCGCGCACCACCGTCATCGAATACTTCGAAATCCTGAAGGACACGCTCATCGGGTATGAGTTGCCGGCCTGGAATCGCAGCCGCAAGCGCAAGGCCATCGAGACCGCGAAGTTCTATCTTTTCGATGTTGGCGTCGCGCGCGCCCTACGGAAACTGCCGCCACTCGTGCAAAGGTCGACCGACCTGGGTGACGCCCTCGAGCACTTTCTGTTTCACGAGCTGAAGACGTACATCGATACCCGCCGCCCCGGATGGGATCTGCACTACTGGCGCAGCACATCCCAGTTCGAGGTCGACTTCATCCTCGGCAACCACACGGCGATCGAAGTGAAGGCCACCCGCAGCGTTTCCCCAAGAGATCTGAAGGGCCTCCAGGCGATCGCCGAGGAAAGGATGATGAAGCATCTGGTACTGGTCTGCCAAGAGGCCACGCCCAGGAAAATCGGCGCGATTCTCATCTTGCCGTGGCAGGAATTTCTGGAGCGGCTGTGGTCCGATATCTTCGACGACTAGCCAAGTGTTTTCCAAGGCCGCGTCAGCGGCCGGATCGCCTCGCCCGCGAAGCGGGAGAGGCCGACGCGCGAAGCGCGGCCGGTGAGGGCCCGCCCCTCTTTGCCATTTCTAAGGTTGCACTTTAGATTTGTCCGCACAGTTCGCGCGCCAGTGTGGTCAGCGGCAATGCATCGACATCGGCCGTCACGTGCAAGGGTTCATTGCCTGGGTAAACGATCAACTTTCGCGTCGGGTGCAGGTCGGCGCAGCCCGAGTGGAATCCACGCCCAAGAGTTGGGCTCAAACTGCGCTTGACCTCGACGGCCCAGATCCCTCCGTCGGGCCAGACCAACAGCAGATCGATCTCGGCGCCGCCGCCCGTCCTGTAGAAATAGCCCTGCACCTTGCCGGGCGCACAACCGAGCAGAGTTTCGATCACGAAGCCTTCGTAACTCGGGCCCACCACCGGGTGTCCGAGCAGCGAGTCCTTGTTCGGAATGTCGAGCAGCGCATGGACGATTCCACTATCGCGCAGGTAGACCTTGGGCGATTTCACCAGGCGCTTACCGGCGTTGGTGTGCCAGGGCGGAAGTCGGCGCACGAGCAGAAGATCCACGAGCAGGTCGACGTAATGACCTGTCGTCTTGCCGCTGACCCCGAGCCCGCGCGCAAGGTCAGCGGTGTTGAGGATGCTGCCCTGCTGGTGGGCCAGCATGGTCCAGAACCGGCGCAAGGTTTCGGCGGCGATGCGTGGCCCGAACTGTGCAATGTCGCGCTCTAGGTACGATCGGACGAAATCCTGGCGCCAGCGCAGGCTGTCCGCATCGTCGGCGGAAAGCAGGCTTTCGGGAAAGCCGCCACGCACCCACAGCGCATCGCTGGCCAATCCGGTGGGGCCGATCTCAAGGACGTCGAATGGGCCGAGCTCAAGGCATGCAACCCGCCCGGCCAGGGTCTCGCTCGATTGCTTCATCAGATCCAGACTGGCCGAGCCGAGCAGCAGGAAAAGCCCACTTCGCTTTCCCTTCGACCGAGCGCGGTCAATGGCTCCGCGCAAGAGCGGCAACAAACCAGGAGCCCGATGAATCTCATCGAGCACCACCAGCTCGTTCTGGTGGTCGTCGAAATACAGCTCGGGCTGGGCCAGCTTGGCCCGGTCCCGCGCGGACTCGAGATCTCAGGTAGACCCCCCCCATCGTCTTCGTGACCTCCAGGGCCAGGGTCGTCTTGCCCACCTGGCGGGGACCGAGCAGGATGACTGCCGGGGAGCGGTTCGCTGCCTCAATCAGCATGTTCAGTAGCCTACGCCGGAACATTCTTGCAATTCTTTACTAACAATCTCGTTTTGCAAGGATAATGCTGTTCGTCCCAAAGTCCCCCACGCGCTCCCCTCCGTCCGACTGTTCTGTCCTCAACGCCCCCACCTGGGTGTGGTGGTGCCAATGCCGCCGGCCGCGGCTTTTCCGGTCTTGCTGCTGACCGGGCCACGCCGAAGCGGCAAGACCACACTGAATTCGGCCCCTGTGGATGACCATCGTTCCCGTTTACTCAACCATTGAGTATTTTTACTCATTCATTGAGTAATCTTGACTCTGGGCCCGCGGAATTCTTTGCCCGGCCCGCGACGGGCTGGTTCAAGTAGGTCCAGGGTTCAAGTCCGACCTTCCAGGTCTCAGCAGCGATTTTACGCAATGTCCCTGCGGCGAGCGCAATGCTCGACTGGCTCTTGACAGTTACTGCTTGTAGCAGTAACTTGTGAACCGTGACCCGGGTTCAGTGGGGCAAGAACGTAGACAAGCAGTTGGGGTGCGTGCCGGACATCATTGTCCGCAAGTTCAGGATCTGGGTCGCGCTGGTTGAGGAGAGCGGAATCCGGGAGACGCGCAAGTGCAAAGGTTTTCACGACGAACCGCTGAGGGGCAAGCTTCAGGGGTGGAGATCCGTGCGCTTGAACAAAGCCTACCGGGCAATCTACGTAGAGCACGAGACGGGTGAGGTGGAGTTGATCGAGGTCTTGGAGGTGAACAAACATGAGTACTGACAGGCACAAGGCATTCGGGCCAAAGGACTTGGAGAAGCGGCTGGGCAAGCTCACCGTCGGTGAGTTTCTTCATACCTGGCGGGTTTCCGAGGAGATGAGTCTTGCGGGTTTCGGCAAGCTCGTCGGCATGTCGGTTGCCAACTTGTGCGACATAGAGAAGGGTCGCAAGGGCGTGAGCCCAGAAAAGGCCGAGCAGATCGCCAAGGCGATTGGTGTTCCCCGCGCCCTCCTCATTCGCCTGTCCATCGAGGAAAGTCTACGGGCTGCAGGGCTGAGGTACACGGTTGAGATCAAGCCAGCAGCGTAGCGAGAGGGTTACAGCCCATCCCTCGTGCGATTCATGCTCGCTCGGTCTCGCGACCAGGCTAATGCGATCGGCCAGCGGCACTCCGAAGGCGCGCCCGGTATGATCAATCTTGCATTTTGAGCACTCGGTACTCAAAATGCAGACCATGGCTTCTCGGATCATTCGCCGCAAGAGCCTGCTCGCCGAGATTCGGTCGCGTTTGCTGCACGATCCCACCAGCCAGATCCTGGGCGATCTGTGGCCTTTCACCTCGCCGAGGCCGGGTTCGAGGTCCAGGTGCTGACCAGCCGACAGATCTACGACAATCCCGCACGCGTCTTGCCCCGGGGCGAGAGCGTGCGCGGCGTGCAGGAAACATCGACCCAGGCCTCGCCTGAGCCAGGCTAGCCGGGTGTCACCCCTAGTCGCTATCGGATGTATACTGACACCCGGATGAGCCAGGTGATTGCGATGCAAAGCCAAGATCCTGTACTGGGAGAGATCGTGAAGCGGTTGGTCGAGGCTTGCCAGCCTGAGCGGATCTATCTTTTCGGCTCTCGGGCGCGGGGGAGCTCGGGGGTCGACAGCGACTACGACATCATGGTCGTCGTGGCCGAGTCCCAGGAGCCTGCGTATCGGCGCGCCCAGCGGGCCCACAGCCTGCTTTGGGATCTCGGCACCGCGGCTGACATCCTGGTCTGGACGCGCGAGGCGTTCGACAGCCGCATTCACCTGCGCGCCTCGCTTCCCGCCACCATAGCGCGTGAGGGGCGACTGCTATATGCCGCATGATCCTGTCCGCCTCGCTGAGACGAAGTCCCGGTTCGAGAAGGCCGCGAATGACCTGCGTGCGGCTGATCACGAGCTCACGGCTGTTCCACCTCTGACCGACGACATGGTCTTCCATGCGCAGCAGGCAGCCGAAAAGGCAATGAAGGGCTACTTGAGCTGGTACGACCAACCCTTTCGCAAAACTCACGACCTTGCGGAGGTAGGGCGCCAGTGCACGTCGATCGACGCCTCGCTTGAACCGCTGCTCAGGCGCGCCGAGCGTCTCAGCGTATATGCGTGGGCATTCCGGTACCCGGGTGATGCAGAGAATCCGTCTGTCGAAGAAGCACAAGACGCCCTTGCCGTTGCCCGAGAGGTCGTCGAAGCAATGCTGGCGCGCCTCCCCGAGGAAATCCGCAGCTAGGAGCCTGCAGGTCCCCCCGCCCCGCGTGCGGTTTCTGGTCCCCTCGCCCCGCGTGCGCGCGGGGAGAGGGACAGGGCTGAGGGGCGGGCCGGGCTTCGTGCCCGCTGCCGCAATGAGAGGCCGCCGCGGCGAGGTCTTGATCCTACGTACGTTATCCTGTACGCTTTTAGTCAGGACGCACTCATGACCAGCATCACCGTCACCCGTGCCCGGGCCAACTTGTTCAAGCTGCTCGACCAGACGGCCGAGTCGCACGAACCCATCCAGATCACCGGCCGCCGGCAAAACGGCGTACTGCTTTCGGAAGATGACTTTCGCGCCATGCAGGAGACCCTCTACCTGCTCAGTGTGCCCGGAATGAAGGCGTCCTTGCGCAAGGCTAGGAAGGCACCGCTGAAGGCCTACTCGAAGAAGCGGCCTTGGTAATCCGTGGCCTGGCAACTCTACTTCAGCAAGGCCGCCCGCAAGGACGCGGTGAAGCTGCAGCGTTCACACCTGCGGACCAAGGCTGACGCGCTTCTTGATATCTTGGAACGGGACCCCTTCGAGACGCCACCGCCCCACGAAAAGCTGGTTGGCGAGCTCGAAGGGTTTTTCTCACGGCGGATCAATATCCAGCACCGTCTTGTGTACCGTGTCGATGCGAAGACGCGCCGGGTTCTCGTCGAGCGGATGTGGACACACTACGAATAGGTGCATTGCCCCATGGGGGGCAGACCAGGACCAGCAGGCGAAGTCCCGCGCCTGACTCCGTCGAGATTTGGGCCGTGGCACGCGACCCAGGCGAGTCCGCGTAGGCGAGCTCACCCAAACCCTGATCAATCTTGCATCTTGAGCACCAGGTACTCAAAATGCAGACCTTGGTTCCTCGGACGATTCGCCGCAAGAGCCTGCTCGCCGAGATTCGGTCGCGCTTGCTACACGATCCTATCCTGGCGATTTTGGGGCCTCGGCTTCCTTCACCCCGACCGATCTGCGCTTTCTGGAAGACTGGCGGTCGCGCCCGGTAGCGCGAACGGAGAGCGGACCATGACTTTCTACCGGCCATCTGGTAGTTGGTCTTGACTTTCTACTGACCACCCCATGCCGCGCCTGATCTTCGTCAACCGTTTCTTCCACCCCGACCACTCGGCCACCAGCCAGATCTTGGGCGATCTGACCTTTCACCTCGCCGAGGCAGGGTTCGACGTCCAGGTGCTGACCAGCCGCCAGCTCTACGACGATCCCTCGAGCATCCTGTCCGCGCGCGAGGGCGTGCGCGGCGTGCAGGTGCATCGCGTGTGGGCGACACGCTTCGGCCGCGGCCGGCTTCTGCCAAGGGCCGCCGACTACCTGACCTTCTATCTCAGCGCGACGGCGAAGCTCGCGGCGCTCACGGATTCGGACACGGTGGTCATCGCGGAGACCGATCCACCCCTTCTTTCGGTGCCATGCGCGCTGGTGGCCTGGCTCAGGCGGTCCGTCCTCGTGAACTGGACGCAGGATCTTTTCCCCGAAATCGCGGAAAGCCTCCACGTTCCCGGCATCGCGCTTGTCGCCCCGGTGTTGCGCAAACTACGCAATCTCTCACTGCAGCTGGCCCGCACCAACGTCGTGCTTGGGGAAAGCATGGCCGCCCGCTTGCGCGCCGAGGGCGTGGCACCCGGCAAGATCGAAGTCATTCACAACTGGTCCCCGGTCGAGATGGCGCCACCTTCCGCCCAGGCCGACGTCAACCCGCTGCGCGAGGAATGGAATCTCGGCCAGAAGTTCGTGGTCGGGTACTCCGGAAATTTCGGCCGGGCGCACGATTTCTCCACCGTGCTCGACGCCGCGGCCGCTCTGCGCGACCAGGCCGACGTGCATTTTCTCTTCGTCGGTACCGGGGCTCAGCGCGCGTGGGTGGAAACCCGCGCGGCCGAGCTGGGCCTGACCAACGTCAGCTTTCAGCCCTACCAACCGCTCGAACGGTTGGCATCGAGTCTGACCGTGCCCGATGTGCACCTGGTCTCCCTCAAGCCAGAGCTCGAAGGATTGATCGTTCCGAGCAAGTTCTACTCGGTGCTCGCCGCCGGTCGGCCGGTCCTCTTTGTCGGCGACCCCACGTCGGAGATGGCCAAAAGGATCGACGAAGCGGACTGCGGCCGATCCTTTTTCATCGGCGCGTCCGCCGATCTCGCGGCCACCATTCGGCAGCTTGCCAGCCACCCTGCCCAGGTGACCAAGATGGGAGAACGCGCCCGTGACCTGTGGGCGGCGCGCTTCCAGCGCAAGCAGGCGCTGGCAGCGTGGGAGGCGGTGGTCGCCAAGGTGTGAGGGTGCGCCGGTAGGTAGCTTTCGCACCATCTTGCCATTTCTAAGATTGTACTTTAGATTTGTCCATCATGCGCAAGCTCACCCCCAGGCAGCTCATCACCGTTGCCGATGCCGCCAGCCGCGGCTTTCCGGCGGTGTTGCTCACGGGGCCGCGCCGAAGTGGCAAGACCACGCTGCTGCAGCTCATGCGGCCGAAAGCGGATTATCGCCTGCTCGAGGATCCCGACACCTTGGCCCAAGTGCGAGACGACCCACGCGGCTTTCTCGACGGTCTGCGTTTTCCGGTCATTTTGGATGAGATCCAAAATACGCCTGAGCTTTTGCCCTACATCCGCAGTCGCATTGACGCGGCGCCGGGTCGCAAAGGACGTTGGCTGTTGACCGGCTCCCAGGAGGCACCCTTGATGAAAGGTGTCACCGAGAGCATGGCCGGGCGCGTGGCCGTCTTCCAGTTGCTGCCGTTCTCTCACCAGGAACACGCGAAGGTTTCGCCTTTCATGGGCGGTTTTCCCGAGGTCTTGGCCCGCCCGGCGTTGGCTGAGACTTGGTTTCGATCTTACGTGCAGACCTATCTTGAACGCGACGTGCGCGCGGTGAGCGGCATACGAGATCTCGCCGTGTTCCGTCGCTTTCTTGGGCTGCTCGCCACTCGCGCGGGGCAGGTGCTCAACAAGACGGACCTGGCAGGTCCGCTGGGCGTGTCGATTCCAACCGTGGACGCCTGGATCGGGATCCTGGAAGTCACGGGCCTACTGCTCTTGGCCCAGCCTTTCACCGAGAACTTCGGCAAACGCCTGACCAAGTCGCCCAAGATATACTTCAGCGACACGGGACTGGTGTGCCACTTGCTGGGGCTGCGTAGCGCCGCCGAGTTGGCGCGTTCGCCATTCAGAGGGCCCATGTTCGAGAACCACGTGGCCTGCGAAATCGCCAAAGCCCAGCAGCACCACGGACGCCGTCGCGAGCTCTATTTTCTGCGCGACAAGACGGGGGTCGAGGTTGATTTCGTCGTGCCTACCGGCGCGCGTCGCCTGGCACTTGTCGAGGCAAAGACCACGCGCACGATCCTGCCGAAGATGGGTCACCCGATGCGCATGTTCATGGGGGCGGCCAAGACCTACGAGTGCCAGGGCTTCATCGTCCATCCGGGGCCTGACCTTCCTGGCTTCAGCGGTGCTGGCGAAGGCGTGCGCACCTGCTCAGCCGATTCGATTGCAACCAAGATCCTCGGGTTGCGGGAATAGAGGGTAGATGGCGGTCGAACTGCGGACGAGACGTTTTGCTCGATCTCGCCTCGTGGTACCGTCTTGAAGACCGGAGAAGCGGATGAGGAAATTCGGATGAGGGAGCTCGGATGACCGTCGACCTGTCGAACTACGATAACCGCGGTTACAGCCCGGGGCGCAGCCTTCTCGTGCGCCTTCTCTGGTACGTGTGCAACGCCACATTGTTCGCCACGTGGCTTTTGCCCATGTCGGGACCCAAACGAAGGCTGCTTCGTCTGTTTGGCGCGCGCATCGGTGCGGGCGTGGTCATCAAACCCAGGGTGAACATCAAGCACCCATGGCGTCTGACCATCGGTCGACACTGCTGGATCGGCGAAGGCTCGTGGATCGACAACCTGGTCAGCGTGACCATCGGCGACAACGTGTGCATCTCGCAGGGGGCGTATCTGCTCACCGGCAACCACGACTACAAAGATCCTCGCTTCGGCTTCATGGGTGTGCCCATCATCCTCGATGAGGGAAGCTGGGTGGGCGCCTTTGCCATCGTGTGCCCGGGCGCCCACCTCGCCCGCAACTCGATCGTCACCGTGGGCAGCGTCCTGCGCGGCGAAACGGCGCCTGACGGTATCTACTCTGGCAATCCGGCCACCAGGGTGCGCGAACGCGAAATAGCGGGCACCTCGGGCTAGCCATGCGCATTCTCCAGGTCGTCGACTCGCTCGATCCGATCTACGGCGGTCCGCCCACGGTCGTGCTTCGGCTCGCCGCCGCCCTCGCACGCGAAGGTGCGCAGGTGACCCTGTACAGCCAAGAACGCTCGGGGCGCGAGGCCGACATCGCGGCAACCCTGCGAGGCATTCCCGGCATCGAGTCGGTTCGGCGCGTCTCCGAGATCTGCGACGGACACGCAGCAAGGCTGACCGGCCGGCCCGCGCGCGACTTTCTGCGCCGGTCGGGCAGCGAATTCGATCTGGTCCACATCCACGGCCTTTGGCGGCCGGGGTTGGCGACCATTCTGCGCGAATCCCTCCAGCGCTCCTGCCCGTACGTCATCACTCCGCACGGGATGCTCGCGCGCTGGAGCTTGGGGCAGAAACCCCTGCGCAAGAAGATCGCCTTGGCGCTTACCTGGCGAAAGCTGATTCGGCGCGCGTCTTTCGTGCAGGCCCTGACCCAAGCCGAAGCGCGCGACTTCGACGCCCTGGGCATCGATTGCCCCGTCGATGTCATCCCCAACGGTTTTTTCCTGGAAGAAATGGGCCAGCTTCCGTCGGCAGGCTCGTTCCACGCGGACCATCCTGAGCTTGGCGGTCAGCGCTTCATCCTCTTCCTGGGGCGGCTCCACTACGTCAAGCGCGTGGACTGGCTGGTGCGAGCCTTCGCCAAGCTGGCCGCGACCAACGCGGACGTGCGCCTGGTGCTGGCGGGACCGGACTGCGGAACGCGTCCCCAACTGAAAGACGAAGTGAAGACGCTCCAACTCGTCGACAGGGTGCACTTCGTCGGCCCGCTTTACGGAAAGCACAAATACGCCGCCATGGAGGACGCCCGCTGCTTCTGCCAGCCCAGCGTGTACGAAACCTTCAGCATGTCCATCCTGGAAGCCATGGCCTGCGGCCTGCCGCCGGTCATCACACGCGGGTGCAACTTCGACGAGGTGCAAACCTCCGGCGCCGGGCTCGTCGTCGACAGCGAAGACGAGCTAGCGAACGCCCTTCGCAAGCTGTGCATGGATGCCGACGCGCGCAACCTGGCCGCGACCAAGGCCCGCGAGCTGGTTGTCGCGAAATACACCTGGCCGGTCGTCGCCCGGCAAATGCTCGGACGTTACGAGGCACGGATGCTCAAGCGGACATAGAAACGTGCCGGGCAGTCACACTGCTCATTCCTTCCCACCTTGGATCCGATATTCCGCGCTTTGGGCGGTCAGTATCGCAGGCAGTAGCCGGGCAGCCATGAAAGCTTGGCCTGCTTGGTTCGGGTGGATATTGTCGCGGTAGAGCGCCGAGGACGCCCCGTCTCCCTCGATGTCGAAAGGTTCAACCCCTGCCTCGCGCGCCGCCCTTGCGATCGCATCGTGTCCCAACGTGGGGTGAGCAGGTGGCAGCTCGGTGACCTCCAGGTGCTGTCCAAGCAGAACCTTCGCTCCACCTTGGCGTGACACACCGATTAGCTCAGAAATCGATTTGAGCGACCAGTCGATGTCCTTCTGGTCGGGGGGACGGCGAGGAATTCGCCGGACTCGGGCCGTGGAAAAGGCTCGGAACATATCGGGGAAGGTAGCGCGTGATTGCCTCCCAGGTTGCGCACCAGGGTTTGCGCTCGGGAAAATCCGCATTCACGCCTACGGTCGGCTCGAAAGTCGGGGCATCAGCATAATCATGGCTGGAAAGTACGATGACCACGACGTCGGCGTCGAAGAGGCCGAAACGTCGCAGATAGGCCAGCATATTTGGCGGTCCCCAGCTTCCTGCCGAGATGTTGCCCACAACGACGGGACGGTTCAGGAGCCTTGCGAGATCCCGCTGCAAGATCGAGGTGGCTGTGCTCGACTGGTCGGTCTGCGACCCGCCATTAACGACACTGTCGCCGAACACCATGACGCGAAATTCATTCGATTGGCCCTTACGTGGAGCAAAATCGTCGCTTCGCATCGACCAAGCGTTGTAGTCGATGCGGTTGCCGAATCGGCGCACGTGCTGGTTGGGCGCGAAGAGGTACTCGATCTCAGGATCGGCAACTGAAAGTGGCGGATCACCTAGCCCAAGACGGAACCTGCAGAACAGCTCGGAGCCTAGAGATGCGGCAAGCAGGATGAGAAAGGCTGCGGCCCAGCGCCTCCGCCGGTGGACTGGACTGAATGGAGAACGATCTGCTGCGACGTTCATAGAAAGCCTCTGTCACCGTAGACCAAACGTATGGTTTCTCCGGCAACCGCGAGGCGGTCGTAACGTGTTCGGATGTACTGCATGCACTCGTGGGCGCTAGTCGTCAGCCTGATCTGCTGTTCCACAAACCGGCGCAAGGCCAGCACAATAGAGCGCGCCTCCGTGGAGTCGCTGAGTAGGATGGCCCCAGTATATCCCGCCAAGCTTACGGCCGAACCCACTGCAGGTGTGGCAACGACCGGCATGCCCATGCCCAAGGCTTCGACAACAACGATGCCCCAAGGCTCTTCGAGAGATGGAAGCAGAAGAACGTCGGCGCGACGGAAGAGTGCACCGACATGCCTGCGAGGGACAGGGCCCAATAGTTCCATTCTCAGGCTTGGAGTGCGACTTTGAATTTCCTCTAGCGCCCCGCGGTCTGGCCCCTCACCTGCGATAACCAGACGAACGCGTCTGGATAGATTGGACTCTTTGGCAAATGCTCTCACGAAGCCTGGCAGATTCTTGACCGGAGTCAGGCGCGCAATGACCAAGACGACTATCTCATCGTCATCGGTGCGTGATTCATTCGCCTCAACTCCCGCCGCAGCGGCGTCGAGCGCGCCAAAATCAACCGCGTACACGGGCAATTCGACAGTTCGAGAGAAGCCCAGCGCTTGCAGTGCCAGGCGGTTGGTGAGGCCCAGACTCAACGCAGCGGTTGCTCGTCTGGCCATCGGCGCGCAGGCAAAGTGACGTCCCACTGTTTTTCCGGGTCGGCGCACAAGCTCGACAATATTCGTGTCCGCTGCGTAGAATACAGACGCTGTTGCAGGGATCCAAGCCAGCGCCGCATTCATCCTGACGCGGGGACGATTCCCGTAGAAGAAGACCGCGTCGGGAGGTGGATCGCAGATGAATTCCCGCATCTGCGACCAACTCGTGTCCTTCCACCATCGGCGGTTTGGGGAGCGACCCTCCGTCTCTTCGTGCTGGAACGACGGAAGGCCATCAACGGGGTTGTAAAGAAATCGGACATCGATTCCACCGATGGTTGAGATGGTTTTGAACAGATCGAAAGTGTAGCCCGATAGCTCACTACCCATCACCAGCCAGTTTCTTGATTGAGACTTCATCTTGGGACTGTCTAAAGGTGCCGACGAATCTCATCCCGCATCTGGCGCGCGCGATCAAGCGCCTCGTGCCCCCCACGAAGCAAGCGTTCTCGACCAGCGCGAGCTATGTTTTCTCGCTCATCGCCGTTACGTAGGTAGAATCGAATCTTATCGAGCATCTCGTCGGGCGAGCGGAAATACTCAGCCTCAATTCCCTCGCGAAACATGGATGTCAGATCCTCGGTATAGGGCGCCAACATGAAGCCGCCGGCCGCAGGGATTTCGAAGCAACGCCGAGTATAGCTGTCATTGTTGAGCGAAGAGAGGAAGACTAGGGATATCTTGGAGCGGTTTATGGCCAGGTTGTATTCAGGTCCCCCAAGAGGTCGTATCGGGCCGAGACGTTTGTCCAAGTCGAATGCATTGGGGGCTAGGTGCCAGCGTGTTCCCCACAATCGAAATCGAATCTGAGGCTGGGCAAGGATCGCCTCGACGCACGCGGTTCGCCCATCGTCTTCCCAATGTCCGATGAATGAGACGTCTGCTTCGCACCCGGCATTGCGGATCGGAAAATTCTCCTCTCGCAGATAGAACGAACGGAGCAGCGAAATGCTTCGAGCGCCAAGTTGCCTGAAGCCGGCGATGTTTCGATCCCTGTAAGCGAACAGGTGGTCGAACGAGGGGATACTAGCCACGAAATGGCGCCATACATACTGAGGATAGCGTGGACTAAGCGGATCATCGTTGTTGTAACCGGCAACCAGTACATTTCTGCGCCGGATCTCGGCGATGGTCTCGGAAAATATTTGGGCGCCTCGAAATAGAACCACTACATCTGGCCCAAGTCTCTCGACCGCGCGAAGCAACGCTGAGTTCAGAAGAACGACACGAGGACCGCAACGGAATTTCTCCTGAACGCGGCAGCTGATCCTCGAAAATGTCGACAGGGGGTCTGGTAGCCCTTGCCTGGGTCGAAAGAACATCTCCTCGCGGAACGCGAATGTTGCCTCGCCTAGTTCACGCAGGCGCCGAAAGTAGGGCTCGCCGTATAGACGATGGCGCCAGGTTTCTGCAAGCAAGAACTTCAAGGCAGCGATCCAGGGCGGGCCACCAGTTCATCGACCGAGTACAGATCGCATGCGTTGTCTAGCGGTGCACAGTGGTAGCCGAAACTGGCAAGGACGGCCAAGCTCTCACGGTGTACTTCAGGGCTGTGCGTTGCCAGGAAGATTAGGGGGCGATACCTCCTCAAGGTATTGGCAGCGCCACGGAGCACCGAAACCTCAGCGCCCTCGACGTCGATCTTGATGCAGTTGGGGGGAGGCAACTGTTCCTGTTCCATAGCGGTGTCCAATCGCACGGTCCGCACCCTAACAGAGCCATTCGGGGAGATGTGCCCCATGGCCCTATTCGGGCCAGACTCGAAGAATGCATGGCCGTCCTCATCACTCACGGCGTAGTTCAGCAGGCGAGCATTCTTCAACGAGTTCATGCCGACGTGCTGGGTAAGGAAAGAGAAGTTCGTCCCCGCTGGTTCGAACGCAACGACGGTTCCGCTTACCCCAACCCGACGCGAGGCGAGAAGAGTGTAGAACCCGACATTTGCCCCGATGTCAAAGAATGTATCGCCGGTCTTCAGGCAGCTGGCGATCTGATCCTGCTTGCTCTTTTCGTAGCTTCCAAGCCAGCACCCTTTGGTCGCAGAACCTACGATCCATTTGAGGCCTCGGCAGGATCCTTGGAGGATTGGAAAGATGGCCGAGTCCGGCACGATGTTGAGGATTCGGCGCAAGATCCTACCGACAAGTGACTGCGCCGAGATGGCCGAGAATTCTAGAATTTGCATGCGGCTCCCAAGGGGTATGGGCATAGAGGGAAAAGACATCGCGAGCCCTGGCTTATCTGATAGCGAGGTCACTAGCGTCGAGTCCAGAAGCTCCCGTGATTTTAGAGTCCATCATGCCACCAACAGGCGTGTTGTGGGCAGTAGATCGCTTGTCGTGTCCTGGGCGACCCCAGGGGTGTGACTGACCTGCATGCGCTGAATCATGGTTGGCGCCGTCGGATGCCAGGCAGGCGGGATGTTGTCTCGAAGAGCCTGCACAGGCTTCTGCGGAGGATTCCTTCCAGGTGAGGTAGAGTCACGGGACATGTGTGGCATCTTGGGTTTTGTCGGTACGGGCACATCACGCGAGCTGTTCTGTGCGAACTTGGAGCGGCTCCGCCATCGTGGCCCAGACGGCGCTGGCATATGGGAAGATCCAGGCCGAGATGTACGCCTAGGACATCGCCGCCTGGCCATCATCGATCTCAGCCCAACCGGCGCCCAACCGATGGAAGACCACACAGGCCGATGGGTCATTATCTTCAACGGCGAGATCTACAATTTTCAAGACCTGAGGGCAGAGTTGGAAGTATCCGGGGCTAACTTTCGCGGGCGCAGCGACACGGAAGTCCTCCTAGAGGCGTACAAGCATTGGGGGGAAGGCTGCCTCGCGCGCTTGAATGGAATGTTCGCCTTCGCCATCTACGACAAGGGTTCATCTTCACAACCGCCCGCTCTCTTTCTGGCACGCGATCGCGTCGGCAAGAAGCCGCTCTACTACGTTCACCAGGGTACGTCGCTTCGCTTCGCCTCAGAGCCGAAGGCGCTTGGACACGAAGGTGGCCTGGATCTGCGCGCCCTCAACTCCTACCTGGCCATCGGATGCTACCCCGGCGAGCTGTGTCTGCAGGAAGGTGTGCGAAAGCTGAAACCGGGCTTTGCCGCACATTTCTTGCCTGCCACGGGAGAATGGCGAGAGTGGCCTTGGTGGGTCCTGCCGGATACTTCTGCGCCCGTGGACGCGGACCCCGAGGCCCTCACCAACCAGTTGGGCGAGCTGCTTGCCGATTCGGTTCGACTGCGCCTCATCAGCGACGTGCCGGTAGGGATCTTCTTGAGTGGTGGGCTCGATTCTAGCCTGGTGACGGCCGCCGCGGCCAAGGTATCCGGCGGCCCCGTCAAGACGTTCACCATCAAGGTCCCATCCGCGGGCTTCGACGAATCGCAATTTGCGCGGATCGTTGCGTCTCATTTTGGGACCGACCACCACGAGCTAGTCGCGGACACGGCTGCTATCTCGGTCCTGGACGACATGGCCGAGTTTCTCGATGAACCTCTGGCCGATTCGTCACTGATTCCCACTTTTCTCGTCTCGCGCCTCACGCGTCGCCAGGTGACCGTAGCGCTTGGGGGTGATGGCGGCGATGAGCTCTTTGGCGGATACACCCATCTCCTCCGGGCGACAAGAGGGATGAAGCATCTGGGTTGGGTGCCGCCGCTCATCTGGCGCTCCATCGCGAAAGCTGCCGAGCAGTTTCCCATTGGGGTCAAGGGGCGCAACCGGGCCTTGTCTTGGCGTGAAGGACCACTCATGGAGCGAGCGTGGGGAACGCCATTTTTCGATAGGGCTGCGCGGCAGAAGGTCTTCACGCTCGATGCACTGGTCGAGCTTGGCCCCAACCTCTGTGCGCCCGAGTTGGCACAAAGTGCGATCCTGGCAAGCGAGCAGGATCCGGTGCGGTCGATCTGCAAATTGGATTTCACCTCCACGCTTGCCGATGACTTCTTGGTCAAAGTCGACCGGGCCAGTATGATGAACTCGCTTGAGGTCCGCGCGCCTTTTCTGGACCCGCGGCTTGTAGAATTCGCCTTTTGCAAGGTGCCATCGGTCTGGAAGTGCGACGGTCACGAAACCCGACGTCTTGAACGCCGTTTGGCCCAACGCTGGTTGCCGGCCTCGCTCGATCTCAAGCGCAAGCAGGGGTTTTCGGTTCCGCTGGGCGATTGGTTTCGCGAGCTGGGATCTCGAGGTGTCCACGCACGCCTTGACGGACTTCCTGCCTTCATCAATCGTGCTTTTATGGATGTTCTCGTCCGCGGTCATATGCGTGGTCGCGAAAATGGTAGCCGGCTATTTGCGCTCGTCATGCTGGCGGCATGTTGTCGGCGCCTGGGCATTTAGGTGCTCCGAAGAAGATATCCACGTACTCGTCGATTCGCGTTCGCAGGTCGTAGGTATTGGCCGCAAACTTCCTGGCGGCTTCGCTACGGCGACGAGATTCTTCCTTGTGCTCAAGTGCGTCCGCTAGCGCGGCTGCGAACCCGGCCGGATCGGTCGTGCGTGGAACCAGCCAGCCTCGTTCCGATTTCTTGCCTAACATCTCGCCGGGGCCGGTAAGACAGTCGACAGAAACCACCGGAACGCCGAGGATCATGGCCTCGACAATGACCTGCGGGGAGCCTTCCCACACGGAGGTGAGGGCGAAGACGTCGCCCTGCTTGAGAAGCGGATAGGGATTCTCTTGGTAGCCCAGAAAGGTAGTGTGGGCAATGAGGCCAAGGCGTTCGGAGGCCTGTTCAAGGGACTGACGTTGGTCCCCATCCCCGATGATCCACAGGTGGGCATCCACGGTTCGCCGCAGATGGGAGATGCTTTCGATGAGAAAGGCGACATTTTTCTGTGCGCCAAGGCGACCGAAGTAGACGACGTTTTGTTTGTGGTCGGATAGGCGCACGGTCGGGTTTTCTTGGCCAAGGCGATCGATGCGCGGCAGATCGATCAGGTTGGGAAAGAGGATGACGTTGGTCTTGAGGCCGACCGACGTGTAGAAGTCACGAATTCCGTCGGAGATCACCCGAATGGCGTCGGCCTTGCGGTAGAGGCCAAAGGTGTTCCGGTAGAAAATCACCTCGGCCTTCGACATCCCATCCTCGACGGTCAAGTAGAGGGGCGGATAGCCGTGCTCTTCAATCACCAGGCGCGAGGCGAACGCACCGGCGGTCTTCAGCGCGCATAGCACGCGGTTCAGAAAGGGCGTCACGGAGAAGACGATGTTGTATCTTCCGTGGTGCAGGGTCGCCGCGAGGCGAGCCATGGATTCGACGGTTCGGACGTAACGGAGCCTACTAAGATGTCGGTGAGTGAAAGGCACGATCTGGGCGGCAGGCACTTCGCGCAAGAACTGCCCGCTGGGATCTTGCAGCAGGAAATCGCACTGGAAACCGCGCGCCTCTAGCATCTTGCAAATGCCAAGCACGTAGCGCTGGGCGCCAATCGCAAATAGGTCGGGGAGTACGACGCCGACTCGTTTCTCTGGCTGATGCCCGCGGGCGGAAAATGCATCCGCTGGACGGCTCGGCGAGACTGGCTCTTCGTTTGCCATGGCGAGGACAAGATAGGCTGGACTCTAACGACTCACAAGCTGCTCACCGCGATCAGGTCGCGGTCGTGCGGCAGGAAGATGCTATGTTAGCCGCCATGAGCCTGTTTCTGGATAGCTCGGATCCCAAGGAAGTCGAAGAACTCTTCGGCTGGGGTGTCCTTTCCGGTGTCACGACTAACCCTCTCATCATCGCCAGGGAGGCGCCGGACGCCGATATCGGCGAACGCATCCATGGCGTCCTGCGGGTCAGCCACGGAGATGTCTGCGTCGAACTGACGACCGAGACGGAAGCCGAGATGCTGAAGGAGGCGGCGGTCTACGCCGCGTGGGATCCCGCGCGCATTTGCATCAAGGTGCCCATGAGCGAGCCCGGGATCCGCGTGATTCACGCCCTGGCCAAGAAGGGCGTGAAGACGAACGCAACCTGCCTGATGGCCATGAACCAAGCCTACCTGGCGGCACTGGCCGGCGCGACGTACGTAAGTATTTTCGCCGGGCGCGTTCGTGACATGGGCTACGATGTTCGCCCGGTCATCGCTTCGACCCGCGAAGTCCTGGACCGCGAGGGCCTGGCGGCCAAGATCATCGTCGGCTCGGTCCGCCACATGATGGACGTCAACGAGGCGCTGGAGGCTGGGGCCCACATTCCCACCGTGCCGCCACCCATCTTGCGCAAGATGGTTTGGAACCCGCGCACGGAAGCAACCATTCAGGAGTTCAACGCGGCCTGGCGGAATCGCGGCAAGAAGGGCTAGAGATGCAACGCACGCTCGTCATTGGCGGGGCGGGATTCATCGGTAGCCAACTTGTCGACGTTCTCGTCAAGCGCGGTCCCGTCACGATTTTTGAGAACTTCTCGGTCGGCAAACGAGAGTTCATCGCAGGTCACATCGCCTCGGGTGTCGTGCGCGTGGTCGAGGGTGATGCGCTCAACCTAGACGCCCTGACCGCGGCGGCCCGTGGACACGACCTGGTTTTCCACCTTGCCGCCAACCCCGAAGCGCGCTGGGGCCTGGAGCGGCCACGTCTCGACCTCGAGCAGGGGACGATTGCCACCTACAACGCGCTGGAGGCTTGCCGGTTAACAAAGGTTCCGCGCTTCTTCTTCTCGTCGAGTGGAACGGTTTACGGCAACACCGACAAGCCCTGCGGAGAGATGGATCTCGGACACCTGCCGTTTTCCCTGTATGGGGCAAGCAAGAATCGCGGGCGAGGCCCTGGTCGCGTCCTACGTCGAGTGCTTCAAGCTGCAGGGGAACATCTGTCGCTTCGGCAACGTTGTCGGCCCGCGCGCCACCCACGGGGCGATCTTGGATTTCTGCAAAAAGCTGAAAGCTCACCCGGACTACCTCGACGTGCTTGGCGACGGAAATCAGGCCAAGCCCTACCTTCACGTGAGTGATTGCCTGGCCGGGATCCTCTATGTCGTAGACCACGGCCCGGACCCGCTGAACGTGTACAACCTAGCGCCGGAGGGTTGGACGTCGGTGCGCCGAATAGCCGAAATGTGCGTCGCAGCCTCGCCCAACCCGTCGGCGCGGATCGAATACTCGGGCGGGGCCCAGGGCTGGCCAGGTGACGTACCCAAATCACGACTCGTCCCCGAGAAACTCGCGGGGCTTGGTTTCCGAGTCCGCTATTCGTCGGACGAAGCCGTGGCGCGCGCCGTGCGCGAGGTGGCGGACGAAGTTTGGGGGACGGCGAGGGCAGAGCGCTGACCATGCAGTGTGTGATCCTTGCCGGAGGACTTGCAACCCGCATGCGACCGCGCACCTTGACCGCGCCCAAGAGCCTGCTGGAGATCGCGGGCCGGCCGTTCATCGATTGGCAACTCGAGCGGGTGCGCGAGGCCGGCTACCAGGAAGTCGTTCTGTGCGTGGCGTACCTGGGTGAGTTGATCAGGAACCACGTTGGAGCAGGAGAGCGTTTCGGGCTGCGTGTGCTCTACTCCGACGAAGGCTCCAAGCTACTCGGGACCTGTGGGGCGCTCCGAAAGGCACTTCCCCTCCTCGCAGATGAATTCTTGGTTACGTACGGCGACAGCTACCTTCCTTTCGACTATGCCTCGCCTTTGAAGATGCTCATGGAAAATAAAGACTGCGATGGCGTCATGAGCGTATTCAAGAACGTCGGCCGCTGGGATGCCTCGAACGTTCGCACCGACGGCAGCTGGATCATCGCCTACGAAAAGGGCACCGACGATCCGACTTTCGACCACATCGACTACGGCGCCCTCGCTTTGAGGCGATCCGTGATCGCGACTCTGCAAGAGGGCGCGCAGGGCGACCTTGCGTCCATTCAACGCGAACTGGCACGTCAGGGACGGTTGCGTGCGATGGTCGCGCGCGAGAGATTCTACGAAATTGGATCGAACAAGGGGTTGGCCGAGCTCGATAGGTACTTGTCGTGTCAAGCATCCGACGCGGGAACCCTGGATCGGAGACACAAACAAGCATGATTGTATCGCGCGCGCCCGTTCGTTTCTCCCTTGGCGGGGGAGGCACCGACCTTCCGAGTTACTCGGCCGTCCACGGCGGGTTCCTGGTAGCTGCCGCGATCGACAAGTACGTCTACGTGAACGCCAACCGACGGTTCTATGACTCGATTCGTCTCTCCTATTCGAAGACTGAAATCGTCGAGAATGTATCCGAGATCGATCACCGTATTTTTCGTGAGTCTCTCAGGCTCATGGGCATCGCCAACGGCATCGAACTGGTAAGCGTGGCGGATGTCCCGGCGAACTCGGGTCTCGGTTCTTCGAGCACTTTCACGGTGGCGCTGCTCAACGCGCTCCATGCCTACAAGCAAGAATTCGTATCGAGCGAGCAACTTGCAAGGGAAGCATGCCGAATCGAGATAGAAACCCTCAAAGAGCCTATCGGCAAGCAGGATCAATACATTGCCGCCTACGGGGGCATCACGGCGTTGACCTTCAACCAGGACGGGACGGTCGAGGTGGAGCGCCTCCCGATCCGACCCGAAATTCTGGACGAGCTCGAGACCAACATCCTCGTTTTCTACAGCGGCGTGGAACGCGCAGCCTCCGCCGTGCTGTCGGACCAGGGCAACGCAATCAAGGGCAACAGGGACAATGCGATCGAACGCATGCATCGGATCAAGGCGCTTGGCTACGAGACTCGCCGCATGCTCCTGGAAGGGAGAATCGACGACTACGGCGAGCTACTGCACGAACACTGGACCAACAAGCGCAAGCTCGCCACGAACATGACGGATTCGAAGATTGACGAACATTACGAGGCAGCTCGGGCCGCCGGCGCCATCGGTGGCAAGTTGATGGGCGCGGGAGGGGGCGGCTTCTTCATGTTTTACGCTCGACCTTCGGAGCGACGAAGGGTGTATCAGGCGATGATCGGCAGGGGCCTGCGGCCGCTGCGTTTTCGTTACGACACCGATGGTGCACGCATCGTCGCCAACTTCCACCGCTCGTGAGGACCACCGTGGAGCATTTCAGCCAAATCTTTCTTTCGGAGAGCGTGGAGATTATCCGGTGTCTCGACCTAGACGCCATCGAGGCTGTCGCCGACGGCATCGCCAAGCTGCGCGAGGGCGGTGGGCGACTCTTCATTCTTGGCGTCGGTGGTTCGGCAGGGCATGCCAGCCACGCTGTGAACGATTTCCGCAAATTGTGCGGAATCGAGGCCTACGCGCCCACCGACAACGTGTCAGAGCTCACGGCACGCGTGAACGATGAAGGCTGGGATACTTGTTTCTCCGAATGGCTGAAGGGATCGCGGCTGAGGACAGGCGACGGGTTGCTGGTCTTTTCGGTAGGCGGGGGCAATCGCGAGAAGAATGTGTCGGTGAACCTTGTCCGCGCCCTGGAGCTCGCGCGATCCGTGGACGCGAGGATCTTCGGCATCGTTGGGAGGGACGGCGGATTCACCAAGGTGTCGGCGGATGCGTGCGTGGTGATTTCACCTCTGGCGCCCGACCGGATCACACCACATACCGAGGGGATCTGCGCCGTGGTCTGGCACCTTCTGGTCAGTCATCCGAAACTGCAAGAGAACTCGACGAAGTGGGAATCGGTAAAGTGAACGGGCGACCAGCGATTGTCCTCGATCGAGATGGCACGCTCATCGATTTCGTGCGCGACGAGGAAACCGGCTGCATCGCCTCAGCCTTTCATCCTTCCCACATCCGAATCCTACCTGGCGTAGTCGAGGGACTGACGCTGCTCGAGCGCGCAGGCTTCGTGCTCGCCATAGCAACCAACCAGCCGGGACCCGCGAAAGGACACTTCTCTACCGCAGCGGTGGAGCGCACGAATGCGGCGCTGTTGTCGGCGTTACGTCAGCAGGGCATCACCATCGCTTCCACAAGAAGCTGTATGCACCATCCGGAAGGTGGACCCGGAGGAGATCCATCCCTCGTGCGGAAATGCGACTGTCGCAAGCCCAAGCCTGGGCTCATCGATGCTTTGATTGGGGAACTGAAACTCGACCGAACGCGATCATGGATGGTCGGCGACACATATACCGACGTCGAATCGGGACGAGCCGCCGGTCTGCATACGGCCCTTCTGTTTGCGCCGAACCGTTGCGAGTTTTGTCCCATATTGGCGGCCGCGAAAGGGCAAATTCCAATGCCGGCCACGCCCGACGTCTCAGCACCAACCCTTGACCAGTTGGCCAGAGAGATCATCCTGCGCTCCTAGCGATCAGGAATTGGACTTTACGCCTGTGATCTGGAGGGCCACCTGTTCCGTTCGGGGCGTGTACCCAAGGTACTTGTACTGCCAACCGTACTTGGCGACGCTCTCCTGGAAGGCCTTGAATTCGCCATACTGCCAACCGGGGTAGTTGAAGTACTCGTCGAAGGCGATGATGGTCCCAGCCTTGATGCGCGGGGCGAAGGTATCGAAGATGGTCTTCGCCGAAGAATAGAGATCACTATCGACGTGCAGGAAGAGCGCATCCCCTGGGTGGCTCTCGATAAAGGGCACCAGCGTCTTGTCGAACCAACCCTTGATCAGGGTGACATTGGATGCCACCTGCGGCAGCGCATCAACCTTGAACGCACCACGCGGGAGTCCATCCGTCCAGTCCTCGGGTAGTCCTTCGAAGGAATCGAATCCGTGGACGGTGTGCTGCTGAAGTTTGGAGGCAATGAAGTTGATACTGCGGCCCTTGAACACGCCGAACTCGCACACTAGGCCCGGTGCCGGCTTCACCATGGGAAGAACGTGGTCGAGCAGGGCGAAGGTCTCGGGAAAGGACTGGATCTCCCGCATTTCCTCGTTGATGAAGTCCGCGGTGGTCTCAAGCGCCCTCAAGTGACTCATGCGCGGGATGTTCTGCGCATTCGCCTCGAGGATTGCCTCGATAGCTGGTTTGATGAACGGCGATACGACCTTGAGGCTTATCTTCGAGGTGATGCGTTTCGCGATCCGCTTGAGTTCTTCCCGATCCATCTGCTCTTTCTCCATGACTTGGCCAAGCCATTTCCAGCCTAGCGCAGCGTCGACAACCTAACATAGAACAACAAGGACAGAATTTCTTTAGGCCGATTCGCCGGCCACGCCGGGGCTAGGTAAGCGCAGCGGCGAGACGCCTGGTCCACGTATGCTCTGCCTCGGCGCGTGCCCTTGCCTGCAGGCCAATTTCACGCCAAGGGATCTCGTTGTTTCGGATCTTGGCGAGTAGCTCGGGAATTTGGGCGGTGTCGTCGTAGAAGAGGATCTCCTTGCGATCATCAAAGCCACGCTCTAGTTCCGGCAAGCGTGCTGCGATATGACAGAGGCCGCACATGGGAGCTTCGTAGTCGCGAAGGCGGACTTTTTTGAGCATCTCTCTGGTTCGTTCATGTCGCACATTCGCGAAGCCGACCGAAATTCCGTGCTTGGACGCAAGACGCACGAACTCCTCGTCGCTAACGATGCGCTGGTCCCGAAACACTACGCGACGAACTGTCCGCAGGGCCGATAGAATCTCGGGCCGCCTGCCCGCGCGCAAGTACTCGCTCGCGAAGTTCCGCAGCACCCCCGACAGATTGTAGTTGGCGCCGTAGATGGAAACTGGAAGCTCGCGATCGCAGTGATCGAGCAGCGTCAACCGGTCGGCGTAGATACTCCCGACGAAAAGAACGCGCGGAGAATCTGGCCATCCAACGGGACGATGGATGTACGGATCGTCAGCCAACGGTACGTATCTGATCTTACCAGCGCCGAATCGCGCTCGAAGTGGGGCCAGTGCCTCTTCTTCGGCACAGAAGGTCTCGTCGCAAAATTCAGCGGTCTTCTCGAACCGGTGGGCCTGGTCTAGCAAGTTAAGTGGGTAGTTGACGACCCTTCGGCAGGTCCGACGCAAGGAATCTTGCAGCTCCGGAGGAAGGTACAGGTCGTGAAACATACCCAGGCACAGATCGAATCCTGAAGGCCCTGCCTCCTTGTGGAGGAAATCGATCATCATCCGGACCAGCGGCGAATCGCCTGGATACGCACTATCCGGCGGCAGGATGAAGTCCTTGCCAAGGGCGAAATTGAGCGTCGCGACGCCAGCCCCGAGTTCCATCAAACCGCGCTCGATACCGCGGACGAGCGCGCCAGCAAAATCGACCCCAGCGTGGGCAGGCGAGTACAGGAGGGCCACTCGCGCTTTGTCTAGAACGGCCATGGGAGGCCACTAGCGGTAACACGGCAGGGTTTCGAAGACAATGCAGACTTCGGACACATGGACTTCGGGCAGTGTGGTTCCGTTCGGACGGCGAACCAGTGAGGTGATATAGATTTGGCATGTTTGGAAAAAGCGAAGCGCAAGCGGAACGCCAGTGGCCCAAAGCCAGCGACGAGGCAGAAGCGCGACGCAAGTACACTGATGACTGGCAGCGCTATGATTTCGCGGCAACCCGAGTTGCAGGTGCGCGCGTGCTCGATTGCGCCTGTGGCGCCGGCTACGGTACCGCCCTGCTTGCTAGGGGTGGCGCGGCGCGCGTCGTGGGACTGGACGTGGCCGCCGATGCACTTGACTGGGCCAGACGCGAATTCTCCCTACCGTCGACGGAGTTTCGACAGATCGTAGGCGACGATCTTCCAGTTTCGGACGCGGAATTCGATTGCGTCGTGAGCTTCGAGACCATCGAGCACGTCACCGAGACCCAAGCCCCAAAGTTCGTTGCCGAGCTTGCGCGTGCGCTCCGAGCAGAAGGGAAGCTTATCCTTTCCACGCCCCTCACCCACGGTCCGACAAGGTTCCATCCCGAGAATCCGTTTCATCTGCGCGAATACAACCCGACCGAGTTGGGAGAGCTGCTTGGCGCCCACTTCGAGATTCAGGAAAGACTGGGACAGCACAGTCCCGCCTCTAGAAAATTCGCTGACCTGAGCAGAGCCCCAGGAATTGGTGCACTCTTGCGAAAGGGAGTGCACCGGCTTGTTCCCAAGTCGATTCGCAGAATCGCGAGGGATCTACTATTTGCGCCCAGTACTACGAGCGGCGGAGGTTGGATCGCTGCCGAGCGCTGGGAGGAGGCCAGCGTGCAAATTCTGGTTGCCAAGAAGAAATAGCCTAGCCGCCGTGGACATTCACGGGAGGGTGTTGCGCCCCATAGCTGCAGCCCATGCGTTGTCTATGGGTGGATCGCGGCATGTTCCGACGACGGCGAAATCTGCAGACGCCGAACCATTTCCACGAACTCCGGGCTGTACTCGAAAGTGCCGTCGGGATGCAGTTGTCCAAGCCTGCCGAGCTCTGCTGCGCTCATCGACCTCTTGCCGATACCGAGGGAATCGAGGACGACCCCAAGAGGCTGGACGGTCATAGTCCGAACGGGGCGTTGAGGGTCACCGTCGGTATCGAGACGAGGAAGAATGCGCCCGTCGGTGGCCGCGTCCGGAAGGCCCACGATCCGACGAACCGTGGGTGCGATGTCGACGAGTGACACGGGCACTGAGACTATGGTGCTGCTCCGATCCCCGGGCGAGAACATCGCCAGCATCACATTGTTCGTTACGGCACGCGGGATGCCTTCGCCCCTGGGACCATGATCTGCGAGCACAAACACCGTTGCCCTTCCAAGGACTCCGCCCTCATCGAGCAGGTCGAGGATGTTTCTTAGACTGCGCCTAAGGGTACCCATCCTCGCCGCACGGGATCGTGGATCTGCGACTTGTTGCCCAAGGAAAAAAGTCGAAGGCAGATACCACCAACCGGGAACGCGAAGTGCTTCCAGCAGGTTGAGCTGATTGGGACCGTGGGCAAGACAGGTATGGATGGCCCCGAAGACGGGGCCCTTGGAAGCTGTCCGTGCGATCTCCGTCAGAGAATCGGCGACGAAGCACTCAGCACAATGGGCCGGTCGCCCGACCGAAGTACTAGGGCCACCGAGCGCTCTGACCCACCAGCTTGCCCCCACGGTCGAGAGCGGAAAGCCAGCCTTCCACACGAAAGACTGCAGTGACACTGTCCAGCCCTGCAATCCAACGACCTTGAGATTCTCAGCCCTACCGAACCAGTTTGACTCCGGCATGTCTTGAGCGATGGTCGGATCATAGCCCAGCGTTCGCAGGTCAGCAGGGAGCCAACCCGCGCGATCCGATCCCCAACGCAGGTTAGGGATGGCCGCTTCGGGCGGCGGATATTGGCCACTCAATATGCTGCGCCAAGCAACACTCGTTCCGGGGAAAGGAGTCTGGGCATTGGTATAGACAATTTTCTGGCCATGCCTTGGCTCGAATTGGCTGAGAACGTCGATGGTTTCGTCGGCATTCACCGAGTCGAAGCCGATGAGGATGATGTCCCGGGATGAAAACTGCCGCTGCGCGATGGTGTCGAGGTGCTTCGGCGGAAACCGTGGCGAAAAGAACAGGGCCATCAGCGCAACCCCGGCGAAGACCAACTCTCGAATCCCCGCGCGCGCCCCCCGCCATCCGTAACCAGTCCCAACCACGGCCAGCAGCAGAACGACGTTCAGCGTCCAGGGTAGCCGGCGCAGAACCGGAATCCAAGCTGATACGCCCGGAAAGAGGACGATTGAAACCAGCCAGACGAGCGCGACAAAGCGTCCTACCCGCAGCAGAGAGTGGCGTTCGTTGTTGTCCCAGGCCAGCAATGATACCAAGCCAAGGATCGTTGCAACGGCCAAAGTCCCTAGCGCGACTAGGGCAATCTGACCCGACACGAATCTGGAGTTCCCCCCCCACATCAGAATACTGAGCGAAGTGGACGACGAGGCGCGAAGCCCGCCTCCCCGGTAGAATACCGCTGCGAGGACGGTAACCGGAAGCGGAAGGGCCGAAAAGAGAAATACGAATGACAATACCCGCTTCAGCATCGATTGGTTTTCCTCAGGCTCCCAGATTTGTCACACCAAGCAGGCCAGGGTCCCTCAGGGTGAGACCTCGTTCATGATTTTGACGCTAGCTTGCCATGCTTGGACAGCCTGGACAAGTTGTGCCATTCTGATGCACATGCAATGTGCCCAGACACGCGCCCCTCTGCCACCATCCTTGCGACTGTCGCAGTAGAAAAGGGCAGTTTGATGCGGATTGGTTCAGTAATCGAGCAGGGCCTAAGAAGTTGGCGGCGCTGGCGCCTGGAGAGGGTTCCGGGCGCGATGGGCCTCTGGCACCGAGAACATGGCGAAGATCGCTTGAGTGCGAGCCTTCCGGTTCGTTCGAATGACTTCGTCATCGACGCCGGTGGCTATGAAGGGGAGTGGGCCGCTCTTATGGCCTGGCAGTATGGTTGCCGAATCCTCGTGATTGAGCCGGTCTCGGACTTTTTTCGTGCGATCGGTAAGCGCTTTGTCAACAACGATCGCGTTGAGGTCATCCATGCTGCCCTGGGAGGTGCTGACGGGACAGTTCGGATCACCGTAGGTGGCGCTGGATCAAGCATCTATGGACGCGGTGAGCAGGTGGAGTCCGTGTCAATGTGCGATGCGGCGATTCTGCTTCAATCTCGCAGTCCGGGTGAAATTGCCTGTCTGAAACTGAATATTGAAGGCGCTGAGTATGACGTTCTTGACCGACTCGCCAATGCCGGAATGCTGCCTAGTATCCGCTCGTTCCTTATTCAATTCCATCGGGGCGTGCCCAACTGCGATACGAGACGGCAGGCGATCCAAGCCAAGTTAGCCCAATCACATCATCCTGTGTTCGACTATCCGTTTGTCTGGGAGCGCTGGGAACTGGGGCCCCGGCAATAGTCCTAGGGTGTTTGATCGTCGGGACGACCACTTGCCAAGCGGCGAGAGGATTGAGGCGCAACCTACTGATGCTCCAATCTTCCTCTCGTGAACATCGAATTCACCCCATCGTTCGCTCGCCTCCGCCCTTCGAGGATCGCTTTGGCGAAGTGTGCGAAACTGCCAGGCCACCGCCATGGCCGGCAAAACTCATATTTTCGCAAGGGTCCAGCCCGCAGCGCGCTCCAGAAGAGCCTGGCGAAGGCTGCGGGTTCGCGAGCGTGACGAAACGCGAAAATGAAAAGCCCTAGACTTACATGCCAACGGGGAAACCTGTCTCGAACCAACCGATGACCGCCTGACTGCACGGCGAGGTGGATAATCCATAGTTCTGGATCGGCAACGATAGTGTGATTCGCTTTGGCAAGCCTCTCCGCAAGATCGTTTTCCTCGTAGTATCCAGGGGGGGCGAAGTTCTCATCGAAGCCATCCGACTCCAATAAAACGTCGCGTCTGACGCTGAAGTTGCCTCCCATGATCCATCTGACACGTCTCGGTGCGCTTCCAGGAAGAAAACGGGCAAGCTTGTCCCGTTGATCCACGGGGAAATCCAGGGGCATTCCCTTGGGACCGCTGAATACTTGTCCAGCCACCACGTCTATCGAGTTCGACTCATAGTACCGTCGATGGTCGCGCACTAGCGTGGGGCTTGGTATGATGTCGTCTTCCAGATACAATAAGATCTCAAATCGCGCCTCCGCGGCACCACGATTCCGTGCCATTGAGGCGTTCGCGACTTCTTGTCGTACCCAGTGCACTTTCCCTTGAAGCTGAAGATCCTCGAGCGAGCTCTCCACCCAGGGTATGTGTTGAGGCGTTTGGTCGACGACAACTATCTCGTCTGGAGGCTCATGTTGACTCAGTAAGGACTGCAGCGTATTCACGAGACATTCTTCCCGCAGGTAGGTCGGTATTATGACGGATACTTTGGGCGCCAATTTCATGCCAGGTTCTCCCGAATTGCATCCGCCTCGGCCCTAGACAAGGGACAGTCCCAGACGTGCCTTGACCATGCGCACAATGCTAAGTCTCTCGGAAGCGTTCAAAGTAATTGAAAGCCCCGTGGCAATCGCAACGACCAGAAATGCGCCAACCGGAAGTGCCAACGCAACCCAGCGTGATGGGAACCCAAACTGGCCAACACCCAATGCACTTAGGCCGGCCATGATGGCTGGCACGACAGCAGGAACTATGGCACGGGCCATTATCTCACTGAATCGAAGCTCCAACATCCGAATCACCTTGTAAACAGTCCACGAAACCGTGGGAATGTGAACAACCACTGTCGCGATCATGACGCCAGCGAGCCCCCAGGCCTTCCCAAGCACAATGGACAAGCATAGATTCACGATACCCTCTGCAAAGTGCAGCCTTCCGAGAAAACCAACCTTCCCTTCAGCCAATAGAAATACCATTACCGTTCGATGGGTTGTATTGAATACAAGGAATGTCGCCAGCGCAATCGTCATGGTCATGCCGGCGTAAAGGCTCGGACCGACCCAAAGGCCGACAAGCGCCCGATTAAATAGGACGAGTCCTGTGGCGAACAGTAAAGCCAGTGTGAACGTGTAGCGAAGCAATTTCAAGAGAGTACGCCTCAACGCCAGTCTGTCGCCCATGCCGTGCAACTGATATATTCCGGGAAGTGCACTGTTGGTGAGTCCATTGATGATCGTAATACCGATTGTTGTCGACACCTGTGTGGCGTAATACACACTAACCGATGACGCGCCGAAGAGGTACCCGACCACTATGCTGTCCGTCTGGTATATTAGGCGCCAAGCGAGTCCTACGAACATGGCTCCCGCGCCATACTTCACCATCTCTTTCACAAGGCTTCTGTCTCGAAAAGTCCAGGTCAGTCGAACGGCGGGAAACAACCTATAGAATCTCGCACGACAAATGATGGAAATGGCGAACTCGGAGATCACATGGGCGAGCATGAGACCGAAAATGCCCAATCCCATAGCAACCAGGCCCAAAACAGCCCCTAATCGAATTATTGCGCCAATCAGTCCAATGATGTTTGTGAATGCCAATTCTTGGCCTGCAACCAGCCCTGCTGGGTATGTGCTCCATGGGGTTCGCAGAACCATCCAGCCCGCAAAGATGCAAAGAGCCGTTCGAGCGCCTTGTCCGGTCGGGCCATCGAGCCTGAGCATACCGGCCAGGAAGACTGCAAGCGTACCCAGCAAGAGCGCAAGGCCAACGTTGGTAATGAGCGACAGCGTGCGGCCGGCGCTGAGAACGCGTGAAAATTCTTCGTCGAGTTTGTCTGCACGGTAGGCACGGGCAGCGAATCTAGCGATTGCATCAGGCAAGCCTAACTCAGCGAGGCTCAAGTACCCGACCACTTGCAGAATCACTTGATAGGTACCTAGCGTCTCTTTCCCTGCCACCTTTATGATTATCGGTGCGACGACAAACTGCAAGGGGATAAGGACTAGGAATTGCAGGTAGCTAGTTACGAGGCCTTTAGCTGCTTTCTCGGTGCGACTCATGTTGGGGTACGAAGCTGCCCTCTATCTCTTTCCGATCAACAGGCAGATGATGTCACCCGGAAACGGATTTGGAAGGACTGCTGAAAGAAAGCGGGTCACTCGTCTCACTGCGGGGCGAGAGCCAATCGACGAACCGTCTTCGGGAAACGACCAATTCTCAGCGATCTCCAGATCGTGCCTTGCCAACATGCGTTTAAGGGATACAAAAAGCATCGGGGAAATGTGGGTAGGGTCCGCTTTCTCATCGAATTGCTGAAGCTTGCCAGACAGCAAGAATCTCAGCCTGCAGTGCAAGGATTGGATGTTCGGCGACGTCAGAAGCAAGAGCCCTTCTTGAGCAAGATGTCTTTGTATGTGCGAGAAGAATAGTCCTATATTCTCTATATGTTCGATGACTTCGATAGCCGAAACGAAACCATACTTCTCGTCGCCTAGCCCCAGGTCATTTTCGGCCAGGTTTGCGATGGACGTGGTTGCGTGTGAGCTCCCGAAGGCCGAAAGGTCGATGTCGATGCCGTGGATCCTTTTGAACCCGGTATCGAAGAGACGTTCTATCCAGGCGCCGGTCCCACAGCCGACGTCCAAGACCGACGCATTCCTAGGGACACGCTCGATGTGACGAAGAAGTGACGCATGGAGGCCGGGCAGAGCTCGCTCATGCAGAAGTTGTCGCCGGAGGTCTTCCATTTTCCGAATAGTATCCCGAGGATTCTGTTAGTCCGAGAGGAAAGATCCCGATTTCAGGTTGGTTCATGTCGCGTATCAGAAAGATGCCATTTAGCGCGCTAATTGGCCGGTCGCAGGGTCCCGTCGCGGGCGAGGTGCAAGCGAAGCGTGCCCGGCGTGCATTCGGCCGGGCTCGCAACAACCGTGATCGCATCGTACCTGCCCCAGCCCCACTGGAGGACCATGGCTTTGCCCCAGCCAGAGGCTGACGCTGTGTCCATTTGAAAGACGGAATAGCCACCGGCCCACTCCTGGTTGTCATCCGGCACGAAGCAGACCCCGCGGTCCTGTGCAGGTGACAAGAGCGCACGATTCTGCTCCGCAAAGATCTCGGCGCGTCTTGCAGTGGCCAGCATTTCGCGGTACTTGCCGAGATCAACAAGCACAAACGCAACAAGCACTAGCGCGATTGCGAATTGAGTGAGACGCGTGGAGCACTTGGGCCACGACGTGCCGAGTAACAAGGATGCAACCACTGTCAGGGTAAAGGTGATCGGGTGGGCATACATTTCGCTCACATGACCGATGAGAAGGTGTGGCGCCATGACTGCCACGAGCATCAGGCCGCCAAAGAGTAGACACACCGGCCGAACCCGGCGGCGTCGCCCAAGGCCGAACAAGGCCATGACCCCAAAAGGCAGAGCAAGAAACGCAGGCGCAACTCCACGCGCCAACCTATGCCCTATCCCGAAGATTGCTACCGTGTCGACGGGGATCAGCGCCACGCCGAGCAGCATCGCCGCATTCCGGAGCCAAACCAGAGGATTGGGGGAAAATGCGTATCGGCCCTCCGTAGCGCCTAGCATAACTTGGCCCGCGAGCAGCATGCGCGCCGAAAGGTACGCGAGCGCACCCACAAGACCGAGTACCAACCATCTACGCTCGGTCCAGACTCGAGCCACCAAGCCCGACGGCTCGATATTGTAATAGGCCCCTACGGTCAATCTCAGCGCTGGCGCGGCGGCAAACCAGGCCAAACCGGATTCCTTCCAAAGCGCGGCAATCATAGCTGGCACGAGCCAGACCCACCGCCGACCTCGCATGGCGAGGATGCACGCACTCAATCCGAACGCTGTCGACCAGGTCTGGTGATTGGAGTCGACAGACCAGACGGCGGCAGCATTGGCCGGGTGTACGGCTACAAACGCTGCCGCAATGAGAGTGACAACTCGACTTATGCCGATCTCTCGAAGCAAAACGCAAAGCGCTGCTAGCGACGCGGCATGGCCAAGGACAGCGGCCAGGTGACATGCCTCGACGTGCCAGCCGTGTGCGAAGCCCGCAAGCCAGTACACGATATGGTCGAGTGGTCGCCAGAAGATCCCTTGCGGTACGAGAGCCTTCCACGGAAACGCGAACAAGGGAGCCGCGTAGTACCAGTCGTCACCGGCCGGACCAATGGCGAAGGCGGGCAGCCCGAACAGAAAACCCAATGCAGACGAAAACCACGGTACACTGGCGCGTTGCGGTATCATCATCCGCCTGAGAATACACACTCAAGATGGCTTATGTCGACGATAACCCGAATCCATTCAAATTCGATGGTCAATGCTGGGTTCGATGGTCGAAGCCGGGATCGACTTCTCCTACTTCTCCTCTCGTGCGTTGCGGCCTTCGTATTGATCCGCTATGCTGGCAGCTGTCCAAACTGAGGGACATACAGGTGTCTGAGCTATCATCCATCTTCTGGGCCCTCACGTGTGTCCTCGTGTCCGTTGCAATTCTGGTTGCCGTGTTGCGGCTCTGGCGGCGCAGCTCAAATCCTGGCGAGGTGCTCACAGTGCTTGTGTTTTTTACCGCCATCTACAAAGTCGTTCTCTTCTATCTTTTCCCAGCAGGCTACCGCCTAGTCGCTGGATGGGACATGGACCTGGTTGAGCAGGTTCTCCCTTCCGAAGTGGGTGAGGTCTATCTACTTGAAGGGATATCCTATGCCTGCTGGATGCTAGGATTCGCGTGGGTCGGAACCCGACTGGCCCCGGCTCCGGCTGCAAACACGTACGTACCTGCACGGTCTTTGGTCTCCAGCGTCCTTCAGGATTCGTCGCGTCTGCTTGAGAGCGAGCGAGAATCGGGACTGGCTCTCCTTCTGTTCCTTTGTGGTGGCTATCTCTTCCTCCTGTTCCGTTCGTTGTCTTCTGGTCTGGACATGACAAATTCGACCGTTTCGGGCTACCTTTGGCCGATTCAGCCTGTCGCGATGTGGTCTGGCCCTATCTGTGGTCTCTTCTTGGCCGCGATTGGCCCGCGACGCGCTGGCGTGCCAGCCTTCCTAGTTGGCGTCGTGACTTCAGGCGCGGCGCTATGGCTGGCTATTGGGACCGGTGTGCGAGGTGCCTTGACAGGACCGGCAATATGGCTGTTGTTTCTCTTTGTGTTCGTCCATCGGAACCGTTTGCTCCTCACTGTTGCTGGTCTTCTGTTGTTGTCTGTAGCGGTATTCCATGACTCGATGGCGTCCCAGCGCTCCTCGTTGGGCGTGGAGACCCTCAACACGAGGGAACGACTCGCGTTGGTATTGCAGGACAAGCAGGGGCAACGCGACGAAACGGGCGCAGAGCAGTCACTTGTTGCTGCGGCGGCTTGGAGGTTTGGCGAAGAATCCAGGCTCTCGACCGCCTTTCTACGCATGAGGGCGCGTGGCTACCTGCAGGCTGGTCACCTATCGTTACGGCACTCTACGCACCTCTGCCACGGCTCTTCTTTCCGGACAAGCCCGAGCCCGGAAGCGTGGATGGCACCCGTCTGACAATCGGCATGCACGCCATCCAAGGCGAGATTCGGGGGAATCCGTATTGTATGTGTGGTTTTTTCACGGGTCTTCATGCCTACTGGGAACTCGGTCCGCTTGGCCTGGCGCTGTTCAGTATGCTTGCTGGCATGTACATCCGAGTGCTGGCATTCACGTCCAGACATCTTGGAATCGCCGCTTTGCCCGTCCTTGAGCTCTTCTTCAAACCCTGGTGGATGGAACCGAAACCCTGGATGTCCGAAATAATCATCCAAATCGTTCAATACGTTCTGCCTCTGTTAGCCATCTGGTTGATAATTAGATGCACCATTGCAGTCATCTTGCGGAGCCCAGCTGTGATTCCATCGAATCGATCGCCCCATGAACCTCCAGCAGGGCTGGCAAACAAGTCTCCCATGTCCCCAGTACCCTAACAGCCCGTTGAAGAAGTGTTCATTTCACGCACCGACGCTGTCGAGGCAGACGAAATCCTCGTCGGCCCGTGATGGGCGTGAAACGCGATGGCACCCGCCCAAGACGGCTATCCATGCGGTGAGCACTCGCCAGAAAGACAGGAACCGCGCCAAAACAACGGCAAAGCCGTCCTGGACGCGCCTCGGTTTGCCAAATCCGAGCAGCGCGCGCATCACGAGACTGAGGTTGAATCCCGCGCCATGGACCAGGACGCGTTTGAGTATGTTCTCGTGGTGACGAAGATGCGTTCGTCTCATGCCGCCCGTTTCAAGCGTGTGCGCGAAGCTTCGTTCGATAAGTTCGCCCCGTAGTCGCATCAGGCGTCGCCCGCGCTTGCCACCTATCCGGCGGCGATTCGCGTACACCTCGTCGCGCGTGTCGAGGTCTCCCTCCCATTGCCGACGCTTGCGCTTCGGCTCGGCGATATAGCTTCGAATGAGTGCCGCGCTCATCAATCCCACGGTTCCATTGCTGTGGTAGCCCTTGTCCATCACCGCTTCGACGATGCCATCGGCCATCTTTGCGCGTGCCTTTGCGCTGCTCTTCTCGGCTGCCTCATCGAGATTCCTTGCCGCTTCTTCCATGGTTTCCTCGACCGACGTCGTGTCTCCCACTGTCCCGCCCGTCACTGTCACTGCCACGATGGCCCCCGACTCCATATCCACCGCATGCTCTTCCTTGTGCCCCATGTGCGTACGCCCGTCCTTCATCTTCGTCACTTGCGCGTCCGGATCGTGCGGGTTGTACCAGTCCTTGTTCGAGGTCTTCTTCCCCTGCGTTTCCGATCCATTCGCGCCAAATCCTCGCGTGTCGGCGTCGCCACGCCGGACGAGCGCGCCAGGTCTTCGAGAAATTGCTGATAGCTTCGCCCATCGTCCCGTCGGACAATCGACCTCATCGCCGCGTTCGCCTCCAACGTCGTTCCGTCGATGCCCACCGTCTTCCCCGTGAGCAATCCGTGCTCCACGAGCACTCCGAGCATCCACGTGAACACTTCTCGGTGTGTTTCCAAGTCAATGCGAGTTCGCGTCTTTGACAGCGTCGAATGGTCCGGCGTCGCTTGTCCCAGTGGGATGCCGAGAAAGTCCCGCAAACTCAGCGAATCTGCCGCGCGCCAAACAATGCCTCGCTCGCTGTCGATGCCCTCGAAATAGCCAAGCATCAAGCAGCGAAAGTACACCCCGGGCGGAAGACTCGGACGTCCCATTTTCTTCGCGTAGAACTTCGCACAAAGCCCTTCCACGTAACGGTCGAACCCGTGCTTCGCCAGCACCTGGTTCAGCACCGTGTAGAAGGGATGGCTGGGGCCTCGCATTTGCTGGTGGGTCACGAACAGTTCTTTCTGCTCGCCCTCTCGATTGCCCATCGACATGCCTCCCATTTGATCATGTCTCGATCCCCACGTCGATCTTGATCAGGCGTTCAGGTGTGGACAACCCTCCCGCCACGCCTAACGCCTCCCTTCTGAACCAGGACTTTTTCAACGGGCTGCTAAGGCACCCGCAGGATCCAAGGGAACTGCAGAAATCTAGGCGGCGCGGTAGTAGCGGCCATAGGGCGCGTAGTATGAATAGCCGTAGCCGTACCTTCCACTACGGCGATCCGTTTGGTTGATGACCAAGCCAAGGATTCGCGCACCTCCATCGGTGAGGTGACGGCGGGCATACGAAGCGGCGTCCCTGGTCGTGTGTCCAGCGCGTAACACCAGCAGTACCCCATCGGTGACGCTGCCGATGATAGCAGGATCCGTAACCGGAGCGGTAGGCGGGGCGTCTAGAATGATTTTGTCGTAGTCTCGACGGCATTGCATCAGAATGTCGCGAAAATGCTCGGTGTGAAGAAGCTCGGCAGGATTGGGTGGCGTTGGGCCACACGGAAGAATATCCAGGTTCGGGATATCGGAATGGACGATCATGTCCTTTAGTTCGGCATCCCCTACGATAACAGTCGAGATACCCCTGTCTCCCTTGAGTCCGAAGGATTTGTGAATTCGCGGCTTGCGCATGTCCGCGTCGATGAGAAGGACTCGCGCACCTGCCTGGGCCATGGTGATGGCCAGGCTGATTGCTGCGGTTGTCTTTCCGTCCTGGGGACCTGGACTCGTCACCGCGAAGAGCTGGATTTCCTTTTGCGCGGACAGGAACATCAGGTTCGTGCGAATGGACCTGCACGCCTCGGCAGCGATCGACGTAGGATCATTGTGCACGGTCAGGTCACGCGACGAGGCATCTTCCATGAGGCGGTGCTTGGATTCGGTCAGGCGTGGCAGAACGCCGAGCAGAGGGGCTCCCACCAGCTCTTCGGCTGCCTCAGGTGTCTTGACGGTATTGTCAAGCGCCTCAATCGCAAATGCTAGAAGGAGACCGACAATCAGGCCAAGGGCAAGGCCAGCCGACAGGTTGACATACATATCAGGGCTAACCGGGAATCGAGGACTGGTCGCACGGTCGAGAATGCGCACATTGTTGACGCGGTTCAATCCTGTGAGATCCATCTCTTTGTGGCGCTGTGTGACCTGCCCAAACACCTTGGCGTTGTTTTCCGCGTCGCGGGCCATGGGGCGATATTCGACCTCAAGCTTTGCAAGTTCCAGCGCCTGTGCTTTCTCTTGATGCATCCATTTGGTGAGCGCCGTCTCTGTTTCCACAATCGCTTGGTATCGCTTGTCGAACGCCTTCAGAACTTCGTCCAATTCCTTGTTGTAGTCGCGGCGGGTCGCTTGGATCTGTTGCTGTATATTGTCGATCTTCGGGTGTTTGTCGCCATATTTGGACTCGAGATCCGCCTTGAGTTTCAGGAGGTCAAGATAGTTTTCGCGAAGCTTCATAACAACCGGGTTGTCCCTGATCTCGGGCAGGCTTTCCTTCTCCGAAACGTCGCTCTTTGCGGCGAGAATCAGCTTGCGAATGGACTCGGCTTCGATTCGTTTGGCTTTGATATCAGACAGTCTCGAATTGAGGGTCTGAAGGTTCTGCCTAGTCATGCCCTGTCTGTCGTCCAGGCCGAGATCCAGCAGGCTGTGATCCTTCTTGAACTGATAAAGCCCCAGTTCAGAGTCTTCGAGGCGTTTCCGCAAGTCGACGGCTTGCTCCCCAAGCCAGCTACTTGCGGACCGTGCACTCTCAAGCTTGTAGTCCAGGTTTCTGTCGATGTAGGTGTCAGCGAATGCGTTGGCGATCTTGGTGGCACGTTCGGGATCCTTGTCGCGTACGACTACGTTGGCGATGCGTGAATCCCTGACGCCAACAACCTTCACCTGCTTGAGCAACTTCTCGAGTTGGTCTTGGCGGCTTGGAGCTCCACCCTTTTCCTCTGGCTGACCTTGCACAGGCCCAATGCGATCAAGAACCTTTTGCGCGATTTCTTGGGACCTAATGATGCGGTACTGGGTCTGGTAAAACTCATGCGAGGACGACCCTAGGTCGATGATGTCCTTGACGCCCTCGAGCACTTGCGGCGCTGATGATTCAATGACAAGGGAGCAGACCGCCTCATAGATCTTGGTTTGCCGTATTGTCCATACGAAGGCGAGGGCCAAGGTTATGATGATGACGGAAGCAGGCACGCGCCAGCGCTTGCGCAGCAGGTGGACATAGTGCCGCAATTCCCTGGTGGTGCCAGGAACCGTCGAAGGCGATGCGGGAGCGGAATCCATGAAACGCTGACGCTAGCTCTAAAGAGGTTGCTACGCAATGATGCGGAGCGGATATGATGCAAGGTGGATATTCCCTTTGCCGGTATCGGTGGTAGCGTGTCTTTCGATTGACCCAATTCCCCGCTCAAACTCGCCGCCACCGGTGTCCCCGCTGTGGCTCCCACCTGAGGGGTGAGAAGCGCACCGGGCCAACCGGATGGTTGGCTAGGCTCTTTTTCCTTCGTGGGTACCGTTGCACCCCTGAATGTGGCTGGCGCACCTTTCGCTTCTCTCGCGGACAGCTCCGTCGCAGCAAACTGCGGCTAAGGGCTACCTTGTACGTCGTGCTGTTCATCGTGGGAATGGCCGCGACCGTGCGCTATGTGCTCTCACGCGCTGGTTCGGGCGAAGGCGCCCCACACGACGATGGCATTCAGGAAGTCGAGTAGGACGTTTGATGGGGATGCTAGCCTGCGAGGTGGGTGCCTCGCGTGGGCAGACTCTTGGCCCCGGACGGCTCGCCGAAAAGGTGCGCACTCGCGGTTTCCAGTGCTTGTTTCAACTGATCGAGTTCAACTTTACTGACGGCGATCACGCATCGGTACGCGACCCGCACTACCGCTGAGTCCGCCGAAATCTCGATGCTGCCGTTGAACTGATCTGACTCTTGCCATTCTCCATGGGAGCGTTGGCACATCAGAGCTTGCGTTCGCCTGTGGCAGCCGCCAGATTGGCTAGCCGCCTTGCGGCTTTGATGTCAGCTTGCATTATGGCGGGTCGATTCAGGTGTCCATAGCCGAGCCTCCGGATCCCCCTAAAACTTGCCGTTCCCATGGCCAAGAGAATCAGCGCGGTCTGGAAGCCGCTCGCCACGGTCAGCAGTAGGCCATTCCGCCGAGCAAGATGCTAGCGCCATAGAGCGCAAGGACGGCTTGTTTCTGGCTCAGGCCAAGGTTGAGCAGCTTGTGGTGGATGTGCGCGCGATCGGCCCTGAACATGGGCTGGCGTTTGACGGCACGCCGGATCTTGCCAGCGGTATCGGCGATGGGCAGTCCCAGCGCCACGGCGAGGACGTAGCCGAGGAACATCGATCCGGCGTCGACCATGAAGATCGACGCTGGGTTGAAGTTGTAGACCAGGAAGCCCACGGTCGCTCCGCCCAGCGCGGCCATGAAAAGCATCATGTTCGGATCCGAACGGGTGGCGGCGAGGACGAAGGTGCAGGCATCGCCCCCAACCTTTCGTTTGGCCGAACCATAACCTTTCGTTTGGCCGAACCATAACCTTTCATTTGGCCGAGGCCGGAGTAACCTCGATGTGCATGGCACAAGCCGATGTCTACCCGCGTTTCGCGAGCTCGCTGCTGGAGGATGCACTCGAGGATACGCCAGTGGTCTTGGTCCATGGCCCACGCCAGTCGGGGAAGACCACGCTTGCTCGCATGGTCGGCGAGAACCGTGGGTACGCATACGTCACCTTCGATGACGATACCCAATTGGCGGCCGCGACGATCGATCCCGCGGGCTTCGTGGCAAATCTGCCCGTCAAGGTCGTGCTGAACGAGGTCCAGCGGGTGCCCCAGCTATTCCTGGCCCTGAAGGCGACCGTGGATCGGGATCGCCGGCCCGGACGATTCATTCTGACGGGCTCGTCCAATGTCTTGCTGGTGCCCAAGTTGGCCGACTCGCTCGCAGCCCGCATGGAGATCCTCCGGTTGCACCCACTCTCGCAATGCGAGCTGGCGCGTACACCTTCGGGTTTCCTCGATGCGCTGTTTTCCGCAAGCTTTCCCCATCGCCGTTACGCGCGCCTGGGGACCGAGCTTTCGGACCGGATTGCGGCCGGTGGCTATCCTGCGGCGCTGGCGCGCACCACGCCCAGGCGGCGCTCGGCCTGGTATCGCGATTACGTCGAAACCCTGGTGCAAAGGGACGTGCGCAACTTGGCCCGCATCGCCAGCCTGGATGCGCTGCCGCGACTCTTGCAGCTTGCGGCTGGGCAGACGGCCAGGCTCTTGAACGTGGCGGAGTTGGGCGGCCCCTTCCAGTTGAGCCGGCCCACCATCCGCGATTACACCACCCTGCTCGAGCGGATCTTTCTGCTTGAGCATCTGCCTCCCTGGCACAGCAACAGGCTCGGCCGCCTGATCAAGACACCCAAGCTGCACCTCTGTGACACGGGCCTGGCGGCGGCTTTGTTGGGTTTCGATGCCGCGTCGCTGTGGGCAGACCGTGCCGCGTTTGGCCAGTTGCTCGAGACCTTCGTGTTTCAGGAACTGCGGCGACAGGCTAGCTGGCAGGAGGCTTCGGTAGACTTCTTCCACTTCCGGGACAAGGATGGGGCCGAGGTGGACGTTATCCTCGAGCGGGGCGTGAAGGCAGTGGCGGGGATCGAAGTGAAAGCTTCGGCCACTGTGACGGCGTCGGATTTCCGCGGGATACGAAAGCTGAAGGCAGCGACGGGCACGCGCTTCGCCGCGGGCGTGGTCTTGTACGATGGCGAGAACGTCGTCAGGTTCGGTGACGACCTTTTCGCAGTGCCTATTCGCGGGCTTTGGGAAGACGGCAAGTCGTAGCCTTTCCGACTGTGCCACCCTCCAAATCGGATTCTCAACGCCGGAAGGTTCCCTCAAGCGTGAGGCGGAATTCTTCGGGTGTGAATCCTTCGCCCCGATCCAACGAACGAGCGGCTTCCTCGATGCCAGTTTCCTCGTCTGCGCTCAGGGCAAGAACCTCATCGACGGATTGCAGCACGTACCTGCCAGACGGCAGCGATCGCATCTCCTCGGGAAGCTGCTTACCATCGAAATTCAGGACCACCGTCATGTGGAAAGAATACACCGACCAACCGTGGGCCACCACCCTCCAGGCGCGGTGTTCGCCATCCGACCCACGAGCGGCGTCTGGCTCGGGATGACAGCGACAATGGTTAGGCCGCAGCCACAAAATCGCTTGCTCGCGGAGAGAGCCAACGGGCAAGTCCCCTCGCGCGATGGACCTGTCTATTCGACCGTCAGGAACCAGTCAGCGGCCGGGAGGATTTGGATACCCGCCGGTCTGTCGCGCACCACTTCGCTTGTGATCGTGATGATGGTCCGGCTCGCCCTTGGATACTCGAGAACCGCGCACTCCAGCGCACGGAGCTCGCGGGCACGTGCGCTGGGATCGTGGAGATCCGCGCAAACCTGGACTAGCTGCTGGCTGCCGTCAGGATACCGGGCCAGAAAATCGACCTCCCAGTCGGATCCGCGGGCACCGTCGCTGCCGCGAACGTAGGCGACGTCCGCGCCGCGCCGGTCGAGCTCGAGGACGACCGCCGTTTCCAGTGCGTGGCCTAGGTTGCTTTTCCCCGAACGGTCGAAAACGGGAATCAGGCCCGGATCGATCGGATAGGCCTTGCGCGGGTTGACCATGCGGCGACGTTCCGAATCGGTCGCGATGGGGACAGAGCGAACCAGGAACGCATCTTCAAGATGCGCGAGGTAGGCGTGCAATGTGTCCTTGGCCACGGGGATCCCTTGCGAGCGTAGATCGCTGTAGAACTTGGCAACGCTGAAGGTGCCGCCTGCATTGGACAGGAGGTGCCGAACCAGCCAGCGCAGAGCGACAGGATGCGAGACCGAGTGCCGTTCGACCACGTCGCGAAAGAGAGCGGTGTCCACGTAGCCACGCAGCAGCTCGAACCGATCACGAGCATCGATGCCTTGTGCTTCGGGAAAGCCGCCGCCCGTCAGATAGGCGTGCAGTGCCTTGTCTAGAACCGATCGCTCACCCTTCGTCCATCGCTTGGCGACCGTGGTTGGTTCCAAGCCTGCGTGCCGAAGGACTTCCCGAAAGCTGAATGGGTAGACCAGCACATCCATGGCTCGGCCACGCATGCTGGTCGCGACCTCTCGGCTGAGCAGGCGGGCCGATGAACCTGAAAGGAAGATATCCAGGCGCTCGGTATCCAAAAGACGCCGGACGAAGGTTTCCCACCCAGGCACGACCTGGATTTCATCGAGAAAGAAGGCGGCCTGTTGGTCGCTGCGTGCCTCTGGTCGAAGCGCGAAGTAGCCGTCGACCAGAAGATGAAGATCGATGGCCCGCAGGTCCGCAAGGCGTTCGTCCTCGAAGTTGAAGTAAAGGAGGTGAGAACGTGGTACGCCTGCGGCCACGCGTTCGGCCAACATCTGCCACAGAAAGGTTGTCTTGCCGCCTCGCCGGGGACCGATGACCGCCTTGGCCTTTCCCGCGACTTTCGGAAGCCGCACATCTCGTCGTGTCAGCTGCGGCGCGGGCATGGCCAGGGAATCCGCGATCTTCTGCTGTATGACTTCGAGCATTTGTCCTTTCTACAAGGACATATTAGTGATGTTACGTCCTTCTAGCAAGGACAACGGAACTACCCAGCGGCGGCGGGTTCCTTGGAACGGGCAACTCGGGCTTCCGGCTCTTTGCCGAAGATTCTGGTGCATGCGCTCTGGGTGGCTTGCCGCAGGCTTTCCACGGTCGTCGTGTTCGGCTCACGTGCGGCCAGGAACTCGACCTTGACGGCGGTCGCGTCGGCGTTGAAGTCGAAAGCGCCGGGGATGCAGGCTGGCTCTCCCCAGTTCCCGTGCTCGCGTTGGATGGCCACGGAATCGCTCTCGCTGCGGTAAATTAGCGAGAGGCGGATCGCGGCCATCGCGAAGGCCTGGGACAGGCTCTTGAGCTCGAGCCACAGGCGCTCTTCGTCGGTGGCGCCAGCCAGGCGGTCGAGTTGCCTGCGAGCATCGATGTCGGCCTGCGAGGCGGCGGCGCGCCGAATCTGGCCGTAGCCCAGCTTTCTCATGGCGGCGAACCCGAGCACGGCCATGGCTGCCAGGATTGCGGCGGACTGCAGGCTGCTGGCCACGGTCAGCAGCAGGGCGGTGCCACCAAGCAGAATGCTGGCACCGTAGAGGATGAGCACGGCCTGCTTCTGGGTCAGACCGAGGTCCATCAACTTGTGGTGGATGTGTGCGCGGTCGGCGCTGAACATGGGCCGGTGGCGGACGGCGCGGCGGATCATCGCCAGCAGGGTGTCGGCGATGGGCAGACCAAGCGCCACGACGGGAACCAGGATGGCCACGGCGGTGGACGACTTCTGGCTGGTCTGGATCGAGCCCACGGCCAGGACATAGCCGACGAACATCGAGCCCGTATCGCCCATGAAGATCGACGCTGGGTTGAAATTGTAGACCAGGAAACCGAGCAGCGAGCCGCCCAGGCCAGCCATGAACAGCATCATGATGGCGTCGCCGCGCGAGGCCGCCATCACGAAGGTCGTAGCCACTCCAAACAGGCCCACGCCAGCGGCCAACCCGTCGAGCCCGTCGATGAGGTTCATGGCGTTGATTACGCCGACAATCCACAGCAGGGTGAACACCAGGCTGAGCGCGCCCAGACGGACCGTGCCGACGAAAGGCAGGGATAGAACGTCGATCCTGAAGCCGACATAGTAAAGCGCCCCGGCGATGGCGAACTGGGCCAGGAACTTCTTCCCCGCGCCCGAACCGCGGATGTCGTCGAAAAGCCCGAGAGCGCAGATCCCGACACCGCCGAGCAAGAAGGCGAAGGCCTTGTACGTGCTGGCGTAGAACTGACCACCCACGCCGCTGGCTTCGAGCAGCAGGCCGAGCAAGGGGGCGTAGAACCCGGCCGCGATGGCAACGCCGCCCAGGCGCGGGATGGGACGGCCGTGGATCTTGCGCGCCGACACGTGGTCGTCGAATAGCCGGTGCTTGAGGGCAAAGCGCCTCACCACTGGGGTCAGGAGGCCTGACACCAGGCAAGCTAGGACGAATGCAACACCGGCCGTTCGCATGATGACTCGTTGTTCTACTATCTACCGGTCTTCCACACCAGTATGGGCAGGTAAGATACTGTTTACTTCAAGAAGCTTCTTGTCGAGTTGGATTCTGGCCAGCGCGGTTCGAGCTTCTTGGTTGGTCGGAGCGCGTCGGAGCACGCCATTATATGCGTCAACGGTCGAGGTGATGCCACCGCTTTCTTCCGCGGCTCGGGCCAGGAAAAAGGCGAAGGCCGATGTCGCTAGGGATATGGGCGAACGCGGCCTCCGAATACGTCCTGACCCAGACCGCGGCCCGGCCGTTGCCGCGTGTGACGCGCAGGCATCGCCACCAACCTTTCGTTTGGCCGAACCATAACCTTTCATTTGGCCGAACCATAACCTTTCATTTGGCCGAGGCCGGAGTATCCTCGATGTGCATGGCACAAGCCGATGTCTACCCGCGTTTCGCGAGCTCGCTGCTGGAGGATGCACTCGCGGATACGCCAGTGGTCTTGGTCCATGGCCCACGCCAGTCGGGGAAGACCACGCTTGCTCGCATGGTCGGAGAGAACCATGGGTATGCATACGTCACCTTCGATGACGATACCCAATTGGCGGCCGCGACGATCGATCCCGCGGGCTTCGTGGCAAATCTGCCCGCCAAGGTCGTGCTGGACGAGGTCCAGCGGGTGCCCCAGCTATTCCTGGCCCTGAAGGCGACCGTGGATCGGGATCGCCGGCCCGGACGATTCATTCTGACGGGCTCGTCCAATGTCTTGCTGGTGCCCAAGTTGGCCGACTCGCTCGCAGGCCGCATGGAGATCCTCCGGTTGCACCCACTCTCGCAATGCGAGCTGGCGCGTGCACCTTCGGGTTTCCTCGATTCGCTGTTTTCTGCAAGCTTTCCCCATCGCCGTTACGCGCGCCTGGGGACCGAGCTTTCGGACCGGATTGCGGCCGGGGGCTATCCTGCTGCGCTGGCGCGCACCACGCCCAGGCGGCGCTCGGCCTGGTATCGCGATTACGTCGAAACCCTGGTGCAAAGGGACGTGCGCAACTTGGCCCGCATCGCCAGCCTGGATGCGCTGCCGCGACTCTTGCAGCTTGCGGCTGGGCAGACGGCCAGGCTCTTGAACGTGGCGGAGTTGGGTGGCCCCTTCCAGTTGAGCCGGCCCACCATCCGCGATTACACCACCCTGCTCGAGCGGATCTTTCTGCTTGAGCATCTGCCTCCCTGGCACAGCAACAGGCTCGGCCGCCTGATCAAGACGCCCAAGCTGCACCTCTGTGACACGGGCCTGGCCGCGGCTTTGTTGGGTTTCGATGCCGCGTCGCTGTGGGTAGACCGCGCTGCGTTTGGCCAGTTGCTCGAGACCTTCGTGTTCCAGGAGCTGCGGCGACAGGCTAGCTGGCAGGAGGCTTCGGTGGGCTTCTTCCACTTCCGGGACAAGGATGGGGCCGAGGTGGACGTTATCCTCCAGCGGGGCGTGAAGGCAGTGGCGGGGATCGAAGTGAAAGCTTCGGCCACGGTGACGGCGTCGGATTTCCGCGGGATACGAAAGCTGAAGGCAGCGACGGGCACGCGCTTCGCCGCGGGCGTGGTCTTGTACGATGGCGAGAACGTCGTCAGGTTCGGTGACGACCTTTTCGCAGTGCCTATTCGCGGGCTTTGGGAAGACGGCAAGTCGTAGCCGGCTCAGCCCGCGCGCGGCCGGTGATGCGGACAATTGTCAATCGCATTGCCAATTAGACGAAGGCGTGGAATCCTTGGGCATGGTTCTCAGGCGCGACATCGAGGGATCCCTCAAGGGACGGGCTCGACGCTTTCCCGTGGTGGTGGTCACCGGGCCAAGGCAGTCGGGCAAGACCACGCTCTGTCGCGCGGCGTTCCCTCGTCTCCCCTACGTCTCGCTGGAGCTACCGGATGTGCGGCGACGAGCGCTGGACGATCCGCGCGGCTTTCTGCGCGAATACGCGGAAGGGGCCATTCTGGACGAGGTGCAAAACACGCCTGAGCTTCTCTCGTACCTGCAGGCTGAGGTGGATGAACGGCCTCGCCCAGGGCGCTACGTTCTGACGGGTTCACAGCACTTTGGTCTGCGCCAGTCGGTCACGCAATCGCTGGCCGGCAGGGCCGCCATGCTGGAACTGCTTCCATTCTCGCGGGGCGAACTGCGCGCCGGGAAACTGGCCAAGGCCGACCTCTTTCACGTCCTGTGGACAGGCGGCTACCCGGCGATTCACGATCGGAAGATCCCTCCCGGCGAGTGGCTGGGCAGCTACGTCGCGACCTACGTCGAGCGCGACGTGCGGCAGTTGCTGAACGTGTCGGATCTGCTGGCATTCCAGACCTTTCTTCGCCTGTGCGCGGGCCGAACCGGGCAGATGCTCAACCTTTCGGCCCTGGGCAGCGACGCCGGTATCACGCACAACACCGCCCGAAGCTGGCTCGGTGTGCTCGAGGCCAGCTACATCTGCTTTCGCGTGCCACCCTATTTCCGCAACGTCGGCAAACGGCTGCTCAAGACGCCCAAGTTGCACTTCTACGATTCCGGGATGGCCTGTTATTTGCTCGGCATCCGAAGCCCGGAAGAGCTACGCCACCATCCTTTGCGGGGTGCGATTTTCGAGTCGTGGGTGCTGTCGGAGATCGTCAAGGCCCATTTGCATGCCGGGACGGTCTGCGATGTGACGTTCTTTCGCAACAGTCACGGGCTAGAGGTGGACGCGGTGGTACAGACCGGCCAGGGGGCGCTTCTGGTCGAAGCCAAGTCGGGCGAAACCGTGTCGTCGGATGCGTTCGACAGCCTGGACAGAGTGCAGACGGCGCTAGAGGCAGGAAACCATCAGCCCAAAGCAAGCAAGATGGTCGTTTACGGAGGTCGTGATCGCTGGGTTCAGCGGGAGGTCACCGCACTGCCTTGGGGCGACCTGGACCGCTACGATTGGGCTAAAGCTTCGGGCTAGCTGACTCAACCTTGGACTCCGGTCAGCCAAGCGGAATGCGGCTGGGCAGTCGACGACCCGAACCGGCGATTCCACGAATGCTTTGGGATCGTGGGTGACGATGGGCTACTTGTCTTCCGCACCGCCGCGGGCGCGCAAGATGCTGTCGACTTCAAGAACCTTCTTGTCGACCTGGATTCTGGCCAGCGCGGCTTTGGCTTCCTGATTGGCCGGATCGCGCCGAAGGACCTCGTTATACGCGTCGACGGCGGAGGTGATGCCGCCGATTTGTTCCGCGGCACGGGCCAGCATGAGGCGAAGGCCAATGTTGTCGGGTGCGTGTGCGAGGGCGGCCTGGTACTCGGACATGGCGCGCCGGAACTGACCGCGCCGCTCGAAGATTTGCGCGGCGACGATGTTGCCTTCGGTGCTGGGCGCGCCGGATTCGACCAGGGCCGCGCGAAAACTGGCCAAGGCCTGGTCGATGGCTTGCCACTTGTCCGTCGGTATCAGCAGGGATAGGACTCTGCGGTTCAGATCCACGTCCGCGGGCGCGTAGCGCAGGCCCGTCTGCAGAATCGCCAGGGCCTCGCTGGTGGCTTTGGGATCCAGCAGTGCTATCTCCGCGGCCATCTGAACCGCGCGCGGATTGCGGGGCTCAAGCTCCAGGGCGCGCTGGCTGGCCTTCCGCGCGGCGGGGACGTCCTTGGCGGCAAGGAAAATCTGCGCCTGAACCAGGTACAGCTCGGCGCCTTCCCGCTGGGTGCTTTGGTTCAAGGTGGTCTTGGCCGCGTCGATCGCTCCATGGGCCAGGAGGTAGCGACTGAGGCCGAAACGATTCTCGTCGTCGGCCAGGGTGGTCAGCTCCTCGGGCTTGGCGCCGCTGGCGAGCAGCCCGTCGAGCACAGGACCCAGGCTGGCGCGCGATTCGGTGACCACGGTCTTCCATTCCAGCAGGGACTGCCGCCGGCGACCCAAGCGCCAAAGCTCGCGGGCCGCTTCTTCGTGCGCGCCCACGCAGCGCGGACAAAGCAGCATGGCCCGGTTGAGCATGCGTAGCCGGGTCTTGGTGCCGACTTGGCCAGAATCTCGGGGCTCAAGGCGAGCCTCGGCCAGCGCGTAGGCATAGTCGGTTGGGTGGGCAAGCGAGGCGGCGTGCGCAAGGGGACGGAAGACGGGGGTGAGAGGCGGATGCAGGAGGGCATCGAAATCGCGCGCAGCCGGTGCGTGCAGAAGGACCATGCCGGCGAGGGTGCAGAGAAAGGCGACGGCGGCGAAGATCCCCTCAGCCCAACCCTCTCGCTGCGCGGACGCGGGGCGAGGGGGATCAGAGGCCGTCGCGTCTTGCCTTCCGAATATGGTGCCGAGAAGGGCGCAGAAGGGCAGGAGCACCCCCGAGGTCTCGAGGCCGAAGTCGACGATGTTGTGGGCAAGGACGGCGATCAGCCCGGCCACCAACGAGGCCTCGACGCGATCCCGGCGCGCTTGCTTCCAGAACCGGCGCGCGACCAGAACCCAAAGGCCGAGCAGCAGAGCCGTGGCCACGATTCCGGTTTCGATCAGGATGCTCAGCGGCTGGTCCTCGACGAACTGGAACCAATGACCGCCGGCAAGGTTTGATAGACGGGATAGACGCGGCCAAAGGCGCTAAGGCCGATGCCGGCGGGATGGGCGGCGACCATGGGTAGCGCGTCCTTGGACACCGCGAACTTGGATAGGTTGTCGCCGACGGTGCCACGGAACTCGGCGACGATCTTGTCGCCGCCGAAACCGATGGTGATGCCCACGACGACCACCAGCGCCAGCAGCACGGCCACGAATTGGCTGCGGTGAAAGGGTTCGCCCTCGTCGGATCCTTGGGGCGAGGGCGAACCAGGCCAGCGCGCCTGCCCCCAGGGCCAGCACCGATCCGCGCGACAGGGTGGTGATGGCTCCGGCGGCCAGGACGGCGGCAATCAGTTTCCACACCCGCTGGCCGTCGCGGGTCGAGCGGGAAAAGGCAAAGGCCAGGGCGGCGAAGGCGGAGAGCTCGAGGAACTCGGCGGTGTGGTTGGGGTTGATGAAGGGGCCGACGGGAAGGCCGCCGCGGTGGGGAAATGGCCGTAGACCATGGATTCGGCGGCGGCGCGATGGCCAAGTCCCGTGGCCAAAGCCAAGAGGCCGGCGCTGGCGATCAGCCCCGGTGCGACGAAGCGCAGGCGGCGCCCGCTGGCCAGCACCAGCGCGGCCAGGGTCACGCAAAGCGCGGCGGCGGCCTTGGCGAATTCGCCGTAGGTTTCGGGTGGGTCGAGGCTGAGCGGCTGCGCGCCGTTGAGGCCAGCGAGGGCGAGCAGGGCCGAGCCCTTGGGATCGAGGAGGGCGCGCAGTCCGGCCGGCAGCGGGATGATCTGCGCCGCGGCGACTACGAGAAAGAAAAGCGGGAAGGCGAGCGCGACGGCAGTGGCGAGCTTGCTTCTGCAGCGGGTGGCCAGCCACGCGGTGGCGAGGGCAAGCAGCGCGGCGAGGCCAAGGGTGATGAGGAAGGTCAGGCGGTGAACCGCACCGCAGGCCAGGGGCGCGCCGATGAGCAGGATGCCGAGGAGGGCCGCGGTCGTGAAGGTGGGCGCGGCGCTGCTGCGCGGTCCGCGGTCATTTCTGCCGATCGCGATGGCGCTTTCTAGAAGGCTCATTCGAGGGGAGATCGGCGGGCATGCTTACGGGATCCGATCCACTAGATGACTGAGTGCGATTCGGGGAGAGACCAGCGACCCCTCACCCTGTCCCTCTCCCCGCTTCGCGGGGCGAGGGGACCCAAGGACGATGCGTGGGCGAGAGGACCCAAGGACGATGCCTGGGCAAGGGGGACTGACAGCGAGGCTTGAGCGGGGGAAACTAGGCCGCGTGTCCGCAGCAGACTGCTCCCTCGCCCCGCGAAGCGGGGAGAGGGTTGGGGTGAGGGGCGGCGGCGTCAGGGACAAGGGGTCCCTTTGGAATCCATCACCGCGAGGGTCGCTCTCGGCGGCGATGCGAGTGCGGTTTCCATGAGGGCCCCGACGCTAGCCGGAAACCAGGGGTGGCGCAATGATGCGGGAGATAATGTGTGGGAGCCGTTCGAAGACACCGATGCAGCACTGGAGATGCTTCTGCTGGTCGTTGGGACGAGAGGTCAGGCGAGACGTTGGCCCAGCTCGGTCAGCCCCTCGCTCAGTGGAACGACGTCGATCGCTCCAAAGCGGTAGCGCTGACCGCCCCCGTACAGCAGCAGCCCGCGCGCCTGCGGGTAGTCGGCGCAAAACAGCCGCAGCGAGGCGATGTCCTCCTCGCGAAAGCGGGACGTGCGCTTGACCTCGATGGCATGGAACCCGCGCGGGCCGTACAAGACGAAGTCGACTTCTTTGCCATCGAAAGTGCGCCAGAAGTAGAGGTCATAGCCAAAGCCGCGGTTCGCGTTTTCCGCGCGCAGCGACTGCAGCACCAGGGTTTCAATGGCGGCGCCGTCGATGTCATCGACGCTGTCCAGCGGGCCACGAGGGCGCAGCGCCCTATACACGCCTGTGTCGAAAAAGTAGAACTTCGGGTGCGTGGTCAGCTTGCGCTTTGCGCGTCGATGGAACGAGGGCAGGCGCACGGAAATCAGGAGATCTTCGATGAGGTCGAAATGGTTCTCGACCGTCTTGCGGTTGATGCCACAGTCGGCGGCGACGGATTGCACGCTCAGCACCGATCCCTGCGAAAAGCTGGCTGCCTCGAGAAACCGGCTGAAGCTGGCCACATTGCGCACGAGCGCCTCCTGTTGAACTTCCTGGCGAAGGTAGGTACCGACGTAGCTTTTCAGATACTCACCGGGATCTGGACTTACCCACACCGTGGGAAGCATCCCGTGGCGAATTGCATGCGGTAGGTCGAACTTGGTGCCCAGCTCGGAAGCGGTGAACGGGTGCATGGTCAAGGTCCTCGCGCGGCCACCAAGGAGATTGGCTCCCGAATGCTTGAGCTTGCGTGCAGACGAACCTGTGAGCACGAAGCGGAACCCGCGCGATTCGATCAGACGGTGGATTTCGTCGAGAAGCGACGGCAACTTCTGCACCTCGTCGACGACGATGGTCTTCGCGTTGGCCGCGTCTGCGAGGGACTCCAGGCGGTCAGCGTGACCGGCCAACTCGGCGAAGGTGGATTCCTTGAGCAGGTCGACACGCAGAGCGGCAGGCAATGCCGACCCGATCCAGGTTGACTTCCCAGTACCGCGCGGTCCGAACAGGAAGATGCTTGCGGGGCTTGGCAAGGTCATAGTTCTGGCAATCATGTTGCCTTTTTTATCATAAAATAGGCAACGGAGGTGCCGGAAACACCTGGGCCCGGAGTGCCGTCGGACCAAGAGGGTCGGTCTGGGAAAGCTAGAACAGACGCTCTTCCACGACCAGGATATCGCCGGGCAACAGCACCACGTTGGGGGCGCGGCCCTCGCTGATGTCGGCCACCGGGTAGTTCTTGCTTTGCACCGAGCCCTTGGCTTCGCGGCGCAAGGTCACGGAGTTTTTCGATGCGATGCCGGTGAATCCGCCGGCTGCGGCGATGGCGTCCACGATGGTCATGTTGGTGAAGTAGGACACCGAGCCCGGATGCTGGACCTGGCCGATGACCGAAACCTTGCGGCTGTTCCACTCTTTGACCATCAGCGAGACCTGCGGCTTCTTGAGGTAGCCGTCGGCAAGCTTGGCGGCGATGAGCTCTTGCACCTCGCCGCTGCGCATGCCGATGACCGAGACGCGGCCGATGAAGGGATAGTCGACGGTGCCGTCGGCGGCGATGCGGTACGCGCCCGAAAGATCGGGCTCGCCCAGCACGCGCACCTCGAACACATCGTCGATGCCCATGCGCTCTTCCGGGAGCAGCTCCACGGCCTGGATGGATCCGCTGGGCGGCATCGGTCGGCTGGCGCACGCGAAGTTCGCGAACAGCAGCGCAAGCGCCAGCAGGCCACGACAAACGTGGCCCACGAGACCTTGGGTCCGAGAAAGGTCCGGCATGGAAGGGCAAAAAGCATACCCGAACTAGCCGCCCGTGTCGAGGCGTAGCGCGGCGAGTAATTGGGAGTCCTTGCGCCAAGGACCCCGATGCTACGTGATCTCGATGCCCACCGGGCAGTGGTCCGAGCCGCGCACTTCGGGGCGGATGAACGCCTTCTTGAGGCGGGGGCGTAGGGCGGCGCTGACCAGGAAGTAGTCGAGGCGCCAGCCGATGTTGCGCGCGCGTGCGGAACCCATGGGACTCCACCATGTGTAGTGGCCGCCGCCTTTCTCGAACGCGCGAAAGGTGTCGACGAGGTCGGCCTTCACGAAGGCGTCGAAGCCTTTTCGCTCCTCGGGCGTGAAGCCGTGGTTATGTTCGTTGGCCTTGGGATTGGCCAGATCGATCTCGGTGTGGGCCACGTTCAGGTCGCCGCAGAAGATCACCGGCTTCTCTTTCTCCAGCCGCTTGAGGTAGCGCAGAAAACCGCGGTCCCACTCCTGGCGAAAGTCGAGTCGGCTGAGGTCGCGCTTGGAGTTCGGGACGTACACGTTGACCAGGAAGAAGTCGGCGAATTCCGCGGTCAGAACCCGACCTTCGTTGTCTGGGTGCTTGCCGGCGACATCCACGTAGGGCGCGACCGCCAGCGGGGGCTTCTTGCACAAGATGGCGGTGCCGGCGTAGCCGAGCTTGGCGGCGGGATTCCAGTACGCGGTGTAGATCGACGGCCAGACACTTTCCACGTCCTCGGGGCGACATTTGATCTCCTGCACGCACAGGACATCGGGCTTTTCCTCGTCGAGGTAGTCGAGAAAACCCTTGCGCAAGACCGAGCGCAGACCGTTGACGTTCCAGGAAACGAGCTTCACCCTGAAAGTCTACTCTTCGAGTTTGGCCCAGTCCTCGATCTTCAGGCCGGGTACTCGCATCATGTCGTGCAGGTTCGCGGTGACCAGGACCGCCCCCTCGGCCAAGGCGTGGGCGGCAATGGCCGCGTCGAAGTCCTCGATGCGCCGTCCTTCGCGCTCGAGAGTGGCCTTGATCGACCCGAATTGCTCGCTCACGCCATCGGTCCACGGGCTTCGGCCGAGCTCGCCGCGCACGAGCTCGAACCGGTCGTTGAGCTTCGATCGGCGCTTGGAGCGTGGCAGTCGCTCGATGCCATACGCGATTTCCGCGATCACCGGCTGGGGAATCACCGCCTCCCCCTTGTTGGTTGCCCGCAGTTTTCCGACGACTTGCGCCTCACCCTTCATCAGCGCGGATACCGCGTTGGTGTCGAGGACGTATTTCACAGTTGTCTCGCCGGTTTCGACTTGCGTGATTTCAGGACCGTCTGCAGGAGGGCTTCGACATCTTCCGACGTGTTCGGATCGACATCCGCTAGCCGATCGAAGAATCCCGGCGACCAGCCAGAGCCTCCCTGCAGATCGCGTTCGAGCGCTTGCACCACCAGCCGGTTTCGGCTGATGTGCAACGCCCGCGCTTTCCGGTCAACCGCCTCAAGTAGGTTCTTCGGCAAATGAACGCTCGTTGCCATGACTATAGTCACGAGTATAGTCGTCCTGGAAAGGATCCGCAATCCGGGGTGGAAGTGACCGTGTGGTAAGTGGATTTCGCTTCTTTGCCGTCTTCGACTAGACTTGTACGAAAATGGTCACCCCATGACTTCACCTGCCGATCGCCGCCAAGAACCTCGCTACGCCGTCGCCGTGGCGGTTACCTTCGAGAGCGAGCACAACTTTTACACCGGGCTGACGTCGGATCTGAGCGGCGGCGGACTCTTCGTAGCCACCCATCAGATTCGGCCGGTGGGCGAGCGCATTCATTTGCGCCTGACCCTGCCCACCTCCCGCGAACCCATCGAGGCTGTCACCGAGGTGCGCTGGGTGCGTGCGACCCCGATGTCCGGCGGGGGCGGCGAGGCGGGCATGGGGCTTCAGTTCCTGCAGCTTGCGCCCCAGGCGAAGGAAGCCATCAAGGCCTTTCTCAAGCGGCGCGACTCGCTCTTCTTTGACGTGGATTAGGACGTGGATTAGATCGACAACCCCCGCTGAGCCAAGGGGCTCCGGCGGGCCGCGGAGGGCGGTCGTTTGGGCACATGTCTCCCTGTGGTAGACTGCTTTTCGTGGGTGTAAGCGTCCCTTCCGCCGTCGGAAGCCTGCTGGCCGGTGCGGGCGTCGAGGTGGCCGTTCTGTTCGGGTCGGCCGCCAAGGGCAGACTGCGCCCCGACAGCGATATCGATATTGGGATTCTTTGTAGCCAGGACAGCAGCTTCGACTTGGAGTTGGGGCTGGGAGCGGATCTGGAACGCGTCTTCGGGCGAGAAGTCGACTTGGTTCGCCTGGAAACGGCTTCAACCTTGCTGCGCTTCGAGGCTTCGCGAGGTCAATGCCTGCACGAGGCATGCGAAGGAGCCTTCGCGGATTTCGTGGCGCGAGCGCTGCTCGAATACGAGGATCTGCGGCCCATCTTGCATCGATGTGCGGAGGGAATGTTCCGACGATTGAAAGAGGCTCATGACCAATCCTGACCTGGTGGCGCACAAAGCCTCGCGGGTCAGTACCAGGTTGGCCCGGGTTCAATCCGGAATTGCAGTCGGCTCCGAAGCATTCCTGTCTCGCATCGATCTCATCGAGCAGGTGGCTTTCAACATGTTCCTGGCCATTCAGGAATCGGCGGACATCGCCAGTCACATCGTGACGGACGAGGGGTGGGGAACACCTGCCACGGTTGCCGAGGTATTCGAGTTCCTGCAAAGAAACGGGGTCATCAGCGTGGAAACCGCGAGCGCCATGGGGCGCGGAACCAGATTGCGCAACCTGATCGCGCATGCCTACGGCGATCTGGATGCTGGCAAGCTGTTCGCCGCAGCAGCAGCGGGCGTCGGGCAGATCGAGCGGTTTCTGGTCGAGGTTGGCACGTGGGTGGCGGCCCGAACCGCGTAGCCGCCGCACGGAAGCGTTACCGCCCGATGCGCAGCAGCTCGATGAGGGGCGCGTTTTCCTGGCCGGGCAGAAGGGGCTCGCTGAGGTCGATGCGGGTGTGAATGGCGAAGTCCTCGTCGCCCTCGGGATCGACGATGGTCTGCTGCGCCTCCCAGATGCGCGGGGCGACCTCTGCGAGGGTGGTGTTGCGCGGACTGCGCGCCAGCGGCGTGACGACGATCTGCTTGTGCTCGTCGAAGTAGGGCGTCATCTCGGCGGCCAGGCGCTCGCTGGTCCAAACGGACGTCTCGTCGTCGCGTAGGGCGGCGCGGGCCTCGTCGAAATCGCGGCGAGCGAGCGCACCCAGCAGGCGGTGGAGCTCGGCCCGAATGCGGGCAGCGAAGGCGCGCGGATCGGCGGCCGGGTCGCGCGGCTTCTTGGCTTCGAGGGCTGCGGGCAACGCGCCGGCGACCACGGTGGGCGCGCGCATTTCTTCCCACTCTTCTAGCAAGCTCGAGTCCACGGTGCGCACCACGGCGCCGAGACTCGCCACCAATTCCTCGACGGCTTCGCTGCGAAAGCGCACGGGCACCGATCTGGCTCAAGGCGCGGTAAGCCTCGGACAAGTAGCGCAAGAGCACGCCCTCGAAACGCTGCAAGCCCATATCGCGAACGTAGTCGTGAAAGCTGCAGAAGCGCTCCAGGATTTCGCGCGCCACGGATTTGGGCGCGATGTTTTCCTCGCCCACCCACGGGTGCTTGTCGGAAAATGCGTTGAAGGTGTCGTAGATGAAGTCGCGGTTGGGCTTGGGCCACTCGAGCTTGTCTAGTTCCTCCATGCGCTGCTCGTATTCCATGCCCTGCGCCTTGAGCGCCTCGATGGTTTCGCCCTTCAGCTTGTCGAGCTGGGCGAAAAGAACGGGCCGAGGATTTTCCAGAATCGCTTCGACCAGGGAAAGCACGTCGAGAGCGTAGCTTTCCGACGCCGGGTCGAGCAGGGCCAGGGTGTCGACCAGGTACAGCGACAGGGTGTGGTGCAGCGAGAAATCGTCCTGCAAATTCGGGCTGGGCACGGGGTGCGGGCAGCGGGCAAGTTCATCCACGACGACATCGACCAGGCCCGCCTTGCGCAGAACGCGGAAACACGCGGCCGCGGTCCGCCGGTGCCGGCGTTTCATCACGTCGCTGTCGTGGCAGGCGGCGATGAGCTCGAGCAGCTTGCGGTATCCGGCGCCGCGCGAGGGATCGCCGTTTTCGCCCTGGAGCAGACTGAGCAGAAGACCGTGGCTGACGGCGAAGCGCGATTCGAGCGGTTCGGGCGTGCCATTCATCAGGCGCTCGAAGGTGCCGCGGTCGAAGTGCACGTAGCCCTTCTGCGGCGGCTTCTGCATGTGCACCTTCTTGCCGCCCGCTGCCTTGGCCTTGAGGCGCAGGTTCTCGACGATGTGGGCGGGCGCCTGCGCCACCACCCAGCCGCGATCGTCGAAGCCCTTGCGGCCAGCGCGGCCTGCGATCTGCTTGAATTCGCGCACGCCCAGGATGGAGTCCTTCTGGCCGTCGTACTTGCACAGCTGGGTGAACAGGACCGTGCGGATGGGAATGTTCACGCCCACGCCCAGGGTGTCGGTGCCGCTGATGACCTTGAGCAGGCCCTGCTGGCTCAGGCGCTCGACGATGCGGCGGTAGCGCGGCAGAAGACCGGCGTGGTGCAGACCGATTCCGTGGCGCAGGAAGCGCTGCAATTCTTTGCCATAAGGGCTGTCGAAGCGCTCGCCGGTCAGGGCCTTCTTGATGGCTTCCTTGTCGGGCTTGCCGATGACCTCGACCGACATCAGGTTCTGCACTTCTTCCGCGGCGGTGCGCTGGGTGAAGTTCACCAGGTAGATGGGCGCCCGACCAAGCTTGATGAGCTCGGCGATGGTCTCGTGCAGCTGGGTTTCGCGGTACTCGAAATCGAGCGGCACGGGCCGGATGGCGCCGCGCACGCTGGCCACCTCGCGGCCAGTGTTGTCGGCCAGCTTCTTTTCGATGGCCGTGGTGTCGCCCAGGGTGGCCGACATCAGCAAAAACGTGGTCTGCTTGAGCACGCACAGGGGGATCTGCCAGGCGATGCCGCGCTCGCGGTCGCCGTAGTAGTGGAACTCGTCCATGACCACGAAGTCGGCGGGCACACCGTGATGGGAACCCTGAGAGGGTTCCCAAACCCTCCGCGATGGTCCGCCCCCGGCAAAGCCGGCGGGCTCCCGCGCGAGCGGCGCAAGGCCATGTTCGACAGGATCTCGGCGGTGCCAACCAGAATCGGGGCGTCGCTGTTGACCGAGGCATCGCCCGTGACCAAGCCGACGTGCTCGGGACCAAAGGCGCCACACAGGTCGAAAAACTTTTCGTTCACCAGGGCCTTGACCGGGCAGCTGTAGAACCCGGTCTTGCTTTCGCACAGTGCCTTGTACAGAAACGCGGTGGCCACCAGCGACTTGCCCGATCCCGTCGGCGTGGCCAGCACCACGTGCTTGCCCGCCAAGATCTCGAACAGGGCTTCCTCTTGCGCCGGATAAAGCGAAAGCCCAAGACCCGCCACGTAGTCGAGGAAGCGCTCGAAGATTTGTTCGCCGGTCACCGGCACAGCCGGCGGCGCAAGCGGCCTCGAAGTGTCCTTCGTCATGTTCGGTCTTACGGGTGCACCGGTTTGTGCGCGGGCATGAGCCGAACCGAAACTTGTAGGCGGACTTCGCGATCGTAGCGGAGGGTTTGGCGAATGGGCTCGAAGCCCTCTTTGTGAACCTCGACCACGTGCTGCTGGTGATCGCGCTGGACCTCGACCACGGCAGGCGTGTTGCCGAGCACTTTCTTGCCGTCCACATACACATCGGCCCCGTGCGGTTCGGAGGTGACGTCGATGAAGGCGGGGCGGAAGTACGCGAAGGCCACCGGCAAGGGCATCACGTAGACGTGGATGGAAAACAGCGTGCTCGAAAGCAGGGCACCCAGAATGAGGAAGGCCCAGGCCACGTTGTGGTGTCGGCGCGCGACCCCGATGGGGTTCAGCCTGTCGCCCATGCGCCTGGCCTGTGCGGGGGGCGCGAGCCTGGACGGGATTTTTCTTTCCCCGGACGGCGGACGTGTGGCCTGGCTGGCCGGCCTGGGCGACGGGCTTCGGGCGCATGGCCGGCACGGGCGGGGGGCCCAGCAAGGGCGGCATGGGCGACTCGGGAACCGTCACGTCCTCCCACAGACTCGGCATCAGGCTGATGACCTTGGAGGGCAGCTTGCTTTGCGCCTTGGCCCCCGGGGGCAAGAGCGACGCCAGCAGGTTCTTGAGCTCGCCCGCCTCGCCGTTCTTCGGCCGGGGGATGCTGGCCAGGGCTTCGCGACAGGCATCGACGAACTTGCGAGCGTCGGCGAATCGATCGCGCGGATCGGGCGACAGCGCGCCTGCAAGCACGCGCTCGATGGCAGGCGGAATGTCCGGTCGGTAGCGCTGGGGCGCGTTCATGATGCCGGAGGCCGCTTTCAAGTAGTCGTCGGGGCTGCCGCTCAAGGTGCGCAGCGGATTGCCGGTGAAAACTTCGAAGGCCACCGCGCCCAGCGAGAAGATGTCGCTACGCCGGTCGGTCGGGGCACCGCGCGCTTGCTCGGGCGAAATGTAGCCAAGCTCGCCCTTGAGCGAGGTCACCACCGAGTTGTCGGAGCTGCGTTTGGCGACGCCGAAGTCGGACAGTTTCACCTCGCCGGCATACGAGAGCAGGATGTTCGTGGGCGAGATATCGCGGTGGACGAGGCCGAGCTGGTTGCCGTCGCCGCCGCGCAACTCGTGCGCGAAGTGAACGCCCTCGGCGACTTCGCTCATGATGTAGAGGCCGACCGCATCGTCGATGCGTTTGCCCAGCCCCGGACGCGCCGTCTTGGGGCCCGTGTCCAGCAAGGCGCCGAGGTCGCGACCGTCCACGTACTCGAGCACGATGAAGTATTCGCCCTCGGCGGAAACGCCCAGATCGTGAATTTGGACGATGTTCTTATGCGACAGCGAGGCGTGGATGCGCGCCTCGATTTGAAGCATCTGCACGAAACGCGTGTCGTCGGCCAAGCGCGGCAGCAGGCGCTTGATGACGACCATCTTTTCGAAACCCTCTTCGCCGCGCGCCCGCCCGAGATACAGCTCGGCCATGGCGCCCACGGCAAAGCGCTCGAAGAGCTCGTAGTGGCCCAGGCGCGTTCGCGTGGCGGCGGCGAACACGGAGGTTCCCATGGCTGGCGTTGTGCCGCTCATCGACTCCTCCGTCGCTCGACCTTCGTTGCTGTCATCACTGCCGTTTTGGGAACCGAAACCTGGTAACTTGCGTCCGATGGCTCCCGATTTCAATAGCCTACGGCGCTTCGCTCGTGAGGCCATCAACGATTGCGTTATTCCGGGGTTGGTTGTTGCGGTTGGGCAGGCCGGCCAGACCGTCCTTGTCGAGGCCTTCGGGCAGCGCCAGATCGATCCCTTGCCCGCCCCTGCGACGGCGGACACCGTCTACGACCTGGCCTCGCTGACCAAGGCGGTGGTCACGAGCCTGCTTGTCATGAAGGGCGTGGAGGAAGGGCGTTTGCGTCTCGATAGGCCGCTGGGCGAGCACCTTGGGATGCTCGAAGACCGGCCCGAGGTGACATTGCGGCGAGTTTTGGCCCACGCCGGCGGTTTTCCCGCCCACCGAAAATTCTATGAAAACACCCTGACCAAGGTCGAGCCCAGCCAGGCGAACCGGACGCGCATCGTCGAGTGGGCCGCCGCCGAGCGCCTGACCTACGAGCCGGGCAGCAAGTCCGTCTATTCGGATCTGGGCTTCATTCTGCTAGGCACACTGGTCGAGCAAACCATGTCCTCGCGCCTGGATGTCCTGGCCGAGCGCTTGCTTTGGAAGCCTTTGCGGCTTTCCAGCCTGGGCTTCGTGGATCTGCTGGCCAGCGCGCCCGCAGCCTGGTTGCACGGTCGCCACATCGCGCCCACCGAGCGTTGCCCGGTGCGCGGCAGGCTTGTCCTCGGCGAGGTCCATGACTTGAATGCCTTCGCCATGGGCGGCGTCGCGGGGCATGCCGGACTGTTCGGCAGCATTCAAGATCTCTTGCAGCTCGCCTTCGTCCTCTGTGCGGCCTATCACGGCCGTGGTACGGGCGGGGGCGCGCCGTTCATCCGTCCCGAGGTGTTGCGCGAGTTCTGGCAGCCAGCCGAGATTCCGGGATCGACGTGGCGTCTGGGCTGGGACGGTCCGTCCGTGGCGGGCTCGCTTGCGGGCGACCTGATTTCCCGGCGCGCGGTCGGGCACCTTTCCTTCACCGGCTGTTCGCTGTGGATCGATCCCGAGCAAGAAACCTGCGTGGTTGTGCTCGCCAATCGCATCCATCCCAAGGTGCGCGACGACCCGCGTTTTCGCGCGCTTCGCCCAGCGCTTGCCGATGCGGCTTTGCAGGCCATCGGGTACCAGGCGGGGTAAAGTAAGCGCGGTGAAGATCGCACTCGGCCAGCTCGACCCCACCATCGGCGATTTCGACGGCAATCTGCGCCTGGTCCGCCAGGCCATGACCGACGCGAGCGCCGCCGGGGCCGACCTCTTGGTCTTGCCTGAGCTCATGGTGTGCGGCTATCCGCCCCGCGATCTGCTGGAACGCGACGCCTTCTTGCAAGCCAGCGAGCGCGCGCTCGGCGAGCTGTGCGGCAGCGTGCGCGGCAAGCTGGCCGTGCTGGTAGGATTCCCGGAGCTGCTGCCCGAAGTAACAGCCGGTCGCCACATCGCCAACTCGGCCGCCCTGATCGACGACGGCAAGGTCGTGGCCATCCGCCGCAAGTCGCTTCTGCCCACCTACGATGTCTTCGATGAATGGCGCTATTTCGAGCCCGCCACCACCATCGCGCCGGTTTCGTTCCGCGGGCGCAGCCTGGGTATTTCCATTTGCGAGGACATCTGGAACGACGGCGATTTCTGGCCGCGCCGACTCTACCGTGAAGATCCCGTCGAGAAGCTGGTGCAAGCGGGGGCCGATCTTCTCATCAATGTCGCGGCGTCGCCCTACACCGTCGAGAAGCGGCACTTGCGGCCGCGCATGCTGGCGTCCGTGGCGCGGCACTGGCAGCGTCCGCTCGTATTTGTGAATCAAGTCGGTGGCCAGGACGACCTGGTGTTCGACGGTTCGTCGTTGGCGGTGAACGCCAAGGGCGAGGTCATCTGCCGCGCGGCCGAGCACGCGTCCGATCTCGTCGTCGTCGATGTCGATGCTGGCCGTGGCGACGTGCGCCCTTTCACCGAATCGGACGCGCGTTCGGCGCTGGAAGCCCTGGTTCTGGGCACGCGCGACTACGCCCGCCGCTGCGGCTTCGCGGGCGCGCTCATCGGGCTTTCCGGCGGCATCGATTCGGCGGTGGTGGCGTGCATCGCCAGCCGCGCCCTCGACCCGGCCCAGGTGCTGGGCGTGGCCATGCCGTCGCGCTATTCGTCCGATCACTCGCGCCGCGACGCCGCCCTTCTGGCCAAGAACCTGGGCATCGAGTTTCGCGAGATCTTCATCGAGCCCATGTTCGCGGCCTACCTCGATGCCCTGGCCCCGGCCTTCGCCGGCCGCGAACCCGACGTCACCGAGGAAAACTTGCAGGCGCGCATCCGCGGCGGCCTGCTCATGGCCCTGTCCAACAAGTTCGGCAAGCTCTTGCTGTCGACGGGCAACAAGAGCGAGATTGCCACCGGCTACTGCACCCTCTACGGCGACACCAACGGCGGGCTGGCCGTGATCTCGGACGTGCCCAAGACCTGGGTCTACAAGATCGCGCGCGAGATCAATGCCGAGCGGCCGGTCATTCCCGAGTCGACCCTGACCAAGCCACCGTCGGCGGAGCTGCGCCCGGGCCAGGTCGATCAGGACAGCCTTCCGTCCTACGACGTGCTCGATGCCATCCTGGCCGCGCACGTGGAAGAGGGCCTCGACACCCAGGCCCTGGTCGCCGCCGGCTTCGAGCCTGCCGTGGTCGAGAAGGTCCTGCGCCTGGTCCGCATCTCCGAATACAAGCGCCGCCAGTTGCCGCCCGGCCTGAAGATCACCGGTAAAGCCTTCGGCACCGGCCGCCGCTTTCCCGTGGCGCAGGGATTCCGCGGCTAAGTAGGCGGCTTGAGCAGTTCCCAAAGCCGGCGCGGGTCCAGGATTTTGAGGGGGGCGTGTTTGGCGATCGAAAGCAAATCCTTGTCGCCAGTGACCAGTGCGTCGGCGCCGCCTGCGACAGCGGATGCAAGCACCCACGCGTCGTCTGGATCGCGAACCTTGAGCGCCAGCGTGCGCTTGGGTACGGGCACGATCGTGTTTTGGCGAAGTGCCAGCTCAGCTTCTTTGACCACGGCCGGAGGTACCCGAAAGCGCTCGCGCAGCACTCGGCGCAGCTCGGCCAGGTTGAATTCTCCGGTCAGAAGCTCGTGCTCGCTCACGACCAGTCGGAAGAGATCCGCACACAGCCCACGCGTCGCCAGCGCGCTGGCCAAAACGTTCGTGTCGAAGAAGATCCGCATTCTTGCCTCAGGTCTATTGTTGTGCGGTAGGCGCGGTATTCGTCACGGTATCCGTCTGCCCTTGACGATTTTGTCGAAGAGATCCCTACGAGACGTCGCGGAAGACGTCATCGTCGGTCAAGTAGCCCGCGGCCTCGGCCAAGGGTTTGAGCTCGCGACGCACTTCTTCAAAGCGGAGCAGTGCGAGTTGGCGTCGCAAGGCATCCCGGATGATGTCCGAGCGCGAACGGTGCTGCTTGCGGCTGACCTGGCTGAGCTGCTTGTCCAGCTCCGGCTCTAATCGAACGGTTACGACGGCCATGTAATACAGGGTAATACAGGCACTGGGTGAGGGCAAGGCGCGAGACGCTTTCCCGTGACGCATGCGTTTCGCAAAGTCCGTGCTAAAGAACCGCCCCATGAAAGCCACGATTGCAGTTCTCCCTGGTGACGGCATTGGACCCGAGGTCACGGTCGAAGGCGTGAAAGCCTTGCACGCGGTGGCACGCAAATTCGGACACGATTTCGAATTTCGCGAGGGGATCATCGGCGGGTGCTCCATCGACAAGACGGGCATGGCGCTGCCGCCGGAGACCTCGGCTTTGTGTCTGGCCGCCGACGCGGTGCTGCTGGGCGCGGTAGGTGGTCCCAAGTGGGACGACCCGAACGCCTCGGTGCGGCCCGAGCAGGGCCTATTCGCGATTCGCAAGGCCATGGGCCTTTTCGCCAACCTGCGGCCGGTCACCTGCCACCCCAAGCTGGCTGGCGCGTCGACCCTGCGGCCCGAGGTCATCAAAGATGTGGACTTGCTGGTGGTGCGCGAGCTGACTGGCGGCCTCTACTTTGGCGAGAAGACGCGCGGGGCGGACAGTGCCAGCGACCTGCTCGCCTACAGCGGCGACGAGATCCGCCGCGTGGTCAGGCGCGCGGCCGAGTTCGCGCGCAGCCGGCGCAAAAAGCTGACCTCGGTCGACAAGGCCAACGTGCTCGAAACCTCGCGCCTGTGGCGGCGCGTGACCGAAGAGGTGGTGCACAAGGAATTTCCCGACGTCGCGCTCGAACACATTCTCGTCGACTCGTGCGCCATGTACCTCGTGCGCAAGCCAGCCTACTTCGACGTCATCGTGACCGAGAACATGTTCGGCGACATCCTCACCGACGAGGCTTCGGTGCTGGCGGGCTCGATGGGGCTTCTGCCCTCGGCCTCGCTGGGCGTGGGCAAGAAGGGGCTGTACGAGCCCATCCACGGCAGCGCGCCCGACATCGCGGGCAAGGGGATCGCCAACCCCTACGCGACCATCCTCAGCGCGGCCATGCTGCTGCGCCATTCGCTGGGCCTGGAAGCCGAGGCCGTGGCCATTGAAAAGGCGGTCTACGCCGTCGTCGATCGCGGCGTCCTGCCCGCCGACATCGCGCCCGCCGGCAGCAAGGCCGCAACCACCGTCGAAGCCGGCCAAGCCGTCGTCGCCGCGTTGTAGTCCCCGATCGATGGAAAACCACGCGGCGTGGCCGCGGGGTGAGTATGATGACCGACGATGCGTGTGTTCCGCGCCTCGCTCCTCGTCGGTCTCCTCCTGCTGCCCGTGACTGAACTTGCGCGGGCCGCGGGTTATGACGAGCTGGGGACGCTCGAACGCGGCGCAGTCGATACGGCGCTGGCGGCGCGTGGGCTGGCCATCGATCCCGCGCCGGCAGGCAAGATCATCGGCACCATCCACGTCGTGAACCTGGAGGTCTTCCAACCCAGCGACGGTGGCTTCCTCGAATGGTTCAACCATTTCCACCGCGCAACTCGCGAAGACCACGTTCGTCGAGAATCCTTGCTGGCCTCCGGTACGCCCTATGACCCGGCCTTGGCCGACGAGACAGTTCGCAACCTGCGCAATCAAAGTGTCTACGATTCGAACGACACGGGTTTGTCGAGCGTGGTGGCCATCGTGCCCATCCAAGCTGCGGTGCCAGGGACGGTCGACCTGCTGATGGTCACGCGCGACCTGTGGAGCCTGCGCTTCAACTCGGACTGGAGCTTCGAACCCATCACGGGCTATCTCTACACGCTCAACGCTTCGCTATCGGAGAACAACCTTTTTGGCTGGCGCAAGCAGGTTGCTCTCGTGTTCCTCATGGACCCCGGCGAGATGCGCTTGGGTCCCAACTACATCGATCCCAATGTGCTGGGTACGCGACTGCGTTTTTCCGCCGCGTTCTACGAGATCTGGGCCCGCCAGCTAGGTCAAATCGCGGCGGGTCCTCGCGAAGGCTCGGCTGCGCTCGGACGGCTCGAATATCCGCTCTACGCGCTCTCGCGTCGCTGGGGTGCCTTTGTCGAGGGCAGCTACACGGACAACGTGGTCCGAACGGTATCCGGCGCCAGCCAGACGCTCTACGATCCGAATTTGGTCGACAGCCCATGCGTGGCACCGGGCGGGCCGGACGACCCCACCGGAGCCTTGATCGGAGACTGTGCCTACCGCAGCCACGTGGGCGCCGTGACCTCGGGGGTGACCCGATCCTTTCCCCGCGATTGGCTTATCCAAAGGGTCACGCTGGGCAATGCCTTCGGCCTGAACCGGCGATCGTTCTTGCCCGACTTCCCATCCGATCCTGCGCTGCGTGCGAGCTTCGCGCAGACGTTTTTCGCGGCCTCGGAGCGATATTCCTCGCTCTACCTGCAGTACGATGCGTTCACGCCCCACTACCGAACGTATCGCAATCTCGACACCTTCGACTTGGGCGAGGACAAACGGCTCGGGCCATCGGTCACCTTGAAGGCCGGACAGGCCACCACGTGGCTCGGCTCCGAACAGGATTTCTTTCTTTGGCGGGGCGAAGCCCATGTCAACGCTGCGCTCTTCGGCGGCTTTCAGAGTGTCGGGGCCTCTTGGGAAGGGCGAAGATACGGGTACGGAGATCGCGACGAGCTGGTCACCGGACAGGTCCTGGCGGCTACGCCCGTCCTGGCCCGCGCACTTCGGGTTGTTGCGTTCGCGACGAGTGGCTTCATGGTCAACAACGTCCACCGTGACTTCGTCTATGTGGGTGCGATCGAAGGAATGCGCGGATACCCGGTGAACGAGTTCTACGGCTACGCCTACTACCTTGCCCACCTGGAACTGCGCTCCATGGCCGTGCCCATGGCATCCCTGCGGGTTGGCGGTCTCGTCTTCGCGGACGCTGGGCACGCGGCGATGAGCCTGAAGGAGCTGGCCTTCTATGACGATGCGGGCCTGGGCCTTCGCTTGCTCATCCCGCAGTTGAACGCGGAAGTCCTGAGATGCGATTGGGCACTCAACTTTCGGACGGCAGGTATCCCGGCGGGCTGGCCAGGGCGCATATCTTGTGGATTTCACCAGATTTTCTAGCTTTCACCGGGTGCCCCTTTTAGGACCCGTGGTTTCCTGTCCGGAGCCGCTTCGACAGGATTGGACAACCATCGCCAAAATCTGCTAGAGTTAAGAGAAGTAGCGAGTCCCTCAGGTGTGTTCCGGCCGTTCATCTCTCCTTTGCGCTCAGTCTGTGAGCCGCTTGTTTCCGACCGAAAACCCAGGGCTCGGTAGGGTGGAGCATGGTGGTTTTTGCCCACTGTTTGCATGCTGTCGAGGAGCGGCTTCATTCTGAGTTCGGCAACCATGAGGACATTCAGTCCGTCCTGGCCGGTTCGCACGCCCACGGCCCAGGAAACCAAGAGAGAGACGTGAGACGCAAGAGGAGAAAGTAATGGGAACGAGGCTCTATGTAGGCAATCTGTCGTACAACGTAACCGAGCCCGAACTGAAGGATGTGTTCGGCGAGAACGGACGAAACGTCAAAGAGGTGAAGGTCGTGCTCGACCGCGACACAGGCCGTCCGCGTGGTTTTGCGTTCGTGGAAATGACCACCGACGCGGAAGCCGCCCAGGCCATCGAGACCCTCAATGGCCGCGAGATCCAGGGCCGTCCCATCAACGTCAGCGAAGCGCGTGAGCGCGCCCCACGCAGCGGCGGCGGCGGTGGTGGAGGTGGATTCGGCGGCGGCCGCGGTGGTCGCGATCACGGCGAAGGCCACGGCCGTGGTGGTCGCCGCGGTGGCGGTGGCGGCGGCGGTTGGTAGAGCACGGACCTCAGGCTGTAGGCTGCAAGTTGCGCCTACGGCCTGCTAGGTGCTGACAGCTCGAACCGTCCCTCGGAAACGGTGGCAGCCGAAGGTTCTCATCACCCGTGTCAGCGAAGCCCGCAAGTCAACCGAAGTCCAAGGCAGCGCAGTGGCGGCGCCGTTCCTATGACGTGCTTACCTCCGAGGTCGTGGCATGCCGAACTGCCGGACCGGAGCCATCAGCGGAATGGGCGCCGATCCTGCACCAACTGACCGAGCTGTCGCGCACCCCAGCGCCGGCCCCTACGTGGTGGACGCCGAGGACGGCGTTCTTCGGAAGCATCGAAACTCGAACCGATCCGATGAGCTATCACTGGGACGGAATGAAGCGGCTCGGGCGCCGGGATGCTCCTCTGTGCTTCTTTCAGGTCACCATGGCGGGCTGGGGACACTACCAGCTCTATGGGCAGACACCCCAACAGATCCTTCCAGGTATGGGGTTCTTTGCCATCATTCCCTCACAGCATCGCTACTACCTTCCGCAGGATTCGCCGGGCTGGACGTTCGGCTGGATCGGCATCTACCAGCCCTATCTGCTTGAGCGAATCGCCAAACAGGTCGCGGCAACGGGTCCTGTGATCCAAGTGGCGCCGGCTGGACCGCTGGCCGCCGCAACCCTGCGTCTCGTGCGTGGTGCGATCAAGAAAGACTTCCGCGATCAGTTCGACGTCGAGCTGGCGCTCATCGAGTTCGTGCTCGCGTACGAGCGGTGTATCCATCAGTCACGCGAGGACTCCGGCGAAGGCCAGCGGATGCTAGACAAGATCCGCACCCGCGTTATCACGGGTCTGCCGAAGGTCATCGACATCAAGGCACTCGCTGCCGAGTACGGCATGAGCCGAACGCACTTCAGCCATTTCTTCCGTAACCGAACCGGCCTGACACCCGCGCACTTCACCACCGAGGTCCGGGTTCAGCAAGCCGCGCGCATGCTGATCGACACGCGTGCTCCCTTGAAGCAGATCGCCGACGCCTGTGGTTTCGCCGACGCGAACCATCTGTGCAAGGTATTCCGCCGCTTTCAGCACCTGAGCCCAGCGTCGTACCGGCGAGTTGCTCTGTAAGCCTGCCCAAATCCAACTCTGTAGGCCACCCTAGAGACCCCTAGAGACCCTCTTGAAACTTGGTCCGCGATCTGACTAAATTGGTCTGATGAAGATGGTCAGTTTGTCTGAGGTAAAGGCACACCTGTCACGGCACGTCGAGCGGGCCAGGCACGGCATGTCGGTGCGCATCCAGGTGCGAGGTGTGCCCGTGGCCGAGTTGGTGCCGATCAGCGATGAGTCGTCCGGCAAGGCCGATAACGGCGATTTGCGGGAACTGGAGCGGGCGGGACTCATTCGCAGGGGCAAAGGTCAGATGCCTGAGCTGATCTTCAAGCCAGGCCCATCGGTGCGTGGGAAGGGCGTGGTCGTCACGCTCCTGAACGAGCGCCGGGCGGGGCGCTGAATGAGGTTCTGGGACTCCTCCGCGATCGTCCCTTTGATCGTCGAGGAGGTAGGGAGCTCGGCCTGCCGGCGGCTCTTGCGTGCCGATCCCGGCATTGGAGTCTGGACCCTATCATCTGTGGAGGTGCTGTCCGCGATATGGCGTCGGGTCCGCGCCGGGGACATGGAGCACGCCGGGGCAGTGCAGGCTACACGGCGGCTCGATGCCTTGGCGGCGCACTGGATCGAGGTCGATGGCGTGTCAGCCGTACGCGCCCGAGCCGAGCGCATCTTGGCCGTGCATCCACTGCGAGCCACCGATGCTCTCCAACTGGCCGCGGCCTTGGTTGTCTCCAGGGATCGACCACACTGGCCATTCGTGACCGGGGACGTGCAGCTGGCTCGTGTGGCCGAGCTGGAGGGGTTCGACGTGATCGTTCCGGAGGCATTGGCGTGAGGTCTCCGATCTATGAGCAAGGCATCAGCAAAATGTAGGAAGTCGATCTTGGCTTTCGCCCCCGAAGATCAGGAATGGCGTTTCTGTGGCAAAGAAGACACGGCCGACTACTTCGACTGGGAAGGTGCCATCGAGCCGGTGCTGCCCAATCTGAAGCCGACGACCACGGCGATCTCCCTGCGGCTGCCGGTGGCGATGCTGGACGACTTGAAGAGCCTGGCCAACAAGCGGGATGTTCCGTATCAATCGCTGATGAAACTGTACCTGGCGGAACGAATCGGGCGGGAGCGCACGAAAAGGGCCTCGTGAAGTAGCTTTCACTAAATTCCAGTTTCAATCGCCCGTTAACCGCCTGGTGTGGACGCCCGTGTAGTTGCGATCGACCACGACCTGACGAGGAGAGGGCATGCAAGGATTCTCGGAAAGACGGAAAGAAAGTTGTCAGCAGCGCGGTGCGCATCCAATAAGACTCTGGCACCGTCCATTAGGCCCGCCAATCGCGCATGGTCGTGACCCCGCACGTCGGATTGGGAATCGTCGAAGCCAGGTTCGGGCTGGCGGCATGTGTGGCCGCCAGTCTGATTGCATTCATCGCGGGTGAACGGCTGAATCGGCTCGAGTCAGACCTGTTGCCCGCGCACGACCGGCCGGTTCCTTCAAGCACGTCCCCGAAAGCGCAAGCACCCAAAGCCGCCGACCGGCCGCATCGGCACTTCGCCCACCCAGGATTTGCGGTCACGTGAGCTTCGCCTCCAGCAGGATCTCGGGCTAGTGCGCCAAGGAGATATTGTCGATGTACGCCGTTCCGGAGAGCGGGGCGCCGTCGGCGTTCAGGTAGACGCCGATGTAGCTCGCGTTGACCGCTGTGCCGAACGTGCCCGTCATGTTCTTCCAAGCACCAGGCGTCGTATAGATCATTGGAATGGAGGCCCAGCTTCCTGTTGTCGGGTTCCACGCGATGGCAACGACCCAGCCAGAGTAGGTGTCCGAATAGAAATCGAACGTCATCGAGTAGTTTTGAAGCTGATAGCTGCTTCCACTCGACGAGCAAAGCTGGGCGCCGATTTCTGCGAAAGTCCCATTGAACGACACCTTGAGCGAGCGCGAACCCGAAGACGCACGATCGGTACTTGACACAACCGAAGTCACGCCGTTGGAGTAGGAATTTGCATTCGTGGAATCCAACATGGCCGCCCACGGAGCTGCTGCGCCCGATTCGAAGCTCCAGGAAGCACAAGTACCGCAAACCGTGGTACCCGAACACACGCAGCTACCACCTGAGCAAACCGTGCCAGCAGTGCATGCGCTGCCGCTTGTCCAGGTTCCCGATGAGCTGCACGTTTGCGGGGTCTGGCCGCTGCACTGTGTGGCGCCGGGAGTACATGCGCCCGTGCAGGCACCATTCACGCAGGCCTGGTTCGTACATGCGGTGCCGTTTGTCCAGGCTCCCGATGAGCTGCACGTTTGTACGGTCTGGCCGCTACACTGTGTGGCGCCGGGAGTACATGCGCCCGTGCAGGCCCCATTCACGCAGGCCTGGTTCGTACATGCGGTGCCACTTGTCCAGGTTCCCGATGAGCTGCACGTTTGCGGGGTCTGGCCGCTGCACTGTGTGGCGCCGGGAGTACACGCTGCCGTGGCCAAGGAGATATTGTCGATGTACGCCGTTCCGGAGAGCGGGGCGCCGTCGGCGTTCAGGTAGACGCCGACGTAGCTCGCGTTGACCGCCGTGCCGAACGTGCCCGTCATGTTCTTCCAAGCACCAGGCGTCGTATAGATCATTGGAATGGAGGCCCAGCTTCCTGTTGTCGAGTTCCACGCGATGGCAACGACCCAGCCAGAGTAGGTGTCCGAATAGAAATCGAACGTCATCGAGTAGTTTTGCAGCTGATAGCTGCTTCCACTCGACGAGCAAAGCTGGGCGCCGATTTCTGCGAAAGTCCCATTGAACGACACCTTGAGCGAGCGCGAACCCGAAGACGCACGATCGGTACTTGACACAACCGAAGTCACGCCGTTGGAGTAGGAATTTGCATTCGTGGAATCCAACATGGCCGCCCACGGAGCTGCTGCGCCCGATTCGAAGCTCCAGGAAGCACAAGTACCGCAAACCGTGGTACCCGAACACCCACAGCTACCGCTTCCGCTGACCCACGCTCCGCTGCTGCTGCATGTTTGTGGAGTCGTTCCCGAGCACTGGGTCGCTCCGGGAGTGCAAACCGCGCCGCACTGACCCGAAGTGACACTCCCATTGACCCACACTCCGCTGCTATTGCATGTCTGTGGAGTCGTGCCGCTGCACTGTGTGGCGCCGGGGGTACACGCTGCCGTGGCCAAGGAGATATTGTCGATGTACGCCGTTCCGGAGAGCGGGGCGCCGTCGGCGTTCAGGTAGACGCCGACGTAGCTCGCGTTGACCGCCGTGCCGAACGTGCCCGTCATGTTCTTCCAAGCACCAGGCGTCGTATAGATCATTGGAATGGAGGCCCAGCTTCCTGTTGTCGAGTTCCACGCGATGGCAACGACCCAGCCAGAGTAGGTGTCCGAATAGAAATCGAACGTCATCGAGTAGTTTTGCAGCTGATAGCTGCTTCCACTCGACGAGCAAAGCTGGGCGCCGATTTCTGCGAAAGTCCCATTGAACGACACCTTGAGCGAGCGCGAACCCGAAGACGCACGATCGGTACTTGACACAACCGAAGTCACGCCGTTGGAGTAGGAATTTGCATTCGTGGAATCCAACATGGCCGCCCACGGAGCTGCTGCGCCCGATTCGAAGCTCCAGGAAGCACAAGTACCGCAAACCGTGGTACCCGAACACACGCAGCTACCACCTGAGCAAACCGTGCCAGCAGTGCATGCGCTGCCGCTTGTCCAGGTTCCCGATGAGCTGCACGTTTGTACGTTCTGGCCGCTACACTGTGTGGCGCCGGGAGTACATACGCCCGTGCAGGCCCCATTCACGCAGGCCTGGTTCGCACATGCGGCGCCACTTGTCCAGGTTCCCGATGAGCTGCACGTTTGTAGGGTCTGGCCGCTACACTGTGTGGCGCCGGGAGTACATGCGCCCGTGCAGGCACCATTCACGCAGGCCTGGTTCGCACATGCGGCGCCACTTGTCCAGGTACCCAATGAGCTGCACGTTTGCGGGGTCTGCCCACTGCACTGTGTGGCGCCGGGGGAGCACACTCCCGCACAGGCGCCATTCAAACAAGCCTGGTTCGTACATGCCGTGCCGTTTGTCCAGGTTCCCGATGAGCTGCACGTTTGTACGGTCTGGCCGCTGCACTGGGTGGCACCGGGGGCACATACGGGGTACTTGAGGGAAAGCACCTCGATGCCGTCTATCTTTGCGTTGTCGGTCACATTGGCGAATGCAATTACGATCTGACCCGAAGCATTCGCGGTGACTGTAAACTCGCGGACGACGGCCTTGTACTGAGCGCCGGCGGTCGCGTAGATGTCGAAGTTGGACAAGACATTGGTGCCGTTGATTGAGACATTGAAAACGCGTTTGCCCGTCGCCGACCAGTAGAGCTCGGCGAAGTGAAGGCGAACGACATACTGCGCCGATGCCACCAGACTCGGCAGGGTGTAGGACATGCTTCCGTACCGCTCACTCTGATAGACGCCCGCGGGCGCCGCATTCGTTACGCCGGTCGTGTTGATTGTGTTCGTCACGACGTAGGTTGATCCGCCAGTTCCGTACGCGTCGGCTGAGAACGGCGATGTCCCTGATGAGCTTCCGCAGTCGATCTGGTATACGGGAACCTGGGTCGGAGTTGCCGCCGACACGGTGACGCTTGCGTTTCCGCTGACGCCGCCGCTGCTGGCGGTGACCGTGTACGGGCCGCCGCTGCTCGCCCCTGCGGTGAATAGACCGCCGGCGCTGATGCTGCCGCCACCGCTGGCGGTCCATGTGAAAGTGGGTTGAACCGATAGGGCAGCGGAGAACTGATCCCGGGCCACTGCCGTGAACTGCTGCGTGCCCGAAGTGAAGATGTTCGAGCTTGCGGGAACGACAACGATACTCGTGAGCTTCGCGGTCACCGTCACGCTCATGGCACTTTGAACCGTGAGACCGTCTTGATCTCTCACCGTCACCTGGAAAGAGTACGTTCCGGCCCCCGCAAAGGTTGCTGTGGTGGTCTTGGCGGCGTTCGTGCCATTGATACCGAAGGTGACCGCAGCGGGCGGAGTTCCGCTCGTCGTCCACGTGTACATCAGATTGGCCTCGCCTTTGTCATCGGCCCCTAGTACCGACAGGGTCGCGGTCGTCCCAACGACTGGATTCGGCGTGGCGGAAGCCGCAGCGACGATGGTCGGCGGATTGTTGGTAGTGGACCCGCCATCCACGCCGTCAGAGAATGAGGTCACAATGGCCACGTCCCCGGCGCGGCAAAGCTCGATGTTCACCGTCGTGGAGTGCCCAGCGACGAGCTGGGCGACCACAGGCGCCGTGCTGACCCAGGTCAGCGGAGTCTGTGAATTGACTTGCGAACAGGCCGAGTTGTACGCCCCCTCGGTCAACGTCACGGTCCCAACCGGCAGGCCCGTCGCTGTCATGTTGGCCGACTGCGAAGGCGTCACGTCGAAAGAACGGGTTGCCGTGGAGCCCGGTCCCACGGCCGTCAGGACAATACACCTAACGTCCGACGGCACATTCATGGTGGTGAGCATCACCACAGCAGATTCCACGCTCTCATTTGAATTCGTAGCGGGCCTGCCACTACAAGAGACCAGGCCGAGAGAGAGCAGCAACGGGATTCCCAGGGAATATGAACCACGCAACATCGGAACCTCCAGTGTCAGGACTGACGTTAGTTAATGAGGGACCCTAGTCGCGATTAGGCCAGTGTGTCAACTAGAAAAGATGCTTCGTGGCAATTCGCTCATCGGAAATCAGGCATTCTCGTTGTGCCGCACGCAAGAGGATGGTCTCGCGCCGGCTCAGGCGCTCCGGTGCACGTTGACGCCGCGACGGCGGCAAGGGCATCCAGGCCGCCCCGAGGGAAGCGATCGCTCCGGCCGCACCTGTCACATGCTCATCGCCGCCTTCGGCTCGCACCTATTCTTGTGAATCGAGCCCGGCGGCTTGGAGTGGACCACCGATATTCGCCAGAGACGGGCCGAATGCCCGAAGATCTCGGGCTAGTGCGACAAGTAGATATTGTCGATGTACGCCGTTCCGGAAATTGTACTGCCGTCCCCGGACATGTAGATGGCGATGTAATTCGCGTTGACCGCGGTACCGAAGGTGCCAGTCATGTTCTGCCAAGAGCCAGGCGTCGTATAGACCATTGAAATGGAGGCCCAGTCTTGTGTTGCCGAATTCCACGCAATGCCAACGACCCAGCCAGAGTAGGTGGCCGAATAGAAATCAAACGTCATCGCGTAGTTTTGCAACGGAGTGGTGCTAGACGAGCAAAGCTGGGCGCCGATTTCGGCAAAAGAGGAGTAGTTGAACGAAACCTTGAGTGAGCGCGAACCTGAAGTTGCGCGGTCGGCACTCGACTGAACCGAGCTCACGCCGTTGGTGTTGTAAGCTCCATTAATCGGGTCCAATATGGCCCCCCACGGAGCTGCGACGCCCGATTCGAAGCTCCACGAGGCACAAGTACCGCAGACTGTGGTGCCCGAACACACACAGGCAACGCTACCGGGGTCGCAGGTCATGCCGCTTGAGGCGCACGACGATCCGTTGTTCCCCCAAGTCCCGCTTGTGGAGCAGACTTGCGGCTGGTCTCCACTGCACCGTTGGGCACCGCTGACACGATTGCCCACGCAGGATCCACCGGAACAAGTACTGTTCGTACAGGTGGTGCCGTTTGTCCAGGTACCCGATGAGCTGCAGTTTTGCGGCGTCTGACCGCTGCACCTTCGTCGCCGTAGGCACAATTGCCCACGCAGGATCCACCGGAACAAGTACTGTTCTTGCATGTGTTGTCGTTTGTCCAGGTGCCCGAGGAGCTACACGTTTGCGGGGTCTGGCCACTGCACCGTACGGCGCCGGGGGAACACGTGCCCGTGCAAGATCCACCGACACAAGCGCTGTTCGTACATGTGGTGCCGTTCGTCCAGGTGCCCGATGAGCTGCACGATTGTGGGGTCTGGCCGCTGCACTGTGTGACGCCTGAGACACATACGCCTACGCAGGATCCACCGGAACAAGTACTGTTCGTACATGTGGTGCCGTTCGTCCAGGTGCCCGATGAGCTGCACGTTTGCGGGGTCGTTGAGCCGTTGCACTGCTTGGCGCCTAGGGCACACATACGCCCGTGCAGGATGCCACCGGAACAAGTACTGTTCGTTGCATGTGTTGCCGTTCGTCCAGGTGCCCGATGAGCTACACGTTTGCGGGGTCTGGCCGTTGCACTGTGTGGCGCCGGGAGCGCAGACGCCCGTGCATGCTCCGATTGCTACACATGTCTGATTCGCGCAGGGGACGGAGCTCCCCCATGATCCGGTGGAGCTGCACGTTTGATATGCGTTGCCCGTAGCGCACTGGGTGTTCCCGGAACGCAGCTGCCCCCGCATGCCCCTCCGCTGCACACGTACTGGCAAGCCGTGCCTATCGTTGGCCACTTCCCCGTAGCGTCGCAGGTCAGCACGGTGTTGCCGATGCAGGTCTTGTCAGTGTTCGGAGTGCAAACAGCACTGCACTGCCCCGAGGTGATGGTTCCATTGATCCACGTCCCTTGACTGTTGCACGTTTGCGGTGTGGTTCCCGAGCACTGGGTGGCGCCGGGGGTGCAGACGCCCGTGCATGCTCCGCTCACGCACGCCTGGTTGGTACACGTGACGGGTGTCCCCCATGTTCCGGAGGAGCTGCACGTCTGAACGCCGTTGCCCGAGCACTGTGTGGCGCCTGGGGTGCAGACGCCGGTGCATGTCCCGTTCACGCACGCCTGGTTGGTGCACCCGGCGGGTGTTCCCCATGTTCCGGAGGAGCTGCACGTCTCAATGCCATTGTTCGAGCACTGTGTGTTACCGGGAACGCAGAGACCAGTGCATGTCCCGCTCACGCACGCAGAGTTCGTGCACGCGACGGGTGTCCCCCATGTTCCGGAAGCGCCGCACGTCTGAACACCGTTGCCCGAGCACATCGAGCTGCCCGAAGTGCAGATGCCCGTGCATATTCCCGATGCGCATGTGGCCGTGCCACAGGAAACGGCCGTTCCCCACGCGCCGGTCTGGTCGCAGGTCTGCACGCCGTTGCCGGAGCACTTCACATCGCCGGGTGCACAGGCTCCGCTGCATGCTCCGCCGACACAAGCCTGGCCTGTACATGGTTTCGCCGTTCCCCAGGCGCCGGTCTGGTCGCAGGTCTGCACGCCGTTGCCGGAGCACTTTACATCGCCCGGTGAACAGGCTCCGCCGCATGTTCCGGCGACGCAAGTCTGGCCCGTACAAGCCTTCGCCGTCCCCCAGGCGCCGGTCTGGTCGCAAGTCTGCACGCCGTTGCCGGAGCACTTGGTGTCGCCCGGCGCGCAGACTCCCACGCACGCCCCGCTGACACACGCCTGTGCTGAACAGGCTTTCGCCGGCCCCCAGGTTCCCTTCGCGTCGCAGGTCTGGACTGCGTTACCCGAGCACTGAGTCGTCGCTGGCGTACAGGTTCCGGTGCACGCGCCATTGGCACAGGCGCGGCCGGTACAGTCGCTGGCAGTGCCCCACGTTCCGGTGGCGTCGCAGGTTTGTACGCCGTTGCTGGAGCATTGGGTGCTGCCTGGCGTGCAGGTGCCAGCGCATGCGCCATTGACGCAGGCTTGGTTGGAACACGCCTTCGCCGATCCCCAGGTTCCGTCCGAAGCACACGATTGGACACCGTTCCCTGAGCACTGGGTCTGGCCCGACGCACAGCTGCCCGTGCACGCGCCGTTCTTACAGGTGGCGGTGCTGCCACACGGGTTGGCCGTGCTCCACGCGCCGTTGGGGCTGCACGTCTGGACGCCGTTATCGGCGGAGCACTGCGTGCTCCCCGGCGAGCATGCACCGGAGCACGAGCCGTTCACACAGGCTTGATTCGTGCAAGCGGTTGCCGTCCCCCAGGTTCCATCCTGACCGCAGGTCTGAACGCCGGCGGCATCGGCGGAGCACTGGGTGCTGCCCGGTGAGCAGGAACCGGCGCACGCACCGTTGATGCAGGCCTGATTGCCGCAGGAGAGCACCGGCCCCCAGTTTCCCTTCGAATCACACGTCTGCACTCCGTTGGTCGTTGAGCATTGTGTTGTTCCCGGGGTACAGACGCCGGAGGTGGTGCCTCCGTCCCCGGTCGATGTAGAGCCGCCAGCGCCAATGAGCGAGCCGTCCGGAGAGCTGCCACCGCTCGTTTCGCCACTTGCCGCTGCTGCCCCGTCCGATCCACCTGCTCCCGCTCCGCCTTTGCCACCCTGGCCTGACGGTAGAGGTACGTCGACGCCGCTGTCGGCGTACCCTTGGAAGCAGGTGCCGGTGGCCGTGTTGCAGGTGGAACCGCTCGGACAGGTCGAGCTGCTGTTGCACTTGACCTTCGAGACATCCAGGGTCCGAAAGCAAGCCGCGGCATTCAGACAAAAAGCAACGACCACCCAGAAGCCGATGTTTCGACGAAGCACTCGCGAGACAAACGCCGTTTTCATCAGAACCCTCCCGTCAACAAGGCGCCCGCTTGGCCGGGGCCAAATGCGGGCAAGATAGCAACATTGGTCGACGAGCTTGCGCCGGCCTTCAGCCCAAAGCCGAACAGAATTGCGCCAGTAGCAATGCAGGCCGCGCCCACACCGTACCCTACCCAAGCCATGGTTCTATAGGTCTTGCTGTCGGAGTCCTTGGCCGTGGAGTAGCTGACGCTGGTCTCCCATTGACTGATGATGCTATTGCTCTTGAGGTTGAAAACTACCCCAGCGGCCACCGCCGCGACGCCGACCGATGCCGTGACGATGCCAGCGACCCGCAGGCCCGACCCGCCATGAGCGGGCGCGGGTTGCGGTTCGGGTTGCGCGGCAATCGACGGGGACGACTCCGGAGTCGACGGTGGCTCAGGAGTCGCAGCGGGAGTAGGGGGAGGCGGGGGCGGAACAAACGGCTGGGGCGCCGACGCTTGGGACTTGCTCGATTGGTCGGGGGGGAGCCGATCCTTGCAATCCGAGATGTGCTTTTCGGCTGTGGCTCGGTCCGCCGCATCCAGCTTTGCATCGGGCACGCGCAAGTATTCCTCGAACCTGGAGATGGCGTCCTCGTAGCGATGGTTCTGTTCGAAACAGCGGCCCTGATTGAAAATGTACGTGGGGTCCTTAGTATCGATGAACAGATCCGCCAGAATGTTGACACCTTTGTTGTAGTCGCCGCCAAGGCACGCCTTTCGGGCGGCGCGCTCCTGGGTTTGCTTGTTCGCCGCGAGAGCGGGCGTGGCAGCAAGCGCCACGAGAACGAAAGCGGCCGAAGGCACGCAAATATAAGGCCTGGCAAGGTGTCTAGTAGGTTGGCTCATAGCGGCGAATATTGGCCGGATCGATGGCCGATTGCAAGCATTTCTTGGGTGCCCCACGCGGGCGTGGAACTGGGCGAAGACCAGCGATCTGCGACATGGTAATGATGCTCTGGGCCTAGGCCAACATCTCCCGTCGGCCAATTCACAGATTGACCAAACTTCGCACATCTCGACTATCGCAATGCAAATTCCTCGCTCCTATGATCTCCGATGAGGTAGAGCCATCTGCACCACCGACTATGAATCGGCCCAGTGGCAGTGGCCGCCGCGTCCGACGAGCTCGCCACGGCCAGTGATTTCCGCTGGTGGCGTCGAGTCTGCATACTCCGGCACCCCAACGCTCACGATCCCTGCTCCGACTTTCCAAAGGAATCCGATGGACAAAAAGAGAACGTCATCGCAACAGAATGGTACTGCACCTTGCGCGCTGGCCCAGCGAAGTCTCGATCGAGTGCGGGCGATGCCGCTCCGCTCTTGCCGGATTGCCATGACCGTGGTGATTTCAGCAGCGCTGTCGTCGCACGCGTTCGGGGCGCAGACGGACATCACCATTTCGACTGCGGCGCCGCCCGCGACACCCCGAATTCTCGGTCCGAGCTTGCTTGGCGCCATCCCCGGAAGTCCGTTCCTCTACGGGATCCCCGCGACCGGGCAGGCGCCGCTCAAGTTCGCGGCTGCGGATCTGCCAACTGGCCTTGCGATCGACGCCACCTCGGGGATCGTTTCCGGGACGACGCCAGCGGCTGGGAGCTATCCCATCAATGTGACCGTCACCAACGGGTCGGGCAGCGCGAGTCGCACGTTGACGCTGACCGCGGGCGCGACGTTGGCGCTCACGCCTCCCATGGGCTGGAACAGCTACGACTCTTTCAGTGCGAGCGTGACGGAGAAGGATGTGCTGGCCGCGGCCCAGGCGATGAAGACGCAGCTTCAGCCGTACGGCTGGAACACGGTGGTGATCGACTATCTCTGGTACGATCCGGAAGACACCATCGATGCAAACGGTCGCTGGCTGCCGTCGAAAAGCAAATACCCATCTGCCACGGGCAGCGATGGATTCAAATCAATCGCTGCCCAGGTGCACGCGCTCGGGCTGAGCTTCGGCATTCACCTCATGCGCGGTATCCCGCGGAAGTCAGTGAGCCCCAGTCTGCCCATTGCCAATTCGACCTACACCACATCGCAGGCGGGAAATACAGGGGATACCTGCTCCTGGGACAGCCATATGTACGGTGTCAATGCCGACACGGATGCCGGTAAGGCTTGGTACGACTCGATCTACTCGCAATACGCCGACTGGGGCGTCGACTTCGTCAAGGTCGACGACATGATGAACCCCTATGCGACGGGCCAACCTCTTCACTCGTCCGAGGTCGAGGCGGTCCACTCTTCGATTGTCAAGACCGGCCGCTCGATCATCCTCAGCCTGTCGCCTGGGCCCACGCAAACGCGCGATGTGGCCGTCCTCGAGGCCAACGCCAATATGTGGCGGCAGGTGAACGATTTCTGGGACACGAACGGCCTGAGCTCGATCTCGAACGAATTCGATGCAGCGTATGCCTGGTCGACAACCACTGGTATCACACCCGGCCACTGGGCAGACGCCGACATGCTGCCGCTGGGTACCATCGGTAGTCGCGCGTGCGCGTTCAGCCACAATCAGCAGGTGACGGTCATGAGCCTTTGGGCAATCATGCCGTCCCCGCTCATCTTCGGCGGCATGCCAACCAAGCTCAGCGGCGACACCTGGACGACCGCTCTTCTCACGAACGAAGAAGTCCTGGCGGTCGACCAGGACGCCCTGGGCAATCGCGCAAAACGAATCTCGCAGCAGAACAGCACGGAGGTGTGGGCGCGCGACCTCGCCGACGGACGCAAGGCTGTTGCTTTGTTCAACCGCGCAACAGCCGATGCCACGGTTTCCGTTACGTTCTCCCAGTTGGGAGTTACGGGGACTCCGACGGTTCGAGATCTTTGGAATAAGCAAGACGTGACTGGAATGACGACCGGAATTTCGGTGAACGTTCCGCACGAATCCGCACTCATGTACACAATTACGCCGCCTGGTGCAGGCGGCACAGGCGGTGCCCTTGGCGCAGGTGGCGGCGTTGGCAGCGGTGGCAGCAGCGGCAGCGGCGGTAGCGGCGCCAGCAGTGGCAGCGGTGGATCCACGAACGCGGGGAACGGCGGTGCTCGCGGCGGTGCTGATGGAAGCGCAGGCTCGATAGGTAGCGGCGGCATGACCGGCAGCGGAGGAACTGCCGGCAGCGCAGGTGGATTGGCAAGTGGCGGCGCATCTGCAGCGGGTGGCGCGGCATCCGGCGGTTCAAGCGGCCGCGGCGGAAACAGTGGGGGAGGGGCAGTCGGCTCCGGTGGCACGAACAGCACGGGTGGTGTCGTGGCGAGCGGCGGAGCTGGCGGTGATACGGCTCGCGGAACAGGCGGCGCTAACGGCGGTAGTTCCGGAGGGAATACGACGAGCTCCGGCTGCTCCTGTTCGCTCGGATCTGAGAAGAGCCGCTCGCCTTGGGCGCTGTTGGCCTATGCGGCGACGCTATTGGCCGTTCATTTGCGAGTGCGAAGATCGAGGTCTTCCAAGCGGAGAGGCTGACAAGATCTAGGGTGCCGCCGTGGTGATGTCCACCGAGCCGCCAGTGAGCGACCCGGAGGTTGCCTTCAGCGTGATCTTGCCGGCGGTAGCCGTGGATTGAACGATGGCCATCAGCTTGCCGCTGAAAGCGGCATGCGAGGTGCCCTTGTAGGAATCGTGGTTGGTGGAATCTCCAGCGTCGAGGCCCACCAGGGCGCCGGGACCGCTGATCGTGAAAGCGACTGTGTCCTTGGCTTGCGGAACAACGACGCCCTGGGCATCCACAATGTCCACCTCGACATAGGACAGGTCGCGTCCGTCCGCCGTGATGGAAGCGCGGTCAGCCTTGAGCGCCAAAGCTGCCGCCGCCCCGGCGGTCTGCACGGTGTCGGTCGCGACGACCGCGCCACCCTTGGTGGCCTTGGCCTGGAGCGTGCCCGTGGCGAATGGGACCGACCACTGAGCGTGCGCGGTTGTGCCCGAGATGGTCTTTGAGCCCTGGGACTTGCCGTTGAGGAAGAGCTCGACACTGTCCGCATTGCTGTAGACCCAGACAGTCACGGATTGCCCAGCCGTCCAACTCGTCCAATCCATGGGCACGACGTGGACCATGGTCGGTCCAGCGGCGTTCCACTTGCTTTGGTAGAAATAGAAGATGTCCTTGGGGAAGCCTGCCGTGTCGATGGCGCCGAAATACGAGCTCTTGGACGGCCAGCCGTACGGTGTGGGCTCGCCGATGTAGTCGAAGCCGGTCCAGATGAACTCGCCGGCAATGTAAGCGTCCGCGTTGACACTCTGCCATGAGCCCTCGGCGCTCGTCCCCCAGGACACCACGCTATTGTCGTAGGACGAGCACTGGTTGTCGCTGGATGACAGGATATTCGTTGTGACCGGCGTCTTGTAGACGTCGCGACTCCTGACGGCGGAGGACGACTCACTGGCGAAGAGCTTCCAGGTCGGATTGCTCGAGTGCGTCCCGGCATACGAGTACGGAGCGTAGTTGAGGCCGACCACATCTTCCAGGGGAGCTACCGCGGCGCCGGGGGCTGCGCTGGCAAAGGCTTGACCGATCACGCGCGTGGTGTCCTTCGCCTTGACCGCCGTGATGAGTGACTGTGCGACGGTGGCGTTGTTGTCATCGGGAATCTCGTTTCCGATGCTCCAAATGATGACGCCCGGATGGTTGCGATCGCGCATCACCATGTCGCCGATATCGGTCTTGGACCACTGATTGAAGAATCGTCCGTAGTCGTACGTGTTCTTGCCCTGGTCCCAGCAGTCGAATGCCTCATCCATCACGAGAAAGCCGAGTTGGTCGGCCATATCCAGTAACTCGGGCGCGGGTGGGTTGTGCGACGTGCGGAGTGCATTGACGCCCATGTCCTTGAGCATCTGCAGCCGCTTCTCGATGGCGCGGTTGTTGACGGCGGCGCCGAGGGCACCGAGGTCATGGTGATTGCACGTGCCGTTGAGCTTCACGCTCTGACCGTTGAGCGTAAAGCCCTTGTTCGCGTCGAACGCGAAGGTGCGAATCCCGAAAGGCGTCGTGTACGTGTCGACCACGGAGCCCCCCACCGACACGGTTGTCACCACGGAGTAGAGGGTCGGCGACGATAGTGACCAAAGCTTGGGATTGGCCACGGTCGCGGTGTGCGTGACGTCGGCGGTCTTGCCGGCTGTCACGGAGGTCGCCGCCGAAGAGCCTTTGCCCACCTCGACACCGGAGGCGTCGCGCACCGAGCTCGCCACGGTCACCGATTGGTCGGTAGTCGCGTCGTTCTGGACCGTCACTGCGAGGTTCACGGTGGCGCTCGTGGTCGAGACCTGCGGCGTGGTCACGAACACACCGGTGTAGGCCACGCGAACCGGGTTCACGGTCTTGAGCCAGGTGTGACGGTAGATGCCACTCCCCGAGTACCAGCGGCTGCTCGGCTGCTGGTTGTTGACTCTGACTGCGAGCACATTCGACCCACCAAACTTGGCACTGGCGGTCAGGTCGCATTCGAATGAGGAGAATCCATACGGACGGGCGCCTACTTGCGTGCCATTGAGATACACGGTGCTATCCATGTAGACGCCGTCGAACTGGACAAGTACCCTCTGTCCCGAGCTCGCGGCTGGGCAAGGTGAAGGTCTTTCGGTACCAGCCCGTGCCGCCATCGAGGTAACCACCACCTCCGCCGGCTTGCGAGCTTTGGTTGAATGCCAGCGAGATGCTCCAGTCATGGGGCACGTCCAAAGAAGTCCAGGCCGAGTCGTCGAAAGTCGTTGCCTGCGCACCAGTCACGTCACCGAGGTGGAATTTCCAGGCAGAGTCAAAGCTTACGGTGGTCGTTCGCGCGCCGTCGTAAGTGTTGACCAACGTGGAGGGGGCGGTGCTTCCTCCGCCTTGGCCACCGGAACTAGCCCCCCCAGCGGCACTCATGCCGCCCGTTCCGTTGCCAGTTTGGCCACCCGCTCCTGTGCCACCCGTTCCGTTGCCAGTTTGGCCGCCCACTCCTGTGCCACCCATTCCGCTCCCGACTCCTCCTGCGCCACCCGACCCCAGGGTACCTCCGGAGCCGGCGGTGCCGCCCCGGCCAGTCGCGCCGCCACCTCCTCCAGCCCCACCGGAGGTCGTCGCAATGCCACCGCTCCCCTGGTTGCCTCCTGTTCCGATGGTACCGCCGGATCCTCCCCCGCTGCTACCTGATCCCTGACCGCCACTGCTGGGGGCACCGCCGCTTTGCGCCGGTCCCGGATTGGCGGACCCGCATGCTGCGAGAGCCAGAAAACCGATACAACTTAGTGAAAATGCTCGGTTCATCATAGAAGGACCTCCTCGCAGGACAGTTGGGTAGGCAGAAAAATAGCCTGCCAACATCTCGACTCGTCAGTTGGGTGTGTGCGCCAGCGTATTGGATGCGGCTCTTGACGTTAGGGTTCCGATGGCGCCCAGGATTGTGGCGGCAATTCTCGCAAACTCATCGAGCGCACTGTCGGGCGGGATCTCGCCCGCGCTACGCAGCGGGTCGCCGCGCATGAGGGGGGCAATGCAACTAGACCCCTCGTGGATCAACCAGATCGAATACGGCCATCAAGGCACTGAGGTAATCACCCATTGCTGGTTGCCATTGTTGCTGTCAGAGGACCAGAGGTATGGCTTCGTGCCGTTACTTGTGCTTCCGGTATCGTCGATCGAATAGCTCGAATTGCTGCTTTCCAACCGATAGTTCCCACCTGGAAGCGCAATTGGCTTGAACTTCTGGTTCGCGTTTGTCACGTCCGTGCTCCAGAGCTTCAATGTCTGGCTATTCGCGAAGTTGCCGCTCATGTCAATGGAGTAACTGGTGTTGCCGCGGCAGGTGATGGTGTAGTACCCGTTCCCGGCATCTTTGAACTGGAACTCCTGGTTGACATTGGTCTTGGTCCAAAGCTGAATCGCATCGCCGTTCGAGTAGTTGCCGCCGGACACGTCGAGGCACTGGCTGGTATTGGCCGAAGTACAAATCTTGTACCATGTGTTCGGATCAGGAAAGACGCTGGGGAAGCTAGACGCGCACGACGGGCCTGCCAGCCAAACCAAGACGTTGTTCCAGAACGTATAGGCCTGTTCGGTGCTGTCCCCCCAAACGGCATCGTACGTGATCCATTCGTCGGCCCACACGACAACTCGCCCCGACGATGCCGTGAGAGCGGCACCAAGGGTGTAGCCCGACCAGGACGCAAAGGTTGCGAAGGAGCTCGAGTTGGATGGAATCGAGGTTTCTGAGCTACCGTTCCATCCCTTGATCGCGATCGCGTTGTCGACTACCAGGCTGTTCACGCCCGCGGTGATCGCGCTGGCGATGGGAGGTGTGGTCGAGAAGTCACTCGCGGCGAGGTTCGCAGGGGTGACCATGACGCTCACATTCGGCGAAACGGTAGAGTAGGTCACTCCGAAGGGCTGCAGGAAACCATTCGCGTTGACCGGCTCGGCGGGAACATTTTCTGTGGCCATTGTGGTTACCAGGCCGCCACCGTTCTTCACCCACGCCACAACAGCGTCGTCTTCGCTCTGAGTGAGCTTGCGCTGCGTGCCCCAGTAATATGGGTCCCATTGGCTGGTTGTCCCGGCGCAAACGTTGGCGATGCGAGTGGCCCTGTCGGCTGGCGAGTGATAGATGTCGAGCACGACGATGACCTTGAACGGGGCAAGCAATGCCGGTGTGATGGTTGTGTTGGTGATGTCAATGTTGGCAAGCGTGCACTTGCTCGCGTGCTGGCCCAGCCAAGCTGAGAAATAGCTGGAACCGTCCGCGCTTCCGCATGGTGTTTTGCCCCAATTCACGTCCCAAACCCCGGTGACGCCTATGGTCGCGATGACTTTGCACTGGTCGTAGGCACATGTGGTCGAGCCTCCGGTACCCGTGTTCCCACCCGTGCCGGATCCGCCGGTGGACACGACGCCACCAGTTGCGACCGCTCCACCCGCGCCTACGCCTCCGATGGGCGTCGTGGTGCCACTACCTCCCGCGCCACCGGAGCTCGTCGCGCCACCTGCGCCGCTGCCGCCGTAGGAGGGTGGCGTCTGCGGGGCGCCGCTATTGACGACGATTCCATTCTGAACCGAGGAGTTATCATCGCAGCCGTTGGCACCGGCTGCGCACAGGGCGGACACGGGTATCGGGGTGACGATGGCGCCCGAGTTGGGTGCCATGGTCACTTCCAGAACCACCCGTGTCCTGCCGTCCGAAGCAACACCCTCCGAACGCACGATAACGGCACCGTTGGGAGGAGAAGGCGCCCCCGCTGGCGGGACGCATGGCACCAGGACGACACCGCCGTCGGCAGAAGACGTTGCATTGTCGCACACGAAATTGCCCATGCGACAGTCGGCCTGATCTTGGCGGATATACACCGTGTACTGCCCCATGGTTTGCTGGACCACGGTCCCGCTGGCGGCGGGCATGCCGCTACTGCGGTTGATCGAGGTGGGGTAGTTGACGTTTTGCAGTTTGCAGAAGGTGGGCCCGGCTGTACAGCCTGTGCTGACTTGGTCGACCAAAATGGCGCCGCGGGCAGCGATGCCATCGCAGGCATTGATGCTGGTTGGTACGTCATCGCCGGCGCCAGGATTGCTGCCGGCCAACAGGGCAGGTAAAGACGGCGTCGAATTCTTGTCGTTTAGAATTATGCGCGCCCGTTCGAGGCCGGCCTCGGCCACCACGATGGCCTGGTTGCGCAAGTTGATGTTCGTGTTCATTTGAATGCTGGAGCTGGTGAGGAAGAGACCGGTCATGCCGAGCCCAAGCAAGGCGACCATGACAATCAGAACCACGAGGAGAACTGCCCCGACGTCCGCGCCTCGACAGTTCCTTTTCGACGGTGACTGCAAGCTCTTCACCAAACTCTTCATGGGATTCCTTTTCGAAGCCGTCAGGAGTAAATCGGCTGGTTGCATAGTTCGGCAGTTTCTGTGCCTGCAAGCATCTGGCCAGGCAAGATCCCGAGAAGTTTCAACCTCGATCATAGGGCACATATCGGCAGGGCTAAGAAAACATTTCATGGGGCGCAAGCAGCTTCGGTGGTTCAGGGTGAGCAAAGGCCTACAACGTGGGCGCTTTCTCGACAGGGGGATGCAAACCCTGAGAAGGTTCCCAAGCGTTCGCGCTGCGCGCCATCGCGATGCTAATTGGGCCGCAATCAGATGTAGTGTAGTACAGAGACCACGATAACTCGGCCATGGCTAGGGAACAGGTTCGCTCTGCCAGCAAGACGCTAGGTCCGCTTCTGCGACGGCGCGGAACCTCGCCCGCGGTCGGGTCGGCCTTGCGGCGGGCGGTGCAAGCCTTGGACAAGGCGCTGGCCGCGCCCGATGGTCAGGATTCGCCCGAGGAGATCCATCGCGCCCTGGCCGAGCTACGAGGCTGCCTCGTGCTCATCTACGAGTCCACGCGCCCGGCCAATCAAGAGCAACTCGAAGGCACGGCCAAGGCGCTGTCTTTTCTCTCCCCGCTTGAATCCGAGCTGCCGCCGCTACCCGCCGACCCAATAGCGAGCCAGGCAGCGGTCGCCCAAGGACCCTCGGTCTTCCAAACCGTGGTGCCGTCCAGCCTGCCGACGCCGCAAGCCGCTCCTGCCCCGCCCCCAGCACGGCGCGCCCGGACCGCGAGGAAACGCCGGCCGCAAGCCGTGCCAGTGTTCGACGTCGAGGCTGTGGGCTTGCAGTTGGCGGGGCTACACGATTGCTTCGCCGCCCTCCATGCTGTGCTCCACGGATCCGCGCAATGCCTTCCCGATCTAGATAGATTTGCCGACGTCCTAGACGCTCGTCTGCTTGCCGTCGATTGGCTCGGACGCGATCGCATTCCCGCCTTCGTCAAGGTCAGCCGGGAGGCCAAAGAGCCCGAGGATCGCCTGGTTGCCAGCGCGGCCCTGGTTCACCTACAGGCACCCGGCGGGGCAGAGCGCTCGATGACGGTGCTAGAACGCGCGGCGCACGCGGCCCCGCTTGCGCCCGTCGCCCTGACAATTCTGCGCACCCTGGTTGGCCAGCACTTCGTCGAATGCGTGCGCACCGTGTTCGAAAAGACGAAGAGCGACAGCGTGCGCGCCATGCTGCTGCCACTGCTGGTGGAGCGCGGGCAACTTCTGCCGGGACAACTGCTGCCGCTTTTGGAGCATGCCGATGACGGCGTCGCGGTCGAAGCCGCGCTGGCGCTTGCTCGGATTGGGGAAGCACAACACGCCGCCACGCTCGCGACGCTGGCGAGCCGCGCGACGGATCCGCGCCGGTCGAACGCCCTGCTTTTCGCCGCGGTCGCGCTCGGCTCGGCTCCCGCGCTCGCCGAGGTACGGGCGCGTGTGCGCAAGCGCGAGGAATTCGACCCGCAGCTGGTGGACGCGCTGGCCATCGCGGGCGACGATTCCGATGCAGCCCTGCTCATCGACCTGGCCGCGCATCCGGATGCCGATGCCGGCGCCGTGCTCTCCGCGGCCGCGAGCTTGGGCTGTGCGGCGACGGTTCGCGCGCTGCCGGTCTTCGCGGAGAGCGTGCCCAAGCGTGTGCTGGAAGAAGCCAGCCGAGCGATCTTGGGCAAGAGCCAAGATCCGTTGTCCGATCATCCGCTGTCCGATCCGAAGGCGAAAGATCCGTCGGTCCGTCTGCTCCACGGCCAGCCTTGGTCCGTGACTGGCCTACTGGCCCGCCTCGCCGCCGATGACGAAACCGTCCGATCGCAAAGGCGTCTTGCGCTTGAGCTGCGCGTGCGCACCGGGCTTGCGCCGCCAGCCCCACTTCCCGTTTTCGCGGTGGCAAAGGCGCGCTCGCAGGCGCTTGCGCTGTGGACGGATCACTACGCCAGGTCCAGCAGCAGACTGGCCCCGGGTCAGTGGTACTACCAAGGCAAGCCCGCCAAGCTCGCACACAAGGCAGGCGCATGATCGGCGAAGTGGTCGGCGGTTACAGGCTCGTGCAAAAGCTGGGCGAAGGCAGCATGGGCGAGGTCTTCCTGGGCGACCACGAGCAGAGCCGCCAGCAGGCGGCGGTGAAGGTTCTCTTCCCCGTTTTTTCGAAGGAGGGAACCGCGCTCACCCGCTACTTCGCCGAGGTCCGCTCGACCAATCTTATCGGACAGCCCAGGCATCGCGCAGACCCATGACTGCGGCATGCACGCGAGCGGCCGCGCGTTCCTGTGCATGGAATATCTACCCGGCAAGTCGCTGGCCGCGGCCCTGGCCGACATGGAAGGCGTCGGCGACATCGCGACCCTGGCGGCCATCGGTGTTCAGGTGGCGGGTGCCCTGCAATTCGTGCACGGCAAGCGCATGGTCCATCGCGCGCTCAAGGCCGACAGCGTTTTCCTCACCTGCCCGGCCCCGAATCCGGTGGTCAAGCTGCTCGACTTCGGCGTCGCCAACTTCACCCAGAGCGTCCGGCAAAGCCAGACCGGCAGCCTGCTGGGCGCCCCGCTGTACATGTCGCCCGAGGTGGGGCGAGGGCTGGGCAATGTCGATCATCGCGCCGACATCTATTCCCTGGGTTGCATCCTGTTCGAGATGGCGACCGGACGGCCGCCTTTCGTGCGCGAAGGGGCCGGACAATTGATCATCGCCCACGCCACGGAGGCACCGCCCGCCGCGAGAACCCTGGAGCCTTCCCTTCCCGTGGAGCTCGACGAGCTCATCGGTCGCAGCCTACGCAAGGATCCGGTGCAGCGCCCGCAGAGCATGGGCGAGATCGCAGCCATTCTCGGACGCTTCTCGAAATCCGCCGCGCCCATTCAAGTCCCCGCCCAAATCAGCGGGCCGGCGTACGCACAGCCGCCCGCAGCGATCGCAGCGCGGGCCGCCCCGCCTTCGCAAGCTGGCGTCTCGGTTCCGTCGGCGAGTGTTTCCTCGTTTCTGCAAAAGGCAGCTGCCATGTCACGGGCAAGCATCACGCCCGTGCCAGTCGACGCATCCTCTGTCACGCCGGGCGCCGCGGCCACCGGCAGTTCGCGCGCGAGGATCCACGAGCCAACCGCTCTTCTGCAGCCGTCCGAGGCCGAGTCTCCCGCGCCGCCTGCTGCCCTGTCCTCCAACCAGCCAACCCACAGGAGCTCGACCGGGCGCCATCAGCCGACCGCTCTTCTCGATCCACCGTCGCAGCCCAGCGTGATCCGCCAGGCACCGACCAAGCGTGCGCCCCGATCCCTGATCGAGCCGATCGAAATCGAAGATGTGGCGCCCCCTTCCCGCCTGCCCCACTTGCCCCTCATCGCCATCGGTTGTGGGATCGTCCTGTGCGTGGTGACGCTCGTCGTTCTGCTGCTCGCGCGGAAGTCGCCCGCGTCCAAGGTCGACACGCCTGCCTCGACCTCGTCGCGGCCGAGCGCGCCGGCGCGCGAGGAATTCCAACCGCCTTCTCCAGAGCGAATGCCTTCCGCCGAAGAGCCCGACCATTCCGCCGACGTTCCCGCGCGGCCAGGGAGCAATCGCGTGCAAACGCCGCAGCCAGGCGCAAAGGGAAAAGCACACACGGAACATTCGAAATCACATCCAGCAAGCGAAAAACCGGCGCAGTCGAAGTCCAAGGACGCCCCGCGCTGGTGAGCCGCTGCCTATAGGCGAGAGAGGACTTCTTCGGCGGGGATCGTCTTTACGCGCCCGGTGTCCACGTCTTGAACCCGTCGCTGGACCTCGGCTTCTCCTTCTTCCCCAAGGTCGCCGTCAAGGCTGGCCCACAGCTCGTTGATGACCTTATTGGATTTTGCAAGGCCGACCGAATTCCAGCTCGGTGCTCCGCCGCAGCGTGGTCGGCCTGGTGCCTACCTTCGGGTGGCAGTAAACTCCATTCGATATGAGGTCCCGAACCTATGTGGAAACGTCGATACCCAGCTTTTTTTTCGAAGCCAGGCCGCAGCCCGAGATGCTCGCGCGTCGCGATTGGACTCGATCTTGGTGGGGCAGGGCCAAGGCAACCATGGAACTTGTGACTAGCATTGCGGTTGTCGATGAGATCAGTCGCGGGAACTTTTCTGCTCGCGCTGAGTGCCTGGAAATGGTATCGAGTCTTCCTGTAGTTGCGATCGACGCATCAGTTCTGGAAATCGTCGAGGCCTATATTCGCCACAAGGTCATGCCCGCTGATCCGACCGGCGACGCCTTGCATTTGGCCTTGGCGTCCTATCATCGCTGCGATTTTCTGGTGACGTGGAATTGCAAACATCTCGCCAACGCAAACAAGTTTGGTCACATACGCCGAGTCAATAGCTTGCTTGGTTTGCTTACCCCGGCGCTGGTAACACCACTCGAACTTCTTGGAGACGACGATGAATGATCCAGGGCTAGAAACCGTCCGGGCCGCTCGGCACGCCATATCCCGCGAATTCGAGAATGATCCGGCTCGACTGATTGCTCACTACATTGAGATGCAATCTCGGTACAAAGGCGGGCCCCTTATCCAAGGTCCAGCAGCCCTGCCGACTGAAGCTGAACCGGGCATGGCCGGAGGCACCAACCCAAATTCCGGCAGAGCTGAACAGCGATAGCCTGCGCTCGATCCAAATCCTGAGGCAGCTAACCTGTCGCCAACCTCAGCATTTCTCTCGGAAATCTGATCCAAGCTCATGATGCGCTCGGCGGCGCCCAGCTCGACGGCGGCGCGGGGCATGCCGTAGACCACGCAGCTGGCCTCGTCCTGGGCCACGGTGGCGGCGCCGGCCTGGCGCATTTCGAGCAAGCCCTGCGCACCGTCGGCGCCCATGCCGGTCAGAATGACACCGACGGCGTTGGAGCCCGCCGCGCGCGACACCGAGCGGAAGAGCACCTCGACGGCGGGACGCTGCCTGTGCACCATGGGGCCGGTCTTGACCGCGACGTAGTAGCGCGCGCCCGAGCGCTTGAGCAACATGTGAAAGTCGCCGGGCGCGATGAGCGCCACGCCGGGCACCACGGAATCTCCGTCCACGGCTTCGCGCACTTCCATGGCCGACAGCTGATCCATGCGACCGGCGAACTGCTTGGTGAACATGGCCGGCATGTGCTGGGCAATCACGATCCCTGGCGCGTCCACGGGCATGCGCGACAAAATGTATTCCAGCGCCACCGTGCCGCCGGTGGAGGCGC
>CAVRSU010000025.1:0-35901 GCA_963723955.1 uncultured delta proteobacterium
CTGCCAGCGCGCTGCATGCGCACGGCCGCAAAGGCGGGGTGGCCGGGGCAGGCGGGCGGGTTGAGCTTGCGCAGATCGAGGCGGAAAGTGGCCGCGGGAAATTTCGTGCCCAAGGCATCGAGCATACGGAGGCCGAGAGACTCCAGCAGATGATGCGTTTCCGCGGTGCCGAGCTCGACGATGATCTCCGCCACCGTGCGGTAGTCGATGGTGTCGTCGAGATTGTCGCTCTTGCTCGCCTGTTCGATCGACGTCTCGATCTCCACATCCACCTCGAACGTGCGCAGGCTCCTGCGCTCATTCTCCGTGGCGCCGTGGCGGCCTTCGAAGGTGATCCTGGAAAGGACCAGTGTGGACATGGTGGGGCGGAGGCGACGTCGGGCTAGGTCGCCTCGGCTTCGTCTTCCTTCTCGTTTTCCTTGCGCATCTTGCGCTTGATGATCTGGCGCTTGACCGGGCCCACCATATCGACGAGCAGGCGGCCAGTCAGGTGATCGTTCTCGTGTTGCAGGGCGCGCGCGAAGAGCCCTTCGCCCTCGATTTCGAAAACCTTGCCATCCACATCCTGGGCGCGCACCCGTGCCCGCTGGCCGCGCTTGACCGGAACGAAGATGCCGGGAAAAGACAGGCAGCCCTCATCGCCGGTCTGCTCTTCCTCGGAAATCGATACCAGCTCGGGGTTGGCGATGACCAGCGGCGGAGCGTCGGCCTCGTGTCCGGCAACCTCGGGATCGATGATGAACAATCGCAGCGCCTCGCCGATCTGGATGGCCGCCAGCCCGGCCCCCTCGGCCAAGTACATGGTGTCCTTCATGTCCGAAACCAGGTCGCGCAAGGTCGCGTCGAAGGTGGTCACCGGCTTTGAAATCTGACGCAGGCGCGGGTCGGGAAAACGCAGAATCGGACGAACTGGCATGGAAGCTATAGAATGACACTCGACGGGAAAGCAAGCAAGCCGGCCCGAGTCGTGGCAGTCGTGGCGGCTTTCCGTGTGCGTTGACAAGCCGGGATCGGGCCCGTACGTTTAGCCGCGAAAGCGGCACTCTCGATGAAACTCGAGCGCTACTCCGAAGCAGATCTTCCGACGGTGCACGGGCCGTTCCGGCTCGTCGTGTATCGCGAGCCCGAGAACAAGGCCGCCTGCGCGAACCCGGTCTGCTTGCGCGAGCACATGGCGGTGGTGCGCGGGACGCATCAGCGGCAAGTCCAACGTGCTCGTGCGCGTTCACTCCGAGTGCTGGACCTCGGAGGTCATGGGCTCGCTCAAGTGCGATTGCCGCGAGCAGTTCCACACCGCCATGGAGCGCATCGCGGCCGAGGGATCGGGCGTGGTGGTCTATTTGCGCCAGGAGGGGCGCGGCATCGGACTCGGCAACAAGGTTCGCGCCTACGCCTTGCAGAACGGCGGCGCGGACACGGTCGAGGCGAATCTGGCCCTGGGCTTCGAGGCCGATGCGCGCAACTACGACATCGCGGGCGCCATCCTGCGCGACCTCGGCGTCGAGTCGGTGCGCCTGCTCACCAACAATCCGCTCAAGGTCAAGGGTTTGCAGGACGCGGGCGTCGTGGTCGCCACGCGCGTCGCGCACTGGGTGGGCGAAAACCAGCACAACGCCGGCTACCTGGCGGTCAAGCGACGCAAGATGGGCCACCACGCCGACGCCGAGGCCGAGTTGCCCGCGCTGCTCAAGGCCGCGCGCAAACGGTAGCAACCACCTCTGGCCGCCTCTGCTCGAAGAAAGGATCCGCCATGCCCACTGTCGACGAGATTCGCCAAGCACTGGCGCAAGTGAAGGATCCAGGGCTGGGCCGCACGCTGGCCGCCGCCGAGATGCTGGGCGAGGTGACCTTCACGGACGGCAAGGCGAGCGTGGGCATTCGACTGACCACGCCGCTTTGTCCATCGCGCGAGGAGATCCGCGCCTCGGCGCAAGCGGCGGCCATGCGCGTGGCGGGCGTAACCAGCCTCGACGTCGCGTTCACATCCGAGGTCGCGCGCAAGGCCGGGCCCGCGCGCGAGCGATTGCCGGGCGTGCGCAACATCATCGCCGTGGCAGCCGGCAAAGGCGGCGTGGGCAAGTCCACGGTGGCGACCAACCTGGCGGTGGCGCTTGCCCAAGCCGGAACCCGCGTGGGGATTCTCGATGCCGACGTCTTCGGGCCGTCCATTCCGCACATGATGGGCCGGCCGCAGATCGTGCCCGAAATCAAGGGCGAGAGCACCATCGTTCCGGGCGTGCACCACGGCATCAAAGTGCTGTCGGTGGGCTTCTTCGTCGACCGCGGCGCCGCCGTGATTTGGCGCGGGCCCATGATCCACAAGTTGCTCACCCAGTTCGTCGAGGACGTGGAATGGGGCGAGCTCGACTACCTGGTCATCGACCTGCCGCCAGGAACCGGCGATACCCAGCTCTCGCTGGCGCAGCTCGTGCCTGTGACCGGCGCCGTGATGGTGACCACGCCGCAAGAGGTGTCGGTCATCGACGTCGAGAAGGCCCTCGGCATGTGGAAAAAGGTCGAGGTGCCCGTGCTGGGCATCATCGAGAACATGAGCTTCTTCGAGTGTCCAAAGTGCGGACACCACGAGGAGATCTTCGCGCACGGCGGTGGCCGCCAGCTGGCCGAGCGCGAGGGTCTGCCATTTCTAGGCGAGATCCCCTTGCTCTCCGCGGTGCGCGACGGCGGCGATCTAGGCAAGCCCGTGACGCTCGCCGAGCCGGATTCCCCCGTCGCGCGGGCTTTCGCCGCCATCGCCGGGCGTGTAGCGTGCGCGCTCTCGGCGCGCAATCTGCCGGATCCAGGTACGGGCAAGCGCAGCAGCAAGCTGGCCGTGCTGAAATAGCCTGTGCGCGGCCTTGACCGCACGCGGCCTTGACCGCCTCTCTCTCGCCGACTACAACCGCAGACGACATGCCTGCTCAAGAATCGGCACTGCGCGAAACCATCTTTTCCGGAATCCAGCCCTCGGGAGAGCTGCATCTTGGCAACTATCTCGGCGCCATCCGCAATTGGGTCGACTTGCAGTCGTCGTATCGCTGCTTCTTCTGCATCGTCGATTACCACGCCATCACCCAGCCCTTCGATCCGAACATCCTCGGCCAGCGGGTGCGCGAGATGGCGTGCGATCTCATCGCGTGCGGCATCGATCCCGCGAAATCCACGCTGTTCGTCCAGTCGGCGGTGCGCGAGCACACCGAGCTGGCGTGGGCGCTGGCCTCGGTCACCGGCTACGGCGAGCTTGGCCGCATGACCCAGTTCAAGGACAAGGCCGAGAAGAATCCCGACAACATCAACGCCGGACTATTTCACGTATCCCGTGCTGCAAGCCGCGGACATTTTGATCTACCACGCGACCAAAGTTCCGGTGGGCGAGGATCAACGCCAACACCTGGAGCTGGCGCGCGAGATCGTGCGCAAGTGGAACGCGCGCTTCGGCGAGACCTTTCGCGAGCCCGAGGCGCTCTATTCCTCGACGCCGAAGATCCTGGGTCTCGACGGCCAGGCCAAGATGTCGAAGAGCCTGGGCAACACCATCTCGCTGCGTGAGGACGACGAGGGCGGTGTGGAACAAGCTGCGCACCGCCGCCACCGATCCGGCGCGCGTGCGGCGCACCGACGTCGGCGATCCCGACAAGTGCAACGTGTTCACCCTGCACAAGTTCTTCACCACGGAGGACGCGCCAGGCCGAGGTCCGCCAGGGCTGCACCACGGCTGGCATCGGCTGCATCGAGTGCAAGAAATGGCTGCTCGAAGGGGTCAAGGCCGATCTCGATCGCATTCGCGCCCGGCGCGTCGAGCTTCTGGCCAAGCCCGATGCCATCGACGAGATCCTGGCCGACGGCGCCCGGCGCGCCCGCGCGGTGGCGGCGCAAACCATGGCCCTCGTGCGCGATCGCCTGGGCATCGAGCGTCTGCCTGGCAGTCGGCCTTGACCATGCGCCAGTGGATTGCCGTCCTCGCGCTCGCCATCACCCTGGCTGCCTGTTCCAGCCACGAGCGAGCAGACAATCCCGAGGGCGCGGTCCACGTGTTCATTGCAGCGGCGCGCAGCGGGGATCGCGCCTCGGTGTACCAGCGTCTGGGCCCGGAAACACGCGCCCGCATCGAGGCCATGTTGTCGTCGAGCCGTCATCAAGGTGGGCGGCTCATCGCCCGGCCCGAGGATTTTTTCTCGGTGGGCTGGGCGCCGCCGGCATGGGAGCCCGCAGGCATCCGCACGGTCCAGCGCGACCGCGAGCACGCCGAGGTCGAGGTCTACTCGGCCGCGGGAGATCAGACACGCGCTTTCCCTTGTGCACGAGGGAAAGGAGTGGAAGATCGAGCTACCGGGAAGTTGAGAGCTAGTAAATACCGGAACCGGATGCCGGCGGGCCGGAACCGGACGCCGGCCACGGATCCGGCTCCGTGCTTGTGACCGCGGCGTTGGCACGAATCTGTGGGCCTGGATTGGGCAGACGCCGCCATTCGAGGCGGTGAGGAGGAAGACCATGGAAAGCCCCACCAACGGCCTTGCACAGAAACAGAAAGCCGGAATTCAAGGCTTCGACGTCTACCGCGTGGCCGTCGAGTTCTACCAGCTCCTACGAGAGTCCACGCGCGGTAGGCGTGGCCACGTGATTGACCAGTCCTACCGCGCGGCTGAGTCGGTCATTCTCAACATCGCCGAGGCGTATCCAATGTCCGGCCTGGATCGGGCGCGTCGATTCCGCATCGCTGGTGGGGAAGCCGCCGAATGCCACGCTGGCCTCGACTTGCTTGAAATTCGACGCGAGCTACGCGGCCCAGCGCTGCCAGATCTTCGAGCACTTCTCGACCGCGTACGCGCCATGCTCTGGCGGCTCGGCCGAGCCTAGGTTGGACCGTCGTGTAGCGCCGGCAAGATTACCGGCGCTTGTCCAGAGAGCGGCCTGTTGGGAGGAAGTTCGGCACAATGTGGAGTAGATCGCGGCTTTGATCTCCAATTCGCTTTCCGCCCCGAAATGGCGTGCAGAGAAGATCAGTGCCAGGTAGCGCGGATCAAGTGTTTAGGGACTGATTTGCACGTGTGGGTATGTGTGGTAGCTAACGACTTCTTGCAGCCAATAAAATTGCGCGTTACCGTAGGGCCATGGGTGCTGATAGGGCTCTTGGTGTTCGGTTCTCAAAGCCTAGTGTGAAAGACTGGCATGTCGCCGAATGGGCTGTCGTCGGTGGCAACCCGAAAAGTGTTCTGGCCTTTGGCTCAATCCGTCCGCCAAAAACATATGATGAAGCCGAAGCGCTACGCCATCTGCATGAGGGGATCCATGCGGCGGCGAAGGAAAATCAAATCGCAGCAACGTTTGTGTGGAAAGTTGAAAACATTGCGCGGGTGAATGTGGCAATGCGCCCAAGAATTCGCGCAGAAGGCGCCGTTGCCTCTGCTGCTGCGCTATCGGGCTCATCCGTTTCGTTGGTGGCCTGGTCCGAAATCTCTAAGCGGACGCACGCAGGTCGCGACAAATCCGAATATGTGGAAGCTTCCGAGGTGTGTGGGATCGCCGTGGGAAACGCCGATCCGCAAGCTGTCTTGGTTGCCGTTGCTGCGTTAAAGGGTTGACGTGGAAGTCATTGCGAATGTTGCCTACGACAAGAAGAAAGAGATCGGAGGAACGGCCGGGAAAAACTCACGCGTGTGGCTAGCCTTCGATCATCACCTGAATGCAGAACTAGTCGTAAAGGAAATAGAGAAGACAAGCCTCGTCGATCCGGCTCGATATTTCCAAGAGGCAAAGACAGTCTATGCGTCGACTCATCCGCGCGTCGTTCAAGTCTACTGGGCAGCGGAAACGGCAGACCATATCTGCATAGCAATGCCCTTTATGCCGGGTGGCTCACTTGCTGATGCCATCAAGACAAAACCCCTGTCCCCGTCGAAGATCATTCGCATCGCCCAGGACATCTGTGAAGGAATTTCTCAAGTTCACATCGCGGGCCATGTTCACCTAGACATCAAGCCTACAAATGTCCTCTTCAACTCAGTCGGACGTGCGGCTGTGGCTGATTTCGGCCAAGCATTACCGCTCAACTCCTACGGGATCGCCGATGCTAGGGGACACAGGCTGTATCAGCCCTTTACTCCCCCAGAAGTGTACAGAAACAGGGGAGTAGTAACCCAAGCTTCGGACGTTTATCAGATCGGTCTTACTCTCTATCGTGCGTTGAATGGAGAACCGAGTTTCGCGAAGCAGTGGGCAGACGCAAAATCCAAACCGTTCCCGTTCGCCAGGGACGCGATTTCAAATGGCGAGTTTCCTGAGCGCGTGTTTCTTCCGTATGTTCCGCTGGGCCTTCGCCGCGCGATCCTGAAGGCGTTGGACGTCGATCCACAGCTGCGCCAGGTCAGCGCTCGGGCATTGGCAGAGGAGTTGGCCCTCGTAGACGTGAAGCATGATTGGGAAATGGAATCGGCTGACCCAGACGCTAGCTCGTGGCGTCTTCAGTCTTCAACGCGGGCTGATGTGCTTGTCAGTCGAAACGGCGTTTTTCCAAACGTCACCGTCGAGATTTGGACCGAGACGCCATCTGGTCGCCGACGCAAGAACCCTGAGGCGTGGTCAAAAGGATTGCGTACCGAGAAGCAACTCAGGAAGGCATTTGCTCAGGCATTTCGGGCCGCAGCAACGTGACGGTCACGTAGTCGTCGCTTTCGACGAATTGCACATTCCCGATGGATTGCATTTTCAAGGCGATGCGTTCGGGTAGACAGGTGGAACAAAAAGGATTCTCCTCTGCCACGCGCGCAGACACCCGGTGCGGTCCTCCGCAGTAGCGGCACTTTCGGATCATCTCGACGATTCCCCTCGCGGCATGGGCGGCGGGCTCTTGATAAGTCCTTCGCCCCGCAGCTCGCGGTTGACGCCGTCAAGGATGAAATGCTCTGCCACGGCTGTGGCGGTCTTTCCGTAGATGCCGTAGCTAGCCAGCTCCTCCAGCCATCCTCGAATGCGGGGAACCACCACGATGGTCAAAGGACCACTTCCAGGCGGGTTCTGTGGGCGCCCCATAATTACCTAGTTTATACCAGGTAAATACGACTCGTCCAGACCTGCGGCCAATCGAGAGACCGGGAAGCTGGACCCGGGTTCCAAAACGGCCACCTCGAATCACACCTGGGCCGACTGGACTGATTTTCCCGGTGCTCGGAAACGGCGAACGCGTGTCAGCTCACCGACCGCGCGTTGGCGAATCAATGGAACTACGGGCGACCCAAGCGCCAGAGCATGGCGCGTACGCGGTCGAGAAGGGCACGAAGATCAGACAGTGCGGGGCCGCGCAGCTCGCGGCGGATCTCAAGCAAGTCGAGGCCAGCGTGGCATTCGGCGGCTTCCCCTCCAGCGATGCGGAATCGACGCGCCCGATCCAGTCCAGCCATCGGATATGCCTCGGCGATGTTGAGAATGACGGACTCGGCTGCACGGTAGGATTGGTCGATCACGTGACCGCGTCTGCCACGCGTGGACTCTCGCAAGAGCCGGTAGAACTCGACGGCCATGCGGTAGACGTCGAAGCCTTGGATTCCGGCTTTCTGTTTCTGTGCAAGGCCGTTGGCGGGGCTTTCCATGGTTTTCCTCCTCGCCGCCTCGAATGGCGGCGTTTGCCCCTTTCGGCCCAAGATTCGTGCCAACGCCGCGGTCACAAGCACGGAGCCGGATCCGTGGCCGGCGTCCGGTTTCGTGACCGGCATCCGGATCCGGCGTCCGGTTCCGGCCTGCCGGCGTCCGGTTTCGGCCCCGGCTACGGCCTTGGCCGCTCGCGCACCAAAGTCTGCTCGACAATTTCGATGTCGGCTTCTTGGATTTCGATCTCGATGTCCTCGAATTCCGGCATGGTGAACCCGGGATTGGTGTTGTCGCTGGCGGCGGCCCGCGGTGGCCCGCGGCGGTCGCCTACGCGCCGCTCGCGTGCGAAAATCCGGCGTTCGAGTCCGTCGCCGCGCCGATCGTCGCTGCGGCGGTCGCGCAGAAGCAACCGGCGCAGGCCATCAATGCTGCTTGGGACTTTGGCAAGTTTGAGGGTGCGCGCGGCGCAGATATGACAGAAGGTCACGGAGCGGCCGTGAACCTCGGTGAGGCGGAGGTTCTCGCGACGGCGCTCGTCGCAGATGGCGCAAGAGGCCCCACGGGGAACCGGCCGCATCTCGGACCACTTGGAATAGCAACCCCAGCAGCGTCCGCGGCGAAGCTCGGTGACCATGGCGCCGCATGAACCACAGGGAATGGTGGCGCGTTGGATTTCGATGCTCATCCCATGTAGGTAACTCGACTACGTGTAAGTAGCAATTTTTCGATCAGTTTCTCTACTTCTCGCCGACCGCGACGACCTTGGGCAGCGGCATGCCGTTGAAGTTGGTGCCGCTGGCGATGGTGTACGCGCCGATTTTCTCGCTGTAGAGCCGATCGCCAAGCTGCAGGCCGATGGGCAGATCCTCGGCCACCGAAACCACGTCCAGGGCATCGCAGGTGGGACCGAACACGGACGCGATCTCGGTGGGGCCTTTCTTGAAGGACTTGAAATGGTACTGGCAGTGATCGAAGAGCACGCCGGAGAAGGTTCCGTACACGCCGTCGTTGACGTAGTAGCACTGCTTGCCACTGCGCACGGCCTTGCCGATGATCTCGACGACCAAGGTGGCAGCGGTGGCCACCATGAAGCGGCCGGGCTCGGCGATGATCTCGATCTCCGGGCCGAAAAGTCGGTCGAATTCCACGTTCAGAGTCTTGGCGAGCTCCGCGAACGGCCGCACGTGAGGGTCATAGGGCGCGGGAAAACCGCCGCCGATGTCGAGGATCTTCACTTGCTTGTGGCCGCGCTCCCAGGCCTCTTTGAAGATGCCGTCCGCGATGCCGAGGGCTTGCACGTAGTTCTGGTAGTTGGTGCATTGGCTGCCCACGTGAAACGACAGTCCCTCGACGACCAGGCCGGCTTGGAACGCGGCTTCCATCAGGTCGACGGCTTCGCCCGGCGAGGCGCCGAATTTCGACGATAGCTCGACCATGGAGCCGGTGTTGGGCACGTTCACGCGCAGAACCAGGCCGGCGTGCGGGGCGAATTTCTTGATCTTGCCCACCTCGGCCAGGTTGTCGTAGGTGACGAGCGGCTTGTACGGATCCAGCTCGGCCAGGGTGCGATTGTCCTTCACCGGGTTGGCGTAGACGATCTTGTCCCAGATGAAATCCTGCCGCTTCTTCGCCGGCCAGTTCTTGATGTTCTCGTGAACGATGTTGAACTCCGGCATGGACGCCACGTCGAAGCTGGCGCCAGCGCGGAAGAGCGTGTTGACGATGGCCGGATCGGGGTTGGCCTTGACCGCGTAGTAGGCCTGCACGCGCGGCAGGTACTTGCGGAACATGGCGAAGTTGCGCCGGATCTCGCCGTGATCGACGACGAAAAGCGGCGTGCCGTGCTGATCGGCGAGTTGCTTGAGCTGCTTGGGTGAAACCACGTGCGGACCTCCCGGATGAAGTCCGAGAGTCTACAACAGAGTTCCGCTCGACAAGGGCTGCCTGGTTACGGAAAACTCTTGGCGAGGGGGCAGGGAATCTAGACACCGAGGACACGGAGAACGGAGGAGTCTAGGACTTTACCGATACGATGGAATGCCCACCCGCGATCCGCGCAGACCCGTGATATTTATTGGCATATATGATTGTATTTTAGATTACTATCTATTAGTATAAATTCATCCCAACCCTACGGGGCGCTGTGGACATGCGGTGTGTCAGTCAAACTCGAGATACCAAGTCGCGTGGCTGGCTGCGCTTGGCCGGGGGATAGCGTGTCGGCGAAGGTAAATCGTGCCAACGGGAGAGGTGATGGAGGCTATTGCGGCCCCGCCAGCGGGCCCCGTGGCAAAGTCACAAGAAGGCATCGACGAGGCCGACGCCAAACTCGCCGACGCGGCTCCGGCGCTCTCCGAGGACGAAGATGGCTTCAGCGAAGTTCCCACCGTCGCCAATCGCGCGAACCCAACGGCTTCACCAAGAGAAATCGACAAGGAGAGCGGCGCAGGCCGGGCCGGAGCGGGCGCCTATCGCATGGTCCACCCAGCGACCTTGGACCGCATCGCGGTGCCGGTTCCCGCAGCCCCAGCCCCACAGAGGGCAGGTGCGAAGCGCGTCGTCATCGGCGTGACGCGCAAGTCCCAGTAGCAGCGGCGCCACGCATGTGCATGTGCGAACAAGTGCCAGGCGACGCCAGCCTGATCGCGGCGATGATCCGTGGTTGAACTGGGGTGGTCCACTCCTCTAGTATCGCCCCTCGCCAATGATGCTCCGCGGTTCCTGACGGCGCGTCTTCATCTCCCAAAGGATGGACAACATGGACAACGTGAAGATCCTGCTCTCCGAAAACGAGATCCCTCGCAAGTGGTACAACCTGGCCGCGGATCTGCCGACGCCCATGCTGCCGCCGCTCGGCCCCGACGGACAGCCGGTTCGTCCCGAAATGCTGGCCCCGGTGTTCCCGATGAATCTCATCGAGCAGGAAGTCAGCACCCAGCGCTGGATCGACATTCCCCACGAGGTTCTCGACATCCTCTACCGTTGGCGCCCGTCGCCGCTTCGCCGCGCGGTCTACCTCGAGCGCTTTCTTGAGACGCCGGCCAAGATCTATTTCAAGGACGAAAGCGTCAGCCCGGCCGGCAGCCACAAGCCCAACACCGCCGTGCCGCAGGCCTGGTACAACAAGCAATTCGGCATCAAGCGCCTGACCACCGAGACCGGCGCTGGCCAGTGGGGCACCGCCCTCGCCTTCGCGTGCAGCCTGCTCGGGCTCGAGTGCAAGGTCTTCATGGTGCGCATCAGCTTCGACCAAAAACCGTTCCGCAAGATGATGATGCAGGTGTGGGGCGCCAACTGCGTGGCCAGCCCGTAGCAGCGAAACCAACGCCGGCCGCGCCATCCTGGCCAGCATGCCCGACACGCCGGGCAGCCTGGGCATCGCCATCAGCGAAGCCATCGAGGCCGCGGTGACCGACGCCACGGGCGGGACCCGCTACGCGCTCGGCAGCGTGCTCAACCACGTCATGCTCCACCAGACCATCATCGGACTTGAGGCCAAGGAGCAGCTCAAGAAGGCGGGCGAAGGTCTGCCCGACGTGGTCATCGGCTGCGCCGGCGGCGGCAGCAACTTCGCGGGCATCGCGTTCCCCTTCACCTACGACAAGATCCACGGCGCCAAGATCAAGATCATCCCGGTCGAGCCAGCCGCTTGCCCCAAGATGACCAAGGGCAATTTCGTCTACGACCACGGCGACGTGGCTGGCATGACGCCGCTTCTGCCCATGCACTCGCTCGGCCATACCTTCGTGCCCAAGCCCATCCACGCCGGCGGACTTCGCTACCACGGCATGGCGCCGCTCGTGTGCCAGGGCATCGTCGAGGGACTGTTCGAGCCCAAGGCCTACGGCCAGCTCAAGTGCTACGAGTCGGCCATGATCTGGGCCAAGACCGAGGGCATGATCTGCGCGCCGGAAACCAGCCACGCCATCGCCGCGACCATCGACGAGGCCATTGCGTGTCGCGAGACCGGTGAGAAGAAGGTCATCCTGTTCAACTACAGCGGCCACGGCCTGATGGATCTGGCGGGCTACGATGCCTATCTCAGCGGCAAGCTCACCGACTACACCATGCCTGAATCGGAGATCCTGGAAAACCTGGCCAAGCTGGCGGGCATGCCCAAGGCCGAAGCGCGCAAGTCCGGTAAATGGTAACAGCGGCGGCCGGAGCGTAGAGCTAGAGGGCGCCTCTTAGGCGCCTAGCACGAGGATCACGCGAATGTCCTTCGTGCCGAGGCCATTGCCCACGTCCACGCCGACGAGGGGAATGGCCACGCTGCGCAGGTAGAAGCGCAGGCCAGCGCCAGCCGAGCTGTGAATGTCCCGGCTGGCGCGGAATCCCTGTTCCAGAAACGCGGGCGGCAGGAACTGGCGTCCGTCGTCGCGTGGGAGATAGGCCGTGACCACACCGGTAGAATATTGCTCCGGCAGCTGCCGAAACCAAATCGCCGCGGCGTCATTGAAGACGAGCCCGCGCACGTCGACGCTCCACAGGCTGAAGAGTGGGAAGTGGTATTCGACCTGCGTACGCAGGTGGGTATCGCCTTGGAACTGCCGATAAAGGTAGCCGCGCAGATTGGTTCCACCGGCTGAGTTCTCCGACCACAGGGGCAGATTTCTCCCGCGATGCCGCCAGCACGAATGATCAGATTGTGCTGCTTGAAAGAAGCGGATGCCATGCTCGTAGGAAGTGCTGGCCTTCCAGTACCAAAGGCTCGACTGGCTGCCCCAGCGCGGGGCTGCGTATTCGAAGGTGAAGCCGAGCGCGTTGCCGTACATGATGGCGTGCTGGCGGGCGCGGAAGTCGAACGTCAGGTTGACCGTGGCATTTCCTCGCCGCGCGCTGGTGGCGGCCGCTGGCGGAGGATGCCGAGCGCTTGCGCGAGGGTCTGATTGCCGAGCGCCGGAAAGACGGTCGGGTTGTCGGGATCGGCCAGGCTCGACCAGAGCACGTCGTTCTGATCGATGTTCCAACCGAACGAGGTGCGGACCTTGCGAAACCACGCGACGCCGGCATTGGCCTCGAAGCCGTAGGATCGAAGCTTGGTGTTGCGGATGGGTTCGAGGGGCAAGTCTGGGAGGTTGGTGTTGCCGTACTCGGGGATGATCTGCGACTGGTACTTCCCCTTGAGGGTGAAGAAGCCCCACGAGCCGAACACGGCCGGGTCGTCGTAGGCGACCAGGACCCCCGAATCCACGTTCGAGATGCGCCCGCCGATGAGCCCGCGCTTGCCGCGGCCGAAAAGGTTGCCGTGCGCGACCACGCCGCCCGCCGAGATGTTGCCCGGCGAATAGGAAAACGTCGGCAGCGGCGCCCAGGGAAATTTCTCGGTGATGACGATGACGACGCGCACGCCTTCGCCGTGCGGCTCCCAGTACACGTTGACGTCCGCGAACATGCCCGAGGTGTGCAGGCGCTCGCGTGCGATGTCGAGCGTGTCGGAGAGCAGCGGATCGCCGATGGAGATGCCGGCGATGGAGCGGACGGTTTCCTCGTCGGTGCGCACCGAGTTCACCACGCGCACGTCGGTGATGATCTCCTGCTGAGCCTGCGCATGCGAAGAAGCGAGGACGCCCAGGACGGCAAAGGCACAAGCAACGACTGCGCATGAGTGACACAAGTCTATCAGGCGACGGCTCGTGTTTGCACATTCACGCGCGGAGGGCATGCGCACGCCGGTTGGCGTCGACGTGGAATGGCAGAGCGTGGGCCTGTAGACTGACGCCATGTTGAAGGGCGGAAGGACTGGGTCGAAGCGACGGATTTCGAGGGAAGCGCCTTCCGTGGCGAAGATCCATCTCGCGGCAACGAGCAAGGCTACCGTCGAGAAACCAAACCTTGCGCAGGCGAATTCGGCGCATGCGCCGCTCGAATTCTCGGCCAAGCGGCGTTGTCAGGGCGCCACTCGATACGGCCAGCCTTGCCGTCTGTGGGCTGCGGCCGGCGGCGACTTCTGCTATTGGTGCGAGCGCGCGGGGCGACCGCGCTACACCTTGACCCCGCCGGCTGGCAAGGCGACCGGCCTCGTCGCGGCGAAAACTCGCAAACAGCGCTGCCGGGGCGTGACCGTCTTCGGTGCCCCCTGCAGGCTACTTCGCAGCGGGCGATGGCGGTCTTTGTTTTTGGTGCCAGGGCGTGGGCAGGCATGGCGCCAGCGGCACGAACGGCTGAAACCCGTTAGCGGGCTCGTCGGTGCTGACAGGCCAAGCGCGCAGGCCAGGACATACGACTGGCTCTTCGTGTGGCGATCCTTGGCATCAAGGTAAAGCCCCAGGAAGGCCAGCGGCGGACCGATCCACAGAAAGCGCGGAAAGGCGTGCCCCAGCATGCGCCACAGGGTCGGGAAAAACGTCCCCTCTTCGACAAAGGCGCCGCCGCCCTTGCTGGCTTGCCCCATGCTGAAGGTGCCGTAGTTTCGGCGCAGGACGTGGGTCAAGAAACCATCGAGGGAAGTTTCGTTGCCCCACGACACCGCCGCTGGTGAGGCCGAGGCGAATGCGAGGTAGACGTAGGGCAGAAGCCTGAGGAAACCGAGGGCACACCCGAGCGCGATGCCGCGAGCCCCCAGCTTTCGCCTCGCCACCCAGAAGGATCGCAGCACCAGGGGCGCGCCCACGAACACGAAGGTGTGGTGGTTGCACATGGCAAGGCCGCAGGCGGTGCACAGCGCGAAGACGAAGCGACGGGCGGCGGTTTGTTCGACGCAAAGCCAAAGCAGAAACGCGAGCCCCACGAACATCGCGTTGAGGCCGAACACCTCGGCCGAGACCGCGTGCAGCCACACCACGGGATTCGTGCCGAAGAGCGCCGCCGCCACCGGTCCGGCGGCCCTTTCGCGCGTCCACAGCGCAACCGTCGCGCACACGAGAGCACCCGCCGCGGCCGTCGAGGTGGCGGAGAGCAGGTTCACCCGCCACGCTGGCGAGTGTCCGAGCGGCAGGGCGGCAAACAGACGCGCGAGCAGGGCGAAGAGCGGATAGCCCGGCGGATGGGGCACACCGCCGGTCAGCGCCGAGGCAGTCAGCTCGCCGCTGTCGCCACCCATGATCGATGGCGCCAGGGTAGCGACGTAGAGAGCGAGCAGACCGAGAAAGGCCACCGCAGGGGCAACCCAGGCCCGAGGTCCCGCCAGCGCCGCTTGCGCATCCGGCGCTGAAACATCCATCACGGGCTCGTTGCTCCGGGGCTTGCCTCGCTGTCCCCTGCGTTTGCCCATGCTAGTTGGCGGTGAAGAGTCGGCTACCGAGCCGCTCGGCCAGCTCGCGCGGAGTCACGCCCTCGTGGTTGGCCAGATCGTCGCGACCGCCGTTCTCCAGCAGGAAGCGCGCGACTTCCTCGCGACCCGCGGCCGAAAACACGGCCCGCCAAAGCGGCGAGTTGCCATCCTCGTCGCGCGCATTCACATCCGCACCCTTACCCACCAGGATGCGGGCAATTTCGGGCAGGTATTCCTGGGCTGCGAAATGCAGAGGCGTGAATCCCTGCGCGTCCTTGGCGTCGAGGTCGGCCCCCGCCTCGACGAGCAGGCCCACCAGCCCTACGCTGTTGCCGAGCACCGCCTGGTGCAGCGGCGTGCGCATGTCGTCGTCGCGCACATTGGGGCTCGCGCCTTGGGCGAGCAATTCGCGCACCCGCACGAAGTCGCACACGAAAGCCGCACGGCAAAGTTGCGTATCGAGATCGTCGGGCTTGCTTGGTTCCACCCGGCTGTTATTAGCAGGAGCCACGATTCCTCACCACCCGTGATCTTGGTGCTTGGTCCAGGCCCGCGAAGGATGCCTCGCCTCAATTCGCGCCGGGTAGGCTAGGATGGCCAGCGATGATCACGTTGCTCGCGCTCGCCCTGGCCTTCATCGTCGGTTCCATCCCGACGGGCGTCATCGTCGCGCGCGCCAAGGGTGTGGACCTGCGCAAGGTGGGCAGCGGAAACATCGGCGCCACCAACGTGAGCCGCGCGCTGGGTGGAAAATGGGCGGCGGTTGTGCTGATGGCCGACGCCGCGAAGGGTGCCTTGCCCGTCTTGTTCCTTGGCCGGCTCATTGACGATCCGTGGCTTCCGGCATTGGGCGGACTTTTCGCGGTGCTGGGGCAGATCTTTTCGATCTTTCTGCGTGGTCGCGGGGGCAAGGGGGTCGCCACCTCTCTCGGCGCAGGTCTCGCGCTGGCGCCTGGGCCCGCCCTGGCGTGCGGCATGGTGTTCGTGCTCTTCTTTCTCCTCTTCCGCATCGCCTCCATCGGCTCTATTTTGGGCATCGCCTGCTACCCACTTTTCTTGTGGCTGTTTCACCTCGCCACCTGGCCGCGCCTGACTTTCGCCCTGGCCGTCGTCGTGTTGGTCGTCGCTCGCCACAAAGACAACCTGCTCAGGCTTGTGCGCGGCGAAGAACACCGGGCTTGAGCCGGCCGCCGTTGCGCGCGGCCGCAAGGAATGGCAGTCTGCTGGCCATGTCCAGCGCGCTCCCCACGGAATTCACAAACGTCACGGCGGTCTGTAAAGCCAACGTCTATTTTGGCGGCAAGGTCATCAGCCACACCCTGCTCTTTGCCGACGGATCCAAGAAGACCCTCGGCCTCATCTATCCGGGCGAGTATCACTTCGGAACCGGTGCCCCCGAGAAGATGGAGATCGTGTCCGGCGCGTGCAAGGTCAAGCTCGACGGCAGTGAGACCTGGCAGACCTACGCCGCGGGCACGCTGTTTCGCGTTCCGGGCAAGAGCGGCTTCACCATCACCGTTGAAGCCGACATCGCGGAGTACATCTGCTCTTTCGAATAGGTGGCTTTCAATGTACCGGCTGCGCGGCCCTCATGCCGGCGTCGCGTAGCAGCTTCTGGTCGGCCTCCACGTCGGGATTGCCGGTCACGAGCAGTTTCTCGCCGAAGAAGAAGGAGTTCGCGCCCGCCATGAAGCACAGCACTTGCGCCTCGCGGGAAAGCGCCGTGCGGCCGGCGGAAAGTCGCACCTGCGTTCGAGGCATCACGATGCGCGCGGTGGCGATCATGCGCACCATTTCGAGCGGATCGACGGACGGCCGATCCTGCAAGGGCGTGCCCTTGACGGGAACCAGGGCGTTGATGGGCACGCTCTCGGGTGGCGGTTCCAGGTTGGCCAGCGTGACCAACATGGCGCAGCGGTCGTCGATGGATTCGCCCATGCCGATGATGCCACCGCTGCACACCTTGATGCCGGCCTTGCGCACGCGCGCCAGCGTGGCCAGCCGGTCGTCGTAGGTTCGCGTCTTGATGATGTTGCCGTAGAACTCGCGCGAGGTATCGACGTTGTGGTTGTAAACTGAGAGCCCTGCCTCCGCCAGGCGCTGGGCTTGCTCGTCGCTGAGCATGCCGAGCGTGATACACGCCTCCATGCCCAGGCCGCGCACGGCGCGCACCATGGCCAGGATGCTCTCGAAGGCTTCGCCGATTTGTGCATTTCGTCCCGCACTGCCCATGCAGAAGCGCGTGGCACCCGCGGCTTGCGCCCGGGTAGCCGCCGCGACCACGTCGGGCACCGACATCTGGCGTTCGCGCTTCACGCCGGTGTCGTAGTGACTCGACTGCGGGCAGTACGAGCAGTCTTCGGGACAACCGCCGGTTTTGACCGACAAGAGCGAGCACAGCTGCACCTCGTTCGGCCGATGATGCTCTCGGTGCACTTGCTGGGCGCGGAAGAGCAGATCTGGAAGCGGGAGATCGTGGATGGCCCGCACGTCGGAGAGGGTGTAGCTTGGCACGGCCCAATTCTTAGTTGATTTTTCGTAGAACGACCAGGACGCGCAAGGTCAGGCCAATGGCCTCGACCACATCCTTGGCATCTCTGGTCGTCTTGGCCGAAGCTTTGGCCGGGGTACGCGAAATCGCGCTGTCGCCCTTGACCGGCATGCCGGGATACCACAGTCCGTCCTTGGCCTGGCGCGAGCGCAGGTAGGCCTCGGCCGTGCGCACGCCCGAGTTTTCCTTGCCGAGACCGATGCTGGTGATGGTGTCGAGGGCATCGAGCACATCGGTGTAAAAGCGCGGCTCGGTCAGGATCTCCCAATACGACGGGGCCTTGCGATCCTCGTAGCGGTCGGGCTGCAGGAAGCGCGTGGCGAGCAGCTCAGCGGCACGACGGGCTTCGCGCCCACTGCGCCGATCCTTCGACGAGGCGAAGGCGCGCAGGACCATGCCCGTGATGAGATGGCTCGACGGGCGCGCGGCAGAATCGGTACGCACGCCACGCCACGCCCACCCGCCGTCGTCCTGGCGCAAGGACAAGAGAAACTTGAATCCCTTCTCGACCCGCGCATCGCTTTCGAAACCTGCGCGGCAAAGGGCCGAGAGGGCCCAACCCTGAAAGTGCACGGCCACGACCTTGCCGCGTCCCTTGGGATTGTCGGCCAAGTTCAAATCACCAATCCCGCCGTCGCTGTCTTGCGAGGCCAGGATGAAATTCGCGACCTTGTTCAACTGGTCGGCGATGGCACCCTTGCCCTCGACGCGCAGACCAAAGTCGGCCAGACGATCCAGGGTGCGTATGGTGGCCAGGCATTTCACGAATTTCGGTCCGCCCAGCTCTTTGTCACTGGCGCGCGGCGCGAAGCTACCGTCCTTCTCCACCTTGCGGATCAGCGCCTTGACTTCAGGGTAGTCGGCGATCTCTTCCGCGTCCGGCGCCTCGCTGTCATCGATGAGATCCCGACGCACGCGGGCGAGCACACTCGGGGCGCCCTCGCGCAGAAGACGCGGGATAGGATCGCTAGCCAGGCGGGCTCGCCAGCCGGAGAGCGCTCGCGGCGGCGGTTGGGCTGGGGGCGCCGATGGCGCAAACAGACTCGGGCGGTTCATATCAGCTGCCAAGGTAGACGCATTATATAGATTGAAATGCTTGGCGTCCGGAGTTCTTCATTCGCAGACACGTTCCGGGCCTGGCCGCAACCGAATTGGCCGGCTGGCGCGGTCCTATGACGCCGAGCGTTTGCGGTGAGTTTGGGGCCAACTTGGCCTGGAAAGGCCGAGAGAGGAAGGGTACAACAAGGAACTGGCAATTCCTTGTCTGGGTGGGGCCAAGCAATGGACGATAGCGAAAGACCGTCAAAAAGAGACGCCTTCCTCGCACTTCTTCGAGCAGGGTGGGCTTCGCTGCACTTGGATGCTCGGTGTCCCGGCGTGGTTGTACCGGCCCCATTTTCCTCGCAAGCCCACCTGGTGCTGCAGTACGGACGGAACATGCCGATTCCAATCACCGACCTCGAAGTGAACGAGGCTGGTGTCAGCGCCACGCTTTCGTTTTCGCGCGTATACCATCGCACCTACATCCCCTGGCATGCGGTTTACGCAGTGACGTGCACCAACGGCTGTGGGGTGCTTTACCGCGAGGACATGCCCGCGGACGTTGCCTTGGCCACGCCCACGAATGCCGGGATGGAGGAGCTGCAGTTGCGCGGGCAGGAGCGCAAGCAGTCCGGCTACACCTTGCGCGACGACGGGCCTGGGTTGCGGGCCGTGCCCGCCGACGAGGAGCTGGCCGCTGGAGAGCTGGCCATCCACCTTCACTCGCGCCGCCGTCGTCCGCAGCTGCGCGTGGTCAAATAGCACCGCGGCTCCTAGTGGGTGTCGCCGACGTCTCGGGCGTCGTTCACCTGCACCGTGATCTCCTGCCGTCCGGTGATCGGGTGTGACCCGGGGAAAGCGGCACGCTTGACAACGTGGAAGGAGTCGGCGCGGCGTGTCTGGTTGGTGGGTCTCAGCGTGTCCATTGCCGACGCGGGCAGATTGCGAATCAAGCGGCCGTGCAGGGCGGCTCCGTCGTCTCGGGTGGTAAGGCTCACCACGATGCTGGACGCGGGATAGTACGTGCGCAGGTTTTCGACAAAACCTGGCAAATCCTCGGCCCGCGGAACTTCGGGTTTCACCTGCGCGCCGCTCGCGACCTCGATCTTCACGGTCTTGCCCGCGAGTGTGGACGGCACATCGACCTCCAATGTTTGGGCGAGCTCGGCGCCAGCGTAGGGACGCAAGGTCACGCGCAAGGGAAGGCGAGTGCCAGCCCACACCTTGTCGCCCGGCGCGGACAAGGCGACGATCTCGGCGCTGTCGGCACGAAACTCCACCCGTGCATTCACCTCGATTTTTTCTATGATGGCCGGGGCGAACGGATTGCCGAGCAAGTCGCCCAGAGCACGCATGCCGTGCGACATCGCCAGTACCCGCGGTGCCAAGGTCTCGTTCGAAAAGAACTGATCGCGCAGTTCGATAGGCGAAAATCCTCGCACGAAAAAGCGCGTGGTCACGTCGGCTACCATGTCGGTGACGTCGGGCAGCGCCTCGGAGAGCGCGGTGGAAACCGCCATGGTGGCGAGCATGGGCAGAAGTCGGCGATGGCGTGCAATCGCCACGGCAAAGGGCGGCTTGCTTACCCCCTTGCTGATCACGTGGACCAGGACCGGGACCGTGCCAGCGTGCCCACCGGCGATCCCGACCACGCCGCTTCTTGAATCGTCGGTGATGCTGCCGATTTCGCCGACGGGCGACGACATCTTGAGCGAAGACGCAAGGCTGGGGATAATGGCGTGAATCTCGCCGAGAACCATGGGCAGGTTCACAGCGCCGATGCCCATCATGGGGTGGCCAAAGGCGAGCAGTTGCTTTCCCTCTGCGTAGGTCAGCGTTCCCATCGCCGTCGTGGTCATGTCCCCTTGCACGAGGGCGACGCCGACCGCAGCGCCAGGAATCAAGGCCTTGGACGGTGGTGGACCCTCGGGCCTTTCCGCCGGCGCCGCCCGCGCGGACAGGATGAAGGCCGAAGGGTTGCAGTTCTTCTCCAAGGTAGGCGAGCGAGGCATCTGTTGCCCCGGACACGGACAGCGGAATCGCGATGGGTTGCAAGTGTGCGGCGGTGGGCTCCGCGGGTCCGGCCGGCGAAGGTTCCTGGCCCAGCGCCTGATAGGGATCGGGCGGCGGCCTGTCCAGGCGCTCCCGGTCGGCGAGCATGGACTCGATGGGCGTCACCCCGGCCAATGGCTCTTTGGCAAAAGACCAACCATAGGCGATGGCACCCATGAGCTTGCCTTCGACGTAGACCGGGCTGCCGCTCATGCCCGCGGCGATGCCAGTGAGCTCAAGGCGCGGATCCTCCGCACGCACCAAGATGATATCTTGCTTGGGCAGGAAATTGCGCAGGACAGAGACCACGCGGATCCTTGAACGGCTCGGGCGTCGTACCTTGAAAGACTGTGCGCGCCTCGCCGACCATGCCGGGCTTGACCTCGGAAAGCGGCAGGATAGCGGACTGCGCGGTCACCAAGCTAGGCAAGAGCACGGGCAAACCCAGGGCCGAAAGGCAGACCCACAGCATGAGGCAAGGGCGGTTCACAGTCGTGCAAGCGTAGGTAGGCGCCCTCACCCTGTCAAACCCGGTGCTGGGGCCGGACGTCGGATCCGGGACCGGTGGCCGGCTCCGGGCTCCGGATCCGGCCACTGCCGCCGTCAACCCGGCCACCCAAACAGCCACGAACTTGCGAGAGTCGGTCCTAGGTTTGTTGTGCCCTGGACTAACCTTCTCCTTGACGGGGGACGACCTGGGGACAAGGATCCCACCGCCTCATGGTCAACGCCGACGTCTTCGTTGCCGAGCTCGAATTCAAGAACCAGGAATCCTTTCGCGGTCTGGTGGCCTCGGGCTACCTGCCGGCCCTGGCCGGCGATGGCGCCAGCGTGGCGGACATGCTGCGCCTGGAAACCAAGTTCGCCATCGAGTTCATCGAGGCCGCGGCCATCTGGATCGCCGATTCCGAATCGCTGGAAATGAAGATCCTACTCGGCACCCAGTGCGGCGTTCACGCTCGCCAGTACCAGCGGTTGCAGGATCGCCTGTCGGCCCTTGGGCTCGCGCCAGGGTCGTACGATCCGCGGCAGGGCGGCTATTCGAAGCTCTTCGCATTCCTGCGTTCCCTGCAAACCAGCGAGGAGCGCGCGGCCACGGGCCTGCTTACCCTGGGCGGATCCGCGGTAGCCAGGCTGAGCGCGCTGGCCGCCGTTTGCGAAGAGAAGGGCGACGCGGACACCAAGGTTCTGCTCAGAGAATGAGCTGATTCCGGACGAGCAACGCCGCGCCGACGAGGGCAGAGACCGGCTGGTTCTGCTCCTCACCGCCGAGGACAGTCAGGCGCGCGCGCGCCGGTCCATCTACAAGACTATCGAACTTCTAGGCGAGCTCTACGAGCCCGGCGCGCTCAAACGCGTGCTCGGCCGCGCGGCGTACGCAAGTAGACCGTGCACGCCCGACGGCCCTAGGCGTCGAGCACGTCGCACACCACGACGGTGATGTTGTCGCGGCCGCCGCGCTCATTGGCCAGTTCGATGAGCCGGTTGGCCACCGCCTCGCGGTCGCCCTTCATCAGGCCGTCAACCTCGTTATCGAGGAGGTAGCCGTGCAGTCCGTCGGAGCACAGCATGAAGCGATCGCCCGACTGAATTTCCAGGTCGATGGTGTCGACCTCGACGTAGTCCTGGTGCCCGACGGCGCGGGTGATGACGTTCTTGCCCGGCGAGTTGGCGGCCTCCTCGGCGGTGATGAGGCCGAGCTTGAGCCGGAAATTGACCAGGGTGTGGTCCTCGGTGAGCTGGGCGGTCTTGCCCTCGCGGGTGAGATACACACGGCTATCACCCACCTGCGCGATGTAGGCCGTGTTGGCACTGATGAGCAGCGACGACAGCGTGCTCGACATGCCCTTCTGCCGCGGATCGAGCATGCCCATGCCGAACACCATGTAGCACGCGGACTGAACGGCGCTTTCCAGCAGACGGCGCACCATTCCGGAATTCTCGGGCGACGGATCGGCCACGTGGGCGACCAGGGTCTTGCGCCAGCGCTTGACCCAGGAATGGACCAGATCCACCGATTCGGCGCTGGCCACTTCGCCCTTGGCGTTGCCGCCCACGCCGTCACAAACGATGTAGAGGCCCAGCTCGTCGTCGAACAACATGCTGTCCTCGTTGTGCGGTCGCCGCCGGCCTACATCGGACTTCCCAGACGAGAGAGTACGCATGCGAATCGATTCATGGTACTACGAAATCTCGGCCCTGGCACAGGGGAACGAGGTTCTTTTGACCCGACAACGTGTTAAAATAGGAATCTAATGCCTGTCGAGGGAAAGGAGGCAGGATTTCCCTCGCAGTTCGGGCGCTACACCCTGGTTCAGCGCCTTGCAACTGGAGGAATGGCCGAGGTCTTCAAGGCGAAGATCCTCTCGACCCACGGCTTCGAGAAGCTGCTGGTCATCAAGCGCATCCTGCCCAACCTGGCGGCGGACAAGACTTTCGTGTCGATGTTCATCGACGAGGCCAAGCTGACGGCGCAGCTCATCCACCCCAAGATCGTGCAGGTCACGGACTTCGGTGAGGAAAACGGCCAGTACTTCATCGCCCTGGAATTCGTCGATGGTTTCGACGGCTTGGCCTTGCTGCGTTCCGCGGCGCAGAAACACGTGCGCCTGCCCATCCCCATTTGCATGTTCGTGGCCTCCGAGGTGCTCGACGCCCTCGACTATGCCCACAACGCCAAGGACGGCGATGGCAAGCCCATGCACCTCGTCCATCGCGACATCTCGCCGTCCAACGTGTTCATCGCCCGGCGCGGCGACGTGAAGCTTGGCGATTTTGGCATCGCGCACGCGCAAGAGCGTGAATCCAAGACCCAGGCCGGCACGCTCAAGGGCAAGTACGGCTACATGTCGCCCGAGCAAGTCACGGGCGGCGATCTCGACGGGCGCAGCGACATCTTCGCGGTGGGCATCGTGCTGGCCGAGATGCTGATGGGCAAGCGCCTGTTCAGCGCGCCCAACGACCTCGACGTTCTGCTCATGGTGCGCGACGGCCGCCTCGAACGCTGGGACAAGCACAGCAAGGACATCCCCCCACGCCTCGATACCATCGTTCGCAAGGCCCTGGCCAAGAACCTGGACGAACGCTTCCAAAGCGCGGCGGACTTCCGCAACGCCCTTGAGGACTTGCAGTTCAAGTTCGGCATGCGCGTCGGGCCCGCCGACGTGGGCCTGCTCGCGTCGGATCTTTTCGACACCAGTCCGGATGCGGTCGAGCGGCTCAAGGAGCACGGAAAGAAATGGGAGATTCGCCCGGAAGCTCCCGCGCCTGGTGGCGGCCGCGCCACCGCTTCCGCACAGACCCCCGCCGACGCCGGCCGCAGAGCTCGAAGCGCGTCCGCCCAGCCGGGTTGGGATCGCCGATCCCGCGAGCACGGTGGTGGGCGCCGCGCTCGACGACGCTCTTGGCCGGCTCGATGTCGCTGGTGGGCCTCGACCAGTATGAGTCCCCGCCGTCCGTCTCCGACCCGCGCTGGCCGGGCGGGCCTGGCGAGGTACCAAGTGGGCCCAAGTCGCGCGCCATTGATGGGGCTGGGTCGGCTGTTCGCAGACCAGCGTCGCAAGCCAGCGGACCGCGTTCTTTCCCCTCGCATGGCGGCAAACCGACACCAGGATTGGCCAACTTCGACGCGGCGTCGGATGCGGTCGCGGAGGCCGGCGCGGCCGAGGACGAATCGGAGCGGCCGATTCCGCCGCCGGTGCCGGGCGCGATCCCGGACAACAGCGGCGAGCTTTCCCTCATCTCGCCCATGCGCGCCATCGCCGACCTGGCCATCGCAGCCGATACGGGGCTAGTTCGATTTCAAAAGGGCGTGCAAATCAAGGATGTATACCTCGTGCGCGGGGCGCCGGAGTCGGTCAACTCGAACATGAGCGGCGATCGCTTCGGCGAGTACCTGGTTACGCGCGGATTTCTGCGCTCAGGCGATCTGGAGCGCGCCTTGGCCGAGATGCCGCGCTTCGGGGGCAAGTTCGGCGAGGCACTGGTGGGACTGGGTTTCATGCGCCCCCTCGACGTCTTCCGTCTGCTGTCGCAGCACGTGCGCGAACGCGTGATGGAGCTATTCACCTGGACCCAGGGCGCGTTCAACTACTACCGGGGCATGCGCAATCCCATGGAGGCATTCCCCCTCGGGCTTTCCAGCTTCGAGATCCTGGGCGCCGGCGTGGTGGCCTTGAGCTACGACTTCTTGGCCAGCCATTTTGAAGCCCTGATGGGACTTCCACCCGCGCGCCATGCCCAATCCGCGAATCAACCCCGAGGCTTTCCGGCTCGGGCCCACGCCGCGCGAGGTGCTGGGCTTGCTCGACGGCAGCCTCACCCTGCACGCCTGGGCCGAGCGCTTCGGCACTCCCGACGAGCTTCTGACTTTCTACCGCACGCTCTACCTGCTGGTGGAAAGCAGCATGGCCCAGTTCGAGTAGAAGCAGGTGCCATCAATCCTTGGAGGCGACGACGGCCGACGATCCGGGCCGCTGGCGGCGTCGGGCCTGCGCTTCCGGTCCTCAAGTACATCAGTACATTCCGGTCCGGTTCTCGGCCCTCCTTGCCAGCGGCCCGGCTTGTCAGCCGGATGCCAAGGGACACCCCACTCCGGTGACTTGCTTCGATGCCGACGTAGTTAGCCGGCAGCCCGCGGTTCGAGGATGGCGATGAGGGACAGGGGCGGGAACGGCAAGCTCGTGTCGACCCGGCGAAACACCGGTGTGAGGGTATTGAGCGCGACGATCTGCCCGCGGCCGAAGCTCTTGCGCTTGAGCACCTTGCCGTTGAGCCACCAGGCCGGCCAACCCACGCGGTTGAAAAGGACGGTCTGCTGCACGTCGAACCCCGATTGCTCGGCGAGCTCTCGCAGCGATTCCAGCGTGTAGCGGCGCCGGTGCCCCAGCACCTCATCGAGGGTGCCAAGTAGCTGCGGGCCATGCGGAACCAGAATGACGGCACGGCCTCCGGGCGCGAGCACCAGCCGGATGTTCTCGAGCGCGCCCCGGTCGTCGTGGACGTGCTCAATGACGTTCAGGCACACCACGGTGTCAAACCCACCTGGCACCTGAGGAAACGTCTCGCGCTTCGTGACGTCCGTCAGGGACACGTGAAGATAGGGCCGGTCGTGCGTGAGGCCCTTCAGGGAGTCCAGGTACAGCGGGTTGATATCCGACGCGTAGTAAAGCTCGCGCGGAACCAGTTGGCGGGTGAGGTTGCCCGTGCCGCTGCCGATCTCGAGCACGTGCTGACCGCAGTGCGGCCTAACCACATCCCCCATCCAGGCATTGAAGCGCGGGGCGCGCGACAGACGGTTGAGGGTGTGCGAGCCGTGTTCGTCGGCGGCGAAGACGTTGTCGCTGATCCCGAAACGCGCGATGGCCGAAAGCGCACCCACACCGTCGCGCCAGCTGATCTTCTTGCCTTCCTGGTAGGTGCGGCCCGCGTAGCTGATGGGGACCTCGAAAATGCGGGCGCCGCGCTTGGCCAGTTTGATGACAAGCTCCGGTTCCAGGCGAAAATCATTCGACACGATGGGGATGGAGCGCAAGAGATCGGTTCGCACCGCTTTGTAGCAGGTCTCGATGTCGGTCAGGTTGAGGTCGGTCACCATGTTGGTGCAGAAGGTAATCAACCGGTTGCCGAGCTCGTGACGAAAGTGCAAGGCCCGCCGCACGTCGCCCCCGGCGAAGCGCGAGCCGAAAACCGCGTCCGCCCTTTCTTCCAGGAACACCTGGACCATGCGATCGAGATCGCGCGGGTTGTACTCCAGATCCGCATCGTGGATAACGGTGATGGCACAGTGGGCGTGCGCCAGCGCCGTCTGAATCGCGCGGCCCTTGCCGCCGTTTTTCGCGTGCCTTAAGAACACCCAGTCGGTCTTGTTCGCGCGCCCCGTGGCGAGGAGCGAGATCCCGTCCGCTGCCGCGGCGTCATCGTGCCAGCTGAGTCCGCGCTCTATCGCGAAGGCGCGCAGCACCCGGGGCGTATCGTCCTTCGAGCAGTCATCCACAACGATGACCTGGACTTGCTCGAGGTGGGGAGAGGTTTCAAGGACGTCCAGCCGGGAAAGCGACGTGGCCACCAAGTGGTGCTCGTTGTACACGGGCACGAGGACGGAGAGAGAGGTCATGCCGGCCTTCTATAGCAGCGAAGTCACGGCGAGAGAAGCGCCGGAGCCGCTCGCACAGGGGCGAGGAGCAGGCGGGGAACCTTGGTTTGACACAACAGGCGCCGCGCGATGAACGACCCCATGCCCGTCAAACGAGTCGATACGGAGCGCCAGCGTGCAGGCACGGCCCGGTTTGTCCTGGCCATGGCTTCCTGGGGGCGCGTCCGTGCGTCGGTCGAGCTATCGGGGCGCGACTGAAGCTGGGCTCAGATCCGGCGCCGAGCCCAGACTGGGAGCGGCGCTTCGATGCGCAGGGGCTTGGCGGTGATGGGGTGGACCAGGGAAACCGCCCAGGCGTGGAGATGCAAGCCGTCGGTGGTGGGCGAGTCGACTTGGCCGTAGGTGGCGTCGCCGACGACAGGGATGCCAAGAAAGGCGAGATGCGCGCGCACCTGGTGCGCCCGGCCGCGCGCGAGGCGGGCCTCGACCAGCGCCACGCCCAAGCGGGACTCAATCAACGTGACCTCGGTGCGTGCGGGAAGCGGCTGGCGGCCTGCCGCAAGCCTGACCCTGTCGCCCCGCCGGCCTTGACGACCGATGGGCGCTGTGACCACCAAGCTCGACGGGCGCGGACCGGGAAGCACGAACTCGCGCATGTCGGCCGATGGAAATTCGCCGCGAACCTCGGCCAGATAGATCTTCTCGCAAGCCGCGGTGGCCAGGGACTCGCGCAGGCGATACCAGACCTCGCGGCTGCGCGCAGCCAGGAGCACGCCCGAGGTCCCCACATCCAGGCGGTGACCGAGGCCGCCCTCGCGCGCGTCGGGCGAGGCGGCGGCGCACTCGGGAAAACGCGCCACGAGAGCGCTGGCCACCGTGGGGCCGTCGCCCGCGCGCAACGGGTGCGAGGCGATGCCCGCGGGTTTGTCGACGGCGACCAGGTCGTCGTCCTGATAGAGCACGGTCAGCTTTTGATCGGTGGCTGGTGCGAGCACAACGCCTTGGCTCGATCCCTCGCTCAATTCCACGACGTCGCCGGCTTGCAGGTGCGCACCCTTCTTGGCGGCCTGCCCGTTGACTCGCACGATGCCCGCGGCCAGCGCGCGCCTGGCGGCCGACGTGCTGGCGAACACCTGTCTTTTGGCCAGGAGTCCGTCGAGCCGCACGCCCGCTTCCGTCGCTTCCACGACCAGCCTGGTGGCGCCGCCCTCGTTCTCGCCCGGGTTCACCGTCACTACCGCTTGCTGTTTGCCGGCTTCTTGCCGGGAGCTGGCTGCGCCTTCTCGGTCTTGCTGCTGGCTTTCGTGGGCGTCTTGGTCGAAGCACCGCTCTTGGGCGAGGTGGACTTGCCTTCGGACTTGCCATTCTTGGACGCGACCTCTTTCATGGCCAGGGCCTGTTTCTTGGGTGCGCCCGTGACTTTGGCCGTGATCTCCTTGGGCAGCTCGGGCGTGGGCGAATAGACGACCACCTTCTGGCCCTCGGTCAGCTCGGAGGTGGCGGACAGCCGGTTCACCCGCGCCAGATCGCCCGGCGTGAGCCCGTAGCGTTTGGCGATCTTGGCCAGGGTGTCGCCGGCGCGCGCCGAATAGAAGAGCCGGGTCTTTCCCCGCCGCGCGGCTTCGAGCTCGAGGAATTCCTCCGAACCCAGGGTCACCACGCGGACCTTGTCGGGATCGAGCAGCATGACATTGGCTCGGTCGAAACCCTCGCGCACGAAAAGTTGGAAGATGAGCTTGGGTTGCAGCTTGGCGTCGGGATCGATGTTGTTCCACTCGACGATGTTGTCGGGCGTGACGTCGAAGACCGCGGCGATGTCGGCCAGGGTGTCGCCGTCGCGCGTGCGGTAGAAGACGCGCTCGCGGCCTGGGTAGGCGAAGGCGCGATCGGGAACCGCTACCAGGATGGTGTCGTCCGCGTTGTCGCCGGATGCGGCGGGCGCGGCCGGAACCGGCGTCGCTGCGCGCCCGGGAACGAGGATAGTCATGCCGCCGCGCAGTTCGGCGGTATCGGTCACGGCGTTCAGGCGTTTGAGCTCGCGCACCGAGCACCCGCGTGCCTTGGCTACGTCGTCGAGCGTTTCCCCGAAGCGCAGGACCAGGGATTGAACGCGCTCGCCGACGCGGGCATCGGCGGCTGCCTTGGCGAACACATTGGCCGAGCCGAGCGGCACGCGCAGAACCACCGTGGGACGATCGGGCGGGATGCGGCCGCTGATGTATTCGGGATTCAATTCCTCGATGACGTCGGGTTTGGCGCCCGCCGCCCGTGCCAGGGCGGCAAACGAGATCCCCGACGACACCTCCACGCGATCGAATTCCCAGGGTGCGTCCTGGGCGATGCTGTCGAAACCGAAGGCCTTCAGGTTGTGGCCGACGATGGCGGCGGCGAGGATTTTTGGCACGTAGAGCGAGGTCTCCCAGGGCAGACCCGCCTCGTGGCGCGCCAGCTCCCAGAAGTCGTTGGTGTTGAAGCGGGCGATGGAGCGCAGGATGGCGCCGTAGCCGGCGTTGTAGGCGGCAAAGGCCAGCGGCCAGGAACCAAAACGAACGTAGAGATCCTTGAGCAGGCGGGCCGCGGCCTCGGCGGCGCGCTCGGGATCGCGGCGCGCGTCCACCCAGTGGCTGACTTCGAGGCCATAGGCGCGCGCGGCGCCGGGAATGAACTGCCATACCCCGCCCGCGGCCTTGAGCGAGGTGGCGACTGGATCGAAGCCGCTCTCGATCATGGCGAGATAGATGAGATCTCGCGGCAGTCCCTGCTCGTCGAGCTTGCGCTCGATGACGGCACGGTAGCGGCCCATCTTGCGCAGCCACACCGAGATGATGGCGCGGCCCTTGGGGTCGTTCTTGAAGAATTCCAGGAAGCGGATGAGCTGCGGCTCCCAGCGCACAGGCAGCTCGGGCAACGACAACTGTCGCAGCCATTCCAGACTGGGCTTGGGCGCGGCGGGTGCGGTGCCACGCTCGGGGCTGCGCAACTCGCGTGGGATATCGCCCGTGCCGCCCCAGCGTCCTTCGAGCCCGGGCGGCAAGCCCTGCGCACTGTCGTCGGGCTCGGGTTGAATGGGTCCGGCCGCACCTTGGCGTGGAAAGGCTTCCTCTTCGAATCTGCGCATGGCGCGCAGCTCGGGTGTCTCGGAGGTCTCGGCCCCTTCCAGGGCAACGCCGCGCACAGCCCTGCGCTCGGCGAAGCTTTCCCTGGTCGGCGGGTTGGGCGTTGGCAGCGTGGGCCGGGCGGCGTCGCGCGAGGCGAGCGTGTCGCGGGCAACGGCCTTCCCTTCGGCCGCCAAGGCCAAAATCAATATCAACGAACGAGGAAGCGAGGGCCGCATGGACTCGGATCGTAGCGGAAGAGGCTCAGGTCACCAAGAAACTGCAAACTCGTGCTAGGACGAGCGGGTTTGCCCATGGTCCTCGTGGGTGGTATAGAGACGCTCGGAGCTACCCAATGGGACTCGGCACTGGCGAAATCATCCTCATCTTCCTCGTGGTCATGGTCGTATTCGGCGCCAGCAAACTGCCCCAGTTGGGCGATGGGCTCGGGCGCGCCATCAAGAATTTCAAGCGCGCCGTGAATAGCGCGAACGAGATCGAGGTGTCGCCCAAGAAGCCCGAGATCGACGGGTCTGCCCAGGCGGAAAAGCAGGATCCCGCCAAGCCGACGGACAAGGCCACCTAGGATCGCTCCTCGCTCTTTGCGTGCGTGCCCAGCGACGCGCAAGTTCACTTGCGTGATCACGCGTTCGCAACAAAAGGGACAAAAAACATCTGTGTTTGCGCGTTAGTACAAGATCGCCCTTGACGCGTTCAGGTGACGATGCATGATAGCAGCATGACGACACGCACGATCAAGCGCTACTCAAACAGAAAACTCTACGACACCCAGGATTCGCACTACGTGACTCTCCAGCAGATCGCTGGCCTGATTCGCAATGGCGACGAAATCCGAGTCATCGATAAGACCACCCAGCAAGATCTCACCGCCGCCACCATGGCCCAGATCATCTTCGAAGAGGAGAAGCGGGGTCCAAGGTTGCCGGTCGAAGGTCTCCGCCGCATCATCCGCAGCGGATTGCCGGCTCACTAGGCCTCGCCACTCACCAAAGGGCTTGGGTTGCGGTGCGCCGCAACCCAAGTCCGTGGCTGTCTTTTGCCGTTCCGAACCGACTGCTAGAACTCAATCCCGGTGCTGAGCGAGAGCGAGCTCTGCCGGCCGCTTTGATCGACGGCGGAGATGACGTTTTCGTCGCGGCTGTGGCCGGCTAGGTAAAGCTCGTACTGGGCGATTACGGCCAGGACTCCGAACTTGAGCTTGGCCCCGCCGAACACGCGGTAGCGCGTGATGATGTCCTGGCTCGGGAAGGCCGCGTTGGCCAGGAGATCGTTCGTGGTCCCGCTTTGGGCGACGGCGCAGGTGTTGTTGGTGACCTGCTGGCCCGGGGCGGCCTGGGCCGCCGCGCGGGCATCGCACAGCGGGGTGAAGTCGATGGTCTTGCCGCTGGCCTTGATCATGAGCAGGCTCCAGCCGCCAAAGGGTTCGATGCGCAGGGTCTTGAGTACGCCGAAGCCCTTGGACACGAGCACGTCGAGACTGGTGCTCGTGAGGCTGACCTGATCGGTGCCGGTCAGGTACGAAATGGCCGCGCGAACGGCCAAGGACGGGAAGGGCAGGTCATGGAAGCCCTCGTGCAGAGCGAACTTGGCGTAGCCTTGCCAAGACAGCATTTGCGAATCGAGAAGATTCACGACGCCGCCGCCTAGCTCGAACGATGGCGCCGGGAACCACATTCCCTTGCGCAGGAAAACCCGGCTGCCGCGCTTGCTGGTCGCCATCCTCCGATACCGAAGGTGGTCGCTGTGGGATGCGGCAGTCGATCTGGCCGTCCCCCCGCTCGGCCTTCTGGTCCTGCTCTGCCTGCTGGCTGGAGGCGTCAGCCTGGCCGCTGGGATTCCTGGTGCGGTCGATCTGTGGGCCGGTGTGACAGCAGGAGCGGCCGCAGTGATCCTCGTCTCCTATGTGCTGGTTGGCCTCCGAGCCGCGCGAGCACCGGCGTCCGCATACCGTGCTCTGCTGTCCACGCCGCGCTTCCTCGTTGCCAAGCTGGGCACCTACCGGCGTCTGGCTCGCGATCTCGGTGCCGATCGTTGGGAGCGGACGGAGCGGCCGTCAGAGAGGACCGGGCACCCCTCGCCCTCGGTATCCGCCTCCTCATCCCCGGAAGGAGTTTCAGGTGCGGCACAGGCGGGGTGATGAGGCCGACCGGATCGGGTTGGCGGCGCGTGTCGACGTCTGCGGGGTCCCCATCGATGCGGTCGACCGGCGCCAGGCCGTGGAGAGAATCCTGGAAGCTGTTGGCTCCGGGCAGTTCCTCCACGTCTGCACCGTCAACCTGCAGTTTTTGGTCTCCGCCTACCGGCAGCCCGCTGTGCGACACGCCCTCCGCTCAGCGGGCTTGAATGTTGCCGACGGTGCTCCGGTCGTCTGGCTGTCACGTCTTCTCGGTCACCGAGTTCCAGGCCGGGTGACCGGCAACGATCTGGTGCCGGCGCTGGCGTCGGCGGCTGCGCACAGCGGGGCACGTCTCTTCCTATTCGGAGGCACCGACGGTGTTGCTGATGCGGCAGCCGAGGAACTGCGACGGCTCCATCCGCAGATCCTCATCACCGGCACGTTCGAGCCGCCATTTGCACCGCTCGAAAGGATGCCGAACGGCGAGATCCTCGACCGGATCCGCGAGGCCGGTGCCGACATCCTGCTGGTGTCGCTGAGCCATCCCAAGGCGGAGCTCTGGATCGCTGCCAACCGTGATCATCTGCCGGTCTCGGTGGCGGTGAACGTCGGCTGCACCTTCGACATCATCGCTGGGAGGTTTCGACGCGCCCCTGATTGGACGTGTCGGGTCGGGCTCGAGTGGCTCTACCGCCTCGTTCAGGAGCCTCGTCGACTTGGGCTGCGCTATGCGGAGTGCGCCGTAGGCTGGTGGGCGTCCTGGTGCCGATGGTCGCGTGGCAGCGGCTGGGCGGTGTGCCCGCGTCGGCCAGCTCGATCCGCGCCTCTATCGCGAGGGACCGGGGAGCCTCCGGCAGTGACGCCGATCGCCAGGCGGTGGTGCCGTGACGACACGCTCTGCTCACGGTCCACACCTTTGGAACGGCATGAACGCGACCGCCACCACCAGGCGCCATGTTGTCTGTATGAGCATTCCCGGAGGGGCGATCACCGAGCTGACCGCCGAGCTGGAATGGGACGAGGCTCAGGGCGTGCTCCGCATCCTCCACCAGCTCTTCGCCAGCGCCCACGCTGTGGCGGAGGGGTGGACCGCTGAGCCGGTTGCTCACGGCTTCCACGCTTCCAAGGGCGGCTGCACCGCCACCTTCGTGATCGCAGCCGCCAGCACCGTGGACCTCGTGGGGTGCCGGAGCCCCGTCACCGACCGCTAGCTGTACCGGCGGTTCGGGCAGCCCGGCCGAAGGTGCAGGCGAGCGGGGAAGCCACCGGTTCGAATCAGGCAGCCACGGCGGGAGGGGCGCCGGTGCCCCTCAGGGGCGTGCCGAATCGCGCGTTGCACGTGGGGCACTGGCGGGATGCCTCCTCGACGGTGCGCAGCCGGTCCTTGCGCAGTGAAGCCAGGTGCAGATGCTCAAAGACGAATGCCACCTGACCGCATTCCATGGGCATCGTGTCGTCACGTGCCAGCCTGATATACGCGTCCTTGAAGCCCTCACGAGCACGGTGCAGCAGGCCTTGGACAGAGCCGCTGGAGATGCCGAGGCGATGGGCGGTCACGGCCTCCTTCGGAACACCCGGAGACGTCGCGTAGGATCAGGACATCACGCTGGCGGGTGGGCAGAGAGAAGATCGCCGTGCGGACCAGCTGCCGCGTCATGTCCAGCTCCAGCGCCTCATCCGGTCGGCCGCTGCGATCGGCGTCGATCACCTCCAACATCGCAAGACCAGCGCTGTCGGCGCTGACGTGGACCTGGGACCGTCTCGCCTGGCGTCTCAGCTCATCGATGCAGAGGTTGGCGGCGATGCGGTGGACCCAGCGCGCTGACATTGAAGCTGTCAGTGGCGTTGGGGGTGCGCTCGAGCACATGGCAGAAGGTGTCCTGGAGCACGTCCTCCACCATCTCGGAATCGTGGAGGTAGTTCCAGCACATCCCTCGCAGGCGGGCCTGATAGCGGACCACCAGCCGGGCGAAGGCGCCCTGGTCGCCCTGCCGGTGCGCTGCCAGCAGCGCCACGTCGTCGTCAGGACACGTTGCGGCGGTCACGATGGCTCCCCCCGACATTGGCTTCCGCACCCTCCCTCGGCGAGGACTTCTGTCCCTTCCAGCGACCCATAGCCCAGGTGCTGAAGGGCCTATATGCCATGACAAGCCTAGGACATGTCGAGGTGTCCTGTCGTCGGGGTTTGCCGTGACCTTTGGAGACCGGAATGAAGCGAGCGCTCACCCATCAGAACTCCTTCACCCGATGCTTGGGCGATTCGACCTCATGGCCGGGCCGATCGCGCCAGGATCCTTCCCCCCAGGGTTCGGCGGGGTGAGTGCGATCGCGATGGTTCAAAGTTACGGTATGTAATAGATGACCATGACCCAACGCCAAGCGCATCGATCGTTGCGATGTTACCGGAAGACCTGCTGGCGCGGCCAATCGTGGGGGCCCTGCGGCCCAGCAAGCGGGGGGACGATCCAGGTCGCCGCGGGAATCTCCTATCGCGTCAGGGAACGGTGGCGATCACGATGAGAGCATGCTCAAGGAGGGGGACATTGGTCTCACTGGAGTTGCGGCACGATCACCGCACACCGGTGGGGTCAGTTCGGTGCCGTCGCTCCCGCTGGCGGCGAGCTTCGCTACCCGGATCTCGGTGCAGCGCTGGCGATGGGGCCTCGTCGCCAGCGATCTCACGGCGGGCATCGTCGCCGTCCTGTTCGCGGTCCTCGGGCGCTTTGGTGTTCATGAACCACTCGGTCCAGGGGCGCCGTACGTCATCCTCGTGATCGCCGGGCCGGTGGTCTGGCTGACGCTGCTGATGACGACCGGTGTCTACAAGGACCGCCACCTGGGCAGCGGTGCGGCCGAATTCGGCCGCATCACCAACGCCGGGCTCTGGATGCTGACGACCATCGTCTGCGCGTCCTACCTCACCCGCAGCGACCTGTCACGCGAGGTCACCGCCTCGACCGTGACCGCGCTGATCGTCTTCAGTCTGGCTGTGCATCTGGTGGGGCGGCTGATGCTCCGTCGCCGGATCCGGGTCGGGGGCGCTCTCCACCGGGTCATGGTGGTCGGATCCGGATCGGAGGCGGAGGGGTTGGTCAACCACATCGCCCGCCTCCCCCACGCGGGGCTGAGGGTTGTCGGCGTATGTCCCGGTGAGAGCCCTGAGGGTTCGACCGGTGCTGCGGCCTCGTCGGCAGCGAGCACAGTGGACGACATGATCTGGGCGGCGCAGCGAGTCGATGCCGACACCATCGCGGTGTCCGCGTCGGCGATGATGACGGGCAGCGATCTGCGCCGCCTCTCATGGAGCCTGGAAGGCACCGGGATCCGGCTCCTTGTCGCTCCGGGGGTGACGGAGCTGGCCGGTCCCCGACTGCTCGTCCACCCTGTCGGTGGGCTGCCCCTCCTCCATGTCAAGGAGGCGGAGTTCACCGGGTCCACCTGGGTGCTCAAGGCAGGCATCGACCAAGTCGGCGCGACCCTCCTCAGCGTTGCTCTCGCTCCGCTGTTTGCGGTGATCATGATCGCTGTCTACGCCACCAGCCCTGGACCGGCGCTCTTCCGCCAGCGTCGTGTCGGCCTCCACGGCCGCGATTTCACGGTGCTGAAGTTCCGGACGATGTACCAGGGATCGGATCGTCTTCAGGATGATCTCGTCGACTTGAATGAGCACGTGGGTGTCCTCTTCAAGATTCGTCGCGATCCGCGAGTCACCCCGGTGGGGCGTTTCCTCCGTCGCTACTCGCTTGACGAGCTGCCCCAGATCTGGAACGTCCTCACTGGCTCGATGTCGCTGGTGGGTCCTCGCCCACCCCTGCGCTCCGAGGTCGACCGCTACCCAGGCGACCTCCGTCGGCGCCGTCTCCTGGTCAAGCCCGGCATCACCGGGTTGTGGCAGGTGAGTGGTCGTTCCGATCTCTCATGGGAGGAGACCGTACGCCTTGACCTCCAGTACGTTGAGAACTGGTCGGTGTTGCTCGATGTGTCGGTGCTGTGGAAGACGCTGCGGGCGGTGTTGTTAGGGCGGGGAGCATACTGACGGACCATGCGCAGCGTCCTGGGGTGGATCGCTGCGCACCCTCGACACGCCGGCTGCCGGTCGTTGAGGTGGGCACCCCGGGCGTTAGGGCTCGCGCTTAA
>CAVRSU010000026.1:0-49696 GCA_963723955.1 uncultured delta proteobacterium
TAGCATCCGGCCGACAAGCTGGGACGCTGGCAAGGAGGGGCGAGAACCGGACCGGAATGTACTCATGTACTTGAGGACCGGAAGCGCAGCCCCGACGCCGCCAGCGTCCCAGATCGTCGGCCGTCGTCGCCTCCGTGCCCCAATAGCACCTTTCCCTAGAGTTCGTTACCGATGGTGAATTCGAAGACAATACTGTCTTCGCCGGGCAAGGTGTGGAATGGGATGCCCCATTCGAAGCGCAAGGGGCCGATGGGCGAGAACCAGCGGAATCCGAAGCCCCAGCTGCTGCGCAGGCTGGTGAAGGAGAACTTCACACAGGGATCTACCGATACGTCGGCCCATGCGGGCTTGAGCCGGCAATACTGGTCTTCTAGGTTGTAGGCGTTGCCGACGTCGGTGAACACAACCCCGCGAATGCCCATCTTGTCGAAAATGGGTATCTCGATTTCCGCTTTGCCCAGCGTGCGCAGGTTGCCACCGACCGAGAACGTCTTGAGCGCGGCATCGGGATCTTGCGTGCTCGGAACGCGAATCTTGGGGCCAAGCGAGTAGAGGGCAAATCCGCGAATGTCGTAGATGCCGCCCACGAAGTAGCGTTCGAAGATGGGCACGCCCTGGGGATCGCGACTGGTGATGAGGCCGCCTTCGGCCTTGAGGCGCAAGGTCATCCCTATCGGCAACGGGTAGTAATAGCGTAGCGCTCCCTCGTAGCGCGTGAACTGGCTTTGCGAGAAAAAGGCCGGTTCGGCAAATTCCGCAGAGGCCGTGTTGTACCAGCCACGATGCGGAAACATGCGGTCGTCGCGCGTATCGTGGGCGATCGAGACTCGCCAAGAGGACAGGATGCCCGAGTGAAGCAAGTTTGCGAGCGATCCGGCAGGGAGCGGACTACGCTGGCCGCCGGTGAACAGATTGCTGCGCCCCGAGGTAGCGACCCCGACGTCCTGCAACGTGTAGGTCAAGAACATGCGCAGATTGTCGGCCAGCATGTAACCCCAGGTCAGGCTGCCTCCGGTCGCCTTGCGCGTAAAGCCCAGGTAGTAGCGCTGCTGGTTGAACAGGTTGAAGCCGAAGGTCCAGTTGGTGTCGAAGAAATAGGGATCTTCGTACTGGAACATATAGAGCTGCCGGAGCCCGGACACCTGCGCTTGCAGGGTGGCGGACGTGCCGCGCCCGAGCAGATTGTTCTGCGAGATCTGCGCCTGGAAGATGAACGATTCGACGGACGAAAAACCCGCGCCGATCTGGAAGGCGCCGGTCTGCCGCTCGCCCACTTCGACGTTCACCTCCATGGTGTCGTCGCTGGATCCGCGCTTGGTCGTCACCTCGACCTTGTCGAAGAAACCGAGCGCGTTGACCCGGCGTTTGGAGTAGTCGATCCCGTGTTGGCTGAACTGCTCGCCCTCGTAAATGCGCATCTCGCGCCGAATGACCTTGTCGCGCGTCTTGCTGTTGCCGCGGATGGTGATGCGCTCGAAATTGACCAGCGGTCCCTTCTGAATATCGAAGCTGAGGTCGACGATGCGCTTCTTGTCGTCGACGCGAGTTTCGGGCGTCGAGTTAACGTAGGCGTAGCCCTTGTCCTTGTAAAGATCGGCGATGTTCTGCACGTCCTGCGCGACCTGGGTGCGGTTGAACACGTCGCCGGGCTTGGCTTGCAGCCGCTGGAGATAAGCTTCGCGGCTGTCGAGCAGCTCGCCCTTCACGTCGAGCACGCCGATGCGAAATTGCTGTCCCTCCTCGATGGCGACCGTGATGTACATCGAGCGGCGATCGGACGACAGCTCCATGCGCGGATCGCCGACTTTGACGTTGATGTAGCCGCGATCGAAGTAGTAGCTCTGGATGAGCATGATGTCGCGCTGGAAAACATCTTCGCGGTAGGTTCCCGACGAGGTCAGTGCCGAGAAGATGTCGCCGGGTTGGGTCAGCATCACGCCGCGCAGCTCGGCGTCGGTGACGGCCTTGTTGCCGGTGAAGTTTACGCGCCGGATCTCGACCTTGCTGTTCTCGTGCACGCGGAAGTACACGTCGACCTCGCCCGGGCTGTCGCGGTGAAGCTCGTACTCGACCTCGGCCATGTAGAAACCGCGCTGTAAGTACAGCTCGCGAATCTTCTCGACGTTCTTCTTGACCTTGGACAGGTCCAGGACTTGCTCCTTCTTGAGGTCGAGCACCTCGTTGATCTTGCTCAGCCCGACCTCGTCGTGGCCCGAGACGTAGATCTTGCGGATGGCCGGTTTTTCCTTGAGCACGAAGGTCACCACCAGACCGCCCTCGGCCTCGGCGGTCTCGACCTGCACATCTTCGAAGTAGCCCAGGCGCCAGATGGTGCGCACGTCCTCTTGGAGCAGCTCCTTGCTGAGGACCATGCCGGGCTTGAGCTTGAGATTGACCTTGAGGGCGTCGTCCTCGACTTTGCGATTGCCGCGGAAGTGGATGCGAATGACGTCCAGCTTGGGCAAGGCGATACGCGCTGGCGCCTTCTCGGTCGGGGAAAGGTCGGGGGCGCGCAGGCGCGCGGGCGCGCGGGCTTCGTCATCATCATCCCCGGCTCGCCCGGCGCGCGTCACGGCCGAAGCCACGAGGAGGCAAAGGGAAGATACGACCAACAGCCTTCGCTTCACGTTTCCTCCACCACCTGGCCGTCGATCATGCGCAACTTGCGATAGGCGCGGCCAGCCAGCTCGTTGTTGTGGGTCACTAAAAGCAGCGTCATGCCCAGCTCGCGGTTGAGCTCGAAGAACAGGTCGTGCATGGCCTGCCCGGTCTTGGTGTCCAGGTTTCCCGTCGGCTCGTCGCCGAGCAGAAGCCGAGGCGAAAGCACCAGCGCCCGCGCCAAGGCGACCCGCTGTTGCTCGCCGCCGGAAAGCTCGCCCGGCCGGTGCGAAAGCCGCTCCTCCAGCCCCACCCGCACCAGCATGGCCTCGGCCTTTTCGGCGCACTCCTTGCGCGCAAGCCTGGCGATAAGGCCCGGCATCATGACATTTTCAAGCGCGGTGAACTCGGGCAAGAGATGGTGAAACTGGAACACGAAACCGATGGATTGGTTGCGAAAGTTGGCCAGCTTCCCCGGCGCCAGCGAGGTGACGTCGACGCCGTCGAAGGCGATGCTGCCCTTGCTGGGCTCGTCGAGGGTTCCAAGCAGATGCAGCAGGGTCGACTTGCCTACGCCCGAGGCTCCGACGATGGACACCAGGGCGCCCGGCTCCAGGTTCAGGTCGATCCCGCGCAAGACCTCGATGCGGCGACCGCCGTGGTCGAAGACCTTCCACAGATCGTGCACGACCACGCGCGCCCCTCCGCTCCTGGCGGCTCGGCTTGGCTGGTGCTGGCGATTCTGACGAACCCATTGCGATTCGCACCGTACCGACGGGCTCCTCCGCTGTCAACGCAGGGAATGGCATGTCTACTCGTATCGCAATCCGTCGACGGGCCGCATGCGCGCTGCCAGCCAGGCTGGATAGAGGGTGGCGAGAAAGCACAGGACCAAGGCCGAGGCGGCCACGATGGCGATTTCGCCCACACGCATCACTACCGGCAGCTGCGTGATGTAGTAGACGTCCGCGGGCAGAGGCAGACCATAGCGCTTGATGAGCAAGCAGCCCGCGATTCCCGCGGCGACGCCCATCAAAGGCCAATGAGCCCAATGTAGAGCCCCTCGGCCACGAACACCCGCTGGACGGCGCCATCCTCGGCCCCCATGGCCTTGAGGATGGCCACCTCGCGTGCCTTCTCGGTCGCCATCATGATGAGCGTCGAAACGATGGAAAACGAGGCAACCAAGGCAATGAAGGTGAGTACCACGAACATGGCGATCTTTTCCAGGCGCAGGGCCATGAAGAGGCCCTTGTTGAGCTCCTCCCAGGATTGCGCCTCGTAGCCGCTGCCAAGCGTGGCTTGGATGGCGGCGGCGACACGCGGGGCATCGTCGGGGTCGCGGGTGCGCACGTCGATGCCGGTCACCTCGCCGGGCATGCGCAGGAAGGCTTGCGCTTCCGCGAGCGCGACGTAGGCCAGCTTGGAATCGAACTCGTACATGCCGCTGTAAAAATGTCCCGCCACACGGAATCCCTTGAGCCCAGGCATGGGCCCCGATGGCCCCATCTTGCACAGCGGGCACACCACGTCCACCAGACTGCCCGGAAACACGCGCAAGGTCCGCATGTACAGCTCTTCGCCGAGGATAATGGTGGGCGCGTCCTTCTGATTCTCGGGCGTCAGTGGATCGAGCTCCACGCGCTCGGGATGTGCCAGATCGTCGATGTTGCATTCGCGCGTCGTGTGCGCCAGATCCAGGACCGAGGCGGCCGAGGCCGGGTCGATTCCGCGCAACACGATCCCGGCCGGCGACGCCCCGGAACGAACCATGACCTCGGCTTCGAGGAATGGCGTGGCAGCCAGCACGCCAGGCACGGACAAAACTCGCTTGCGTGCGTCTTGCCATTCGAGGAACGGGCGATCGTCCGGAATGGTCACGACCACGTCGGCCTTGGCGCCGCGAATCTTGCCCTTCAGATCGGCTTCGAATCCCGACATCACCGACAAGGCCAGGATGGGCGCAGAAGTTCCCAGGAACACGCCAAAGACCGAGAACGCGGTGAACACGGTGAAGCTGGCCAGTAGAAGGCCCAGGAAGGTAATGATTCCGCCCACGATCACGGCAATCACGCCTCCGATGCGCAGCCATTCATAAAGCGGATCAGGGCGCGCGGTGAAGAACCCGCTGGGATCACGCATGGGCGTGCCATGGATCTTGACGTACACCAGATCCGCGACGGCCAGCACGACGATCACCAGGCCGACCTTGAGCGCGATGGCCCGGCGCGAGCGACGCTCGGGATCGCGCAGGTGCCGCCAGGCCACGAACCATTCGAAGCCGAGGCCAGTCATCGAGAACGTCCGTCGGAAGGGAAGCTCATTCCGGCCTCATGAGCGGGAACAGGATGACGTCGCGAATGGAGGCTTGATCGGTCAGCAGCATGACCAGTCGGTCGACGCCGATGCCCTCGCCCGCCGTGGGCGGAAGCCCGTATTCCAGGGCGCGGCAGTAGTCCTCGTCGTAGTCCATGGTTTCCTCGGCGCCCTTGGCCTTGGCCTCGACTTGGCGCTGGAAGCGCGCGCGCTGATCCGCGGGATCGTTCAGCTCGGAAAAGGCGTTGGCATGCTCGCGGCCGACGATAAACAGCTCGAAGCGATCGACCTTGGTCGGATCTGCGTCGTTGCGCCGGGACAGCGGCGAGGTCTCGGCCGGGTACTCGACCACGAACACGGGTTTTTCGGGGGGCAAGGCCAGCTCGCCGCCGTAGTCGAACAGCGCGCCCACGCGGTGGCCGTGGGATTCGCACTTGCGCAACACCGCGGCCAGCTCGTCCTTGCGTTCGCTCGCGCCCGAGTCGGAAATCCACTTGAGCAGCGCGGCCTCGTCATCGAGCATGGGCCGTTCAAGGCCTGCGGGCAGGATCCCCTTTCCCACCGCCATGACGATGGCGTCTTTCATGGGAATACGCTCGAAACCACCGAGATCGACCTGCGTTCCACCGTAGCTGATGATCGTTCCGCCGCAGATCTCGCGCGCCAGCTCGGCGAACAGCTCTTGCGTGAGGTTCATCAGGTCTTCGTAGGTTGCGTAGGCCTGGTAGAACTCCAGCATGGTGAATTCGGGGTTGTGTTGGCGTGACAGCCCCTCGTTGCGGAAGTTGCGGCCGATCTCGTAGACCCGGTCGAAGCCACCTACCACCAGACGCTTGAGGTGCAGCTCGGGCGCAATGCGCATGGTGAGATCCATGTCGAGGGCATTGTGGTGGGTGCGGAACGGCCGCGCCGCCGCCCCCCCGAGAATGGTGTGCATGGACGGGGTTTCCACCTCGACGAAATCGCGTGCATCGAGGAACCGGCGCAGGTGCTTGATGATGGCCGTGCGCTTGAGGAAGACCTCACGCACTTCGGGATTGGCAACAAGGTCGACATAGCGCTGGCGGTAGCGGATCTCCATGTCCTGCAGTCCGTGCCACTTCTCGGGCAAGGGGCGCGTGGCCTTGGTCAGCACGTGCAGCTGTTCCGCCAGAATGGTGTGCTCGCCGGTCTTGGTGATTACCGCAGGTCCGATAGCGCCGATGAAATCGCCGCGTTCCATCGATCGCCACAAGCCGAACGCCTTCTCACCCACGGCATCCTGCTTGACCCACACCTGGATCTCGCCCGAGCGGTCGCGCACCTTGGCGAAGGCGGCTTTGCCAAAACTGCGCAGGGCCACGATGCGCCCCGCGACGGAGAACCTGGCGGCCTTGGGTTCGTCGGTCAGCGGATTGGCGCCAGGCACGTTGCCGGCGGCGAACCAGGCGTGCACGTCGTGCGCCGTGTGCGCAGGCGAAAACCCGTTGGCGTAGGGGTTCTGGCCGGCTTGGCGAAGCTCGTTGACTTTGCGCTCGCGGTCGGCGATCAGCTCTCGTTCATCGGACATGGGTTAGTCTTTCTCCACGATTCGTCCACAGAGTGACGTCGGACAACCTCGCGAAAACATGGAGTCTTCGCAAACTTGTCCACAGGGGATCATAGGTCTTTCTCATCGAGATCATCGCTGCTGGACTGTGGGGTAGCTGACGGATCGCCGGCAAGGACCAGCAGCATTGCGACCATGAACTGGTCGAGATCTCCGTCCAGAACATCGTCCACTTTGCCAACCTTCAGCCCGGTTCGATGGTCCGACACCAGCCGATAGGGCGCGAGAACATACGAACGAATCTGGTTGCCCCATTCGATAGCTTTCTTCTGGGCGTGAAGGCCGCCCATCTTCTCTTCCTGCTTTTTCTCTTCCACCTCAAGCAGCTTGGAGCGCAGGATTCGCATGGCGACCGCGCGGTTCTTGTGCTGGGACCGTTCTTGCTGGCAGTGCACGGCGATGCCGGTGGGGATGTGCGTGATACGCACGGCGGATTCGGTCTTGTTGACGTGCTGGCCCCCGGCGCCGCCCGAGCGCATGACGTCGATGCGCAGGTCTTTCTCGTCGATGTCGAGCTTGATGGTCTCGTCGATATCCGGATAGATGAACACGCTGGCGAACGAGGTGTGCCGCCGCGCCTGCGAATCAAAGGGCGAAATGCGTACCAGCCGGTGCACACCGTTTTCCGCGCGCAGGTAGCCGTAGGCCCATTCGCCGGTGATGCCGAGCGTGACGCTCTTGATGCCGGCCTCGTCGCCTGGCTGCAAGTCTAGGATTTCGCACTTGTAGCCACGGCGCACGCACCAACGCATGTACATGCGCTGGAGCATTTCGGCCCAGTCCTGCGATTCGGTGCCGCCAGCGCCGGCGTTGATGGAAAGCAGTGCACCTTGCTGATCGTAGGGACCGGACAGCATGCGCGCGAACTCCATCTTGCTGACGGCATCTTCCGCCCCAGTCAGCGTGGCGTTGGCCTCGACCGCGGTGGGCTCGTCCTTAGCCTCGTCCGCCAGATCGATGAGCACGCGAGCGTCCTCCACCGCCTTGAGCTGCGTCTCAAAAGCATCCACGGCAGCCTTCAAGCGGGCTTGCTCGCGCAAGGTGGCTTGCGCGCGGTCATTCGAGAGCCAGAAGTCGGGTTGGCTAGCCTCGACTTCGAGCTCGCCTATGCGAGATTTCTTGCCGGCGATGTCAAAGATGCCCCCGGAGGATCTCGAGGCGGCCAGACAGCTTGTTAGCACGTTCGCGAAGGGGACCGATTTCCATGGCAGGCGAAGCTAGCCACGTCATGGCGCCTCCCGCAAGTAGTAAGAGAAGTTCACCACAGAGGCGCATAGAGCGCAGAGGCGGAAGGGCTAGAAGAATCTAGGATCCAGATCCGGAAACCCCTTCTTTTTCAGGCCTCCGTGCTCTCTGCGTCTCTGTGGTGAAGCTTCAGGATCACGTCGCGTCACCGAGCATGGCGTCCAGGCGGGCGCGGTCGAATCCCAAAAGCAGTCGCCCACGCACGTCGAGGATAGGTACTCGGTCGGTCGGGATCCCCATCTTGGATGCCTTGGCCTGCAACTCGCGAGCGGCCGCCGGATCGTTCTCGATGTCCTTGTAGGCGTACGGGATGTGTTTGCCCGCCAGATACTGTTTCGCAGCCTTGCAGGCCCCGCACCAGGGCGTGCCATACAGGATGACCACGGGTGGTCCAAGCGGTCCCGCCATGCCGCCGTCAACACCGCCAGCGAGCAGGTCTGGCAAGGGCGGTCCGTGCGGACCCGACATCAGACTCGATTCGCCCGGTGGCAGTTGCGCCAACGCGCCGGTTTCGAAGGCCTCGCGCGAGAGCACCCGCGCCGTGGCCTTGCCCGCGTTCAGCAGGTCACCGAGGTCGACGACGTACACGCGCGTTGCATCCTGCTTGTCGCCCGTCGCTTTTGATGGATCGACCACGCGAACCAACCGTCGCGCATTCTGGGGAACATCTTCGGCCTTGTCCGTGGTGGTGAAGGTTCCCTTGGCGTCGACATAGGTGTAGAGAACCGGGCTGTCCTTGCTCACCTCCAGCTTGGGCAACTCATCCTGCGCGGACCGCACCGGCATGGGTGGCGCACTCTTCTTGCAGCCAAGCCCCAGGCCGCCGAGCAGCAAGACCAGCGACAGGCAAGAACCCCAGGCATACGTCCTGCGCATGGCTTCGCTCCTATGGGTTGGCTTTGCCCTTCTTGCCCTTGGATCCCTTGCCGGACCGTTTGTCCTCCAAGGTGGTGGTAGTCAGCTTGGCAACGGCTGTGCTCACCGCCTGCTTGATGGCGCTTGCCAGGGCCGTTCGCATGAAGGTCTCCTCTTCCTTGTCCTTGAGTCGCTCGGAGAACTCGCCCATCAAGGATGCGTCACCGTCGCCCGTGAAGAGCAATTTGTGACCCGGTAATGTGTGGCCGAAGATACTCAGCTTCACCTCGATGGACATTTGCTGGTCACGATGACCCGGCGCGGGTGGCTTGATGTCCTTCTTGAGGCTAGCGATACGCAACGACACCTGGAAGCCTTGCATGCCCTGTTTGCGGATCTCGGCGATCTGGGCGTCCTCGCTCTGCGCCCCACCGAGATCCATGGTGAACTCCGGACGCGTCGCCACTTCTTTTTCCAGGAGTTCCTTGGCAAGAGGAATAACCTTTGTATCTTGAGATATTATGTTAGAAATTTTAAAGTAATACTTTGGCTTTTCACCAGCCGCGAGAGCGGACGGGGAGAATGCCAATACTGCCAGGGCAAACGCGGCGGTTCCGAGCATGGTGTTTCGCAGGTGTGGCATCCGGGCTCCTTCTTGTCGATCTTGCTTGCTTGCTTGCTTGCTTGTCCGCGCGGTTCAACCTCGGACGCGCGCATAGGATATTCCACCACGGATGGAAAATCAGGGAAAGTGACGTTCGGACAATCGGCCTCGCCAGCCACGCACCTTGACAATTCCTCGACGAGCAAGTGGACAAGGCGCCGGTTTTTGCTTAGCGTTCGGGCATGGTGAACCTGTCGCTGACCGAGAAGGGTGGAAGCACCAACGAACTCAGCTTCGACAAAGAGGAAGTTACCGTCGGTCGAGTTCGGGGCAATGACATTGTTTTGCCCAAAGGCAACGTCTCCAAGCACCACTGCCGCTTGTTCGTGCACGGCGGAGAGATCCTCGTGGAGGATCTGCGCAGCACGAATGGTACCTACGTCAATGGGCGGAAGATTGTCGAGCCCACGCCAGTCGTCCTCAGCGACAAGGTCTTTGTCGGGGATTTCATCATTCGCCTGACTTCGCTCGCGTCCTCGATGGAAACCATGCGGCCTGGACCGCCCGAAGCCGGCTCGTTGGGCTCGGCGATCCCGCGTCGTCCCCCGCCCCCGCCGCCCGCGGCCCGTGGTAGCAGCATCTTCGACGACGCGCCGGGCTCGGCTCCCAAGATTCCGGCCGTGCCACCAGCGCCGCCACCCTCCGCCCGCGGCCCTCTCCCGCCGCCCCCGCCACCCGCGCCGCCAAGGCGAGAAATCAAGGTCGTTCCGTCTATCTCCGACCCATTCCCTCCCCCATCGGGACCGTCGGACATCGACCTCGATGACGAGGACGACTCGCTCGGCATGCCCCATCCCCATTTTCCGGTTCCGCCCCTCAAGCCCGCTCTGCAACACTCAGCTCCCCATGCCGATGTCGATTCCCCATTCGGCTCGGGCACCGAAACGCCAGCGCCAGCGCACCCCCTGGACATGGAGGACAACGAACCTCCGGAGCCCTCGGCGGCCGTCGCTGACGGTTACGATTCCCAGACTGATTCGCCGCCCGATCCCAAGGACGTTCTCACATTTTCGGGAACCGAGGACCCCCAGTCATCGCACAAGGCTTCGGAGTCCTCCAAGCCCAAGGCCAAGGCGGTCCCCACGGCCAAGCACGGGTCGCGGCTGCTCGACCGCGACGTTCCTGAATGGCTGACCCATCTGCTCGAAAGCGATGGCGTCACCGCTGCCTTCTTCACGGGGACGAACCAGGCCGAAATCCAGCGCAACGGCCGCCGCGAGTCGGCATCTGTTCCGGCTTCGGACTTGGCCACGCTGGCGACCGTGATTCGAAAGCTAGCGAACAAGGGTTCGCCCAAGCCGGCCCCCGACGCTTCGGCCGTCAACACCACCTTGCCCGACGGGATGCGCATCGCTGCCATTTTTCCGCCCGTGGCCGACCGCCTATGCGTGGCCATCCGCCGGCCCGTCGCTGGCGGCAAGACCATCGACGATCTGGTCGAGGACCACGTCATTTCCCCGGAAATGCGCTTGGTCCTCGACGCGTGCGTCGCAACTCGGCAGAACATCTTGGTCTCCGGCGACCGCGCGGCGTGCGATAGCTTGCTGCGCGCCATCCTTTGGTCTGTCGACAGGGTCGCCAGGGTCGCCCTGCTCTCCGACTCGATTGCCCCACCCGCGAGCGCGACCTCGTGGATCAAATTGCAGCCGGAAGAGCAAGCCGCTGACTTGGTCACGGCCGCTGTCGCAATGCAGCCCGAGTATCTCATCGTGGACGCGAAACACAGCTCTCTGGCAGGAGAAGTGCTGGGCGAGTGCAATTTGGGCCTGGAGGGTGCCATCCTGGCCATCGTCGCCCGATCGGCCAACGATGCCCTTCACCGCATGCAATTGCTGAGTAGCACACAAGGCGCTGTCGCCACGATTGGTGCGGACATCGTCGCCTCCAGCGTGGACTTGATCGTCCAGGCCTCGGTCTTGTCGGACGGCGCCTTGAAGATCGTGGAGATGGCGGAACCCAAGTCCAGCCTCGATGGACAACTCTCGGCGCACGCGCTCTTTACCTGGATTCCGGGCGACGACAACGCGAGCTCCTTCACCGTGACCGGGGCTCGCTCCGCGCTTGCCACCAAGCTTTCATCGGCGGGAAGCTCGATCCCGACCGAGATCCTGAACGGACAGTAGCGCGACAGCGTGGGAGCCCTTGAGGTGAGTGGGATCTCCGTCTAGGATCCGAATCAGGTCCGGGACCACCACTCGGGCGAGCCGAAATCGGGTCGCGACAACCAGCGTCCCCTTTGCCCTACTTCGGGGATGTCGTCGTCGTCGGTGTAGTCGGCATCGTCTTCATCGTCATCATCGTCTGGGAAAGCCCAGATATTGTTGGGCATCGCATTCACCCTCTGCTCGTCTGTCGTCAGAGATGGATCCGTCATGTTCGCCTCCCTCTTTTCTTCCACACTCGAATAGTAACGAACGAAAGTCACAGCCTCGGATGCGTTTCCGAAACAGCTGTGTTTCATTCCAGTGAACGAACCGCACGTGAATTCCGCAACACAAGCCAACCAGACTCCGGCCGAAACGAAAGCGAAAGTGTGGCACGCAAATCCAGGCATGACGAGGCCAGATCGGCAGGTTTTTACGAGCGAGCGTTGTTGTGTACGATCGGCAACGAACAGAAACAAGCGCGATCCATTTCGCAACCGCTCGCCGCGCCCTGCGTCCGGAAAACCAGACCAAAACAGGTGTGTACCCCAGCTGACGAACTCTACGCGAAGGGATCCAATTCCGCCCCAATGGGGCGCATTGAGGCGGGAGCTATGGAACGCGCGCTTCTGCGGCGCCGACGAAGCCGCCCGCGCCATCTCGCCCACGCACATAGACCGCGACCTTGCGCGTGCCCCCGGGAACGACGAATGACGCCGATGGTTCGCCGCCCATGGACCGGCTCGCGAGTTCGGTTCGCACGCCCGCCTCGTCTTCGCAATAGACGTGCAACATGGCGCCGGGTTCGACAGGAGCGAACGTGCCTGTGAGGGTTACCTCGGCCTTGTTCTCGGCAACGACAATCTGAAGCTTGGCCCGCAACAAATGATCGATCATACCGGCTGCGTAGGCCTCTACCTCGGGCAGCCACCGTCGGGCGAGATCTTCCTGGACAGCCTGGTCGAGGAAGAAGTGCAACTTATCCCCGTTGCGCTGATAGGCAAGCATACGCGTCCCCTCGCGCACCACGTAGTGCGTACGGCCGGCGTGGCGGACATCGAGTGGCGTCACCGTGGGCTCGGGAAAACGCAAGGATCGATTCGCCACGTTGGCCAGCTCCGAGGATGTCTGCTTGGGATCGCAGTGGAAGTCCTGCGGCAAGGTACCGGGCGAAAAGAATCGACGCTGGGTGGCCTGCGCGAGCCCATTTCCATCCGCGGCAACGAAGTAGCTATCCAAGTCGGGCCGCGAAACCGGCGCCGTCGCGGGCGGAAGCCCCACCGAGCCGTAGCGATCCGCCACGAATCGCTCGAGCGCGGAGCCCGAGTCTTGCGTCAGAAATTCGCCGCGGAAGTCGTTGCGAACGAAGGCGGGCTGGCCGGCATCCTCGAGAAGGGACAAGGCCCCGCCCAGCGCCAGCAGGGCGCGTGCAAGAGCGGTCTCGCGCTGAACGGCTTGCGGCGCGCTCACGGCAAGTACCCAGTTGTCGAAAAACGCGCCTAGGCCGAGGTCGTTGCGCGGCGAGCGCAGCCAATCGAGCGCGGGCATGCCTTCGAGATCGAAGGCCAAGCCGGTGGCGCTGTCGCGCACCGTTGCGCCGTCGTCGAAGGTCAAACGCGCCGCGTGTACCGTGCCGGAGAGTCCAGGACCGTCGTCCAGACCGGTGCGCGTCTTGGGCTCGAAGAAATGGTGGCGCCCGCGTTCGGGCGGCGTCTTTGCAAGCACCGCGCCCGCCCGCACCCATGCCGACGCGGTGGCGATGCCTTCGGCACTCGGGCGATAGCCACCCGCGGAATCAAGAGCGTCCAGCCGAGCTTTCAATTCCCGCCCTACGTCGGCATCGAGCGTGTTCACGTCGAGGTGCAAGGGCTCCAGGCTGCCCAGTGCTCGGCCGAGTTGATGCGCAAGTGTGGCGTGGAACTTCGAAGCCTCCAGGGCTCGTTCGGTTAGTCCTGCGTGCGTGGTCGCGGGATCCCAGGCCAGCGCCCTCTTCGCCGGCAGCAGCACGAGGCCGGCGAGCACCACGGGGGCTAGCAGTTGTCGCAACGTCATGGCTTGCCCTCGGTTTCGGCCGGCGTCTTGACAGGGGCGTCTTTTCGAATGCTGCCCTCGACGGTCGAGCGCAATTCGCCCACGTGGCTCTCGACCAATTTCGCGAGACGAAGCACCATGCCCGGCTCGGTACACTGGGACGTGCCGCAGCTGATCTGGACGACAAGGCCCTTTTCCCGCAGCAAGAAAGCCAGACCTAGCACGTCGCCGCCGCGCGCACGCAGCGACCGATCGCCGATCTCCTCGGTCGCGATCGCGGCAGGCAACTCGGTCGTCAGCTTCCCGAACTGCGCCTCGGCCGCCGCCGGGCCGAGCGCCCACACGCGCACGCCAACGTCGAATGCTTCGGACTTGCCCTTGGCCTTGAAGTGTCGGCTATCGTAGACATCGCTGCGCACGCGGTCGGTCAACCGGCCAACCTCGAACTCGCCCGCGAATCCGGTCACGCCGCGAACCTCTTCCACCGACAGCAGCGGCGAGACGTCTAGGGCCTTCTCGGAGGCGACAGCAGCACTCTCGCTCTGCGGCTCCGCGATGTGTGGGGCGGACAGGCCTTCGTATTCGAGGCTTGCGGGCTGAGCCTCCCACCCGGCGGCCTTGGCGATGGCCTGTCCCCCGCCCAGAAAGGCGAGATGCCGCCGATGTTCCATGGTGGTTTGCCACTTTTCGAGCCGGATCTTGTTCACGTGCTGGCTGAAGTCGTGACGAACGTCGTCGCTACCAAACTTGAAATCACTACGATAGCCGACGTAGCCGCGCCGGTAGGCGATGAGTGTGAAGCGGCGCAGGTGCATCGATCCGCCGGTCGCCAGATCGTCCGGCCGCGGGATCTGGTAACGTCCGTCCGCACTGGTCTCCAGGTTGAATTCGCGGATGCCCGCCGGACCACGCAAGCCAATGCCTCGCTCGAATGCCCATGACCCGGAAACCGTCGCCGACGCAATCGGCCGTTCGGTTTCCGCGTCGACGATGATGCCATCGAACGGACCCAGCAAATCCCCGGGCTGCAAGGTATCGGGTCGAACCGCAAACGGTGCCTTCTCTATCAAGGGGCCGCAAGACGCAACCAACAGCCCGGCGAGCGCGAGCAGGGCGGCTCGCCCGCATCCACGGATAGGACCACGCATACGACAACGCTCGACCTTCCGCATCGGGGCTAACCGCCGCGCGAAATTGACGCTCTCCGAAATCGCTGATAAGTATAAAGACACGGTGAATGGCCGGGTAACCGATCCCGGAAAGGCGGTGATGCTGCCGCCAGACTTTTAGTAGAGGATGGACCGCCTTGCAATGCTTCTTGGGTCTATGCCCAATCTTTCCCCTTCTCGCCCCCTGCGGGTCAAAGTTGGGATAGCCTGCGAAACTGATTCAAGATGTTGACCTGCTTTCAGTGCGGTAGCGTGGTCGCGGATGGTTCAGCCTTCTGCCAGCGTTGCGGCGCACCCATCGCAAACGCGTCGGGTGCGGGTTCCGCTCTTATCTGCTCGGGCTGTGGCAACCGCAATCCGCTCGACACCAATTTCTGCTTCGCCTGCGGCAGGAGGCTGGGGCACACCACGCCCATGAGCGCCGATGCCTCGGCAGCTCTTGCGCTCGCCGTGGCCGCCCGCCCCTCCTTGGCCGCGGCAAACAAGGCCGGCGGCGCGCGCCTGGTTGCGGTGCGCCGGGATGGTACCGACGGGGAATCCTACGCCATCATGGGCGAGCAGATCGACATCGGTCGCACCGAGGGCGATTTGCGTTTCGACGACAAACACCTGGCGGAGCGGCATGCGCGCATCACGTTCCGCGCCGGCCAATACGTCATCACCCCGCTTGAGAATCGCAATGGCGTCTACATCCGCATCACGGTGCCCACCGAGCTGCAGGATGGCCACTACCTCCTGGTGGGCAAGCAGGTGCTGCGTTTCGAGGCGGTTCCGGACGCCGAGAAGACACTTCGTCCCGCCGTCGAGCACGGTATGATTCTGTTCGGTACGCCGCTCAAGGCGCCCTGGGGCAGGCTGCGCCAGATCACGGCGGCAGGAACCAGCCGCGACGTCTACCATCTGACCAGAAGCGACCTCATCATCGGACGCGAACAGGGCGATATCGTGTTTTCCGACGACGAATTCATGTCCCGTCGACACGCGCTACTGCAATTCCGCGGCGATCGCGCGATGATTTCAGATCAGGGAAGCTCGAACGGCACCTACGTCCGTCTCACCGGACAACACGTGATGGACCCAGGTCAAATGATCCGGCTCGGCGATGAACTCTTGCGCTTCGAGCCAGTTTAGAGAGAAGTTGGTGTTACTATAGCGCCACGACGCTGCACCAAGCTGAATGACGGCTAGCGGGATGGAAAGCTCCTCGGAAATCAGAATTACCGCCTTCGGCAAGACCGATGTGGGGCTCATCCGCGAACACAACGAGGACAACTTCCTGCTGGCCAACGTCGATACCGGTCTGCGGACGTCGTCCCCCGACGAGACTCTCCAGTTCGCGCTTGGCCCCAAGGGAGCCATCTTCCTGGTCTGCGACGGCATGGGCGGTGCGGCCGCTGGCGAGGTTGCCTCCACCATGGCCGTCGACTCCATTTCAAGCGAAATAGAGAGCCGCGCCGCGACCACGCGCGAGCGCTATGCCCGCAGCCTACGCCGGGCCATCGAGAACGCGAACGACAAGATCCACGCCCAATCGCGCATCAATCAAAACGAGCGTGGCATGGGAACCACGTGTACCGCCGCCGGCCTGGTGGACCGAACCCTTCTCATCGGCCAGATCGGCGACTCGCGCTGCTATGTTTTGCGGGCGGGCAAGTTTGTCCAGGTCACCAAGGACCAATCCCTGGCCTGGCAGCTGATCGAAGCTGGCGCCATGACCGTGGAAGAAGCCAAGAGCTTCGAGCACGCCAATATCATTCTGCAAGCCTTGGGCGTGCAGGAAAAGGTCGATGTGGTCTTGTCCCACGTCCTTCTCTGTCGGGGTGACGTGGTACTGCTTTCGTCAGACGGGTTGCACGGACCGGTTTCCGACGACGAGATAAGGGACGTTCTCCTGGCCGAGCCCGATCCCAAGAAGGCCTGCGAAATTCTCATCGGCAAGGCTCTCGAACGGGAGGGGCCCGACAACATCAGCGTGGTAATCGCCCGTTTCGAGGGCGACGGACTGCCCGAGCCAGAAGCGAAGGCGGAACCGGGATTCGCCATTTTCGACCCGGGCGTGGATCCGGACGATCCCGAGCCGGTCAAGCGCGTCCTGCACCCTCCGATGGAGAAGGTCACCGAAGAGGTGCCGGTTCATGTCGACGCCATCGAGGCCACCAGCCCTGGCGCCATGCCGACCACCCTGGTCAGCCCCACCGCATCGACACCCTCAAACAACACCGACGTCCGTGCGGCCGAAGAATCCACATCGCGACCATTCCTCACCTTCGTGCTGGTCACCCTTCTCGCCGCCCTTGGCGGCGCCATCTTCTTGGCCTTCCAGCAGACAAGCCCGCCCGATTTGCCTTCCGCACCCACCCACACGACGAGGCCGACCACCACTTCCGCGCCAGTTCCCTCGCCCGCGCCAAAAATTCCAGATTCAGCCTTTCCCCCCAATCCGCACTAACGAATGGCATCTGCACTCACGTGTCCAAAATGTAGATCCGCCGCAGATGCGGAGGCCCGTTTCTGCGGCGTGTGCGGAACCGCGCTGCCCGCGGCGGCGCCAACGCCGGCAAGGCCACGCCATCTCGACGAGCTCTTGGATCGCGTTTCCGGCGGGCCCAAAGCAGTGCCGCATGCCAGCCCGGCGATGGGGGTGCCCATCCCCGTGGCGTCGGCCCGCTCAGGTCCTGTCAGCGGTCCCACGCCGCCGCCGATGTCGCGCGAGCCGGTCGCGGTTTCCCTCGACAGCCTGCAGGGACGCACGTTGAACAATCGCTACTTCGTCAAGCGCAAGATAGGAGAAGGCGGTTTTGGCGCTGTGTTTGAAGGCATGCAGGTCGCCACCGAGCGGCCAGTCGCGCTGAAGATTCTCCATCCCCAAAGCGTGTCCGATGCGACCGTCGTGGCCCGCTTCCGGCGCGAAGCCGAGGCCTGTTCCAAGCTGCGCAACCCGCACACGGTCATCATCTACGACTTCGATCAGACCGAAGACGGCGTGCTCTACCTGGCCATGGAGCTGGTACGTGGCCAGAGCCTGCAGGACATCCAACGCGCGTCGGGCATCATCCCCGTCGACCGCTGCCTGCGCATTCTCGACCAGGTCGCCGAAGCCCTGGGCGAGGCCCACGCCAAGGGTATCGTCCATCGCGACATGAAGCCAGAGAACATCATGGTCGAGATTCGCGAGGGCGAGGATTTCGTCAAGGTGCTGGACTTCGGCATCGCCAAGATCAAATCCGGCGACGGCGGCAAGGACGCGCCCGCACTGACCGCCATCGGCCAGACCGTGGGAACCCTTGAATTCATGTCGCCCGAGCAACTTCGCGGCAAGCCGCTCGACGGCCGCTCGGACATCTACGCTCTCGGCATGGTGGCCTACGAGATGCTGACCGGCGAGCTGCCCTTCAAGAAGTCGAAGAGCACCACGGAGATCATCCAATACCATCTGCAAACGCCGCCGCCGCCGCCCTCGTCGCTCAAGCCCGAGGCCGAGATTCCTCAAGTTGTGGACGAGCTGGTGCAGAAGATGTGCGCCAAGTCGCGCGACGAGCGACACGCCAGCACCGACGATCTTCGTCAGCACATCGACGAGAGCTTCGCCGCCATGGACACGGGCGAGAGCCGTAGGGAGTTCAAGCGGGTGGGCATCGTCATCGGTGCCATCGTCCTGGTCATAGGCTTCGTGATCTACCTGCTCAGCCGCTGACGGGCGCCCAAGGATGCGGCGGTTGCCAGTAGCAGCACGCCGACCACGATTCCAAGCGAGATCAGAACCGGAATGGTCACGAAGGGCGCGAGGATGATCTTCGCGCCGATGAAAGCCAGCACGGCGGCGATGCCGTAGTCCAGGTAGGCCAGCTTTCTGGCCAGGCCCGAGACGAGGAAGAAGAGCGAACGCAACCCGAGGATGGCGAACACGTTCGAGGTCAGCACGATGAACACATCGGTGGTCACGCCGAAGATGGCTGGGATGGAATCCACGGCGAAGGTCACGTCCACGGCCTCGACGACGATCAGCACGGCTAGCAAGGGCGTGGCCAGCAGTTTGCCTTGCCGGCGCACGGTGAAATGCGGGCCGGTCTCATCGTCGGCTACGGGGACGAGGCGGCGAAACAGGCGCAATACCAGGTTGCGCGAGGGATCGATGGCGGAATCTTTCTGCAAGACGATCTTGGACGCCGCGTAGAGAAGGAACGCGCCGAGAAGGTACAGAATCCAGCGAAAGCGGTGGATGACGGCAGCACCAACCGCAATGAACGTGCCCCGGGTCAGAACCGCGCCCAGGATGCCCCAGAACAAAATCCGGTGCTGATAGGCGCGGGGAACCTGGAAGTAGGAGAAAATCAGAAGAAAGACGAAGAGGTTGTCGGTCGACAAGGCCAGCTCCAGCAGGTAGCCTTGGGTAAATTCCAGGCCTTTCGCCGTTCCGAAGCGCTGGAACACGTAGGCGTTGAAGGCGGCCGCGAGCACAACCCAAATCCCGACCCAGACGCCAGCCTCGCGCATGCGTAGCTCGCGTACCTGGCGGTGGAACAGCCCCAGGTCGACGGCTAGCGCGAGCAACACGACGGCAGCAAAAACTCCCCATCCCAGGGGCGTGCCGACCGAGGTCATCAGGGCGGGGCTTTCGCCGGCTCCGCCGGCAAGACCACGCGCGCCTTCATCGGGGCCGAGGCTCTGGGTTGCTCCGCTCGCGGGGGAATATTGAACGCGGTCGCCATACAGCCAGCAATCGATGCGGTTCGCTGCCGCAAATAGATGATGCCAGCCAATATCGCCAGCAGCACCACCACGCGGGTAAAGGTTCGCTTGGGGATGCCGGAAAGAATTCCCTGGCGAGGGATCTCCTCCTCATCCCCTTGGCTCGCGCGGTCGTCGTCGTCGGAAACCGGGCTCATGACACGCTCCTCATCAAGTGCCGCAGACGCAAGCGAATTTTGCGCTGGCCGCGAAACTCGTCAAGCTCGGCCGTGCCGATGACGTCCAGTCGGGCGCCCTGCCCGGGATCCTTGTCGGCCATGCCGAAGGCAATGGCCTCGCTGACCGTTGCACCGTGGGTCAAGGTGAGCTGCAGGTGCGACGTGCCAACCACCCGCGTGCTCCGTGCGACGACCCCAGGCACGACGATCAGAGGCTCGCTGTTGGCGTTTCCGAAGGGTGCCAAACGATCCAGCTCCTCGATCTGGATCATGTCCAATTCGGACAGGGTGGCGATGGCGTCGACCTCGACCATATCCACGGTCGGCGCCGTTGCGAAATGCGTGCGCGCGGCGGCCACGAAGGCGGCGCGAAAATCGGCCAGCTTCTCCCATGCCAGTCCAACACCAGCGGCCATCGGGTGACCACCAAAGACCGACAGGTGCTCCTGGCACTGCGACAACGCCCGGTACAGGTCGAAACCACCCAACGTGCGCGCCGATCCCCTGCCCTGGCCCTTGTCGAATCCGACGATGACGACGGGCCTGCGATATTTCTCCACCAGCTTGGCCGCCACCACGCCCACCACTCCCTGGTGCCAGCCTACCGCGCCGAGCACCAGCGCCGCGTCGTCGCCGTGCTGCTCGGCCTGTGCGACAGCCTCGCCCCAGATCCGCTCCTGGATGCGCTGGCGCTCGCGGTTCAGGTCATCAAGGCCGGTCGCCAGCCGGGTCGCCTCGTTCTTGTCGCCGGCCAAAAGCAGGTCGAGCGCAAGCTGCGAATCCCCGAGCCGGCCGGCGGCGTTGAGACGCGGGGCCAGCCTGAAGCTGACATCCGCGGTGCCGAGCGTGGCGGACGAAATCCCCGCGATGCCAGCCAGCGCGGCAATGCCCGGCCGTCGCATCGCGGACAGCTCGCGCAAGCCGGCCGCCACCAGAATGCGGTTCTCATCCACCAGCGGCACCAAGTCGGCAATCGTGCCCAGGGCGACCAAGTCCAGCAAGGACCGTGGATCGAGGTTGTCACCCCGGCTGTCTCCCTCGGCACGAAGTCGCGATCGCACCGCCGCCGCCAGGTAGAAAGCCACGCCACACGAGGCGAGACCCTTGAAGGCAAAAGTGTCGTCCTGCCGGTGCGAGTTGAGCAAGGCGTAGGCCGCGCTCTCGCCGGTCGGTACATGGTGGTGGTCGATGACGATGACATCGACGCCTCGGCTGCGACAGAACGCCAGGGAGTCGTGATCGCTGGTGCCACAATCCCCGGTCAGGACCAAGGTGCAGCCTTGCTCGACGAATGACGTGGCCGCGCCCAGCGAGAAACCATAGCCAGAAGCACGCGTCGCCATCTGGGTCACCACCTGCAGTCCGAGCGCGCGAAGCAGCTGGTTGAGGATGGCTGCACTGGTGATGCCGTCCACGTCATAGTCGCCGAATACGGCGACCTTCTCGTTTCCGCGCAAAGCCCGCGTGATTCGTTCAAGGGCGCGGTCGAGATCCGCCATGCCAAGAGGCGGACGCAACTCCGCAAGTTTGGGCGATAGAAACCGCGCCACACGCTCGGAGGTGGAAAAACCGCGCGCAGCCAGTATGCGCGCAGTCAGCCCGCGCACCCCTAAACTGGCAACAAGCCCCCGCGCCCAGGCCTCGTCCGTCGGTCTGACACGCCAAGCTTCGGCCATGGCCGGCCTGAACTAGGTCTCGACGGCTTCTTCTTCGTCGCGCCGGACCGGCTTGCGCACGTTGCGCTCGGGCCGCGCAGCCTGCCGCTTTTGCATGGCCACGTACTTTTCGTTCAGCCAGATAAGAATCGGGCTGGCGATGAAGATCGACGAATAGGTACCAACGATCACGCCGACGTTCATGGCGAAAGCGAAGTCGCGGATGACGCCGGTGCCGAAGATGTTCATGGCCAAGGTCACGAAGAACACCGTGGCGGAGGTCAAGATGGTGCGCGACAGGGTCTCGTTGATGGCGTGGTTCACGACCTTGTCGAACTTGCGGTCGCGGTACTTGGCCGCGTTCTCGCGAATACGGTCGAACACGACGATGGTGTCGTTCATCGAGAAGCCGATGATGGTCAGGATGGCCGCCAACGTGGTGAGCGAGAATTCCTTGTAGAATACAGCAAAGGCGCCCACCGTAATGACCGCGTCGTGGAGCAAGGCCACGATGGTGCCTGGGCCGTAGCGGAAGTCGAAGCGGAAGGCCACGTAGATGACGATGAGCAAGATGGCGCCGAGAAGCGCACGCACGCCGTCGATTTGTAGCTGCTTGCCAGCCTTGGCGCCCACCGATGAAACCGAGGGAACGGCCTTCACCGTCCCCGCACCCAGCTTGGCGTCGAGAGCCTTGCGGACTTCGCCCTCCATGCCGATGAGAGTCGCCTCATAGGTGTGGTCTTCGGGTGGACCAAAGGATTGAATTTGCGTAGTTTCGGTCCCGGCGGCCCGAAGTGCCGCGGCGATGGTGGTTGGCTCGACGTTCTTGTCGAAGCGCAGGTAGATCTTGTCGCCGCCTTCCGACGATTCGAACTTGTGCAGGCTGGCGTCTCCCACGCGCGCCATGGCAGTCTCGACCTTCTTGGCCTGTTCTCCCGACATGATCGAAACCGAGCCAAGGGTAACCATGAAGGCCGGCGTTCCGCCCTCGCGGCCGTACCTGACCACGTCGGCGTTGTGCATCCCCGCCTCGGTCAAAGCATCGCGCACCTGCGAAGCTTCCACGGTCTTGTTGAACTCGACCACCAGTTGCGTACCGCCCTTGAACTCCACGCCCCAATTCAGTACGTGACCGTGGAGATAGAGGTTGACCGGCAGCATAATGAAGGTGACAAGAACGAGGACGATCGACGCCCCAATCCAGTATTTCTGATTGCCAATGAAGTCGATGTCGGTACCCGACTTGATGACTTCGAAAAATTTCTGTTGCTCCGCCATCGGTGTCTCTCCTGCCAACTAGATTGAAAGCGTGGACCGGACCGTCCCGCGGCGGTTCACCAAAACGTCGAACATCCAGTGCGAGATCCACACCGAGGTGAGCAGGTTGGTGACGATGCCCACGAGCAAGGTCACGGCGAACCCGCGGATGGGGCCGGAACCGTAGGAATAGAGCACGATGCCGGCGACGAAGTTGGTGACGTGGGCATCGAACACGGTCCAGAAGGCGCGCTGGAAGCCAGCATCCACCGCCGTGCGCGGCGACTTACCCAGGCGCAGTTCTTCTCGTATGCGCTCGTAGATGATGATGTTCGAATCGACTGCCATACCGATGGTGAGCACCAACCCCGCGATGCCTGGCAGGGTCAGCGATGCCTCGAAGGCCGCCAAGATCGACATCATGAAGAGCATGTTGAGGGTCATGGCCAGGTTCGCGATGAGGCCAGCCACCCGATAGTAGATGAGCATGAAGAGGATGACGGCCAAGGCGCCGATACCCATGGAGAACTGGGCCTTGTCGATGGCGTCCTGACCCAGGGTCGCGCCGACCTGGGTTTCAAAGGACTTCTTGAGCGGCGCGGGCAGCGCGCCCGAGCGCAACACGCCGACCAGATCCTTGACCTCTTGCTGAAGCTTGAAGGGATCGCCGTAGCCGCCCATGGTGATGCGACCACGCTCGCCGATCTTGGACTCGATGACCGGGGCGCTGGTGATCTTCTCGTCGAGAACCACCGCCATCTTGCGGCCCACGTTCTCGCCGGTCAGCTTCTCCATCATACCGGCGCCCTGGCGGTTCATGGTGAACGACACCTCGGGCCGCCCCATCTCGTCCCAGCTCTCGTCGGCCATGGACAGGTATTCGCCCGTGACTCCCGCGCGCTTCTTGAGCAGGTAAGTACGATAGTATTTGTCTGGCGTTCCTTCGCTGACTTCGCGCGGGCTCATGAGCTCAAGAGCAAGCTCGCGATCGTTGGGAACCGCCAGATCGCCGGTCAGCCCGGCGATGAACTTCGTAAGCTCGTCCTTGTCCTTTTCCTTCGCGCGCAGGTAGACGTCCTCGTGTTGCGTTCCCGCGTTCTTCTCGGTCCAGGACTCGGGCGCCACCGTGATGGGGCCGCTCTTGGGCACCGTCGCGGCCACCTTCTTCATGTATTCCGAGCCGTCGTCGACGATCTTGAATTCGAGCTGGGCGGTGCGGCCGATGATGCTCTTGATGCGCTCGAAGTCCTTCTCCTTGGCGCCGGGAAGCTCGATGACGATGTCCGTGCCCTTTTTGATAATCGTGGGCTCGGCGACGCCGAAGGCATCGACGCGGTTGCGGATGGTCTCGATGGCCTGGCGCAACGCCAGCTCTTCGACCTCGGCGACGCGATCCGAATCGTACTTCAGCTTCACTGTTCCCGTGGCCGGATCGCGGCTGACGACGTCGAGGTCGCGGCGGTAGGGCTTGAGCAGATCGTCGTCGAGCTTGCCCATTTCGCCCGGCACCTTGAAGGTGATGGCGATGTCGTCACGACCGGAGCGAACCACGGTGAAATCGGCGCCCTTCTTCCTGAGCGCGTCGTCCACCTCGTTGGCCAAGCGGTCGACCTTGCTCGCCACCGCCTTCTCGATGTTCACCTCGTAGACAAGGTGCAAACCGCCTTTGAGGTCCAGGCCGAGCTGGATGCGCTTTTTGAAATACTTCTGAAAAAAGGCGGGCCGCTTCTCCTCGGGCACCACGGTGGGCACCAAGTAAAGCACTGCCAGCACGATTGCCGCGCCATAAAGCGCAGCCTTCCACCACCACGATCGTTCCATCGAGTGTTCCCTTGTAAGGCTACGAGGCCTTGGCCTCAGTCTTGGGTGGCTCCGACGAGGTCGTCTTGAGTCGCCCGGTCACAGCACTGCGCTGAATCCTGATGCGCACGCCCTCCTGCACCTGGAGCGTGATCTCGGTATCCTTGATTCCGGAGATGCGGCCGATCATGCCGCCGGTGGTAACCACCTCGTCCCCTTTCTTCAGCTCCGCAAGCATCTTCTGCGTCTCCTTGGCCCGCTTGGACTGGGGCCGGATGACCAGCAAATACATGACGCCGAAGATAAGCAGCATGGGAACGAGCATTCCTGAGAGCCCGCCCGCCCCGGACGGCTGTCCCTGGGACGTAGGTGCTGCCTGAGCCAATGAACATAGAAATTGAGTCACGAGGGCAAACGCTTACCAGAGGGGGGATCTCGGGTCAAGCAAGGATGCGTTGGGATGGGAACCCTCAAAGGGTTCGCTTCGCCCTCGGCACCCGCCAACCCGCCCTGCCTCCCCCTCGCTACGCTCGGCCTCGCCAAACCCTGCAATGGTGCGCTGCCTGCCAAGCAGGCAGGCTCCCCACGCGACTACGCCTCGTCATGGGCGAAAGCCAAAACGTCGCGAATGCTTGACGCGCCCACCACCAACATGACCAAGCGGTCGAAGCCAAGGGCGATGCCGCAGGTGGGCGGCATGTGGCCAAGCGCTGCCAGCAGCTTTTCGTCAATGGGGTAGACTGCCCTACCTCGCTGGCGTCTGAGGGCAGCCTCCTCGACGAACCGAGCGCGCTGTTCGACAGGGTCGGTGAGCTCGCCGAAGGCGTTAGCCAGCTCCAGACCGCCGGCATAGAGCTCGAATCGCTCCACCTTGAGAGGATCGTCGAGCTTTCGTCGCGCCAGAGCGCCGAGCGGCACGGGCCAGTCGGACACGAAGGTCGGGCGCCGGCAGCCGAGGTGGGGCTCGATGCGGTCGAGAAAGATCTGGTAGAAGACATCGTCCCAGGCTGCGGTTGACCCGACCTGGCAGCCAGCGCGCAGGGCGAGAGCGCGCATGTCGGCCTCGCTTTCGTCGCCACGAAGGTCGATGCCGGCATGATCATGAAATAGCTCGCGAACCGTGTTTCGCTCGAAGCTCCCATCCAGCGCCAGTACTTCGGCGCTGTGCTGGCTGCGACGGTTGGTCGGCACCGAAGCCTTCGGCCACGCACCCGCCGCGCGGGCGGCGACTTCGACGATGGCCTCGCAGTCGCGCATCAGCTCGTCCATGGTGCCACCGGCGCGGTACCACTCGATCATGGTGAATTCCGGCTGGTGAAACGGCCCGTCTTCCTCGGCGCGAAAGCAGCGGCAGAATTGCACGATGCGCGGCAGCCCACCAGCTACCAGGCGTTTCATGTGGTACTCCGGCGACGTGATGAGGTGCCGCCCGCGGCCGGCGGGAATCGCATCCAGGTGCAGTTCTTGCCCCGGCGACATCACACGCGCCGGGGTCTCCACATCGAGGAAGCCCTGCGCCTCGAAATAGCCCCGCACCGATCGCAAGATCGCGGCCCGCGCCACAAGCGCCGGCGTCCGCGCCAAGAGCCGCTCGCGCTCATCCATCCCCTGCCCCGGCACAGTCATCGGAATTTCGACACAGAGATCGCAGATGTTCGGACCCTAGATCCGGAAAGATCTTCTTCCTCCGTGTCCGTTGTGTTCTCTGTGTGTGAAAACACTCTACGCGCGGCCCACGCGCTCGAGGTATTCACCCGTACGCGTGTCGATCTTGATGGTGTCGCCTTCGTTGATGAACAGCGGCACGTTGATGCTCGCGCCGGTGCTGATCTTGGCCGGCTTGGTGACCCCAGTCGCAGTGTCGCCGCGGAACCCGGGCTCGGTCGCCAGCACCTTCTGCTCGATGAAATTGGGCAGGGTCACGCCGACCGCGCGATCGTTGAAGAACAGCACCTCGACCACGATCTGCTCGGGCAAGAAGTTCGCATCGTCGCCGATGGTCTCGTCGGGGATGTGCACCTGATCGTAGGTGCTCGTGTCCATGAATACGAAGGAGTCGCCTTCTTTGTACAGATACTGCATCGACTTGGTTTCGACATTGGCCGGCTCGAGCTTCTCACCCGAGCGCAGGTTGCGTTCGATCACGCCGCCAGTGAGCAGGTTCTTGAGCTTGGTGCGCGTGAAGGCCGCGCCCTTGCCGGGCTTGATGAATTGGAACTCGACCACCGTGAACGGATTACCGTCCAACATGACCTTGAGTCCCTTGCGGATGTCTGATGTGTCGTACGAAGCCATTGGATGGGCCGATTTAGCCTGCCCAGCCGCGCAGGTCAACCCTTACATCTCGGGCAGGGGACACTTTGCATTGTGCGCATGCACATTGTGCAGCCCGGTCTTGTTGGTCGGTGCCCCTCGCCCCAGGTGCTTGGCCGCGTCCAAATACTGTACCGCGGCTTGGCAGGCATCGCCGTGCCAGGCCAGCGCCTTATCCAGCCTACGCATCGCCAACTTGAAGTCCTTGTCGCGCGCAGCCAAAAGTCCGAGCACGTAGGAAACCACCGGACTGCCCTTATCCAGGCGCTTTTCCAGCGTTGCCAGCTCAGGCTTGGGCGGGCCGCTTTCGCGGCCCAACGCCGCATACGCGCGCACATCCCAATCTATGTCCTGGATTCCAGGCGGAAGAACCTTGAGCGCGGCGGCCACACCCGCGGCCCCCGTTCGGGCATAGGCGGCCCGCAGTGCCACCAAATCCCGCTCGGGCCCGGCGGGGTGTTCCAGGATGCGCGTGGGTTGAACGGTCTCGCCCCGGCTCAAGCGAATGGACAAGTCCGCCCACTGCAGGGGCACATTCGCGGGGTCGGCGGCCTTGCGCGCCCGATCGAGAATCTCTTCGGCAGCGTCGGTCTCGCCGAGCAGCGAGAGCAAGAGCGACGCGGTGCCGAGCACCTGCGCGTCTTCGGAGGTTTGAGAAACCGCCTTGGCCTTGCGAAGCGCGCCGGCGCGATCGCCCTCGATGCGCGCCTGCACGGCCGATTCAACCGCGCAGGCTGCCCGAATGCTGCGGGAAATCTTGGCGTCGCTTCGGCAGGCCCTTTCCAGGCTCTTGACCCAGTTGTTTTCGCCCAAGGCACGCTCGGCCTCGGCGAGCAGAAGCAGGGCACGCGAATTATCCTGGTACCGCTCAAGCAGGGTTGCCAGTGCCCGTCGCGCGGCCACGGGATCGCCACCGTCGAGACGAGAGGTGGCCCAATCAACAACCACCGGAGCCAGCTCGGGTGCAATGCCCATGGCCCGGTCCAAATCCCGCGCCGTCCCCTCGACATCCCCGGCCAGACTGCGCGCACGCGCCGAAGCAAGCAGGGCAAACGCCGAAGGATCCGGCGCTGTCAGTGCCATCGCCGCGTCCGCGAGCCTCCTCGCGGCCTCACGTTCGCCCGCCGCATGGGCAAGCAGTGCCCGCGCGCTGGCCACAAGGGCGGCCCTTCCCTTGTTTGTCGCGGGGCCAGCCTCGGCGCGTCGGAGGGCGTCCTCGGCGTCCTTCCTGGCCTCTACCGCGTAGTCATCGACAAGAAAGGCATTGAGAAGACCAAGGCGCGCCAACGAGTCGGCGTCGGGCGCGCCGCTTTCGAGCTCCATCCGCGCCACATCGCGAGCCCGCATGAGATGCTCCAGCGTTCCCGAGAAAAGGGAACGGTCCAGTTCTTCGCGCGGACTGGGGCGTGGCGGGGTGGCTCTGCCGTATTGCTTGTAAGCTGCGACCGCTCCCGCGGCCAGGGCCGCGCAAAAAAACACCGCGAAGATCGCCCAGCCAGCGCGCGATTTCGGCGCGGAACGAGGCGGCCCTAGGGCAGGCGTCACGGGCACAGGAGCAGGTGCTGGCGGGGCCGAGATGGGTGCTTTCGGAGTCAAGACATTCAGCGCCGGTTCGGACACGACCGGTGGCCGCGCGGCGACGGACGGCTCGGCAGGCTTCGAGGCCGCCGTCGGCTGGGTCGTGGCCTGCATGGCCAGGCGGTTCTGCCGGGTCTCGGCATCGGAGGGAACGTCTTCAAGTGGAGTGGAACTCTCCTGCGTCCGCTGGGCGTCGAGCTCTTCCGCATAGTCGACAAGCGGGCGCGCGCGACGGTCATCGCCTCGCTTGCTCAGCACCATTGCCAAGACCCGAAAGGCCTCCGCGCACTCGGGATGCGCTTGGCAGATCTTGAGCAGTACCCGCTGCGCGGTATCCAGGTGCCCCTGAACAAGGAGAGTCCGCCCCAGTTCGACTTCCTCGGAGATATCGGCATTCGCAGCGGTCAACGCGACCATAGTACCCGCTTGCCCGTCGCGCGTCGACTTGCAAGCGCGCCGCCCAATCCCGTGGCAAGCGCAGCGACGTCGTGGAAGGCTGCAGAAAAAGATGCCTTCTGCGGCCATCGTGGGATTACGGTCCATCAAATCGGATTGACACCGGGTGGAAACCGGCGCCAATTAGAAAACCAGCGGCTCACTTGCCTAGCCTTGCCACGCCTTGAATCTGTATGACGGGGAGTCGACCATGATCACAGTAGCGGAGTTGTTGGCAGCCAAGCGGCAGAAGACCCCGATTTCGGTGCGCTCCAAGGCTACGGTATTCGAGGCCCTTCAGATGATGAGCGAGAAAGAGGTCAGTGCACTGGCGATCGTCGACGACCCGGGAAAGCTTGCGGGTGTCTTTACGGAATGGGATTGCGCACACAGAATTACCCTGTGCGGCAAGGCCGCCACGGAAACCGCGGTGGCAGAAGTCATGACCTCAGCTGAGCAGGTCTTCTTCGTGCAGCCTTCCAATTCCATCGACGAATGCATGGTCCTGATGACCGCGAAGCAGATTCGCCATCTGCCGGTCCTCGACCAGGGCAAGTTCGTGGGCCTGGTATCCATCGGCGATGTGCTGCGCTCGCTCATCGCCGAGAAGGAAACCATTATCGAGCAGCTCACCGGGTACATCGCGGCGAAGCAACTATGATAGACGCCCCATGCTGCGCGATTGACCCGACCGTTGATGGCGAGGTAGGTCAGCTCGTTGTGAAGAAATCCTGTCGAAGAATCTCAACCGCCATGGTTGCCGCGCTGGTGTCGGTGTGCGTGCTTGTCTCTGGTGCCGCTGCCAAAGCCGGCGATGTCTCCCCGCCCGCGCAGGAAAATCCGGCAGCACCCGTTCGCGCGGCGGAGCCCGCGACACCGCCACCGAGCTCCCCCGCGGCGTTCGCGCCGCTGGCCCCCACCCAGTCTCCGCCGACCAATTCCGCGCTCGATTTGCGCACGCCGGCGCCCGAGCACCCCTCGATCCTCGGACGTTGGTGGTTCTGGACCGCGGTGGGCGTGGCGGCGGCGGCGACGGTGGCCATCATCGTGGTTTCCAGCCGCGGCCACGCACCGCCCGCGACCGATCTCGGCAATCAGGAGTTTGGGCCATGAGACGCTGGTCGAACAACCTGTTCGCGATTGCCCTCTTGCCCTGGCTCGCTTCCTGTGCCGACGATTCCTACGCCGTCGTGGCCGTTCTGACCTACGCGGGGAGTGTGGACGGCGTGGCCCAGCTCCGCGTTCACGTGGAAAGCGGAGGCGCGCAAGAAACCCTCTTCTACCCAAACCAGCCTTCCGAATCGCTCCACCTCGACACGAGCCACCCCATCACCTTTTCGGTCGAGTTCAGCTCGTCCCACCTCGGCCAGACAACCTTCGAGGTCGAGCCCCTCGACGTCCATGGCGCCGCCTTGGCTTACGGCAAATCCACCGTCGCAGTCGCCAAGGACAAGGTGGTCAGCGTCTCAGTGCTGGTCGTCCTGGGCGCGCTCAGACCCGAGCACGGTCTGGACGGCGGTGGCGCAGCGGACAGTGGCGCCAGTCTACTCTCCTGCAATCCCTACACGCCTTCCTCGGCCTGTGGCGCGAATCAAACCTGCGGCCTTCTATGCAGCTCGGATCAGCCAGCCATCGGCATGTGCTATGCGGCCGGACCAGGCAAGCCGGGCGACACCTGCGCTGACAACAACGAATGCGCGCCCGGCTCGCAATGTTTCACCTTCACCGCCGCCGGCTGCTCGGTCATGACCTGCCTGCGCTTCTGCAACAACGACGATGCCATGTGCGGCGAGCAAGGCGCCTATTGCAATGTTCCCATCCAGTGCGGCACCACCCCGCCCTTCGCGGCGTGCTCCAGGCCGTGCGACCCGACGGGGACAGGCGCCGTGGGCTGTGCAACCGGGCTGTCGTGCTTTGTCTACACCGGTGAAACCACCGACTGCGCCTGCGCCGGCCAGGGCGACTTGGGCGCGGCGTGCTCGCAGAATTCCGGCTGCAACGGCGAGGCCAACTGCGCGGGGTGCCGGGCTGGGCTGAGCTGCGTGGTACCGACTGGCTCTGCGGCCGGAGCGAGCGGGGCCTGCCGTCCGATTTGCGCTCTGGCCGCGCCCGCCTGTCCGTCGGGCACGACCTGCCACGCCTTCGAGGGTTCAACCCATCTGGTCTACGGGTTCTGCCAGTAGCACGCACGCGTGAGCGAAGGCGGGCTTTGCCCGACGGCGCTCCTCGCGGGGGATATAAAGGACCCTCTCAGGGTCCTTTTCTCAATGGTTGGCGCTATAGAACGCCTCGGTCGGGCTCGCGGGCGATCCCCACAGACGCTTCTTCCACACGTTCTCGAAGCCGACCTGCAGGGCGAGCACGTCCCGCATCTGGCGAAGCGCGATGGGACGCTTGCCCACCAGTTCCGTGTGCTCGCGCGGATCTTCGATTTCATCGTAGAGCTCGATGCGGCCCGCCCCCGAGTGAATGATGCGATAGCGCCCGGACTTGATCCCGCGCGCCATCGTTCCATTCTGGGTCATGCTGGCCGACGGCGAATGAGCGACCTCGTCGAGGGCCGTGGCCAGAACCGACTGTCCCTGCATCGAGTCCGGCACCGGGATGCCGGCCAGCTCCAGCACCGTCGGCGCCGAGATCCATGGCCTCCACCTCGGTCTCGACCACGCGGCCCGCGGGCATGAGGCCGGGCGCGTGGATCATGAAGGGCACGTGCACGAGCTCTTGGTGCGGCCCTTGCGCGTGGCCGACGTCGCCGTGATCCCAGAACTCGTCGCCGTGATCGGAGATCACGATGATGGCCGAGGTGTCGTAGAGCCCGGCGGCCTTGAGGTCGGCCAGGAAGACGCCGAAGGCCGTGTCGCTCTGGGTGATCTCGGCGTTGTGCAAGGCTTCGAGATAGGCCTTGTCGGTGTCGTTGACCTTGAGCGTGCCCTGCTTGATCTTGCCCAGCTGAATTCCCGTGAGCACCGGCTTGATGGGCCCGCCATAAGGCTTGTCCCAGTACTTCTTCAGAAATTCCTTCTTGGGGTTGTAGATGACGTGGGGCTCGATGACCGCCAGATACACGAACTGCGGCTTGGCCTTGCCGGGCATGATCCATTTCTTGGCCGTGGCCCACAGGTTGTCCGCGCCGTTGGGCAGATTCTCGCGCACGAAGTTGCGGTTCTCGTCGAAGCCGCGGCCAAAGCCCCACTTGGACGACACGTAGCCGTTCGACGAGAAAAGCCCGGTGCGAAAGCCGGCCTTCTTGAAGACTTCGGCGGCGATGGGCAGCTGCGCATTGATCTTCGACTCGTGTTCGGTGGCCTTGTGCACAGTTCGGGTAGACGCCGGTCAGCATCGATGCCTGCGACGGCAGCGACCACGTGCCTGGCACCTGCGCCCACGCGAAGCGGGTGGCGTCGGTGGCGAAGGCGTCGTAGTTCGGCGTCAGCACGTTGGTCTTGGGGTTGTAGACGTGAACCTTGTCGGCGCGGAGCGTGTCGCACATCCACACGTAGACATGCTCGAAGGTGTGCTTGGCAGGCGGCGCGGGCACGGAGCCGGGAACAAGCAAGCGCGGCTCACCCCAAGCAATACCACCGCCGTGGGAAATGAGATCGATGCGCACGGCCTGTCCGGCAAAGGCAGACAGATCCCAAGCGCCGTCGCTGAACCGCGCTGCCACGGGCCCCTCGAAAAGTACCGTCGGCGCCGCGCCGTCGCGCGCGACCCGAATCTGCGCAGTCACACCGGGCTGGGCCGAGCCGTAGGCGAGCGCGAGCTTGGCCTTGGCGGGGACCTGCAGATAGTAGGAAAGGCGCGAGGCCTCTGGCGTCGAAAGCGCGACCTTCTTCACGCCGCCGAGATCGACCTCGGCCGGATTGGCGAGCCCGCGCGAAGCCGCTGGTGCCGCGGCCGCCTTGGCGGGACCGATTTCGATGCTCTCGATGGCCGCCGCCGAGCGTTTACCACCCGCGATGGACGCGGCATTGCGAAAGGTCAGTCGAACCCGATTTTCCCCGAGGGACAGGGCGGCCGCGGGCAGCGTGAAGTCATAGGCCGCGCGATCCTTGCCGATATCAACAGTGGTGACTGGCTTCTCGTTGGCGAAGACCGAAAGCTTCTGGCCAGGCGCCACGGATCGCATGACGACCGTCATCTGCAAATCAGCCAGTGCTTTTCCAGTGGCGCCGTCACCGTCCGCGTCGAGAGGAAATCCGAACGAGGCCGACGACCCGGAGATGTACGCCACGCGGGTCGCACCATCCTTTTGACCCAGGATCCACGAGCCCTTCCAACCTCCGTCGACGAACTTGTAGAAATCGACGCCACCGGCGGAAAGGATCATCCTGCCGCCCAAATGCAAAATCGCGTGTACGCGGTTGGCGAGCAGGTCGTAGGCCAGGCGTTGGCCGGACACGTCGACCTTGCTGGGCGCGGCGGGCGCGGCCTGGGCGGTGGAAATCACGCTGCTCGAAGTTGCGTGCCCGACGTCTCCCGGCGGCTTTCCGCATGCCAGGGCGAGGCAGAACAGGGCGAGCGAAGCGGTTCTGATGGAAGGGGCTAGGGTTTCACGAGGACTGGTGGACTGCACGAGGCGGAGGTTGCTCGGCCTTTCCGCGCCGGTCAAGAGGGCATCGCTTTTCTTGGTGCGCCGCCTGCGCGCGAGTTACTCTCCGGTCCCAGTTCGATGAGCGAAAGCCGCTGTTCCCGATTTCATATTCCCGTTGCTGTTTCCACCTTCGCAGGCTGCCTGGGCGCGGGTGTCGTCGACGCCCTGCTGGTGCTCGCGTGCGGCCACCATGCACGGCTGTTCGAGGCGCTGGCTCTATCGGCTGGCCTCTACGGAACCGCCGGGCTGCTGTGTGCCGCACTGCTGGGTTGGTCGGCGGCCGCGGTGTTGGGAGCGATTCCGGGCGGCTGGGGCGCCCTGCGCGAAGATGAAGATCTCGATGCGCGGGTTTGCGGGCTGCTTCTCGGCGGCGTTGCTGCGGGAGCGGTGCTGGCTGCGGGCGCCGGCCTCGGCTACGGCGGTTTCGTTTCGAGCATGAACAGCCGCACCCTGGCCACCATCGCCAGCGCGGGGCTGGCCCTCGTCTTCGCGGTTCCCGCAGCGCTGGTGTTCCTCGCCACCTGGCGACTGGCGGCGCGCCTTGCCCGGCGGATTCTGCCCCGGCCGCGGCAGCTTGGCCGGACCGGCCTCGTCGCGCTCATGCTTGCCGTCGCGGGCCTGCTGGCCTTCGCCTTTGCCCTTTCCCGCGCCGACTGGCGCGTCCTCGACCTCGGACCATTCGGCTCCGCCGCCATCGCGCTGGTGCTGGGTGTGGCGCATGGGCTCTTCTGGCACGGGTCGGCGCTCGGCAAGCGGCTGCTCCTGAAATCACCGACCCGAATCATTCGGCCCGCTATCGCCCTTGTGGTGGTCGTCCTATTGGTGGCCGGCAGCCGCATTCGCGAAACCTCGCCCACCTACGCGGCCATCGGCGAAGGCGGCCTCGGGCTGAAGTTCGCGCTCAAGCTCGCGCGCAAGGCCACCGACCGCGACGGCGACGGCTATTCCGCCCTCTTCGGCGGCGGCGACTGCGACGACAGCCGCGCCGATGTCTACCCAGGGGCCGAGGACATTCCCGGCGACGGCATCGACCAGAATTGCGAAGGTGGGGACGCGCCCCTGGTCGCCGAGAGCAACGCGGACCGCGACGAGACGCCCGCGGCCACCGCGACGAAACCGAACATTGCGAACCTCGGCCAAGCCCGGCAAGTTCACCGGCAACATCCTCATCATCGCCATCGACGCCACCCGCGCAGACCGACTCGGCGTCGCCGGATATGGTCGACCGGCTGGCCACTCGCTCACGCCCAACCTCGATGGGCTGGCCCGCAGGGGCGCGTACTTTCGCCGGGTTTGGTCCCAGGCGCCCAACACGCCGCGCTCCTTCCCCTCGTTCGTGACCTCGCGCTATCCGTCCGAAATCGCCTGGCAGAAGCGCTCGCTCAACTACTCGCCGCTACTGCCATCGAACCGACACCATCTTCGAACCCATGGCCAGCGCGGGTTGGCGTCCCATCGGCATTTTCTCGCACTTCTACTTCACCGCCGATCGCGGAATCTCCAAAGGCTTCGCCGAATGGTCCGACGACGGCGCCAAGACCATCGCCGATTCGAACAAGGACATCGCCGCCCCACGCATCGTTCCGCGCGTGATTGAGCGTCTGAAGAAGGCAGCCAAGACCGGCGAGCGCTTCGTGTTGTGGACGCACCTGTTCGAGCCCCATTCGAGTTACATGTCCCACGCCGAGTTCCCCACCACCCTGTCGGGCGTGCAAGGGCTGGAGGAAAAGTACGACTACGAAATCGCCTACGACGACCTATGGATCGGCAAGATCCTGAAGACCCTCGACGAGACCAAGCTGGCCGACAACACGGCCGTCGTCGTCTTCGGCGATCACGGCGAAGCCTGGGGCGAGCACAAGGTCTACTTCCACGGCCAGAATCTCACCGAGGAGCAACTGCGCGTTCCCCTCATCGTCGCCGTTCCCGGGCCGCGCGCCCGTGACCTCCGACGACGAGGTCGGGCTCATCGACGTGGGACCGACCTTGCTCGACCTCATCGGCGTGACCCCGCCGGCCAACCTGCATGGACGCAGCCTGCTGCCTGTCATCGAAGGCGGCGCCCTGCCCCCGCGTCCCATCTTCGCCGAGCTGTTGCCCTCCACCGCCACCCTGGATCACGAGGTCGTCATGGTGGATCGCGGGCGAAAGCTCGTGCACAAGGTCTCGGAACGCCGCTTCGAGCTCTTCGACCTCGGCTCCGACCCCAAGCAGATGAAGAACCTGGCCGACGATCCGTCGCGCAAGACAGAGCTCGAAGCGCTCAAGGCCAAGCTGGTCGGCTTCGAGGAGCACCGGTAGGAGAGAGCACAGAGGGCGGGCGGAGAGAGCACAGAGGGTGGACAGGTGCCCTACTCCTTACGCCGCCGACGAGGCGTTCTTGGACGGCACGCGGTTGATTAGGTTTTTCAGCTCTTGGCCGGGCGTGAACACCACCGTGCACTGGGAAGGGATGGCGATGGGCGCACCTGTGCTGGGGTTGCGAACCGTGCGCGAGTTGCGCCGGCGCTTGGTGAAGGTTCCGAAGCCCGGATAGCTGAGCCGAGGCGGATTGGCCAGACTCGGCCGCGCGCGAATGAAGTAGTCGCCGACCTCGGTGAACACGGCATCCACGATCTTGGCGTAGGCCTTCTTGGTCAGGGTGCGGGGGAGATCTTTTCGACTTGCTACCCTGGCGATAAGCTCGGCCTTGGTCATCGTGGTGCCCTTGTCATCGTGGGAAGAAACAGCGGCCAGCGTATGGGCTCACCGCGTCCCTGTCAACCGTCTAGCAACCTTGGATCTCGGCGCCAACGTATGTCCGCGCAACTTGCGATCTAGCCTCGCGTTAGTCAATCGGAGGCGGTGTGGCGGGCGGACAGACGCAATCCGAGCGCGCCTGAGGTGTCCCGCCTGTAGTGAGTCATACGGGCTAAGGAGAGTAGCTGGGCAATTCGAGGACGTAGCTGTCGACGGAGGAGCCGTTGCCCCAATCACTCCCGAACACGGCCCGAGTGCCGCTTGGGCTGGGGACCGTGTGCGGCTCTGCCCAGTAACCGAGAACGGAATTGTTCTTGCCCCAGCTGCGATGGCGTCCCACACGACAGACCGCTCCCGTATTGGTGTCGGCGATTAAATTTTCCAGCGCAAGAAGGGTCTTCCCCTGTAGACCCGCGGTGTCGCTGGGAATGGTCGACACGAAGATCCATCCCGGCTGCTTGTAGGCCATCGCCGAGATGTGGCCATCGGGCGGATAAGGCCAACCGGTCTTGGGTCCGATCACTGCGCCGCCGGTGCCGCTCGTCATATCCCAGGTCACCAGAATCCCGACGTTGCTCAAGGCATCGTCGTTGCCGTCGTCGTAGACCGCTCCATTCCAGGTGTCGTGGCCGCTGGCGAGCCGGCCCAATGAGGCGTGATTGTCGGGAACCTGCAACCCCAAGGAGCGGACCAAGTTGAGGTTGGCGTCCAAAACCTGTCCGCTGCCAGCCTCGAGGTAGGCAAGCGTGCCGCTGGGCGCGACCTGCGCTGGCGGCGTTCCGCTGACCGACTTCGGTCCCAGAACCGAATCGCTGGAGATGTCGTAGATGAACATCTGCTTCCCGCAAACAAGACCGAGGCGGTGCGAATCCCAGGAGGTGAACATGGGGTCGTCACCGTTGCTGACCGATGATGATCCGCACAGAGCGCTGAAGCTGTGTAGCTTGTCCTGCGTCCCGGCGTTGACGTGGTAGCGAATGAATTCCTGGCCGTCGACGTAGTACAGGATATCGGGATCCGATGTGTCCCAGTAGACCTGCTCCACATCGGCGGGGTTGATGTCGAGGGCGCGCAGGTGCTGATAGGTCTTGCCGTTGTAAAGTTGATGCCCCCCGCCTCCGAGGCTGTAGAGGATCAGCAGAGATTCATCTGCGTTCCAGGCGGAGATGGTGGTGTACATGGGAACAATCCCGGCGTTGGCGCCAGAGCCAGCGACCGCGGTGATGCGCCGGATGGTAGTCCCGAACTCGGCATCGATGACTGTCCCGCCCACCGCGGGTTTGGCGAGCGCGGTCATCGGGTGCGGATCTTTGTCCTTGATCATGCCGGCGCACAGATCGATGGCTGCGCCCGTCGTGCGTCCGCCCGCTCCCGCGCCACCCACAGCGGTGCTTCCACCAACACTTGACACACCACCCGAGCCGCCACCGCCTGCACCACCTCCGCCTACGCCCGTGCTTCCGCCGCCACTCGTGACCGAGCCACCATCACCTGAGCCGCCAACTCCCGGCGTTGCGGCCGATCCGCTGCAAGCCGCGTTCATTCTCATCACCACGCCAAAGGCGATCATCGGAACGCAGCGCATGCTCGAATGATATCACTCTTGCCGAGCCGCCACTGGCGGCGCCCGAGCCGCAAGATGGCGCGCGGCATTCGGATCGGCAGGTTGACTTTCTGCTCTCGCGACCAGAGCATCCCCGCATGCAGCACCAGGACCGGAGGCCGTCTTTGCACCCTGCCCAGATCGCGTTGGTGGCGGCGGTCGTCGGTGCGGCGCTGGCGTGTGCATCCAAGCCCGACAACCGACCTCACGACAACCTGCCCCCGCCGCCGCCCGCCGCGAAGCCGCCCCAGTCGCCCCCGCCCAAGCAAGAGGCGAAGGTTGTAGAATCGCCTGAAGCCGTGGCTGCGAGGCTTGGCGTCGAGCCCGGCCAGCTCAAGTGGAGCCCGGGTCGAAAAAGCTACGCGGTGGCCATCGCGCCCCAGGAAAGCGCAGAAGACGGTACGCCCTATCGCCTTGCGGTCTTCGGCGCAGCGGGCGAGCACCGCGCCGAGGTCGCCGCCGCACGCCCGGGCATGGTCGAAGAGCTGCGCTTTCTTGGCGAATCTCGTCTGGTCTACCGGATTGCACCGCCCGCACGCTCGCTTGGCAAGCGTCCGGCTCGTCCGAGACCGACCAGCAAGAAGAAGAAGACACCTCCCGTGCCGACTGCGTTCTACGTGATTCAGCCGTTCGCGCCCGTCGCCGCGCCCATGGCCTGCGAGGGGCGCAGCTTCACCTTTTCGCGCAATGGGGATCACATCGCCTGGGTAGGCGGCGCCGCCCCCGGGCGGGAATGGCTCGGTGCCGACGGAGAGCAGGTCTACCCGCGGACTGGCGTTACCAGTATCCAGGGCGATCCGGCGTGGTCGGCTGACGGTCGGAGCCTGGCCTTGATCGAAGCTGGGGCCCAGCCGAAGCTGGTGGTGTTGGTCGAATTCGACAATCCCCAAGGCGACAGCGTCTGGCCTTTGCCAGCCGATGCCATCGATCCGACGATACGTGTGTTTTGGGCCGGTGCGGGTCGGCTGGTGGTGGGGCACGAAATTGCCCAGCCGGTGTTCGCCACCTCGTTTCGCCGCAAGTAAACGATCGGCGCGGTCGAGCAACTCGCGCCTGCCGCGGCCCGCTGCTATTTCGCAGCCAGGGGCCAGTACACGGAGTAGCGCTCGTGGTGCACGTCGTAGAGCGGCCGGAAGGTGATCCCTGAAGCCGCTCCAGCGTCGTGCGACTTAAACGCCAACGGCGTACCGGCAACCGCCTGGAGCCAGTCGGCCGGATTTGTGGAGGCGTTGGTGATGGTGGAAACGGTAGCCGGCGCGGTGCTGAGATAGGCGTCCTTGTCGGCAAAATCATTGGGCATGTTGGCGCTACCCAACTCGCCGGCAAGCAATATCGGACCGAAGAAAACCGATACCATGGAGGTCACGTCCTTTGCGTGTTCGAGGCGCAGCCCTGCTGGGAGCGTGAGGGTGATGACGTCGCCGACTTTCCACTGACGGTTCAGGGAAACATACGTACCAGCGCTCAGCGACTGGGTTTGCGCGCTGCCATTGACTGCCAATGTGGGCGTGCCCGAAACCCAGGAGGGAATGCGAAGGTAGAGCGTGGCTTGCGTCGCAGTACCGCCCTTCGTCATAGTAATGGTAACCTGCTCCCCCGCAGCGGCATTTCCTTGCTGTTGTAGCGTCAGCCCGGTTGTGTCCCAGGTAAGCTCGCTTGGAATGTAGAGATTGATCCAAAGCGAATTGCCCTGTTCGAAGTAGATGCCCTCATTGTAGCGAGGGGTACTTTCTATGCCGTTGCCGTTGTCGCAGAACGTGCCGTTGATGTAGGTGCGGAAATTCCCGTACATCGGCGTGAAGTACGTCACGTTTCCGGTGTCGGGTGCGATCGACGCCATCACATGGTTGTACAAGGCTCGTTCGTAGTAGTCGGCGTATTCGACACGTGGGTTCCTCGTAATGAGGTAGGAGGTGAGTTTGAGCATGTTGTGGGTGTTGCATGTCTCGGCGGTCGTGGCGGGAAGGACGGCCCCACTGTCGATGGAAGATCCAGCTTCGACACCTGCCTTGTCGAGCCATTCGTGAAATGAGTTCCCCCCTAGAGTGAAGGCATGCGCGCCGGTGAGCAACTTCCAGAAGTTCTCGGAGGCCTGAAGGCTGGTCGAATCGCCACTGAGGTTCGCGGTGTGAGCAATGCCCACCGCCTGAGCGATATGGGTGTTGCCATGAAGGCCCTGCAGGTTGTCCTGCCCCGCGGCCAGGGGAGTCATAAACCAAGAGCGATTGAATATCTTCGCAGTGTCGAGATACTTCTGCTGGCCGGTGATCGTGTAGAGCCACGAATACACGTCACTCATCGAGCCGAACTCGTTCTGTGGGTTCTTGCTGCCATCGGTGCGGAAGATCTTCTCAATCGTCGCCGCTGAGAGTCCGGCAAGTCGCCCTTGGAAGTAGTCGCCCATCTTGGTCGCTACGTCCAGTGCCTGTTGGTTCCCAAGATAGTGATAGGCGTCGAGCAACCCGGCCATGATCTTGTGGACTGTGTAGTACGGGACCACAATACCGCCGTTGTCCGTGGACGTGCCTTCCAGCCAATCGAAGACCGTCGTCGGGAAGGCCGCCAGATAGCCGTTCTTGCCAAGTGCGGTCTGACACTTGGCCAGTTCGGTGACTACGTAGTTGGCCTTTGTCCTGAATGTGTCATCGCCGGTGGCCACCGCCATCCGTGAGGCAGCGGAGAGGTAGTGTCCCGTCATGTGGCCCACGAGGAAACCGGTGTCCCAGCCCGCGTAGCCGGCTGTTGTGCCATTGGCCTGGGGCAGTTTTGCCAGACTTCGGTATGGAAATAGCAGCTTGTCTGTGTTCAGCGAGGAAACATAGCCCGTTCGGTGCAATTGCTGCCGGTCGTAGAACGGACTTCCCGACAGCAGACGCACGTGGGCGGCATCGGCCATTCCGCCGCCAGTCCCGCCTCCAGTTCCCGCCGCCCCGCCGCCGCCCCCGGTGCCCACTGTGCCACCTCCCAAGCCTCCTGAGCCGAAAGCGCCGCCCGAAAGTGAACCACCTGCCCCGCCGTTGCCCGCGTTTCCGCCCACACCCAAGCCGCCACTGCCAAAGACGCCGCCGTTGCCAGAGGCGCCACCAGTCCGTGCCCCGATTCCGCCGGTTCCAGATCCGCCAGCGGCACTCACTCCGCCGGCCGAGCTAGCCCCACCCGCACCGCCAATTCCACCAGCTCCGCCGGTGCCGGTCGCCCCGCCTGAAGCAAAGGTTCCCCCACTCGCTCCTCCGGTACTGGTCGCTGGCTGAGCACCTCCGCCACCGGCGCTCGTCGCGCCCCCCCTGCCAACGCCGCCACCGCTGCCGTGGCTACCATTGCTCTGGTTGCCGCACCCACCGCTCAGCAGGAGAAACGCAAGTATTGGCGACGCGATCAATGAACACCTTGGCATGCACCAAGCATACGTCTGCCACAGACAACTGGTCAACGTCGGCGACCCAACCGTTATCCCGCGATAGCCGCAGAAGGTCGTGGCCGGAGTGATCTTCGTCCAAGCGCTCACGGCTAGTGCAAGCCGCCTCCACCGTAGCGCGATGCCAGTCTCTGTTTCTACTTGGTCGCCCCTTTGACCTTCGGGTGATCGCGCCACGCCGGCATTTGCGCCATATACGCCAGCGTCTGTTTCTGTGCCTCGTCCGGCGACAATTCCGGCTTCTGGCGGGACATCCATTGCACCATCCGATCGAATCGCTCTTCAAACGGCTGTAGGTTGCCCTTCTCGTCCGAACAGTATTGGCAATAGACGCCGGTTTCGATCGGCATGGAACAGCTCTGGCACTGGTGTTGGCTCATCGTATTCTCCTTTGTGTATGTGTTTCTTTGGCAGTCACTTTCGTGGAATCTTCGGCCGGCGACGCGTCGCCAGCGGCATCGACCAGCATGCGCAAGGTGCACAGTAGATTCGCAACAGTGTCACCGCTGAGCTTGCCGAATGCACGCCCCAATCGCTCGCCACACAGCACCTGGCGCTCGCTGGCCATGGCCGCGCGTCCCTGGTCGGTAAGCCACACCAGGGCTCGCCGGCGGTCGCGCGCGTCGCGCATGCGGGCGAGCAACCCCTTGCGCTCGAGCCCGTCGATGATCTCGCTCATCACGGACTGGGCGCGATTCATGTGCCTTGCAGCTTCGGTGACGGTCAGCGGCCCGGCCATTTCCAGGTGCTGGAGCACCGCCCATCCCTGCGGCGTCCACACCGAACGCTTGGGTGCACGGCGGTGAAAACGCAAGAAGGCGGCGCCAAAAAGAGCGATGAATTCTCGGGCCGCGCGCTCGGGTGAAAGGCTCATGCCACGGAGATAGCGTCGCACCAATACATCGTCAATCCCGATGCATCGGCCGTTCGGGTGCTCGCAGACGAAGAAAGCCCAGGCGTTGGAATCCACATGGCCCGTCGTTCTTCATGCAGTACATTTGCCGCCCATATGCGAGAGCTTCCTCACCGAGCACGGGTTTCCTTGAGCTTCCTCAAGATCGGCCCGCTGCGGAGCGAATTGCGATGACCACCACCGACACCCTCGACAAGTTCGTAAGCCAGTTGCCGAGGCCCGTGGGGCGGATCCACAACGCGCAAATCGACCTTTCAGAGCCGTTCATCGACGTCGTCAGCCGGTTCGCGGATGAGCCGGGCACGATCGCCCTTCTGAGCGGAGGAACGTTCGATTCGGCTCGATACCACATTCTTGGCCTTCGCCCCTGGCTGTCGATTCGCGAGCGCGACGGAAACGTGGTCGCAGACTTTCTCGGCGGAAGCGCATCTGCCAATCTGGATCCGTTTGCGGTTCTCGAAGCACTGGTCAAGCGCTACGCCTTGCCGGACGCGGAGAAAACCTTACCCCTGTCTGCCGGGCTGCTCGGCTACCTGGCCTACGATCTGAAAGACTGCCTTGAGGTTCTGCCGCGGACAAGCTTCGACGACATGAAGCTTCCGCGTCTCTACATGTCGGCGCCGTCCATTCTCATCGTTCATGATCGTCGGGAAGCAAACACGACGGTTCATATCCCGGTCCTGGACGATGACGATGAGGACGCCAGCCGACGGCTGGCGCAATTCGAGCAAGAGCTATCCCAATCCGAGCGCCCCGTCCGCGACGCCAATGCCCGGGTTGGCCGACTGACGTCTGGGCTGTCTCGCGAAGAATACATCCAAGCGGTCGAGGCCATTCGCGACTACATCGTGCGTGGCCACGTCTATCAGGTGAACATGTCGCAGCGATTCGAGACGGAGTTTCGCGGCGACCCATTCGCCCTCTTCGCCAGCATGTTCGACGCGAATCCAGCGCCGTTCTTCGCCTTCGTCCAAGCCGGCGATCACCAAATCCTTTCGACTTCTCCCGAGCGTTTCGTCGAGCTTCGCGGAAAGACGGTGGAGACGCGCCCGATCAAGGGAACGCGTCCCCGAGGCAAAACGGCCGAGCAGGACCAAAGCATGCGACGCGAGCTGGAGACCAGCCGTAAAGACGACGCCGAGCTTTCCATGATCGTGGACCTTCTGCGAAATGACATCGGCAAGGTGTGCGCAGCCGGATCTGTTCACGTGATCGAACACAAGCGCATCGAGGCGTACGAAAACGTCTATCACCTGGTCAGTCTGGTTCGCGGTGATCTCGCTGACGACAAGAATGCCGTGGATCTGATTCGCGCGACGTTCCCCGGCGGTTCAATCACTGGCTGTCCAAAGATACGTTCGATGGAGATTATCGACGAGCTAGAGCCCGTTCGAAGACACATCTACACCGGCGCCATCGGCTACCTCGGCTTCCGCGGAACCATGGATCTGTCCATCGCCATCCGCACCGCGACGGTTGCGGATGGGCGCCTGGTCTTCTCGGTCGGCGGGGGTGTCGTGTACGATTCGAAGGCCAGCGATGAGTTCGAGGAAACGCTCCACAAAGGTCAGACTCTGATAGGCGCGCTCGAACGTGCCTAGCGAGGCCTCACTGCACTCTCAACAGGGAAGTCGATTCACCCAGCTTCTTGCCCTGGGAATCTACGACCGACAGTTGGTAGCTTCCCGCCGTCGTGGGAACCGCGATCGACGTTGCGTTCCCCGCAGCTTTGGTCATGGTGGCGCCCTCCGCAAAAGTCGTCGTACCGGCGGGCGCAAACCACACCGTGTTGGCCGCGTTCCCGCTGCTCCGGATGGTGAGCGTCGCGGTCCCCTTGGGCGCAGCGCAACTGGCGGGAAAGACAAAGTCCGGTGTCGAGACCAGGCTGGTCGGCACGATGCTGCTGTAGGCGTCCTCGACGCCCGAGGCTGCGGCATACCCATACTGAGTCACGGGCCACACGGCGTCGGCCACCACAATGGGGGTATCGATGGTGCTATTGGGAGGGTTGACTCCCATCTTGTTGACTGTCGCGTACGTCCTAAGAATCGTCAGGTCGTGCTTTGCGCCATAGTCTTCGCAGTTGATGGTGTAGGTGACGCCCTTGTCGATATCAAGGACGCTGTCGTTCTCCGTAATATACGCGCTCCCCTCGTCGTTGTGCAGACCATAGGTGGGCCCAGACGAGTTGTTGGGAATCCCTTTGACGTAGTTCTGGTTGATAACCGTTCCAGGATTCTGCCCGATGGTGTAGACAGCCCCGCTGTCATGCAATCGGACCATCATGTTCGTGAACCGGTTGTTGCTACAAGTGTTGTTCTTGGCCGTGTTGGAGGGGTTACCCGGGAATTCCGAACTGCTGTCGCCGTTGAAGTTCCGCCATCCCCATCCCAAGTTGATGCCGTTGTAGGCACACGTGTGGATGTGGTTGTGAGTGAACGTGAGCGTATCGGTGAAGAAAGCCGTGACTCCCGCGTGCCCGCCGAACCCGCGCAGCATGGCTACGTTGTACACGAGGTTGTTGTTGACTGTGATCTTGGTGCAAATACCCTTCACCCCGGCGGGGTATTTCTCATGAGGCCCATTGCTTGTCAGATAGACATGCGTCGGATGGCCGATAGTTATTCCGCTTCCCGCAATGTCGGTGACGTAGTTGCCGATGATGTTGGAATTGATGACGTCGTTGATCATCGAGATTCCGTCATCCCCACTGTGCTTGACCACGTTGCCCACGACGTCGATCGAATCGGCGCTATTCACGTTGATCACCGCGGGCAACGTGTCGATGATTTCGTACTGCCAGTCGTGGTAATTGCCCGTACCATAGGCGATGTAGACCGTATCTCCCTGGACACTCGACTTTCCGTAGGAGCTTGCGACCTTGTAGAGGTTGTAGTCCGTGTTTGCGAAGGTGATGCCTTGGAAGGTGAGGTTCTTGACCCTGCTCGTAGTCGAGGTACCGGCGATGTCGATCAGCTTCTCTGCCACCGGCGCCTCCACATCCGCGGTGCTCATATCCTCGCCCGAGCGGGGATAGTAGTAGAGCGTCCCAGCGGTCTTGTCGAAGTAGAAGTGTCCCGGCGACGTTAGCCAGGCCTGCACGTTGAAGATCTCGTGCGAGCCCGTGGCGACGAAGGCGGCTCCCCAGCCGGGCAACTGGGCGATGGCTCCGTAAGGCTGCTGCAGCATCAAAGCTCTATTGCCGTCGGAAGCGGTTACCACGTCTCTGGTGCAAACGATGTTTTCGTTCCACGTGCTCTGATTGACGATCTCCAGGTCGTCCTTGTTGCTGGTGATGGCCGGCACATCCGAGCTGCTGTACTCGACACCGTCGAAGCCGCTGCCTGCGGCCCACGCCCAGTCGGCTTGGCCCTTGGTAACGGAGTAGGTCCCGTTCGCCCCTTTGGCAGTGACGACCTTGCTGGTCATGAGGGCGCGCTGGTCGTTCACGTAGAGGTTCCGCAGCTTCGTGGTGCGGGCGAGCGTTGCCTTGTAGACACCGCCGCTGCTCGCGGTCCAGCCCGTGACCTTCTGCGCGCCATTGATGACGGGCGTCTCGCCGGGGTAGGCTTGGTAGTAGATTCGGTGGTTACCGGTACCTGAATCCTTGACCGCAAAGGTTACGGGGCTGGTGAGCCGGTAGTCACCGCCTCGCAGATAGACATAGATGTCGCCGGTCATGTTGGTGTTGACGGTGCTGACCACATCCCGTGCTTTGCCGATCGTCAGGAAGGGTGCAGTCACGGTCCCGTCGTTGGTGTCGGCGCCCGATGGTGACACGTAGTAGCAGGCTTGGGCCTGCGGCTTGGGGCACACGTCAGTCGAGCCCCCGGTTCCGGTCGTACCACCTGCTGCGCTGCCTCCGGCGCCAGTTCCACCAGTGCCTGCGTCTCTTCCCGCGGCGCTCCCTGCCGTGCCGAGCCCACCGCTGCCCGACTGGCCACCGCCCGTCGTTCCGCCAGCGGTGCTTGAACCACCAGAGTTGGTTGCGCCACCACCGCTACCCGGCTGCCCGCCCGAGCTGGTCGCAGCGCCGGTCCCGTTTGTGCCGCCAGCGCCTGTGCGCCCACCCGAGGTGATCGCGCCGCCCGTTGCCTGCTGGCCGCCCGACCCTGCCGTCCCCCCACCACCGGTTTTCCCTCCAGCACCTGCGGCCCCGCCGGTTCCTGGTCCAGCACCGCCGGTTCCTTTGGTTGACGTGCTCGACGAACAAGCGCCGATGAAGACCACGAGCGCCGCAACCATTGTGCGTAGAGAACGGACGGGAAGGATCATGTGTGACTCCTTGCTTCTAGAAACCTGATTCGACCAATTATGTCGACGGCTATCGCCCGCAACTGGGCGTTGTCGGGCATTGCCCCTAGCCCGGTTGGAACTGGGTGAAAACCGTACATCATTTGGGTACTACTGTCATTGTCGCGCCGGCAAAATCTTGTTACGCCGCTGCAGAGACTGACGCATGGATCCTGGATTCTCTCTCGGTGCCTGCGCCGCAAGGCAGCAAGGGGGCTAGATTCGCGCAGGGATCCAGCCGTTAGCTCGTCGCCTCTTTAGTTCATCTAGAACGCTAGGGTGCCGCCGTGGTGATATCCACCGAGCTGCCTGTCAGCGAGCCGGAGGTTGCCTTCAGCGTGACCTTACCAGCGGTTGCCGTGGACTGAACGATGGCCATCAACTTGCCGCTGAAGGCGGCATGCGACGTGCCTTTGTAGGAATCATGGTTGGTCGAGTCTCCGGCGTCTAGGCCCACAAGGGCGCCGGGGCCGCTGATCGTGAAAGCGATCGTGTTGTTGGCCTGGGGAACGACGACTCCCTGAGCGTCGACAATGTCCACCTCGACGAAGGACAGGTCGCGACCGTCGGCCGTGATGGAAGTGCGGTCGGCCGTGAGAGTCAAAGCCGCCGCCGCCCCGGCGGTCTTCACGGTGTCGGTCGCGACAACAGAGCCACCCTTGGTGGCCTTCGCCTGGAGCGTGCCGGTCGCGAACGGGACCGACCACTGAAGATGCCCGGTGGCGGAAGCCATGGTCTTCGAACCCTGCGACTTGTCGTTGAGGAAGAGCTCAACACTGTCGGCGTTGGTGTAGACCATAACCTTCACCGATTGCCCGGCCGTCCAGTTCGTCCAGTTCATGGGAACGATGTGGACCATGGTGGGCCCGCTGGCGTTCCACTTGCTCTGATAGAAGTAGAATACGTCCTTCGGGAAGTACGCGGTGTCGATGGCGCCGAAGTACGAGCTCTTGGAGGGCCATTCATAGGGGGTTGGCTCGCCGATGTAGTCGAAGCCGGTCCAAATGAACTCGCCGGCAATCCAGGCCCGCGTGTTGACGTTTGTCCACGATGCTTCCGCGCTCGCCCCCCACCCGGCCCAAGAGTCGTCGTAGGACGACTCTTGGTTGTTGTTGTTATTGTAGATGCCTCGGCTGCGCAAGGCGGACGACGACTCGCTGGCGAACATCTTGTAGGTTGGATTGGACGTGTGTACCGAGTCGTATCAATCCGGCGCGTAGTTGATGCCCACGAGGTCCTCGATGCCGGTGATGCTGGTGACGCCAACCCACGCCGCGTAGGCCTGGGTGGTCGGGCGGGTGGTGTCCTTCGCGTGAATGTCGTTTATCAACTGCTGAATTGTGGTCTTGTCCCCGGCCTCTCCAACCTCGTTGACGATGCTCCAAATGATGACGCTCGGGTGATTCCGGTCACGAGAAACGTAGTCCTTGACGTCGGTGTCGGCCCATTGGCGGAAGAACCGCCCGTAGTCGTAGGTATTCTTGCCGTTGTACAAGCAGTCGAACGCCTCATCCATGACCATGAGCCCGAGGCAATCCGCGATATCGAGCATCTCCGGCGCGGGCGGGTTGTGGGAGGTGCGAAGCGCGTTGACGCCCATGTCCTTGAGCATCTGCAGGCGTTTCTCGATGGCGCGATAGTTTACGGCCGCGCCCAGCGCGCCGAGGTCGTGGTGATTGCAGGTGCCGTTGAGCTTCATCTTGGTGCCGTTCAGCGAGAACCCAGTGTTCGCGTCGAACGCGATGGTGCGAATGCCAAACGGGGTGGTGTACGTGTCGACCACGGAGCCGCCCACCGATACGGTCGAGACCACTGAGTACATGGTTGGCGACGAGGGCGACCAGAGCTTGGGATTGGACACGGTCGCGGTGTGCGTTACGCTGGCGGTCTTGCCAGCGGTCACCGATGTCGCCGCCGAAGAGCCTTTACCCACCTCCGTTCCCGAGGCATCGCGAACCGAGCTCGCTACGGTTACCGATTGGTCGGTCGTTCCGTCGTTCTGGACCGTAACCGCGATGTTCACGGTGGCGCTCGTGGCCGAGACCGTTGGCGTCGTCACTTGCGTGCCTGTGTAGGCCACGCGGACCGGGTTCACCGTCTTGAGCCAAGTGTGGCGGTAGATGCCGCTTCCCGAGTACCAGCGGCTGCTCGGCTGCTGGTTGTTGACCTTGACGGCGAGCACGTTCGACCCGCCGGCCTTGGCTCCGGACGTAAAGTCGCACTCGAAGGAGGAATAGCCGTAAGGACGGGCGCATATCTGCGTGCCGTTCATGTACACGGTGCTGTCCATATAGACGCCGTCGAACTGGACGATGACCCTCTGTCCCGAGCTCGCGGCAGGCAACGTGAAAGTCTTTCGGTACCAGCCCAGACCACCATCGAGGTACCCACCGCCGTAGGTGGCCGCTGAGCTCTGGTTGAACGGCAGCGAGATACTCCAGTCGTGGGGTACGTCCAAGGAGGTCCAGGACGAGTCGTCGAAAGTCGTGCCCTGCGCGCCACTCACATCGCCGAGATGAAACTTCCAGGCGGAATCGAAGCTAACTGTAGTCGTTCGCGCTCCGTCGTAGGTGTTGACCAACGTGCTGGGCGCTGCGCTTCCTCCGCCCTGCCCGCCGGAAACAGCACCCCCGGCGGCACTCGCGCCACCCGTTCCGGTCCCGGCTTGGCCACCCATCGCGGCGCCACCCGCTCCGGCGCCACCCGTTCCGGTTCCAACTTGGCCACCCGTCGCTGCGCCACCCATTCCTGCGCCACCCGTTCCGGTGCGGGATTGGCCCCCCATCGCTGCGCCACCCGTTCCAGTGCCGGCTTGGCTAGACGTACCTGCGCCGCCCGTTCCTGCTCCACCCGTTCCAATGTGGGGTTGTCCCCCCGTCGCTGTGCCACTCGTTCCGGTGCCGGTTTGGCCAGATGTGCCTCCACTGCCGACGGGGCCAGCACCGCCCCCGCCGGCGGCCGGGCCAGAACTTCCTCCGGATCCGCCGCTACTTGGATGGTTGCTGGTCCCGCAGGCGGGGACACACAACATGCTCACGAGTGCGGCACCGAAGCTGTACGCGAAGAATGAGACTTTCATGACAATCCTTCTGCTGAGTGAGGGATGGACAGAACTTGGGCTGTCCGCCGTGCGTCGGTGGTCGTGGTCCTGTCAACAACCATCTTGCCTATGGCCGACTATTTTCCGAAAACGCTTGCAATGCTCTTTTGCATCGCATCGTTAGTTGCATCGGAGGTCTGGGTTGCGAACAATCTAGCCAACCGGTTCTCATCAACCGAAGGCGTCATTTCAACTAGATCTAAGTCGCATCAGTTGATTGTCGAGAGCTCGATCTATTTGGCAAAATCTCTGCGCCGCAAGCCGACTGCCGCAAGCACGAATCGCCGCCCCACGACGAATCCGCCGCCCAGGACTTGCGCAGCTTGTGCTGATCGGTTTCTGGCCCGGAGTCGCTACCGCGGACTCTGGTGCTTGTGAATCGACGGAATGAAGGTGGATCTTTTCCAACCGACCGGGGTCGTGCTATCACATGACCTGCGTTTCGCGCGAGTAGCTCAGCTGGTAGAGCATCGGCTTCCCA
>CAVRSU010000027.1:0-179868 GCA_963723955.1 uncultured delta proteobacterium
TACGTCAACTACATATACCTACACTCCAAACCAGACCGAACTATCTCCCCTATACCCAGCTTCAGGCGTTGTCAGAGTCCTGACTTTCCAAGGCATAGGCTACTCCTCCAAATCGACTGAGACACAATTTCACTCTGATTGAGCAGTACCCTGCTTTGTCGCCGTCTCACGCCGAACGTGGGCGAGTAGTCGGTGAAGAGCACCACGAACCGTGTCGGTGGCGCCTATGGTCCTCCTACGTCCGCCTGCGCACCCAACCTATCCCCTATTCCCGAGGCTACTTGCTGCAGGCCAACTGGCACCTCTTGTCGACGCAGGTCCAGACGGGAGAATTGAACGTGAACCCGCTTACGCCCGGCACGTCGCAGCGCCACAGGCCCGCCGGCTTAGGGCCGGTGCAGTCCTGAGCCTTGGCACAGGGTAGCGGACTTGGTGCAGAAACTCCCGTCTTTGCGCCTGCCCGTGTCAACAGCTCAATCAACTCAGCATTCTTGAATTCATTCGCCGCATCGAGCGCGGTTTCGGTCATCCCCTCGCGGAAGGGCGAGGCGGACATCGACGCCGTTTCGCTGGTAATCGTGACATTCGGATCGGCGCCGGATTCAAGCAGGGCGGCCACTGCCTTGACCTTCCCGGCACGGCACGCAACATACAAAGGAGCAACCTCCACTGTGAAGATGCCGTTCGTCTGGAAGACGAGTGTGCTGCTGACACGTTCGGCGATCATCCGAGTGCGTCCCTTCTGGTCGGGCTTCGCACCGCCCTTCTTAACCAGCGCTCTGACCACCTCGTCCCAGCCCATGTAGGATGCTACGATCAGAGCATTCCAGCCGGCTTCAGTTTGCGCCGTGACATCTGCGCCTTTGGCCAGCAGAAAATTCACTATCTCCGTGTGCCCTTCCTGGCAGGCAATGTACAGCGCCGTTGCGCCATACGCGGTTCGCAAATCTACGTCCGCGCCCCTCTCGATCAGGACTCTAACCACTTCTGTGCGCCCGTTCTCTGCCGCAACAAAGAGCGGAAAGGCGTTGTCCATCGTCTTTTCGTCGAATGCGAACACCCCCTGCGTCACGCCCCCGTTCCTGCGGACATTCTTGGAACGCGGATTGAACCGGAAGTTGACGTCTACGGTGCCGCTATCGAGCATCTGGTTTACTGCGTTGATGTCGCCGACTTGTAGAGCTGTCGCAAACTTCGTGGCGTTGGTGGGAGCGGGCGGAGGCACGACAGATGTGACCGGCGTGCCAGGGGGCCGCCCTTCGGCAGTAGTAGAAGCGCTGCCACACCCCAATCCCAAGGCAACCGCACCGAGCAAAGCACACTGCCCCATGAACCGGGCGCCATTTCTCCTGTTCATGTGGAGCATCAAAGCATGAACGCCCATCAGGGGAAAGTGCAAAGTGCAGAGGCCAACATCGAAGAGTTTGAACGCCAGTCCTCGCTCCGCGAACTCGCCTCCACGAGCGGCGGCGAATTCCGCGAAGGCACCCTCGCCGGTGCTGGCCTGGCTAGGGGGATAGATCAGGTGCCTAGGCTGCCATGACGCTTTCTGTTAGGCATTTGGGAACGCGATTCGGTGAAGGAAAAATGGCGCTGTAGAGTAGCCAGGAGCGGTCGCCCGCTCCTGGCCCTCGCCAGATCCGTACTAGGAGATTTCCCGCATCGTATGTTGTTAGCCACATACGATGCGGTAATGCCGCCTGTCCGGATCTGTGGAGGGGGTCGTGGGTGACCACGATTCCTACTCCAACTGCCAGAATTTCAGCGACAGCTTTGCGGACACCACGGGGGCGGCAGCGGCATTCAGGTGAAAGAAAATGGCGCTTGGAATGCCTATCACCAATAGTGGCGTCAAATATCAATTATTGGGCAAAGCCGCCGGTAGTAGCAAGTCGTGGTAGCAGAACCGATCCGCCTCCAGCACACCTTGGGCGCGCGGCCCGAGCGAGGTGTCAGGGCGCGACGGGTGCGCGGCTCCGACACCGCACACGCGAGCGCTTCGTCCTCTGCAACAAGCTCGCGCCGAGGAGCCCCGACGCTCCGAGAAAGAACGCCGAGTCCGCGGGCGCCCCGGGAACGAGCTGACAGCCCGTCGTGCCCGTTGCCCCCGTGCTGCCCGCGGCGCCGCTACCACCTGCGCCCGGACTGTAGCCGCCCGCGCCCGCTGCCGAACAACTGGCAGGGAGTACCACGGGGGGACCCGCGTAGCTCAAGGTGCCGACTAGGTCGAACATCGGGGGCACGCAGGATTTGGCGCCAGTCGGCGGCGGGCAACCATCGGCGGGGCAGTGTTGCGTTACGGAGACACAAGCCGTGATCAACGCCGTGTCGGGTTCGCAAGTCCACGCCGTGGGGCAGTCCGAGTTCGTGGCACAGGTAGTGGGCAACGGCGGGGGCTTGCACGTTGACGTGGTCTGACAGCCAGCATCGCTGCACAGCTGGCCGTTCGCGACGCAGGTGAAACCACCGGGGCCGCAGTCGGCCGCCGTCCCGCAGGGACGCTGCCAAGCTGAAGCGCAGCGGCCTTCAGGATGACAGTCCTGAGCGGCGGTGCCCGAGCAGACCGTGAAGACGGCCGGTATGCAATACAGGCTCGGCCCGCAATCCGTGTCGCACGTGCAACTTGTGACGGCGTCGCAGGTGCCGCCCGCGCAGGTAATGCCTCGGGGGCAATCTGCGTCGGTGTTGCAACACGTGGCGCGCGCGTTCTCGCTTTGGAACAGCGCCCCGCACACCATGGCCAGGAAGACGAATATGCGTTTCATGCGTCACACCTCCAAACCGTCCGACAGCACAGAATGTGCCACCATGGCCCGACACCGTCAATTCGGCTTTCCCGGCGGTGTCGTGCCCATGGCGCGGTCGCGGTCACCGCGCACGACGGCTTCACGTCGCCTTGGGATCCCCCCGACCTACGACATGTCTGCCCTGCACGTGGCGCGAATGTCGTGCCGGCGGCGTAACCATCGAGCTCGTATCCTACGCACGGTTCCTTTGTTTGCCAATGTCGGCCAGGTGCTGCCGGTCACATCAGGCACCGCGATGCCAGCCTCGCCTGATTCGAGGTCGCTGTCGAGGAGTGGCAGAGCATGGGGCAGCTTTTGTCGAAGGATAGCTGGGCGAGGGAGTGGAAGCACGCGACCCGGTCGGCCACAGCAGCCGCAGGGAAGCGGAGCTGCAACGCCGTGAGCACATGGCAGAATCGACGTGCCATGCTGACGGGAAACAGCAGGAAAGGACGTGGCGAAATTCGGTGGACCGCTTCACCGGGGAGGCATCGACTCCCGAACAGCGAAACATACGACGTCGAGACGAACGTCTCGGGTACAACCTTCATCGCCACCATCCATGCTCCAGCCCACCCGTTCATACGGGTGTATGTCGTTCTGGAAGCGGAAGGTCTTTTCCTCGCCATTTCCCGGATGTCTGCAGTCTCTAGGGTCATTGAGGCGAATACGGCTGGCAGGTGCTCGTGGTGTCGCAATCCAGGTTGGGAGGACACGCCTGTGGTCCATCCGTGCAGTCGCCACCGATTTGCTTCACCGGTATGCATGTGTTCGACTTGAGATCGCAATAAGCAACCCCGATTTGACAGGAATCGGAGTCGCACGGACCTCGGCTCGGCGGAATTTGGCACGTGCCGCACGGGCAAGACAATCCGATGCGACACCCCGTGATCGCGGAGCCTTGCGTGCACGGTCCGCCGATGTCTTGCGCAGCGGAGCACACGCCAAGTTCCCCGCTGCTGGTCAGACCGCTACAGGTCAGGCCGGGCGAGCAGATCTTTGTCGGCCAGGCTCCCCAGGGGGTGGCCGACATCTCGCCAAGGAACGGCGGATCTGAGTCGCACGGCTGGCCGGAATCAACAAAGTCACAAACGCCACCGTCTGCGGGCTGACAGTAGTCGCTGTCACCGAGCGGTCCTGGAGCGCAATAGCCATCGACACAATAGGGACCTCCGGGCCACGCCGCCTCGGAGCAATCGCTGGCGCCAGCGCAGGGGAGAAGGGTTTCTCCAGGCGTTGTCACCCATGGCTCCAAGACAGCCGCGCAACCCGTGCCACCGTCCACCGCAACACCAGCGCTGGAACCACCATCGTCCGCTTCCGCATCGGGGGAACAGGTGAAGGTGGCGGCGCAGGCCGGAATGTTGTCCCAGAGATCTGAACCATGACAGCTTTGCGCCTGCAGCTGACGTAGGCAGGCACCTTCTTGCTCGGGGTCATACCTGACCAGGCCCTCGCGAACCGCCTGGAAAGTCGCAGCGCTCGGAAGCGGAAACTCGACCGTGATGGTAAAGCACTGCCGATCCTGCCAATTTCCCGCGCTTCGGTCGCTGCAGGTTGTGAAGTGCCACGAGCCGTTCTGACTCACGGCCTGGATGCATTGGCTTACGACATACGGAGCAAGGGGAGCGCATCGGCTCCAGTAATTGCATCGAGCCACGGCGAGCGCAAAGGCAACTTGGTCAAGCGGCACGCCGCCGTCGGGGATGACAAATGTAGGCACCTCCGGTTCAGCCGCACTAGAAGACTGCTGGCATGCCAGGCCGCTGTCGAAATCGCTATCCACACCACCCCGCACTCGCGCATCTCCTCCGGCATCCCCAGCATCGGGTCCGGCTCCACCGCGCATGCCACCGCACGACATGGCGACGGCCGCTACCGTAAAGAAGAAGACCCTCGCTACAGAAACATTCCTCCAAACGGTCGAAAGCGCGGTTTTCACCATGAGAGCGGCAATCGTACCACGTCATGCGACCACGCCAGCCAGCCCAGTCTCCCGTTCCTGCCTGGAGTAGAATGTCACCATAGCCGGCACCGACACGCCCGAAGCGGTTACGCTGCCCGCTGCGATGGGTGACCTTCGCTGACCGTTGGGACTCGGATACGAATGCCTTGACCAAACACGATCCGTGCGCACTCTATGTATCGGAGGATTCGGTGATGAAGATGGAAGGGCAAGAGTCAAAGGCACGGGCCACTCTTGACTTGTCGGATAGCAATCGAAAGTCGATGGTGGAGGATGCGAACACGGCGATGTCGCGGGCTGCAGAGCGTGCGGCTCGCCTTGACGTCGATCTCGATGCCTTCATGCAGGCGGCATTCGCCGCGTACATCCAGGCCAATCCAGCCGCGCGCGAGCGTATCGAGGCCTCGCACCTGCTGGCACAGCTCGATGATCTGCGCCGTCGTGGGGCTCTCGCTACGGCCTGAACTGGCCGCCCTACAGACGTAGTGGGCACCGCGAGGCCTACTGGGCCTGGGACGGATCGACGACGCGTCCTTGGAAGACGATCGCGCCGGTTGGGTTGTGGCGGATGAAGAACAGAAACGGGCGGTCCACGGTTAGCGTCGGTCCTTGCAGTACCAGGTTTACGGTCACGCTAACCCCCGTCGCAGCAGCAGCGGTCGTGCCACTCTCATCGACGGCAATGATGGCTTTGTGGATGACCGTGCCAATCGAAAGATCGTGTGCTCCATCCATTCCAGAGAAATCCGCGAGAGCCGGGTCGAATGCGTCGGTCATCCCTAACGCCTCAAGAACGCTGTTCAGTGGGGAAGGTGTGGAGAACTTGAAGCGTGGCATGGTGACGATACCCATGGTTGGGGACGCCGGAGTCAGCATGGTAGCCAGGCTGTCTGCGGTCAGCTCCTGCTCGAAGGCGTCGAGGGTTCCTACATCCGGGACCAGCAGAATCATCGACGTTGTGCCGCCCGCATAGCTGAGGGAGGCCGCGTTCCAGCCTGTCCCGCCCCAGAGCACAGCATTGCTATTGCTGTTCGACATCATGGGCACGCTCACGTCACCTGTCGGGGCGTGGAACTTGCCATTCGGGCTGTTTGGATTGAACGCAATATCCCATACCCCATGGAAGTACAGCGCGTTGGCGAGGACGAGCCGAGTGGATGAGTCGATGGTTCCCGGATCGAATAGCTGCGGAATCATTTGCTGCGTCTGGTTCGATACCCAGGTGTTGATGTCGGCACGTGCCGTCTCGGGGGCGATCTCGAAGTTTTCGACGAACAAGCCGGCGCCATAATCCTGCGCCAAGAGGTCGAGATACGAAGGTAGGAAGGCAAAGCCCTGCTGGATCCAGATCGAGTTTGCGATGGCGAGCCGGAATGCCCCGCTGCCCGCGTCCGTGGGTTGCGCCGTGAGCGCAAGATCGAGGGCATCGAAGGCCTGGTGAAGTCGGTCGGCAGGTAGGGTGAAGTGCAAGGCTGTGGCCATTTGCGCGGCTGTGTTGTTCGCCGTGCCCCCGTAGAGCATGGCGAGGGCTAGCGAGATGCTGGTCTGAGAAAAGATGAAGTTGCCTGAATTGGCCGCGCGCAGTTGGCTGTACAGGTCCACGCCAAAAGCAAGGTTGTCCGTGGCCAGTTGGGTGGCGGACACCGGGGGTGCGGACACCATCTGTCCTCCGGCCGTGGGGCAGGTCCTTCGTGAACGCATCCCCCGGTCTCGACACGAAATCGTGCATGGCGGTGGCCATGACCTTGCGTTGAAGCGTCCCGAGGATGTCGCCGAAATCATTCGCGGCCACGTCCTGGTGTAGCTGTGCTGATCCTGAACGATCCCCTCATCGCGCGCAACTCATAAGCACTTGATATTGCTGGCGATTGAAAAACGTCGAGGATTGACTTATCCACAGCAAGTTCTGGTACATGGATTCCATGAGCCACGAGACGACGACTCCTGGAACTAGATTGCGCAATCCACTCGCAAAGAATCGGTTGCGCCCGGCGGACACACAGCGGTTTGTTGAGAAGCTTATTGGAGAGGATTTCCACGCGAAGAGAGTGCTTTCGCTAGCCAACGGGGTAACCGGCGTCATCCACGGCGCCACGCTGGGCATTCACGCCATCGGACAAGGGTTGGCGCAGGCTCAGGGACTGAATCCAAGGCACGCAGTCAAGCAGGTCGATCGCCTGATGAGTAATGCGGGTATCTCGTGCGATACCTTCTTTAAGAACTGGGTGCCTTTCGTGCTGGGCGCGCGTGAGGATGTCTACGTCGCGCTCGACTGGACCGAGTTCGATGCCGACGACCATTGCACCATCGCCTTGTATCTCATCACGTCCCACGGACGAGCGACGCCGTTGCTGTGGCGAACAGTCAGAAAGTCAACCATCGAAGGCTGGCGCAACGACCATGAGGATGACCTCCTGGCCCTGTTCGCCAAGCTGCGTCCGGCGCATACCAAGCGAGCGACCGTGCTGGCAGACCGAGGGTTTGGGGACCAGAAACTCTATCCCTTCCTTGTTTCGCTCGGCCTGGATTTCATCATCCGCTTTCGAGGAATCATCTACGTCGAGGCATCCAACGGCGAGGTCCGACCTGCGACACAATGGCTTTCACCGAGCGGACGAGCGGTCAAGCTTGCGAACGTCAAGGTCACCTCCGACCGGACGCCGGTGGCTGCGGTGGTAGGCGTGCACGCGCGCGGAATGAAGGATGCCTGGCATCTGGCGACGAGTCGATCTGATCTCAGCGGCGCACAGGCAGTCAAGGCGTACGGCAAGCGCTTCACCATCGAGGAAACGTTCCGCGACGCCAAGGACGCACGCTTTGGAATGGGTTTGAAAGCTACGCACATTGCGGACCCTGAACGACGAGACCGACTCCTTCTCCTGGCGGCCATCTCCCAGGCATTGCTCACGCTTCTGGGTGCCGCGGCGGAAGAAACCGGACTCGACCGCAAGCTCAAGGTCAACACGGTGAAGCGCCGGACGCATTCGCTATTCACCCAAGGCAGCTATTGGTATGGAGCCATTCCAATGATGCCGGAGGAGTGGCTTGCGCCCCTAATGGCCGCATTTGGCCGCCTAGTTTCCGAGCAACGGGCTTTTGCTCAAGTGTTTGGAATTCTTTGATGCCTATGAGGGGATCCCTCAGGTGCTGATCCCGTGACCCAGGTAAACTGTCGAGGTGATTCGTTTCTCCCTCGACCATCCGACGCTGAGACTGGCTGCCGTCTTGGCAGGCCCTGTGCGCTGCCAGCCATCTCCTCCCGAGCTTGTCGAACGTATGGAGGTGGCTGCCGACCGCGTCCGTCGCGATCTCACCGCATTCCCCGAGGCCGTACGTGGTGCCATCCGCGATGTCTTGCGCGTGGGTGGCTGCAAGCCCTCGGGTCGCGGAAAACCAGCGTCCGAGTTTCTCCACGCGGTCGCGTGCGAGCAGGGTTTGCCGGTCGTGAACAACCTCGTCGACATCAACAACCTCGTGTCGCTCACAACCGCGCTGCCGATTTCCATGTTCGATGCCGACAAGCTCGGCACGCCGGTGGGCGTCCGCTTCGGCCGCTCCGGTGAACGCTACATCTTCAACGTCTCCGGCCAGAGCATGGATGTGAGCGGTATTCCCGTGATCTGCCGCGCGGCCACTGATGAGCCCGTGGGCAACGCCGTCAAGGATTCGATGCTGGCCAAGGTCGGTGCCGAGACCCGCAACATCCTCGCTGTCATCTACGGATCCCCCAAGCTCGACTATGGCCTCCTCGAAGGTGCCGCGCGCAAGCTACAGAAGCTGCCTGCCGAATTCGCCTTCGCCCAGGACCACGCATGGAGTATCTGTCCTGGCTAGGATCGGGCCGTTCCCAAACCGTCCTCGGAGGATGGGGTCCAAGTACCCGAAACCATGGGGACGGTTTGATGGTTTTCACCGTACCGAAGGCGGTCGTTTCTGGAACCGTCCCCGTTCGAAGGTGGTCGTTCTGACCGTGCGACGATGAACCGGAATGGCAAGAACGCGGACGTGCTCATGCTCGAATGCGACTGGGGCGAGGAGTTGCTCGGCGCCAAGAGCACGAGGCCGTTGATCGAAGACTGCGCGATGGCTTCTAAGAGACTTCACGCTCGCAGCCGAACTCGGCTTCTGCGCGATGGACCGGCGTTGACGGGTATGCGCTGCACATGATTGGGGAGGTAAGCCTTCCAGCCGCGACGGCCGCGATCACGTAAACCACGCCCTCGACCACATTCCAGCATACGTTGATCTATTCGAGGCCCAGGACCTGGCGGCCGTGCGCCGTCGAGGTTCGCGATGCGATTCGCGCGCGGGTGCGAGACTTGTGGCGATCTCATCCGTCGTGGACCGCAAAGGACCTAGACCGAACTGGGCCAAGATCAACCCGTCAGGTGGCTGGGCAGGAAGTTGATATCACGCTGAGAGGGCCGCATCTCGAACATTCGAGGATGACCGTGGTCCCTGGCATTCTTGCCGGGTCCGAGATGTAGCCAACACGGCCCCCTACTCCGGATCCCAGAGCCTCCTGCTGAAGCATCGCCCCCTGCTGCTTGGTCCTCCGCGAGCAGGTTGAGAGCGATTCTGTAGGCATCATCTCGGTCGGTTGGATTTCGCTCACTCACTCGTTCGGCGAGCTTCTCGGCTCGACTCTTCTTCCTGGTCATCTTGGTCCTCCATCATGGCCGAATATGCCGAGCACCACAAGCAACGTGACGCGGCTCAGTTCTCTGCCATTACCTCCCTTGGGAAACGCGTAGTCCACAGTGGCGATCATCTTTAGACGCGTTTCCACGGTTGAACGAGTCACCTTGCCCAACCCACCAAGCGGGACTAGATCCGCGTGCAAGCGCATTGTACGTCGTGGCTCTTGGACGAACTCCTGGCGCCAATCTTGGAAACGGTGACTTCCCCGGATTTCGACGACATGGGGACCAGGCGCGATCCGCGCAGCATGAAAATTCGTCGTCGCCTGTTGTCCATTGTCGTCGACCGCAAGTATCTCACCATCTAATCAGACCAAGGCACCCTTCGGGGTACTGGTAAGATCAAACCCTGTGTCAGCGTCTGGTACCATTTCTATGTCGGTGGAGGTGTCTTGTCCGGGGCTGATCTGGACGCTCTGCCCCAGTGTCTCATAGCCATCGCGAGTGAATTCGAGGCGGTAGGTGCCTGGTTTTCTTTCGAGTAGAAGTTGCGCCCCACTGCTCACCACGACCCCATCGACTGAAACACGGGCGTCTTTGGGCTTCATGGCGATGTGAAGTCGACCGTTCCGCGCAGTCTCTGCTGTCGCGGTTGTTCCTGCCAAGCATGCATCCGCACAATTTCCGAGGGTCTCTCCCAGCATGGTCTGTACTTCAAAGCAACCATCAGAATGCGTGTGTTCGATGAGACAATCGCAGTCGGTCGTACCCTCTGGTGCCTGGCACTCCACATGTGCCTTTTGGCAGGATACGAAAAGCGGAGCCAGCCGCGCCAGATCATTCTTGATTTTGAGGTCGACCTTCTCCTTTTCGGATTCAAGACAGCGCTTACAGTCGGGACGATCTGCTTTCCCCAGGAGGGTCGTGCGATTAGCCTTCTCGCAGACGGAGGCCAGTTTCTTAGCTTTTGAGCACCCAATGCCGAACCCGAGAATGAGGAACCACGACACAAGCCATGCGGGCGTTCGGTCGACAACACGAGCCGTAGATCGGGGTACAGAAGGCCCGCGAGCGCAATCTTTCAGGCACCATCTTCGCGAATCCATGATCGTCTCCTGTGTCACTTAGACTGCGAGCTTCCCGTCGGCAAAGCATCGTGCAGCGAAGGAACTCAAAACCGCCTCATACGTTCTCTTGAGAAATTCCAGCGGAAAGACCACCGCGCGATCATTGTCGATGTTGTCATAGCGTGGCTCGCCCTCGGTGGCCTGGAACAACGCCGGGCGGGTGCCAGGACCATCAAATTTGTGGATCCAGTTGCACCTGAACTCTTTGTAGAGGATCTCGCCGTACCTGCTCTTCCGAAGCCAATCGACATCGAGGTGTGCCTTTTCGATGGCACTTACGATTGCGGGCTGAACAGCGATAGTGGCGAGTCCCGGATCGTCCGTCCAACTGCGCATGCTCGCTGGTGGATTGATAGCGCCGGGGAGTTGACGAAGAGCAGAGATGAGCGCCTCTCTCTCGGGTTCCTGGGCTGCTCGTCTGAACAAATCGGGGATTGAGCACCGGCCGAAGACGGCGGCATCGCCATGCTCGATCAGGAAGCACGCCATCCGCTCAGCGTCTTTAGAGCTATTTCTCCTTCTTGGAATCGTAATCTGATACAGGTCTTCCCAATGGTTGGCTAGGGTCTCTAGACCAGCCATGACGAGAAGAAATTGCTCTGGGAGAAATGAACCGGGAAAGTCTGGCGTGGACGGTGCCGGCAAACTTCTTAGGGCTTCCAAATTCGTAAGCCGCTGGCGATAGAACTTGAAGAACCAGAGATCTTCAAAGGAGGTTTCCATCGCCGGCCCTATAGCAGGTTTGCGAATCGATGTCTCGCGCAGCGCCCCGCTTCGCTTGCGCTGCTGGCGAGCTGGAGGCCGCGCTTACTTCTGCCTGCCGGCACGAACCTTCACACCGTCGGCCGAGCGGAAAACCATGAACCGCTTGCTCGGTAGCTCAAGTACGCCGAACGTCGCCGGCCGGTAGCCGTCGGGAACCGCGAGCGATCCTGATTGCTTGTAGGCGTAAGTTTTCGCGCAGCAAGCTCCGGGGTTAACGATTCGGCCCTTGCCCGCCACCAAAGAAAAACTGTCGTGCGTGTGCCCGACGATCAGCACGTCGGCGCCGGCCTGGTCGAGCAGCCGGCGGCGCAGGTGCGGGCCGGTGGCCTCGGCTCGAATTCCCTCCATGTCGCTGCCAGGGCGCGCGTGCCACACAGCCACGCGCACACCCGCTAGTTCGATGGATCGGCCACTTCGCCCACGCCCTGCTCGCGGCCGGCGAGCTGCGCGGGCGCGAGCTGGAGGCCGTGCTCACCGCCCGCGTGCCGCTCGAAAACCCCTGGGCGAGTAGGCTAGGGCCGCTTCCGTCGCGGCGGCGTCACTAGCCCGCGCTCTCGCAGCGCCTCGTCGAGGGGCACCGCGCGCGAGCGGCCGGCTTCGAGGTCGGCCAGGCGACTCTCGGCGAGCCGGAGATCTTCCGAGTCTCCAAGCTCGGCGCCGTCGACCGCCTGGAAGACGGTGAAACGCTTCGACGGGAGTTTGAGCACACCAAACGTAGCCGGCCGGTAGCCGTCAGGCACCGCGAGCACGCCCGCTTGCTTGTAGGCCAAGGTCTTCGAGCAGCAGCTACCAGGGTTCACGATGCGGCCCCCGCCCGCGACCAAACAAAAGGCGTCGTGCGTGTGCCCGACGATGAGCACGTCGGCGGCGGCCTGGTCGAGCAGCCGTCGGCGCAACTCTGGGCCGGCGGCGTCCGCGCGAATGCCCTCCATGTCCGAACCCGGCCGCGCGTGCCACATCGCCACGCGCACCCCCGCGATCTCGGCGGACCACGAGGAGGGCAGGGTGGCCAGGTAGGCGAGGGCGTCGCGCGACAGCTCGGTGCCGCCAGTGAAGAGATCGGCCGCCTCGACGATGGACGGGGCAGACCTGCGAAGGTCGGGCTGTCGACGGCGGCGCTCCAGCGCCCACCGCTCGTGATTCCCGCGAATGCAGACGATGGCCTCGGCCTTGATTCGCTGAACTACTTCCTCGCCGAAAGGCTCGATGTCGAGCAGGTCGCCAGCGCAGAGGATTGGGTCGCAATCCATGCGGCGGAGGTGATCGAGGGCCAGGCCGAGGGAGAACATGTCGCCGTGGACGTCAGAGACGACCCCGAGGGTCTGCGACCCGACCTTGACTACCGACACCGCCTACCACCCCCGCGAGTTCCGCGCTTGCGCTTCTTCTTCAGTCCGACGGCCGCGAGCATCTCGGCGTGCGTGTAGACCTTGCCACCCGCGAGCATCTCGGCGTGCGCCTTGTCGGCCGCCGCAACGTCCGCCTTGTCTTCGAGGTACTCACGAAGCGCTGTATTGGCCTCCGCCAGGTCGGCCAGGGCGGCCTTGCGCGAAGGCCCGAGACCGTGGACGCCTGGCACTTTCGGATCGCGAGCCCACCACGTGCTGCCCTCCTTCTTCACGACGATCACGCGCGCACGTCCTCGATTTTCGACAGGTGCCCTTCGGTCCACTGCACTTCTTTGCCGGACGAGTCCAGCGTCACCTCGTAGACGTTCGCCTCGACGTACGGATCGAAACCGTGAACGGCCGAAACTTTGCCGGTTGCCTTCAATACGTCGATGCGAACGCGCTGGCCTATCTCGAAGAGCGGCTTCGACGGTTTCACGTTCGCTCGTCCTGCGGTCATCGAGTCGCCCCCATGACGAACGAGACGGCGAGCAAGAGAACGGCGGCGAGCACCCTCCACCCGACGTGCTTCCACCAAGAGGGCGCCGACCACTTTCGTAGACTTGGCGCACCGCTGTGCCTACGTTTCTGGCTGTCGGAAGGGTCTGCGACCCGACCTTCCTCCGAGCGGGACACCGCCAGCCGCCAGCAACCGAAGAATACGATCACGGCAAAGGGTCCGTAGTTCTCGCAACCGAAAGCCACATAGATCGCCAGGGCCAAGACGGCGACCTTGGCCACGAACCACGGCTCGAGCTGGTCGAGGTCGAGGTCGTTCGTGTTCGTTGGTGGAGTGTTCATCGAAGAGCCTCCACCAGGACCGGAACCTGTTCAAGGATGAAGGTCCAGACCTCGACCGCCGTCATGGCCGGCGCTCCACTCACGCCCGTCATGGCCCGGAACGAGTCCAGGCGCCTCCAGTCGATGCCGGGCAGCCGCGCCCTGCGCTCTGGCGACTGGTGGCTCGCCGCCTCGCCCAGGTGTTGCACGTGCCGCTTGCAAGCGTCCAGGCGGGTCGCATGCGCGACGAACGCCGCGAAATCCATCTTCGAGGGGTAACACGCGAGACAGCGGCAAGCCTCGACGATGTCATCGAGCCAGTCGCACGGCTCGCACAGCGGGCCGATGTGGTGGTCTCGATTCTTGTACGCGCCCGGCTCGCCGCAGACCTCGCACGTGCGCTTGGACTCCTCGCGGGCTTCGTTGTAGGCGGCGTCGGTCGCCGCCTCGACCTCCGGGCTCGCCAACTCGGTGACGTCGAAGTGGATGACCAAGAGCCCCATTTTCTCCTTGAGCTGACCGACGACGAGTTTCGGATCTGCGACGAGCTTCTCCGAGAGGCGGTCGATGACCGCGAGCCAACCGTCGCCAACCTCGAATCCGAAACGCGCGAAAGGCGCCGACGATAAGACCGGCTCGTCGTCGGCATGGCGGTACAGACCAGGGTAGCGCTCGATCAGCTCTCGCTGGTGTACCGGGCTCATCGACTTGCGGCCCGGCGGGAAGTCGTAGGGCAGGCGCCCTCGCGCGAGGCACTCGCGCACCGTCGGCGGGGTGGGGATGGGAGGCATCATCTCGGCGACGTGCTCGCGCGCGGCCCTGGCCTCCGGCGAGAGCGCCGAGAAGAAGTCGATGTTGCCGCGTCTCGATTTCTTCATCGCTCTTTCCCTTCCCCGGTCTCATCAAAAAACTTGTTCAATGCCTTAGTCCATCTTCGGTTCTTCCAGCCCCCGCGCGCGTACACCAGAGTCATGAGCATGGCCCCCACCTCGCCGGGGGAGATGTCTAAGAGAATCAAGCTGACGACGGCGTCCCGGCACTCGACAGAGCCATCAATGTTCGGCAGTTTTTGAGAGAGTCCGATCTGGACCGTGCACCGGCGCCCAACGTCCTCGGCAGTGCCGCCGATAATCTTGGCCAGTGCCGCCGCGTTCTTCCTCGCTGCGGCGGTGGGAGGCTTGTACTTGCTCGCGAACAGACGTTTCCGAGTCGTCGCGCCCGCCTTGGATTTCGTGGTCATGCGACCTCCAGCCGGTAGCGCGGGCGAGGCTTGCCGGCCCGCTCCTGCATGACGTCCCCGCATTTCAGAAACTTGACCACGTCCATCGTCCCGAACTCTTTCATCGGGTGATCTTCGATGAGCAAGTCGAGACTCTCGGCTGGCCTCGGCGTGTAAGGTAGGCGTGGACGCCAGGCTAAGGCGTTCGTGGTCGCGACGATCATCAACGGGCGATACTCCGCGCCCTCGACCCACGGTCGATAGACCTCGTTGAACCACGCGCCGAAGTCTTCTGGCGCCTCGACGAAGTACAACGTCTGATTGCTGTACGATTCCCCGTTGTCGAAGATGTAGATCATCGCCGCACCGTCAATAGTACCACCCGCACGTTGGTTCCCTGGTCGGCGAAAGTCCCGTCGGGAAGTGGATCCCAGGTCGCGGCCAGCGGTCGCAACTCGGCTTGCTGGCGCGGACCGTTCGCGCACAGGGCAACCAAAATACCGTCGCGCTCCAGGAAGTGCAGGGCGTGCTTGACGTGCGCGACGTCGGCGCCGTGGTCAAAGGGCGGGTTCATCAAGATCTTGTCGAACCGGCCGAGCTGCTCGACGGTGCAGGTCAGGAAGTCCTGGCAGAGGGCCTCGCCGTCGAATAGGAGGTTGGCGGGCAGGGCATCGCAGAGGGCGCGGTTGACCTCGACGGCAAAGACGTCAGCCATCGGCTGCGCATCGACGATCGCGCGGATCAGGTTTCCAGTTCCGGTGCTCGGTTCGAGCACGCGGTCTTTGCCCTTGAGGTCTGCCAGCTTTGCCATGCGTTTGGCCAGCTCGGGCGGGGTGGGGAACAACTGCGGCGCCACGGCGATCTGAACTCCGGTCTTGAGCGCTTTCTTGAGCGCAATGAAGGACGCGGCCTCTTGTGCGGCCTGTTCGCTAGCTGGCCTTCGAGCCTCGCTGGCCTGCAACCACTCGCGAGCTTCATCGGCCTTCTTGGCCAGCAAGGACTCGCGCGCGGCTGCGTCCTTCTCGGCTTGCGCCTTCACGGTTGCGACGTCAGGCCGCGCGTGCTGTTTGGAATCCGTCAGGTAGACCACCACCAGGCCGTTGCCCTTGCCAATCGCGCTCGCCATGACCTCGCGGACGCGGTGAGTTCCGCAAGACGAAACCGTGGTGCCTTTATGGTCGGCGTGGACCTTCGCCCATTCGGCCTTGGTGATGCCGATGGCGGTAACGGTCCTATCCTCGCCGCTGTATCGATTCCGCGCCGAGACCTCGCCGGCATAGTTGAGAATCGGCAGCGCGGCCTTGGTCGGCTTCTTGGCTGGCGGCTGGTACCCGCTGCCAGCGAGTAGAGCGCGCTCGTAGGTCAAACGGTTGTCGAGGTGGGAGATCCAACGGTTGGCATTGGCGATGATCCGCTCGTGGTTCGCGGAATAGCGAGCTTGCGCCTCGGCGGGGATCATCCTTCCGCTCTCGATCTCCGACCACAGGCCAGCCATGGAGCGGTCGAGGTTGGTGATGTGGGCAGCGCGCTCTTGGAACGTGCTGGGCTCACCGCTCGTCTTGCGAATGCTGCCGTCCTGGTCGAGCTTCTTCCACAAGGCGAGGAACGCCGTGCTGCTCTTCAGGTCGCGCTCGTGACTTCGCCGCTCGGCTTCGAGCTTCTTGATCCGACGCGCGCGCACGGCGGGTAGCTCCTTGTACTTCGCGTGGCGGATGGCTCCAGCGGCACGATCCTGCCAATACTGGCTCGTTTCCCACAGCTTCACGGCCCGGCGCATGCCGCTCTCGATCTTGTCGGCGTCGCGGCGAGCGTGGCGCTCGCTGTGGTGACCAACGAATATTGGCTGGCCGAAGGGGTATGCCGTCGGCGACTGCCGCGACTGCCGCGCGGGCCTGCTCGGCGTCTGCGGCGCGCTTGCCCTGGTAACCTGAGAATCGCTCGGCTCGCTGGGCGGCGCGCTCTTCGAGAGTCGTCCCCTCGTCGTCGACATCTCCGGCCAGCTCGACGAGCAGGTCTTCGCGGGCGGGAGACCAGACCGCGTAGAAGAGATCTTGCTTCGGCGCCCAGGCGAACCCGGCCGCCTTCACTCTTGCGTAGGTTTCGGCGTCCAGGCGCGCGCTGGCTCGAAGGCGGAGCTTGTCCTCGCTGGCGTCGTAGGTAGCGTCGAAGGTGGTCACGAGGCGTCTCCAATCTCGTGGCCGTCGAGTATTCGAGCAGCCCACGCCGCGCGGCCGAGGTGGAAGCGCTCGTCGTCGGCGAGGGCCTCCGCGTACTGTTCGGTCGACATGGACGGGGAAGGCCGCCGGCCGGCGAGGAATTCCAGCGCCTGGCGAACATGGGAGCCAAGGGGAGCTTCGAGGGTCGTCGTCATCCGCGTGAGGGGTAGCTGCGCCTGGTAGGTCTCGCCGTCGGTCCAGGTCAGGACGAACGAGATGCGGCCGGCGACGTGGCCCTCCGACTTGACCGTGTGGAGGATGGCTGTATTCGCGTCGGCCCATGCGGCGAAGGGACGCGCAGTCAGGAGAGGCACGGAGAAATCAGCGAGAGGAAATACAATCGAGCGGATGGGAACGAGAGCCGTGTTTTTCATTTTTGGCGCCTCGTTCTTGATTGTACAGAATTGGATAGAATTAGCTAGCTAATTCTATCTTTGGAAAGCTAATTCACGATCTTGCTGTTTCTGGCTGGTTGGGTATGGTTGGGCGAGATGTCCCGGAAGCCTGCAAACCACGTGAAGATCATGTTCTGCCTGTCGCCTGCCTTGGCGAAGGCGTTCAGGCGCGTGGCCGCAGAGCGCAAACAGACAAATTCGGTGGTTGCCGAGGAGTTTTTGCAGGATGGCGTGACCAAGCACGACGCGCGCAAGGTGCCGGAGAAATAGGAAATGGAGAGAGAAAGCCTGGGTTGGCCGCGACCCCAAGGAAGACAAGTAGGGCACGACTGAATAGCCTATTGCGTTAATTCGGAGTCGGTCGAGCGCGATCATCATCCTGTGCGGGCGCGGGGTCCCGCTACAAAGTCATCGTGCGGGGTGCAGCCCGCTCCACCTCACCGATAGCCTATCGCGCCTGACGAATCCCCGGACGGTCTTTCCCCGGCAGTAAGGACGGTCTTCCGGGGCGACGCTGCTGTGGAAGGACCGCCGTCCTGAACAACGAATCCAGCGACGCGCCGAGAGACTCTGCGACCGCGATCAGAACAGCAACGCGGGGATTTGCGCGGGGCGACTCCAGCGTGCGGATATAGCGAGGGTCCAGCCCGGCTTTCTCGGCCAACTTCTCCTGCGTGATGCCCAGACGCCGACGTCGGCGCTGAATGTTCGCGCCAAGAAACTTGAGCTTCGACGGAGGCCCACCGGGCATCCTGCTCGGCTACCCCGTCGACGATCCAACAAACAGGGTCGTTGGTTCCTATTGCGGCGTAGTCCTGGTAAACTGTGGAACTTGCGCGATGCCAGCGCGGGCATCGGAGGGGACACGACATGTACGGTAAGGCCATGATTCGCAAGGCGATCCGCGGCAGGACTTGTCCTGAGCGCTCTGTTGTCTACGTGCGGAATCTTGGGACATGACGGCTGAGCCACTCCCAGACGCGATTATAGGCACCGTGCTCGAAGGCGCATACCGCGTCACGCGTTTGATCGGCGAGGGTGGCATGGGTGCGGTGTACGAGGCGGTGCAGTTGCGGCTCAACAAGCGTGTGGCCGTAAAGCTCATGGCGCGTGAACTGGCCGCCAACCACGAGGCCCTGGCGCGGTTCCACCGCGAGGCAGAGATCACCTCCCACCTGGGCCACCCTCACCTGGTCACCGTCATCGACTTCGGCACGGCGGAATCCGGCGAGCCCTATTTGGTAATGGAGTACCTCGAAGGGGAAGATCTCGACCATCGCTTGCGTCGCGTGGGTCGCTTGTCGATTGAAACTGCCGTTCACGTTGTAAGGCAAGTTGCCTCGGCGCTGAATGCCGCCCACGACCAGGGCATCGTTCACCGCGATCTCAAACCTGGGAACATCTTCATCTCCCAAATACCGGGCGAGCCAGATTTCGTGAAGGTGCTCGACTTCGGCATCTCGAAGATGAAGGCGGCGCGCACGCAACTGACGAGTGCATCGGCGGTGATCGGCACCCCAAACTACATGTCACCCGAGCAAGCCAGCGGCATGGTCGAAGAAATCGATCACCGCGCCGACCAGTGGGCGCTGGGGTGCATAGCCTGGGAAATGTTGCTCGGTCGTGGCCCGTTCGTCGCTGACGACGCGGGCGCTCTCTTCTACCAGATCATTCACCAAGACCCTCACCCCCTTACGCCACGGGTGCCGGGCCTGCCGGCGGATGTGGAACCAGTCTTGAGGCGAGCACTGAACAAGCAACCGGCGGGGCGTTTTCCGTCGATGCGAGACTTCGCACGTGCCTTCGAGGCCGCAGCGTTTGGTCGCTCCGCCGACGCAACGCCGGCTCCGGTGCTGGCGTCAGTCGTGTCGCCGTCCAACGCGACAATCGGGTTTAGCGAGACCCGGATTCAGGGCGCACCCGCGTTTCAACCAGCCGTCCGAATGCCGCAGGCCGAGCAAAAACTGGAAGTCGTCGAACGAGAGCCCGTCGCTCAAGATGGTGCGGAGTGCGCGCAAGCCCGAGGTCGATACGTTGCAAACCATCGACGACCCGGTTCGCGTGCCGCTCTTGAATCGGATCAAGCCGGTCTATGCCATCGTCGCGGCGACCGGGGTGCTGGTGCTATTGCTCGTGACGTTTCTGCTGTTGCGCTCAGGAGCTGCCCACAAGCCACCGGCCGCAAGCCTTGCCCCATCGGTCGTTACACCGCTGCCGCCATCGCCAGCGCCGACAATAGCCACTCCAGAACCCACGGCGGCCAATCCGGCAGCAGCCGGGCCTGAAGCGCCAAGAGGAAAGCGCTCGAAGCGTTCCGATGGAGTGACCGGCACGAAAAGGCGAATCCCGTCCGACAGCGACCCGTTCGATGCTTCCCCTAGGTCAAAGCCAAAGACCAAGAAGAAATTGTACGAGGATATATAGCCATGTACGCAACCTCTCTCATCCTGGTCGTGATACTCGCGCAAGCATCGCAGTCGATTGGCGATCCGCAGGTCAAGGCCCAAGCAAAGGCTCTGCTCGGTCAGGGCACGAAACTCTACGAGCAGGGTGACATTGCTGGCGCGCTGGAGAAATTCGAGGCCGCCTACGCTTCCTTCCCCAGTCCCAAGTTGATGTTCAACATCGGTCAGGCTAATCGCGATCTGCACCGGCACCTCGAAGCGCTGGAAGCCTTCGGGAAATTCTTGGCGGAATCTCCCGATGCCTCGCCCGAGATGATCGCGGACGCGCGCAAGTCCGTTAATGAGTTGCAGAAGAAGCTAGGACAGATCCAAATCGATTGCATGACCTCGGGCTCGGAGGTGAGCGTCGACGGCAAGAGCGTGGGGAGGACACCGTTGCCCGGCCTGATTTGGGCTACGCCTGGCCACCACCAAATCGCGGCCAAGCATGAGAGAGTTGCCCCCGCTGTCGAGGAAGTGGACGTGAAGGCAGGTACGGTGAGCAACGTGACCTTGCGTCTGGCGGCTACCAGGGCCGCCGCTCCCGTCCTTGCGCCAGCGGCAGCCCCGACTATCGACCTACGGGCCAGCACAGTGCCAAGCGGAGGCAATGAAGGCTGGTGGCTTGGCCGAAAATGGACATGGGTCGCTGGCGGCTCGACGGTGCTTCTGGCCGTGGGAGCCATCACCGCCGGCCTGTCCATGCAGTCCAAGTTCAATAGCCTGAATGGCTCATGCGGGCGCGCCAGCCCGAACGCAGCCTCAATGCAGCCAGAGCGATGTCGACTCGGTCAGTTCGCTCAAGACCACAGCCAACGTCTTCTGGGGTTTGACCGCCGCCGCCGCAGTGACAACCGGCGTGCTGTTCTACTTTGAGGGGCGGGCCGTGACCGTGATTCCGATGGCCGGTCAGGCGACTGGTGCACTGGCAAGCATAGGATTTTGAAAATGAAGACAGCGTCTCGGTTGACAGTACCCTTCCTCGCGATGTGCAGTTTTGCGTGGCTAGCTTTGGGAGACGGCTGCACGTTCAAGGCAAGCGATCTGCGTTGGCAGGTAGACAGCGGCGTGGATGGTGCTGCAGACCAAGCCGTGGGCAGCCTTGTCGACGTAGGTAGCGGTGATGGGATCACCAGGACACCAGACGGCAGCTCTGTCGACCTGGGTGGCCGTGACGGCAGCACCACCACGCCAGACGCACCCGCTGCTGTAGACGGCAGTGCTGGCGGTGGGCGTGACGTGTCCGGGTCGGACACTGTTGCTGTCAAGATGGACGTTCCGCTGGGTGGCTCCAATGACGGGGCAGGCGGAATCGGAGGTGTCGGCGGGCGCGATGGGGCGGCCGGCAGTGAGGGGATTGCCCTCGACGGCGGAGCGGATGTGGGCGCGGGTGGCGGAGCCGGCACGGGTGGAATGACGGGCTCAGGCGGCGGAATCGGCACGGGTGGAATGACGGGCGGGGGTGGCAGAGTCGGTACTGGTGGAATATCGGGCTTGGGTGGCGGAAGCGGTACCTCCGTGCCTTTGGGCGGATCGTGTTCGCTCAGCAGCCAGTGCGCGAACGGCTACTGCTCGAAGAACATTTGCACGGCGAAGTTGGGCTATGGAACCTCGTGCGGAAGCGCTGATCAATGTGGATCTGGCTATTGCACCGACGGCGTCTGTTGCGTGGTGAGCGTGTGCCTGGACACTTGCGTTCCCAGCGGAATAACCACGTGTGCGCCTTACTCGGGGTTTACCTGCGCGCCGTACGGCACTTGCAGAGGATATTGATCGGGCGAGAACCATCTGAGTTCCGGTTCAGGGATGAAGCGTATCACTGCGGAGACGGACGAGGTCGACATCCACCTAAACCCGAAGATCGGATGCGATCGGATGCTGCTGGCCAGAAGCGCGGGGTTGTCACTCCAGGCATGAACGAGAAATTCTACCTCGCGGGCGCATTGGACGTGCGCTGCCCCTCGCCAAGAAGCCATCCGCCACGCGTGTTTCCCGACGGTGTCGATGATTAGCTGGCGATGACCGCCGACTCATGCATGATCCAGCCATGACCGGTCTTTGTATGAGCCTCCTTGGAGCGTTGCGTTCCGCCCTCCGCACCCGTGCGGAGTTGGCGCTCGAAAATCTCGCCCTTCGCCAGCAACTGGCCAACCTCCGGCGTACATCGGGGCGCCCAGCGGATCCCGGTCGAGGATCAGATACCGCTTCCCTCGCAGAAATCCGGCCTCAACGTCCAACAGATTTCGTGCCATTTGCTCCATCCACCGCCCGTCTGGATCTCGGCCGATCCCAACAATCTCCACCGCCCGGCTCCCGATGTCGATCGCGAAGAGCACGTGGTACCGGGCAAGTCCAAACAGGGTCATCACCTCGACAGTGAAAAAGTCCATTCCCACGATGGCACCCAGGTGTGCCTTGATGAATTTCGACCACGGCATCCGCTTCCCTCGAATCGGCGCAGGATCGATGCCGTGCTCCCGCAGAATACGTTTGATCGTGCTGCGTCCGATCGTGTAGCCGAGGTTCTTCAATGCGCCTTTCACCCGCGTGTATCCCCAGCTCTCGTTTTCACGCACCATCTTGAGCACCAACTCGACGATCTCCTCGGCTTTCCGTGGCCGCCCGGGTCCACGGTGCTTGCTTCCATCGTACTTGTTCGCCACCTGTTCCCGATACCATCGCAAGATCGTATCGGCCGTAGCGAGCGTAGCCACCTTGGCCAACAGCTTGCGGCCCAATTCCTTGCCAAGAACCGCGAGGCGTCGTCGATCGGCGTTCGTGAGATCCAGTTTCCGGTCCCCAAGTTTCTCCTTGAGGATGCGGTTCTCGGCTATCAAGTAGTCAACCTGCTGCTGCAAAGCGCGGAGACGGCCAGCCACGCTGCCAAGAACGGCAGCGGCATCGGCAGCATCGAACCGAGCGGCCCGGCCTTCTTCCTGCTCACGGGCTGCCTTTTACACCTTTTCGAGCCGACGGCAAGTCCATCCGCCCCTTCAGCAACCTCTGAGACTTGCTTCGTTTTTCGTCGATCCGATTTTGGTACTGGACGGGGCCGGGTCGAGTTCTCCGTGCTCCCCGAGCTCTCCTTGCGCGAAGCCTTGTGGGCCAGGCTGCAGGGGATCTCCCGGCCCGTCGGCGTGTGCCCGCACAAGAGAGATTTGGACACCAGCCCGTGCATCGCGGTCGGGGACATCTCCCTCGACAATCCCTTCGCCTACCTCGACAAGGGCGGGGCCTTTCATTGGAGGGACAACGTCGCTATGGCCGAAGTCATCGCACTGGCCAAGAACGTCAATTTCGAACTTCCCGTGAGGATCGGAGGGCAGGCCGCGCTGTCGTTTGCGTGGGGGCTCCTCTATGAACGGCCAAGCGATTCGGCCTTCGGGGGAGCAGCCCCAGGTGGCAAGGGGCCGAGTCTGCGCGTTCGCGTGGAGCGACCGACGCCGACCCGCTTCGTCTTCACGGCAGTGGCTTCGCGAGGCAGGTATGCGGCTGTCGTCGAGGCAGCCAACATTCACGACTTCCACGTCGCGAGTCGCGGAGCCCCTGGGTTTAGCGGAAGTTCTGGCTGGTCGGGTAGCTCGGGCATGCCCGGTTCCCCATGCAGCGACGGTGGCCCGGGCGGCAATGGTGGCCCGGGCGGCAATGGTGGCCCGGGTGGCGACGGCGGAGACATCGTCGTCGAAGTGGCGTGCGGTGGCTTGCCATGCGCCGACATCGTCGCGCTCTTGCGACAGATCATCTTCAGCATCGGCGGCCCGGGCGGCGCAGGCGGCCCTGGCGGATCAGGCGGGCCCGGTGGATCAGGTGGTTCAGGACGCTCCCCTTCCACGCACTTCGACACCGACGGCAGTCTCGTCACCGACGATCCGGGATGTAGCCCGGGCTCCAATGGAAGCTCGGGTTCAGATGGGCCCAGTGGTTCGCCTGGCCCAGCAGGTAGACCGGGCAGAGTCACATTCAGCGTGATCCCGTGAGACCTCGCGACCGCGCGGCGGCCAGTGAGGCCAAAGCGGCTCGACCTGGTTCCGAGTTCTTGCGGCGGACAGGCGGCAGCGAAGGCGGTGGCGTGCCGCGCGACCCCCGACACCCACACCAGCTCCACCAAAGTAGTCTGTCCCCACGCCGCTACGATGGAATCATTACCCCGCGGTCAGAGCACTAGATCGATGTACGAACCAAATCCACCAGTATGGGTGCGGTACCACCGTCGCTGCGAGTGAGGCCGCTGCTCGAGGTGACGGTGGCGTTGGCACTGACCGCAGCATCGACAGAAAGGTCGCCGAGCTGCAGGTGGAGGCTGCCGTCAGCCGCCCCTGGCGACGAGGGTGCAAACACGCCGGATAACTGGGCATCCTTGAACCGATCATCACCGCCAAGGTAGGCGACATCGAGCGCCGCCTCGGTCGGAGAGCCGCACAGATCCGCGGCGCCGCCGTTCGTTTCGGGGGCTCTGCTGATCCTCACGAGGAAAATGGAGGAAACGGTGAGCGTTGGCAACGAATCTTCGGTAAGCAGAGAGATCTCCCACGATCCTTCTACAGCGAACGTGTTGACGGGCGGTCCGGGGCGACAGTCCTTCGCCGGATTCGACCAACAGGTAACAAGTCCACTGGTGAGGAGGCCAAACGCTAGAAGCAAAGTGTTTGATCGAAACATGGCAAGCCCCAGGCTACTTCGCGGTCCGCGAAGTAGAAGTTTGCCATCGCGACGGATGAAATACGAGAGCGATCATGCCTCCGGTCCGATCCTACGAGCGCACGAAGGCATCGCAAATGGCGCGCAGGCCCGTTTTCTTCAATAGTGTGAAATTCGATACCCGGCTTGTCTGTGATTGTGGCGATGAACTGCCACTTCATGGTGGGCGAACAGCGTATGCGAGCAGGCGCCATGCAAGGACTGCGGCTGTTCGGCCGGCGAGAGGGAAGGCGAGGTATTTCCAGGAAGTTGGAACCACGACGGCGGTGATGAGGGCAGCAGCGAGACCTGCGCCGACCGAAAAGGGGAGGATAAGCATGATCCGAACGAGGCGATCTGCGCGTGTCGGTTGCGATGATGGTGTATTCAGAGACATCGGATTAGGTCGCCGATCGTTGCATTCCGCGCCGGCTCCGACAAGGGCCGCGCGGGACTTAATCGGTCGCGTGCGGAGCCGGCCGGCTGCCAGGTGGAGAAGCGTCCGGCCCTCCAGTCCGGAAAACGAAAGGATAGACGACGTCCACGGTGCCGCCTGCGGGCGGCGCGAACTTCCAGCCCTGAATTGTTCGCGCGATGCAATCGCGCACGGATTGCGAAGCCAAAGTGTCTTCCTCGAACTTCAGATTGCAGACGGCACCGTCCACGTGAATGGTCCATCGGACTTTGATCAGGCCGGTGAGTGATGGCTGCACCTCGAGTGCATGCTCGTAGCAAGATTTGACCTGTCCAACGTGGTGCCTCACGGCGTTCGATACGAGAGAAGGATCCAAAATCCCGAAGCTTCCACCGTCGACAGCAACGCCCAAGCTATCGCAAGAGACGGGAATGAATGGCTCTTTGGCCGTGTCCTTGGTCACAACCGGTTGAGTCCGTCGAGCATTCTTGTCGTTAGGCGCGGGCTTCGTGCTCGCGCACGACCACAACAACGCCAATAGCCCCACCAAGCATGCGGCACTCAACGTCACTCTGGTGGCAAGCGACTTCGCGAGCATGTAACCGATGATAACCTACTCGGTCAAGATCATGATGGCAGCACTGTCGGCCGAGAGCGCCAAGCACCAGGTATCCACCGTCGCCCAACTTCTCGTCTTGCTCGATGGCATTGAGGCCCGGGGTCAGATCTTCGTGCTCGCAACCACCAACCGTCCAGAGCACGTCGACCGGGCCCTACGCCGCCCTGGCCGGTTCGACCAAGTCGTGTGGATGGGCCTTCCCGACAAAGCCGAGCGAGCCGATATATTCGAACACTACCTGCGCCCGCTGAAGCTCGACCCGCAGCTGATGCCCGACAGGCTGGCCGCTGAACTCGCCAGCGCAGCCCACGGGCTTACCGGCGCCGACATCGCCTATCTCTGCCAGCGGGCCTGTTCGCCGCAATAATGCCGATCGACGACCGAGCGCACCGAAAACGGTTGCCAGGATTGGTCGCAGCGAGGGCTGGGCAGTGCCGCTCCTGGGCCGAAGTGCGCCGGAATCTGGCGTGCGAACCCGCGGAAGCAGGCTGCGGACATACGAATCGCGTGACCCGCGCCTTCCACGAGCTGTTCTGCGACGGTCAGTTTCAGGCGACCCGAGCGGAGTACTCGTGGTGGAGTGGAAACGATCAGACCGAAGTGCTGGTTATGCCGAGCTCGGCATAAGTCGCGCTTCTGCCTGATCCTCTCCATTTCGTCTAGCACACCGAGCGTAGTCGCCATTGCGAAGGAGCACCAGGGGCCTACGCGGCATATGCAAGTTCAAGGAGGACCTCAAAGGTCAAATTCCTAGCCGCTGTCCCGTAGGGGGCCATCGTGGCGCCACCTCAATGATTCGAGACGGCATGGTCCGAACCAGCGTCCGTGATCAAGGTACTCAGGTCTGGTCTTCTGCTCCTTGTGACCATGCAATGACTCTTACCTGAAGTGGAGGTGTCCCAATGAGTTTCCCTTGGTTGATCTTTCGGATAGCTGGAGGGGTGCTCGAAGCGGCAGCGGAAAACCAGCTTGCCATCGAGAAGTTCCGTGCCTTGATGGAGTGGTTTGCAGAAGTCAAGCGAGCCAGGGCATTCTTTGAGGACGGATCCTGGCATTCGGAGGGGCAAATCATCCAGGAGTTCGGCGCCAACGCCGGGGCGATCCTAGAGGAGATGCTGGAAGAGGGGCACTCATTCAATGTCAGTGGCAGGTACTTGAAAATGGTCCCACGCGGGCTATCCAGTGGTCCATTACGCCGTGGAACCATAACGATGATTCCACCAGCACCGAGACCCATTTTACTCCCCGTCACAAAGGAGATGAAGGCTGTGATCATGAACATTGTCGAGGCGACCCTGGATCCGAAGCCTCGGAATTCAGGGGGCCAGCGATCAGCTGATCATTCACAGCCCCAACCGGCAGCGTCGCCCTTGCCACGTACGGCAGCGAAGGACATGACCGCGGATGGACATGGCGCGTATGGGGGCAGAAGTGAATCTACACAGGCGAAGACAACCGCCGGCACGGTTCCGACGCCGATGCCCGTGGCGGCCGTCTCTGGCACGGCGGCTGCGACCAAGGCGAGCGGCGGCGGAACCCAACAGCCGATGACATCAAGACCGTCATCGGCACTGTCGAAGCCTTCGAGCTCTGCGCCCCGTCAGGCATCGCAAAACCAAGTGCCGCATACCCAGATTGCCAACCCGGTGCTTTCGCTCAAGGAGTCCTGCACCGGGCATTACAATTGGCTTGACTCCCCGGCAAATGCGGACTTGATTGCCGGCGCCATCGTCTCCCGCTACCAGCACACATGCCTTGCTGTTGACATCGTGCGAAGCCGAAGAAGAATTGCCCGGGTGGATGTGGATCTTGAGCAATCGACAAGCTTCATGCATTTCTTCCAGGTCGGCCTGCTGCTCGAGACGGACTACTTTGGCGAGAGGATTCTCAGATGCGATGCGATCGGGCAGTATGACGTCGGCAGTCGCCACGTCTTCGGCGTCCAGAACGAAGATCTCGCGAAGCTTGCGCCGAGGATCGTCTCATACTCGAAGTCATTGCGGCTGCGCGAGGATCGTAAATGGGAGTTGCCAAGATTGCCGGGCGAACGGACAAGGGACTTCGCTATTCGGTGCCGCTGGGCTGACATCGATTGCCTCCCGGTGATCGTCGATATTGATCAGCGAAAGAATACCGAGCCGGTAGTTACGCTTCATTTCTACATTCGGCGGAACTATGACAAGAGCCGAAATCTGGAGCTCTGCGGAGTTGGTTACACCTCCTGGTCGAGCGCCATTGCGCTTGCTCATTGGAGCCGCGTAGGCGTAAAGATTGCCCTCCCCAAAGGTGGCTGGGTGATTGCGTACCTCCTCGCCGACGTGAAGACCTCATCCGACGGCAAAGAGTACGGAAGAGGACTGCAATTGGACGTGAATTCATTGCGCGAAGCGGCTCGACCGTGGGCAAGCAGCTTCCCTAGCGTTTTCCACCTGCCCCTAACCCAGGCCCGCAATTGCCCGGAATTGGACTGGACCAACGGGTTTCCGCCGGTCCTCTACAAGAAGCGATCACGAATGCCATGAAGCCCGCGACCATCCAGGCCAAGTAGGCTGCCACGGACCATCCTGGCGTGATAGGTAGACTCTCGCTGTGCTTGTAACAGGTAGGACAACCAATACGAAGAACTACGGCGTGAGGCGCCCCAGCCGACCAGCCCGGGCAGGTCTGAAGGCTTGCCTCAGTTTCGGCTTGTTCCTTGCCGCTCTATCTGTGGCCGATGCGGCTGCGCCGGGTTTCCCAACCCCAAAGGCCGCTGGGCCCTCGCTTCCCGACCGTCCGATCGTTTCTTGGCTCCAACCTTCTCCAACCGGCTGCGCCTGGTCGCTCTACGATCCCGCGCAGGGGCAGACCCGCAAACTCACCGAAACCCCGACTTGTCCCAGCCGGATTCTTTGGGATCGCGGCGGGCGACGCGCCTTCTACGAGCGCGATGGACGCGTGTGGGAGCTTGCTTGGGATAAACTGGCTCAGCCGCGCGACAGGGCACCTGTCGCCATGCCGATGACGGTTCCGGCAGGCGTGGATCCCGAATCGGCGACCGACGTTGTATGGTGGATCTCGCATACGACAGGACGATTACGCGCCGGGCGCTCGCTTCCGCTCGTGTGTGAAGACGAGCTGGGTGACGAAGCGCCTCGAATTGTCGAGTACGAGGGAAGACGCTACCCCATGGCTCCGCTGCCGTGGGTCGTGCGTCACCCCATTTTCGGCGCTCAGATCACTGCCATCGCCCTGGTATGGGAAATGTCACCGCAGGGGCAGTGGGAGCGAATTGCGGCGCGCGGAACCCGTATCGGCTTCCCGCTCATGGACTACTGCGACGACGTTAGCTGCGGCGGTCACAACGTCATTCGCGATCGCGTGCGTTTCAGTGACGGCCTCTACGCTGTGGCAGATGCGCATGATCCCCGGTTCGGCGAGATCGACCCTGCTAGGTCGGCCGCAGCCGCCGAGTGCGACGTGTCGGGGCGCTGCAAACCAGACGACATGAACCTGGACGAGAAGACTCGCGTCCTGTTCGAGATCATGTCCGTTTCCGATCATGACATGGTCGGCCCGCGCGTCGCACTCTGCCTTTTTCACCCGCGCTTGCGGCACCGAGCCTTCGACGAATCGAAGTGTGCTGGCTTGCTCGAGCTCGTGCCAGCCTCTGTGTCGTGGTCGCCCTCACTTCAGCGCTCCGGACCCTACGGTCTCCTGGTTGACAGCCGGAACGCCAGCCGGCCGCTGCTGGTCGCCGCGGGCAAACTACAGGTAGTGTGGTCGGCACCCAATGGAAAGCTCGCCACGTGGCTACCCTGGCGAGAGCTGTGGCAGCTCGCCCGCTGAGCGGCAGAGCGCAGGGATGCATTCTACCTTTGCCGCTTCACCCTTGCCGCCCCTGAGGCAATCGTCCGTGAGATCCGATTTCGCGAGCGTGCCACCAGCATGGCCATGGCGAAGTCAGCGCCAGCTGCACTTTGTTGCACGTCAACGAAAGCCTGGGATACTTGTCTGCGAGGAAGCTCCTGGTGCTTTTGGTCTTCGGCAACGCATAGAGCAGGAAACAGCTTGGGGCCCGAGGATGAAAAACTGAATGTTGCTAACTACTTGGATTGCCATATGTCCAACATGCCGATATCATTCAGGTTTATGTCAAGACGCGAATCGAACTTTTCACAAGAGTGTCAGTTTGCGTCTATTCCCATGAAACAGAGGAACTTTCAAGCAGTTAACCTGTCACTTTGCTAGTTACATAAATACTCTGCAACTGGCAAAGTCGTCCCATGAGAAGGGGCAGGCCGAAGGCGGCGGTGGTGTTGACGCCGGCCGAGAAGGCCCGCCTAGACCTTCTCGCCGCGCCCGCCGCACCTGAAGACAGCGTGTCAAAGCGGGCCAAAATCATTCTCCTTTGCGCTGAAGGGCTGGAGAATCGCGAGGTGGCCCGCCGCTTGGGCACCTCGGCGCATACCGTGGGCAGGTGGCGAGCGCAGTTCTTGCTCGCTGGCGTTCGCGGGTTGCAGGACGGGGCGAGCCGAGGTGGCCGGCGCCCGATCAGCAATGAGCAGATCGATGAAGTAGTGGCCATCGCGCTGGAACCAACTCCCGCGGGGCTCACGCCCTTGAGTACGCGGCGGATGGCAGAGGTGTCCGGTCTGAGCCACAACAGCGTTCATCAGATCTGGCGATCCTTCGGGATCCGACTGCACAGGATGACAGCCTTCAATCTCTCCGCGGATCCGCTGCCCATCAACAAGGTCTGGGATGTGATCGGGCTCTACTTGGCGCCGCCAGCACACGTGCTCGTCGTGTGCATCGACGAGACGTCGCAGGTCGAAGCCGTCAGCGGAGGGCCGCCGTGCTTGCCTCGCAGGCCAAGGAAGGCCGTGCGAGATATTCTTGGTTCCGATGGCACCGGCACGGTTCTCGTGTCCGAGTTGGTCGAGGTCGTGGCGAGCACTGCGAGCTACACCATGTCCACGCGCGAGCAAGCCACTGAATACGGAAAATTTCTTGATGGAATCGAGGCCGTCGCACCCGCCCACATGGATGTGCACCTCGTCGTCGACAACTACAACATGCACAAAGCGTGGGAAATCCGTGAGTGGATGTCAAAACGGCCTCGATTTCAGCTGGATCTCGCGTCGACGCACGACTCGTGGCTCGACCAGGTAGACCGCTGGTTCGAGATGCCCGTGCCTGGGCATCCCGAGGTCGACGAACATCAAAGCGAGGCTTCGTTCCAAGCTGCCGCAGTGGACTTCCTTGCTGCACGTGATGAGCGTCCCAAGCCTTTCGTGTGGACGAAGTCAGCGCAGGAAATCGAGGCCGCCGTCGCGCGGTTCGTGAGGGCTCTGTCCCCCGGGGAACGGTAAACGAACTAGGGTATAGCTTCAGCGGGATAGATGGCAGTTCAAGGCGGTGCGCTGGGTAGTCAATGCTGTGATTGGCCGTCTCGATGGTGCTGAACCAAGTTGTTCCGAACTCCTCAAAATGGAATATCCCAGGCGAATTCAAACGGCCCTTCGTATCGGTAGATCGTCTTCAGGGCGCGAGCGACAACCTCTCGTGCCCTCGCGTCGCCTGACAGGAACTCGATGTCTTCATCCGAGGTCGCAACGCATACGTTCGCGCGGCTGTCCTTTTCGTTCCATGAGAGGGACACGTAGTCAAGGTCGGCATGCCCAGTCTCATGCTGTCGAAGACGCGCCGAGAGCGTCCATAGAACAGCTTTCCTGAAGTCCTCGAAGAAGACCGATACTCGGTTGTTGTAGGCAAGAATGTTGCGAAAGAAGCCCTCTTTGTCTTCCGAGAAGATCTTCCCGTTGGCGACATGGAGCCGACCATAGTCCTCAAGCACTTTCGGAAACTCATTGATGTTGACGAAATGGATGCGTGCAAACATGTCCTTCTTCTTGATGATGTACCTGGCGACGTACTGCTCGTCGGTAACGGATGAGGCGACTACCTTCGAGCGATCAAAATGTACCCTGACCAGGTCGGCGTCAACGACCGTCAGCAAATTGAACTGATAGACAGAAGGCGTCTTCTTCCGTTGCGGAAGGGCATCGAAATGAGGCAATGGAACATGAGCCACTTGCGACGAAAAAATTCGTCGAGAAGTGCTGCGTAGAATGGCCGACTGAACCTGGTGACGTGTGTCCACTTGATTTCGTCGGTGTACCGGTGCCGACTGCGGAGGTCGGCTACGAGGGCCTGAAAATCCCCCCGACGTTCCCATGGCATCCACAACGTGCCAAAACCGTAGTAGCGGGCGCCGTGAATCCCGCTCTCATCCGAATAGACGAGATAGTTGCGGTAGCCGGGAACTGGAATGTCCTGGCCCTCGTCGTCGCTGGTCATGACCTGGTCGTTTGCCATGAGCTGATCCTCGGGCGGTGCTGCTCGCCCTGGGACGACGGCCGCCTTCTTCACTGCAGCACCATTCCTAACCGCGTGCAAGGGCGTGGAATTTCACCTTGTCCCAGATGCAAAGAACCCGCCGCGACCGTCGGACCCATGTCACTGGATCCTGTTACAATCCTCGCCAGCGATGTGCTCCTTTGACCCACAGCAGAGTGTGCGATGGCGGTAGCCAAGGACCGCGTCGTTTCTGCCCCCGCCGCGCCCCTGACAGAGGCGGCGCTCGACGAGATCCTCGCGCTGCAGTTCCTCGTGGCCTGGGCTGGCGAAGGTCGCTGCAAGCCAAGGCGCCTCGGCTGGTGGGACACCGACCTGGTCGATCCCGACGGTGGTGGCGACCTTCTTGCCCGTCTGGTGCCGCGGACGCATGCGTGGGCCGCGCTGGAGGCGGTTCGGGAGGCGGCCAGGCAGACGGACACCAAGGCGCGTGAGCGTCACGGCGAGCCGGATCGGCTGCGCACCATCTTCTTCCTGGGTTTCGAGGTGGACGAGAAGCTGTCGGACCGCCTCGCCGCGCACAAGCGAGCCAGCGCCCCTCCGGCCGAGGCGCTGCCGCTGCCTTTTCCCCTCGGTGGTCAGTGGTCCCGGGACAAAGCCCTGGCGGCGTTCGCTGCCGGCGGGGCGGCGGCTTTCAGCCCGGTTCCACCGGTCGGCCGTCAGCTCAAAGGCGCTCCACCTGCTGGCGCCAACGATCTTGTCCGCCAGCTCGTCGCGGCGCTGGCGCCGCCAGCGGATGCGTACCCTTTGCCTTTCTTCCGGGTGGGGCCATAGCCGTGCTCGTAGGGCAGGACGTGACCCCATCCCCGACCACGGTCCCGCCGGCGGCGCTCGCCAGCGAGACAACCGAGATCCACACGCGCATTCTGCGACTGGCCCTGGGCATCGAGGATTCGCGACGCTACTGGGAGCATGTCGACCCCACCGTACCCACGGGCGCCCGAGTGCGGGATGCCTTCGAGGGGCGCTGGTTCGGCGCCAAGAGCATGGAGCGTGTTCGCTACCTGCTGACCAGTTTCCAGTCGCGGTATGATGCCTTTCCGCACGCGCTCCCGGCCCTCGCCCGCTGGCGCGGGATGGATGTGCCCAGTCGCCAGGTCATTTGCCACTGGCACCTGCAGCTCTCGGATCCGCTCTACCGCAACTTCACCGACGGGCTTCTGAACCAGCGTCGCGCTCTCGGCACCGCCCGTGTGGATCGCGACGCCATCTTGCGCTGGCTGCGCGCCGAGTACCCCAACCGCTGGTCCGAGGCCACGCTGGTCCAATTCGGCAGCAAGCTGCTTTCGGCCGCGCTTGAGGCCGGTCTCGTGTCCAAGCGAGATCCGCGCACCTTGCATTTTCCCAAAGTCAGCGACCTCGCGCTCGCCTATCTGCTCTATCTGCTGCGTGAAACGCGCTTCGAGGGCACGCTCACTGCCAATCCCTACCTGCGTTCGGTGGGCCTGGACGAAGATCTCCTGCTCTCCCGCGCCCGCACGCTGCCGGGACTTTGCATTCGCAGCATGATGCATTTAACCGAGATCGACTGGGACTACCGCCATCTTGGCGCCTGGGCTCGCGAGGTGTTGTCGTGACAGAGGAAACACACTTCGGCGACCTCGACGAGGCCATGGCCGCACTCAAGCGCGACCTGCTGTCCGAGGAAGGCCCGCGCATCAGCACGATGCGGAACTACCGCTTCGCCATCCTGCCGTATCTGCCCAACGAAGAATTCAAACTTCGGCACCACATGCTTCGGCTGACCGAAGAGTTGCGCGCCGAGGGCTGGGCCGTGTTGCCCATCTCGCTGCAGAAGCTGCTCATTGAGCGTATCCGGCGCACAGGACAGGACAACGTGGAACGCCTCATCGCTCGTGAACGCCGCCTGTTCGAGCGAAACCCCGACCGCGCCCTGGCCGACGTCAGCGAGACCATTGCCCGTCATGTGGAAGGGCCCGGCGGCATCGCCGCTGACGTGGTCAAACTCATTGGGGACTTCGCCGACCAGAACCCTGGCCTGCGCGACCGCTCGCTGGTTTTCATCGGCCGCGCCGGTGCGCTCTATCCCTTCTTTCGCTCCTCGGCGCTGCTCAAACACATCGACGGCAAGACCCACAATATCCCGGTCGTTTTGCTCTATCCGGGCAAGCGCGTCGCCCAAAGTGGTCTCTCGTTCATGTGCGAGCTCGACCCTGACCACGACTATCGCCCGCGCATTTATCCTTGAACCTTGCCCTAAGCCCGAGGCCAACCATGAAGATTCATGAACTCTTCGCCGCCAACGTCACCCGGGACATACCACCCGTCGTGTACTTTCACGAACAAAGCCCGGAAAAGATCCAGGCCGAGGTCAGCGAGTACATCATCACCGGCGGCTATCCCGAGGGCGATCCGCGTGCGCGCCGCTTCGACACCAGCGCCGGCTCGGGCGGCATTCACGAGCAGTTCGTGCGCCTGCTTCGCGGCATCCTCACCGAGCTGAACAAGCACAGCGGCCCTGAGCTGCCCTCGTGCTGGATCTCGGGCTTCTACGGCTCGGGCAAATCCAGCTTCGCCAAGCTACTCGGGCTTGCCTTGAACGATGTTCACCTGCCCGATGGCACGCCCCTCATCCGTGCCTTGCTCCACCGCGACGATTCCCCGCAGCGGCAAGAGTTCGTCGATGCCTGGCTGAAACTTCGCGAGAAGATCGATCCCATCGCCGTGGTATTCGACATCGGCGGCGTGGCCCGCGACGACGAGCACATCCACTGCGCAATCCTGCGCCAGGTGCAGAAGCGTCTCGGCTACTGCCAGAAGAGCAACCTCGTCGGCGAGCACGAGCTGAAGCTACAAATGGACGGCGACTGGGAGCGCTTCCTGCACGTCGCGAAAACCACGCTGGGCAAGGACTGGGATGTCGCCAAGGACGACGAGCAGGCCGACGACCACTTTTCGCACGTCATGCACAAGCTGAATCCCGATCGCTACGTCGAGCCGACGAGCTGGATCGACAGCAAGGCCGGCGCGCGCACGGGGGCCGGGACCGCCCCGCATGAGGTCATCGACGCCATCGACGCCATGATGGCCCGCAACGCCGAGGGCAAGACCCTCTTTATCGTTGTGGACGAAGTCTCGCAGTACGTTCACGACGACGACGACCGCATGCTCAAGCTGCAATCCTTCGTCTCCGCCCTGGGCCAGAAGATGAAGGGCGCTGTCTGGCTCATCGCCACCGGCCAGCAGAAGCTGGACGACGACGCCGGGGACAGCAACCTGGGCAAGCTGAAGGATCGCTTCCGCCACTCGTTGCGCGTGCACCTAGGCACCACCAACATCCGCGATGTCGTTCACAAGCGTTTGCTGAAGAAACGGCCTGACAAGGAGCCCCTGCTGCGCGAGCTGTTCAACAAGCACCGCGGCGACCTGAAACTGCACGGCTACGGCTGCGACGAGATCACCGAAGAGGACTTCGTCGAGGTCTATCCCATGCTCCCCGGCCAGGTGGGCCTGCTCATGCAGATCACCTCGAACCTGCGCACGCGCTCGACGCGTACCCAAGGCGACGATCACGCCATCCGCGGTCTCTTGCAGCTGTTGGGCGAGCTTTTCCGCGCCCAGAAGCTGGCCGACATGGATCTCGGGACCCTGGTCACCCTTGACGCCATCTTCGATGTGCAGCAGTCCGCCTTGGATGCCGACGTGCAGGCCACGCTCGCCCGCATCTTCGCCCACCCCGAGGTGGCCAAGGATCGAGCTGGCCCTCCGCGTGGCCAAGGTCGTGGCCCTGCTCGAGCTCATCCAGGATCAAACGGCGACCATGCCCGAGCTGGTTGCCTCGTGTCTCTACGCGCGCCTCGGCCAGGGCAGCCAGGTGCAGGCCGTCACGGCAGCGCTGGAAAAGCTGCGCAACCTGGGCCTCTTGTCCTATTCGGAAAAGGGCGGATTCAAGGTGCAAAGCTCGGCCGGCCAGGAATGGGAGCGCGAGCGCACCGACTTCCCTGTCGCCTTCGATTCCATCAGCGAGGTCGTGCAGGCGACGCTCAAGACCCTGGTCGGCGAACAGCAAGAGCGCCCGCGCTACAAGGGCCGCACCTTCCCGTGGACGCTGTGGTACTCGGACGGTCGTCAGGCTAGCGATGCCAAGCTCATGGACGCGCGCGAGGATTCGACCTTCGCCGTGGATTTCCGCCTGCTCAAGGGCGAACGCGAGCCCGCCCACTGGATCCAGAGGAGCGCGCAAGAGCCGCTCGGCAATCGCCTCGTCTGGGTGGTGGGCGATGGCAGCTTCGAGGATGCCGCCCGCGAATTGCTCCGCTCGCAGAAGATGGTCGAGCGCTACAAACCGCGCTGGGCCTCCTTGCCGCGCGCCAAGCAAAGCCTGGTGCTTGAGGAAGAAACCCGCCTGGAAGAGCTGGAACGCGCCGCCCGCAAGGCCGTGGCCGCCGCCTTCCACCAGGGCAACTTCTACTTCCGCGGCCAGCAGATTCGGCCCCACGATCTGGGCGCTGCCTTCGGCACGGCCCTGCTCGCCACGGCCAATCGCGTGCTACCGGATCTCTATCCCTACGCCGCCGAGATGGTCGCCGTGACCGACACCGAGATCCTGCAACTCCTCGAACCCGAGCTGCACGGCCCGTCGCCCAAGTTCTTAGACGATGCCCTTGGCATCCTGTCGCTGGATGACCGCAAGTACGTGCCCACCTGCAAGGGCGAACATCCCCGCCGCATCGAAGATGAAATCAGAAAGACCGGCGGCCTGTCCGGCCAGTCGCTTATCGCGACGTTCGTGGGCCCGCCCTACGGCTACCCGCCCGATCTGGTGCGCGCCTGCGTGGCCGGCCTTCTGCGCGCGCGCAAGCTGCGCATCCGTCCCGAGGCGGGCGACGAGGTCACCTCGTACCGCGACGCCGGCGTGCGCGAGCTGTTCACCAAGGATCGCCCCTTCCGCAAGGCCGAGATCTTCCCGCCGGCCGAGGATCCCATCACCGCGCGCGACCGCGTGGCCATTCGCAAGTTCTTCGAGACCTTCGTGGGCGTCAGCCTGGAACAGGAAGACGAAGCGTTCGCCGATGCCGCGTTCAAATTCTTCCCGCGCGAGCGCGACGACCTGCGCGAGATCGAGCGCAGGCACGAGCAGCTCCCTGGCCGTCCCGCCTTGCCCGAGCGCCTGAGCAAGCTGGGCAAGTCCCTGGAAGACTGCTGCCGCGAACGGCCGGTGCAGAAGATCGTCCTCGAATTGAAGCGCCACCTGGATGCCCTACGCGACGGCATGGAGCAGCTGCGCATCTTCAAGTCCGAGCTGAACACCGATGCCGTGCTGGCAGTGTCCAAGGCCGCACGAGTCCGCGATTCCGAGCTGGCCCAGCTCGACGAGGCGGGCGAGCTGTCCGGCCTGGCGACGGAGGCCGAGGCAATTCGCGGCCAGCTTGCCAGCGCCAGCCCGTGGCGAGGCATCCACACCATCGAGGGCGCGCTGGAGCGCATGCGCCAGCGTTACGTAGAGGTTCGCCAGCGCATTCTGGGCCAGCACAGCGTCGCGGCCGAGCAGGCCCAGGGGCGCATCAAGACCATTCCTGGCTTTGCCACCTTGAGCGCGGACGCTGCCCACCGCGTGTTGCGCCCCATCTTGGACGCGCGCGTGGACACTACACCCGAGGCCGTCTCTCCGACCTTGGTGGTCCTGCGCGAGACCTTCGCCAGCCGCATCGGCCCAGCCGAAGAGCAGGCCCGCGACCGCCTGGACGAAGAGCGCAACAAGACCGCACCGCAGAAGGTGGTCAAGGTCGAGTCACACCTGCGCGGTCGCGAAATCGCCAGCCGTGAGCAACTACACGCTGTCTTCAACGAGCTGGAAGAACGTATCGGTCCGCTCCTGGACCGGGGCGACAAAGTTCGCATCGGCTAGTCACGATGACCGAAGCAATACGCCGCCAACTTACCCCCGAGGCCAAGCAGGCCCTATCCGCGACCATTCGGGCGCTGCGCGAGCCTTTGCTTCGCGATCTGGGCGACGAGGCAGAGCGGCGGTATCGCTTGTCGGTGTCGATCGCGCAGTCCGGCCTGGCCGAGGCGCCACGACGGCGGCGGCAGCGCTTGGAGGCGTGGCTGGACGAGCGCGTGAGGTCGAGCGGCGCCAACAACGATAAGGAAAGGCATGCGGCGCGCGAGCGATTTCTGTCGCAGGCGATCAAGGAAGCGGCGGCGACGTTGCTCAACAGGCTGGTGCTGCTGCGCCACCTGGAGGCAATGGGGCTTTCGCGGCCCGCGATCGTGACCGGGGGCTGGAACAGCCTGGGCTATCAAGAGCTGCGCGATTTCGCGCCTGGTCTGATGGGCGATGAGACCGAGGGCTACGCGACGCTGTTGCAGATCAAGTTCGACGACCTGGCCGTGGATCTGCCGGGTCTCTTCGGCGACGTGGGGCTTACGCGATTGTTTCACGTTCCCCCGGCGACCTTGCGCGAGATTGTAGACCGGCTGGATGACGAGACGCTGGAATCCGCTTGGACCGACGACACGACGCTGGGCTGGGTGTACCAGTACTGGAATGATCCCGAGCGCGAGGCACTGGACGCCAAGATTAACGACGGCGGCAAGATTGCACCGCACGAGATTGCGTCGAAGACGCAGATGTTCACCGAGCGCTACATGGTCGAGTGGCTGCTGCAAAACAGCCTGGGCCTGACCTGGCTGTGCATCTGCAAGCGCAACGGCTGGACGCCGGATGCGGAGCGGGTGTTGCCGGTGTTGGAAGAGCGGCGAGGGGAGTGGCGGAAGAAGCGGGAAGCGGGCGGGGTGGCGCTGGATGCGCTGATGCCCATCGAGGGGGAGCTGGAGGCGGCGTGGAAATACTACGTGCCGCAGCCTCTGCCGCCTGATACGAGCGACGGGCTCCCGCGCTCCATCCGCGATGTCCGCCTTCTCGACCCCGCCTGCGGCTCAGGCCACTTCCTGTGCAGCGCCTTCGATCTCTTCGTTCTCATGTACCGCGAAGAAGCCCCAGTCATCGGGGCGAGGTCTGCTCCGACAAGGACATCGCGGAATCGATCCTTGCCCGCAACCTGCACGGCGTGGACATCGATCCGCGTGCCGTGCAGATCGCCGCCGCGGGCCTCTACCTCAAGGCCAAGACCCTCTCGCGCGAGGCGCGGCCGAGTCACCTGAACCTGGTGGCGCCGACGCTGCAGCTTGGGAATCTGGGCGACGACGATCCGGCGTTGGTGGAGCTGCGCCGCGATTTGAAGCAAGAGGCGGGCATTCCCGAGGACCTGACTCGGCGGCTGGTGGCCTCGTTGGCGGGCGTGGATCACCTTGGGACGTTGCTGAAGGTCGATGCGGCCGTGGACGAGGCGTTGGCCGCGACGAATTTGGAATTCGAGCGCAGCCACGGCCAGGGCGATCTCTTCGGCGGCTTTCCGCAGCAGCAGGTGAAGCTGACGGTGGGCGAGGCCAAGGCCACCGTGCTCGACAAGCTGGAGCAGTTCTTGTCCCGGCATTCGGCATCGGAGGATCTGGGCCTGCGCCTCGACGGCGAGCAACTGGCTGCGGGCGTGCGCTTCGTGCGCATCGTGCGTGAAGGCAGCTACGACGTGGTGGTAGGGAATCCGCCGTATCACGGTGTTGGCAAGCTGCAGGATTCCGACTACTACGTGAAGCACTACAAGGAGGGACGCCCGGATCTTTTTGCCGGTTTTTACCTGCGTGGTTTGGAGCTTGCCCGCGAGGGCGGGATTTGCGCGCAGATAACCCTGTCGAACTGGATGTTTCTCGGTGTGTTCCGAGAACTACGGGGAGTCGTGGCACGCAACACGCTCGTCGCACTGGCAGATCTCGGCAAGTCGGCGTTCACCACGGGTGGTACGCTCATTTCGACGAGCTGCGCGGTTCTTAGGCGAAGGACACAGACAACATTCTCGGTCGCGATTCGTCCACATTCGCCGGAAGAAGTTGTCCGAGACGACGGGCAGCCTCACCGGACCGAGGCGGCGCTTCTGTTGCACCGAGGGCGCTACGAGTTCGATCCGAAGGGTTTCGACGTTGTCGAAGGCGAGCCGATCATCTACTGGTGGACTAAAGACTTCCTCGTCCGCTACGCAAACGCACCTAAGCTAGGAGATGTAAGCCCCGCACGGTTCGGCGTAAATAGCGGTAATAACTCCCGGTTTCTACGTCGTACCTGGGAGGTAGAGTCAACTCTGCTCATTTCAACTACGGACGCTTGGGAACCTCTTAGCACTACTGTGTCACCTGCCTCGGGTCGGGCGAAATTTGCGAGCATGAGCACCAGCTGATCGGGCTTTCGAAGCAGGCGTCGGGCTGCGCAGATGGTGGCAGAAGGGGCAGCGAGGGAGCCATCGGGCGAGGAAGTGTGCGATCGCGATGCGTGCGGTGATGAAGGAATCCTGGAAGTGCCGTTCTGGACGCGCTTGGCTGCGGACCAACTGGACCGGCGCTTCCTCCCGAGGGGGGAAAAGCGCGGGCGCGCTCGGCGACGACGAAGGCGAAACATGTGAGCGCAACGGACACGTGATGATGCCACCCGCGGAAACGACGGCCTTCGAAGTGATCAAGACCCAGCTCGCCCTTGAGGTCTTCGTATGCGCGCTCGGTTCGCCAGCGCTGTTTGACGATGCGTACAGCCTCCTTGTGCGTGAGCCGACGGCCCGACTGGTCCGGAAACCACAGGACGTGATGCTTCGTCGGCGCCGTTTCGCCGTGTTCCCACTCCATCAGTAGCCAGACCACCTCAGGTTCGCCCGCATCGACGCCATCGCCTTGGACCATGCGTACGCGCTCTATCGCAAAATGCGACGACAACGGGGCCTTGGTGCCTTGGCGCCAAGTTGTTTTGCGGAAGGCCCCACGCCCAAGGCCGACGGCGAAGTCTTCGATCGCGACCGGGTTATCGTCGACCTTCCGGCCTCGCGTATCGAGGCGCCACACGCGGTCCGTCGGCATGACCGCGACAGCGTACGAAAACTCGAGCTCGCGACAGACCCGGCGCAGGAGACTGCTATGGCCGTAGCAAGCGTCGCCCAGCACCGTGCCCCGTGGAACGCCAGCAACAACCGCTCGTCGCAACATCGCAATTGCAAGCTCGGGCTTGGTTTGGAACTGGACCTCGTCGGGTATGCGCGCTTCCAGACGGCGGACAGGGTCTTCTGTCCACGACTGCGGTAGGTAGAGCTCGAAGTCGATCGGCAAGTGTTCCGTCGGGGTGGCCACCGTGAGACTTACGCCAATCTGGCAATTGGTAATCTTGCCGGCCGACCCCGTGTACTGGCGCTGCACGCCGACCGAGTGGTTACCCTGCTTGAGGAAGCCAGTGTCGTCGAAGATCCAGGCCACGACCGGCTCGCGCTTGGTGAGGACTTCCAATGCGTACGCAGCTGCCTCTCGACGGACGTCCTTGTCTCGCCAGTTCGAATTGCTCAGGAAATGAGCCAGCCTCTGGTGCTCGGCATCGATGCGAGCTGGGTCTGCGCACGCTCGCGCGGCAATGGGCTCCATGCTCTTGCGTTCACCGTCGCTGAGCAACCCGATCGCGTAGGTCGCAAACGATGCGCGTCGTTTCTCATCGCCAAGAACATTCCCGATTCGTTCGAAGTACTCCTCAAGCCGATGCAGCCCTTCGTCTTCCAGTGGGTAGTCCATGTCCAACATTCCGCGAGCCCTGGCCGAGCGAAGCAAGTTTTTGGACAGATTATCCGGCCAATCGTAGCCTGGCTACGACGGGCGCTCGCGCATCGACCGCCTGGTGGGGGAGTCTGTCCCCCGAACGATGGCGCCCCTGCCTATGCACCCCTGACACAGTAGTGTTAGGCTAGCCTCAGCAAAATGGGTTCCGTACCTCAAAGGGGCGGCAGGCCGAGTGTGGATGGATTCCACTACAGATGCAGTAGATTGGGAGGCAACTGGGCTTGGGCTTAAGGTTGGAGTCGAACAGCGATTCGGAAACGTTGCATGGAAGGTTTGCAATGAATCTTGGTACTTCAATGCTGGAGTAGCATATTCCACAATTGGCGCTGCGTTTAGCGCGAGGGCCCACCGATTCCGAAGTGTAATGGATGTATCGGGGCATCCATATTTCCCGAGAACGTTGAGAACGCGGTGTGCGCGCTCAACACAACTGAAGCGCGATTTGTCCTTCAGTCGCTGAATCCCACGGTGAATTTTCAAATTGCTGACGTGAACCGTCTGGCGATCTTCCATGTTGAAGATTCGGAAAAGATCTACCGCAATCTTCGCGAAGCCTTCGCATCGAATGAAGCCGCCCGCGAATCCTCCGTCGAGTTCAAGCGTCCCGGTCCTTCACCCTGGCGCTACGCTCAGCACTGGGCTCAGCGTGCGGTAGATCGTCCCAGCGGTGCGTCGTTGCCACCCTATGAAGCCGAGTACGATCCGCCTGAGCCCGCTAGTTTCGTGTCGTTCGACGTGGGCGTGGCGGTTGGCCGTTTCGGGACGGGCGGCGAGGGCATTCTCGATTGCGCATCTGCGACGGCTCTGCCTCACGGCATTCTCTTTCTCGGCGAGCCAGGGCGCGACAGCCTGGAGCATCCGGCATGTGCGGGGCTGCACGAGGCGTGGAAAGAGCACGGGGCTGCCGTGGGTGAGGGGGACGATCTGCGCACCTACTTGCAACGCTCATTCTTCGACTGGCACAAGCGCCTGTACGAGAACCGGCCCATCTACTTTCCACTCTCGTCGGCCAAGAAGAGCTATGTGGCCTTCGTATCGATCCACAGCTGGCAGGACGACACCTTGCAAGTGCTGCTCGCCGATCACTTGGTGCCCGAGCGGCGGCGGCTGGAGGGCGAGCTCGACGACATTCGCAAGGCGCGCACTGCAGCCGACGCGGAAGCCAAGTCGCGCGGCAAGGCCGAGAAGCGCTTCGCCGAGGTGAGCAAGCTGCTCGAAGAGCTGTCCGACTTCATCGCCAAGGTGACCGAGGTGGCCGAGCACGGCCCGCCCGCGCCTGACGACAAGACGCCCAAGCGCGAATGCGACGCCCGTTTCGCCATGGATCTCGACGACGGCGTGATGGTGAACAGCGCCGCGCTGTGGCCGCTCTTGGAATCGCAGTGGAAAGACCCCAAGAAGTGGTGGAAAGAGCTCGCCTGCGCCCAAGGCCGCAAGGACTACGACTGGTCCCACCTGGCCGCCCGGTACTTCCCCAAGCGCGTGCGCGAGAAGTGCGTGCAGGATCCGTCGCTGGCCGTGGCCCACAAGTGCTTCTGGGAGCTCCACCCCGCCAAAGCCTACGCCTGGGAGCTGCGCCTCCAAGACGAGATCCGCCCCGAGTTCACCATCGAGGAGCCAAACTCCGATCAGCACCGCGCCCAATTCCTGCAAGCCCACCTCGACGAAGCCGAAGCCGCCCGAACCAAAGAAACCCAACGCCGCGCCCGCAAAGCCGCCAAGTCCGGCAGCGACGACGATAGCGATACCCCCCTGCTGGACCGCGCCGAAGACGGCGCAGACCAGGAGGTTGCCGATGCCTAGAGCACCTAGAACTTGCTCGACTTCCGATCCTGAGCTGAAAGGAGCTTCTCATGGATAGTCGTGTTGCCAGGTACCTGACGATGGTGTGCATGGTCTCGCTCGGCGCGTGCAGCTCGAGCACGAAGTCCTCCTCGCCCTCGGATGGCAGCCCCGATCGGGCCCGCGATGGAATTGACGTGGCAGATGCGCGGCTGACCGAGCCCGCGCCGGCAGACCTGGCACCGCCTTCCAACGACGCACCGGCGGACCTGCCCGCTGTGCCGGACGCGGTCCTGACGGACGCGGTTCCGCCGGACGCGCGCCTACCGGATGCTGTCCTGCCGGACGCGCCTCTGCCGGACGTCGCGGATACCAACCTGGCCGACGTGCCGAACGGCGTGGACGTGGCCACCGATCGCGCGTACCCCGCGGATCAAGTCGAGGCGGCCGGCCGCTTCGATAGTGGCGACGTCACCCGGAGCGATCTGGCGGTGTCCCCGGTCGATGCCCCGCTCGATGGCAACGGCGTCGCCAATCAAGCCGCCGTGGGACCCGATCTCGGTCGACCCGAGGTGCAGGCCCTGGTTCCCATTGATGGCGGCGAGGAGGCGCTGGGCCTCGACTGCGCCACGGTGGTCGGGCACGAGTGCACGATCGGGCAGGTCGATACCCGCGCCTGCGGCGCCAGCGTGGGCGCCTGTCAGGCCGGGACGCAATCGAGGACGTGCACCGCAACCTGTCTGTGGGGCGCTTGGTCGGCTTGTGGCGGAACCTATGTCGGCCCGAGCCCGGAGCTGTGCGGGGACAGCCTCGACAACGACTGTGACGGTAGGGTGGACCAAGGGTGCGCGTGCAATCCCGTGGCTCCCGGGGCAGCGTCGTCGTTGGCCGTGTCCGACACCCTGGGCAAGCTGGTGCCTGATCCGTCGGCGTGCTTGCTCTACGGGCTGACCACGGCGACGCCGTCCCAGCTGGTGGTGTACGACACCGCCTACAAGCAAGAGCTGGCACGCGTCGCCCTGGGAGGGCTGGCCTCGGACTTCGATTCTGTCGCCCGATGGGGGCTACCTGGTCGTGGCCATGGGAAGCCTCAAACAGATTGCGGTGGTCAACAAGAGCTCGTGGACTGTCACCCCGGTTGCAACCAAGTACGATGTCGGGATGGTCGAGGTCGCGAACAGCGGAATCGCCTACTACTTCTCCCAAGACCGAGCCCAAATCCAGGGCATCGACCTCAATGTCGGCCAGACGAGTGAGGCGACGGTGGTTCGATCAATCGTATTCGATCCCGACCTCGAGCTCACCGCGGATGGCACCTCCCTCTACTACGGAGAATCCGGGAGCACCGGGAGCAATCTTTACCGGGTGAACGTGACAACCACCCCAGCGACCGCGGCCGACGAGAGCCGATGGAAGGACGGTTACGGCTTCCAGATGCCCAAGCGGCACGTCTACCTTGGGCCAAGCGGCAAGGACATCTACTACGCCGACTACCAGCTCGCTGCCGCCCAGCTCGCCCTGGTGGTGGGCAAATCCGGCCAGGTCTTCGCTGAGGATGCCGCCGCGACCTTCGCGGTGTCCGACACTGGCATCGTGGACGCCCAGCTTCTCACCAGCCTGGCCACCTTCCCGAATCCCATCACCGCGGCCTCGCTCACGGCCGCGGACACCGAGCTTTGGTATTACAGTCCGACCACGGGTCGGCTCAGCTACGCCAACGTCGGCGATTTCATCGCGGGCAAGGCTCTTGGCGTGCGCGAGGCAGCCGCGCGCCCGATAGCCGACTACACCTTTGCCAAGTTGGTTGCCGATCCCAACCGACCCGTGCTGTATGGCCTGGACAAGGCAAAGCGTTTGGTTGTGTCGATCGACAGCCAAAGCGGGTTGGCTCTGCAATCGGTGACGGTGGGCTCGCAGCCCGTCGATCTGGAGATCAACGCTGCCGGGACCAACCTGTACGTGGGCCACCTCGACACCTTGGCGCTAGCGCAGATCGATGCAAAGAGCCTCGCCTTCGTCCGCTTCATCACCACGCCTCGGGTGACCAACGACATCGCGCCACTCAGCGGCGATCGCATCGCGACCATCGACCAAGACCAATGGACCGCGCCCACGCTGATCGACCTGGCGACCGGGAAGACCCTAGACTACCGATCCAGCACAAACTACGGCGGAGCTTTGGCGGCGACCGCAGACGGAAATACGCTCTTCGTCAACGACACGGCGGGGTCGTCGACGACCATCAGCCGCTACGACGTGTCCGCCGGAAAGCTGAGCCAGGTAGCCCACAGCGAGAACAACGGCGGTGGTCCGGGTATCGCCGTCACGCCCGACGGCACCAGCGTGTATACCTGGGCCCGCTGTCTCGACGGCACGAACCTGACCAATGTTCGCTATGGGCAGTATGACCGCATCTATTCGGTTGCGCCGAATGGCAAGCTGGCGATTGCGTCATCGAGGGTTTATCGAGTCGCGGACGGAGCCGCGCTCGCAACCCTGCCTATCGATTGTTTTGTTCAGGCCGTGAGTCCGGACAGCAGCACGCTTTACTGCGCGGGCAGCTCGGGAATCGCCACGTTTCCGCTCGGAGGTCTTCAATGATTTCAGCGCTCGCTCCCCTGATTGGCCGGCTCCGCCATCTGGAGGCTGGGCCGTTGACGGCTCTGCTCGCGACGTCGCTCTTGGCTTGCAGCTCGAAGGCGTCGTTAGAGGTGAAGGACGCGGGCACGGGTCGCGATGCTGTTTTGCGCGACTTGGCCGACGGACGGGTAGACGAGCCGATCTTACCTGATTCAGCCTCGTTGAAGGCCGATGCTGGTGCCGACGGGCTCTCGCCTGCTTCCTCCGACGCCGGGCCAGACGCTCCTGACACGCTGTCGGTTCCTACCGACACCCGACCTGACATCTCCGACACGTTGCCAGCCTCGACCGACATTGTGCCGGTCCAACTGGATGCGGCGTCTCCCGATACCGGTCGTTTCGATAGTGCAGAGGCGGGGACGGCGGATCTGTCTTTGGCGCGTGACGGTTTGGCCGACAGCCTTCAACCCGTCGATCAGGCGCAGGCGAATCGTGACGTGCCCTATGTGGCGGACAGCAATCCACCAGATGCGCGCTTCGGCATCGATGGGGTTGCCGTTGACGGCTCGGCAGCGGGATGCAACCCGGGCGACGGTGGAAGCTGCGGCGTGTGCAATCCGGTCGCGCCCGGCTCGCCGATCTCTTTCCCGGTGTCGGACGGCATCGGCAAGCTGTTTGCAGATCCTTCGGGTTGTTTCGTGTACACCTACAGTTACGAATCAACCCAACTCGTCGTATTCGACGCTGCCCAAAAGACGGTTTTGACCCGTGTCGATCTGGGAGGGACCATAACGGATTTCAACCTTTCGGCCGACGGAAGCTACCTGGTCGCGACCCTGGACAAGCAGCAGGCGATTGTCGTTGTGAACAAGGCATCGTGGACCGTGAGCCAGGTGGCTACGACGGAGGTGCCGAAATCCATCGCGGTCGGCAACCACGGCGTTGCCTACTACCTGGGCGGGGACTGGTGGGACTTGCGCAGGATTGACTTGGCCCTTGGCTCGTCCAGTGAGAAAGGGCTGAGCAGCCCCGGGGATTTCCGCGGGGCGGACATGGCGCTGTCTTGGGACGGCAAAAAACTCTACGTAGCTGAATACGGGTCTACGGGGTGCAACCTCTACCTTCTGGATGTGACGGCCTCGACGACGACGGTCCTCAGCCAGACCACTTGGGACCAGGGTTACGGTTTTGGCATGCCGTCGGGTCCTCTGGTGGTCGGCCCGAGCGGGAAGTACGTCTACTACGCCGACCACCAGTTCGATGCCAACAATCTGGCCTTGATCTTCGGCACTGCGTACGACGCATTCGCCGAGGACAGCGGTGCGAGGTTCGTGGCCACGTCGTATGGGATTCTGGATGCGCAAACGCTGGCCACCTTGATTCCGATACCCGACCAAATCGAGGCGGCCGCATTCGTTTCGGGCGACACTGAACTTTGGACCTATGACATTAGCGAGGGAAAGATCACTTGCACGAACGTTGCCGACCTGGCGGCTGGCAAGACGCTGGCTAGCGCCATCGGGAACTATAGCTTCATCAAGTTGGTCGCCGACCCCATCCGTCCGCGACTTTACGGACTGGATGCCAAACGGCGGATGGTCGTTTCCATCGACTCCGCTACAGGGAGCCCACTGCGCACTGTGCTGGTCGGCTCCACGCCGACCGATCTGGAGATCGACGCTTCAGGCACCTTCATCTATACCGGCCATTCCGACACATACGCCATCGTGCAAATCGACGCTGCATCGTTCAGCTTCGTGAAATTCATCCCCAGCCCGCAGGATAGCTACGACATCGCGCCGCTCGGAAACAATCGCATTGCCACTGTTGACGAGGATCAGTGGACCACGCCAGCCTTGGTCGACTTGAGCAGCGGGACCGTCACGGATATGCTGAAGGCGCCCTTTAATGATGTGTCCGAAGGCGCGCTTTTCGCGACCGCGGCTGGTAATTCTATTTTCGTTGGGGAGTCCGGCTCGACTTCCTGCAATATCACCCGCTACGATGTTTCCGGCGGGAAGTTTACGAGCGTTACTTCCAGCTATCCCGGCGGGGCACAGGGATTTAATTCACCTGCACGCAGCGTGGTCGGAACGCCCGATGGCACGAGCATCTACTACGCGGGCTTTTGTCTGGATGGGACCAATCTGCTGGCGAAGCGATACGCACAGACCGACCAGATCATTTCGGTCACGCCGAGCGGCGCGCTTGCGGTCTCGTCCACCAAGGTCTACCGGGTGGCCGACGGAACGGCTCTGTCGACGCTGCCGTCGGCTTGTCCAGTGCAAGCGGCGAGTCCAGATAGCAGCACGCTCTACTGCGCCAGCGGTTCTGGGATCGTAACCTTCTCGTTGGCAGGGCTTTTGTGATCGATTTGCAGGGCCCGAGGCGACCGATGGCTAGACTCGCAGAAGAACACAGTGGATCCTGGCCCGAAACAGGCCAAGAATTGGAGGAGACGCCATGACCTTCCAGGACAAAATCGTTCGCGATCCCGCGATCTGCAATGGCCAGCCGGTCATTCGCGGAACACGCGTGCTGGTGAGGACCATCCTTGGCTATCTGGCGCAGGGGGAGCCGACCGGGCGAATCCTGGCGGACTTCCCGAGCTTGACCGAGGAAGATGTGCGGGTCGTGGTGGCTTTCGCTGCGGCATCCGCCAGTGAGGATCTTCCGGCCCCGACCCCGGCACCGCACGAGGTCAAGGTCGCGTGAAGGTCAAGCTGGACGAGAACATCCCGCACACCGTCTGCCGCCGCCTCGCTCCTCTGGGTCTCGACGTGGACACCGTGCTGGACGAGGGCCTTGGCGGGCGGCGCGACGAGGACGTGTGGGCCGCGGCTCAAGCGGATGGGCGGTTCCTTGTCACGCAGGATCTCGACTTCTCGGACCGAAGAAAGTTCGCGCCCGGGACACACCACGGTTTGCCGCTGGTCAGGCTCCCCGATAGCGAGCAATGGCGCATCGGCGACTACGTGACCGCCTGGCTGTCGAGTCCTGATGCCGCCACGTGGTCCCGCTGCTTCGTGGTCGCAACGCCCACCAAGGTGCGGGTCACGCGCCCGCCGTCGGAGCCGGGGCAGACAGAATGACCTTCGGCCCGGCGTCTGCGCTGCTGGAACAGGAGCTGGCCCAGGAGATCCGTCGGCAAGGAATCGTGGTGTGGCTGGATCGCGACAAGAGCTTCACCACGTTCGTGGATCGCCTGGCCGAGCGCCATGCTGCCGGGACGTTCGAGCACCCGGTGGTTGGGTTTCGCGGCAGCTATCTGGAAATGCTGTTCGCCCTGGAGACGCGTGGCAGCGGCTACGACCGGAATCCGCTCTTGATCCACATGCCGGGGTTCAACGAGGAGGGCATGCGCACGACCCCGGTGCTGGAGCTGTACTCGGCTGGGACGCGTTTCCGCAAGGCGCTGGATACGTTAATTCGTCAGGCGGCGACGGGGCGCGTGGCGCCGGCCGAGGTGGACCGGTTCCTCGCTGGCAAGCCCACCCTAGAGCAAGCGGATGCGTGGCTGGACGCGGCGTCGGCAGCGCCGTCTATGGGGCTGCTGGCCTTGCTGGAGGCCAGCGGGCCGACGCTGGTTATCGAAGCGCTTTCCCGGCCCGACAGCACGGTGGCTCGGCAGGCGAAGTCCGAAGCCGAGATCGAATCGCTACGGGAGTACCTTCACAAGTTGACCGGAATGGACGACGCGTTCTGCGACTTCCTGTCCAAGGAAGGTAAGGCTGGAGTCGAAGGCGTGCTTATGGCATTGGGCGCGTGGCTCTTGTGCGTGGAGTATGTCCACGACTTGCGACGAGATCCGAAGCTACCCGCGTTGCAGCGCCTACGGGGTGTACCGGGAGAACTGGTGAAGGTGAGCCGCAAACTGGTGAACGAGCTGCGCGACCAGCACGCCGATGCCTATGCCCGGGTGTCCGACTGGGTTGAGAGCCAGCTTCCCGGCGAGCTGGATGAGATGACTGCGGAGGATTTGGGCGATGTCGATACGTTCCGCGAGGAAGAGGAGCGTGTCCTGGCTGGTGCTGTGGCCGCCCTAAAGGCACAGGACTGGCAGAAGGCGCAGTCTTGGTGCAAGGCGCGCGAAGGGGACAAGTCGTTCTGGGTTCGGCGCGATCAGGAGCGGCGCTTGGTCTGGGATCTGGTGGGCGAGGCCGCCGCGTTCGGCGCGATCATTGCTCAGCAGCCGCGTCCGTTCGCCGAGGTCACATCGCACGAAGAGGCGCTCGCGGCGTACGCGGAGACGGCGTTCCGAGTGGACCGCGCGCACCGCCGTTTCGAGCAGGAACTCGCGCGGCGACTGGACTACCACGTTCGGCACTCGGGGGCGCTGCAAGAGGTCGCCGGGATTTTGCGGCAGCTGCATCGCAACTGGGCAAATCAGCTGGCCAAGGATTTCACCCGTGTGTGCCGGTCGAGTGGCTTCTTGCCCGATCCCGACCTGCGCCAGCGCAATTTGTACGAACAGGTCGTTCAGCCGCTGACTCTCGGTGGCGAGAAGGTGGCCGTGTTCCTGGTCGATGCCTTTCGCTTCGAGATGGCCACCGAGCTTTTCGAGGAGCTTCGCGGAGGCAGCGGGACGCAAAGCACGGTCGTGGATCTGAAGCCGCGCCTGGCCGAGTTGCCGACCATCACATCGGTGGGAATGAACGCGCTGGCCCCAGTGGCCCAGGGCGAGCGGCTGACCGTCGTCGGGGAGTTCAAGGGATTCCGTGCCGGTGAGTTCACGGTGAAGGATCCCAAGGGGCGAAGCAACGCCATGGGCATGCGTTCGGGCGGGCAGGCAGCGTTGAACATCAGCCTGGCCGATCTGTGCGAGCGCACCACCAAGGTTCTCAAGGACCTCAAGGACTATCGCGTGGTGGTGGTTCACTCGACCGAGATCGACACTGCGGGCGAGGCGAACCTGGGTGTGCACGCTTTCGAGGCGACGCTGCGCCAATTGCGGGCCGGGTGGCACCACCTGCAGACCGCGGGCATCAAGCAGGCGGTGTTTACGGCGGATCACGGGTTTTTGCTGCAGGACGCGACCACAGAAACCATCCAGTTCGGGAAGAAGACGGACCCACATCGTCGCTACGTCATTGATGCGCACGAGCGGGGCGAGGTCGGGCTGACTCCCGTGCCTTTGGCATCGTTGGGCTACGACGGAATCACGGGCTTTCTGCTGCTGCGAGAGGACACCGCCGCCTTTGTCACCAAAGATGCCAGCGTGGCCTTCGACCACGGGGGCAACAGCCCGCAAGAACGAATCATCCCGGTGCTGACGGTTTCGCGGAAGCTGCCCGAGGGGGCGGCTGTTGCCTCCTACGCGGCCGAGGTCAAAGCCGAGGACGATGCGCTTGGCTACCATCGCCTGAGCCTGCGGTTGGTTTTCCCTCCCGGCGCCCAGAACAACCTGGCCTACGTCGGCCCTCGTACCGTCGACTTAGATCTGCGCGTGCCCGGGCGGGTGGACATCCGGGCCATGGTTCGGGAGGTTGCTGGCTCGGGTAAGCTGAAGGCGGGCCGCATCCAGGCTCCGGTTAAGGAGGAGTGGGTCGAGGTCTTCTTCTCGCTGGAGGGATCGGCGGACGAGCGGGTGCAGGTCGAGGTGTTTCACCCGGACAACATCCATCGCGTCGCGCCGGCCGTGGCCGACCGGATGTTCGTGGTGGTAGGCACGAAGAAGGACGCCGTGGCCTTACCTCGTTCGGGCTGGGAATCGGCGATTGAGGACGAGGGTGCGCGCGGGATCTTCCAGCACCTGGCCGAGCACGGCTCGATGACGGAAGAAGAAATCATTCGCAAGCTTGGCAGCGCGCGCGCGGCGCGCAGGTTCGCGTTGAGCTTCGACGCCCATTTAAAGCTGCTGCCGTTCAAGGTGCGCAGTGAAACGAATGCCAGTGGCAAGCGATACGTTCGTGAGGAGGACAACTGACCATGCCCCTATCCCGGCGTGATACCGACCATGTTTTCGAGCGCCTGCGTTCGGGCGTCGTTCCCGAGCGCGGGCTGGACGCCTTTGCCGTGGGCATCGAGCGGCAAAGGGGCGAGATCCGGCGGCAACTGGACATGGCGGCGGCGGGCGAGGGTGTGTTCAAGTTTCTGCGCGGCGGCTATGGCTGCGGCAAGACCTTTATGGCACGGCTGGCGATGCTGGACGCCCAAGAGCGCGGGTTTGCCACCAGCTTCGTCGTGGTCTCGGACAACGACCTGCACTTCTACAAGTTCGACGACGTCTACCGGAAGGTTGTGCAAGAGCTGGCCACCAGCACCTGCCCGCGCGGGGCGCTGAACGACATCGTCGACCGTTGGATCGCCACCGTCGAGAACAGCCTGATTGCCGGCGGTGAGGACGAGTCGAGCGCGGGCTTTGACCGCAAGGTCGCCAAACGGATGGACGAGGAGATCGCATCCAAGACCGAGGGCAAGGCCCCCGAGGATCTGGCGCGCGTTCTGCGAACGGTCTTTGCGTTGAAACAAGAGGGCAAGGTTCAGGCTGCTGGTTCGTTGTTGTCGTGGCTGTCGGGATCGCCCAACGTGGCCGCCAGCGAGAAGTCCGCTGCGGGCATCAAGGGCACCATCACCAGCCAGACCGCGATGGACTACCTGCACGGCATCTTGGAAATCGTGAAGGCGGCTGGCTACAAGGGGCTGGTCATCGTCATCGACGAGGCCGAGACCATCCTGCGCATGCGCACCGATGTGCGTGGCAAGTCGTTGAACGGCATCCGCCAGATCATCGACGCTGCGGATCGATACAAGGGCCTGCTGTGGGTCTTCACGGGGACGTCCGATTTTTTCGATACCAACCGGGGCGTGAAGGGGTTGCAGCCGCTGCACGACCGCATCCAGTTCTTGAGCCACGGAGGCATCGTGAGCTCGCAGCAGGCGCAGCTGGAGTTGCGACCCTTCGACAAAGACCGGCTGAAGGAGGTCGCGCTGAAGCTGCGCGAGATGTTCCCGGCCAAGGACCGGCCCAGGCTGGAGTCCAAGGTCACTCCACAGTACATCGAGGCGCTGGTGGAGAAGATGACCGAGGGGTTCAAGGGCGACGTGGGAGTGATCCCGCGACAGTTTTTGCGCCGATTCGTCGACGTGATGGATACAGTGGGTGAGCACGATGACTTCGATCCAGCGGCCGAGCTGGGGTTTGCCCCCAAGGATCTCACTGAGGACGAGGTCAGGAAGATGAAGGGCCAGCCTCCCTACGATGCTGAGCCTGACGATGACAAGGGCTACCCCCCGATGAACTTCTAGGAAACGAGGACCACGCGTGAGCACCTTTGCCCGCTTTCCACCCCGCCTGCAGGAAGCCATCGTGTCGCGCCTGGGATGGACCAGCTTGCGCCCGGTGCAGGAGCTGGCGGGTGCCGCGATTTTGGACGGCAAGAACGCCGTGGTGCTGGCGCCGACGGCTGGAGGCAAGACCGAGGCGTCGATCTTCCCGGCCATCGCGACGTTGATGAGTGAGCCGCCCAGTGGAACCGGGCTTATCTACATCGCGCCTATCAAGGCGTTGCTGAACAACCAGGAAGAACGCCTGGGCACCTACGCCGACATGGTTGGTCTGCGGCGGTTCGTGTGGCACGGCGACGTTTCCGACGGCGACAAGAAGAAGTTCAAGGTCGAGCCGACCGAGATCCTGATGACCACGCCGGAGTCGCTGGAGGTGATGCTGGTCTCGCCTCGCTGTCCAGCGGCTCGGCTATTTGGCGACCTACGCATGGTCATCGTCGATGAGATCCACGCCATGGCCGGCACCGACCGGGGCGCGCATCTGATGTCGGTGATCGAACGGCTAGGTTCGTTCAGCCGTCACGACATCCAGCGCGTGGGGTTGTCTGCGACCGTCGGCAATCCTGTCGAGATCTTGCAATGGCTGCAGGGAGGCTCGAAACGGCCTGGCGAGGTTATCGACCCGCCTAAGGTGGCGGCATCCCGCCAAATTCAGGTCTGCCTGTACGGAACCATCCTGGAGATCGCCCAGGAGGCCAGTGTCCGCGCGCGCGGCAAGAAGAGCCTGTTCTTCTGCCAAAGCCGCTCCCTTTCCGAAAGCGTTGCCGAGCGCATGCGGGGCAGGGGGGCCGAGGTCTTCGTCCACCACAGCTCGGTCAGCCGCGACGAGCGCCGCGAGGCCGAAGCTCGCTTTCACCACGGCAGCGACGCCGCTATCGTCTGCACGTCGACCCTGGAGCTGGGCATCGACGTGGGCGATCTCGATTTGGTCTTTCAGGCGAATGCGCCTTCGACAGTGTCGTCGTTCATGCAGCGGATGGGCCGCACCGGCCGCCGCGCTGGCCAAGTTGCCAACACGACTTTCCTTTGCGAGTCGCCCGAGGACGTCTTGCAGGCCGTGGCCATCGTCGAGCTTGCGCGCAAAGGCTGGGTCGAATCCGTCCCCGTCCAAGACCGCTGCTGGCCCGTCCTGGTTCACCAAATCCTAGCGCAGACCCTGCAATTTGGTGCCATCAGCGCCGAGCGTTGCTTCGAACAGCTGGCCCGCGTACCCGACTTCCGTGGCATCACCCCCGCCGAGCGAACCCACCTGATCGAGCACCTGACCAAGGAAGAGTACCTGTTCGAGTCCGGTGGCCTGCTTTCCATGGGCACCAAAGCCGAGCGCATCTTCGGCCGCAAGAACTTCAGCGAGCTCTACGCCGTGTTCTCCAGCCCGGTCCTCTACCGGGTCGAAACCGAAACCGGCCGCGACCTCGGCTCGCTGGACCAGGATTTCGCCGACCGTCTGGTCGAAGAGATGAGCTCCTTCCTGCTCGGTGGTCGCGCCTGGACCGTCGTACGCCTCGACCACAAAGAGCGAACAGTGGTCGTTCGCGAAGCACCCCGCGGCCAGAAGCCCAGCTGGGGTGGCTTCTTGCCACAGCTCCTCGGCTTCGAGATCTGCCAGGAGGTGCGCCAGATCATCGTCGACAGGGTCGAGTATCCCTACCTGGACAAGCCGGCCATCGCCGCTATCGAATCGTGGCGAGCCGACCTGGGGGACTTGCTCCGCCGCAGCCACCCCTTCGCTGCCCAACAAGACGACCGCGCCGTTCGGCTGTGGACGTTCGCTGGTGGCCGAATCAACCATACACTCAAATACGCGATCGAACTGATCGGCGGATGGAAGGCGGTCGCCGACAACTTTGCCCTGCGCATCAAGGGGGACGGGGTCTCGCACGCAACGGTCGAGGCGGCGTTGGGGAAGATAGGGGAGGCGGGGTTCTGGGAGAATGGTGAGACCCGGACGGCCATTCGGGCGCGCGTACCGCCGTTCAGGTTGAGCAAGTTCCAGCATGCCCTACCGCCCGAGGCGGAGACGGAGTTCGTGGCGAGGAGCTTTCTGGATTTCGAGGGAGCAGCTAGAGTTGGAGGAGTAGAAGGGACGGAGGCGACCGAATGAAACTGCGCAAAGCGCTCATTGAGAACTTCCGCGGAATCAAGCACCTTGAACTGGAGCTTGACGACACCACGGTCCTGTTGGGGGAAAACAACACTGGCAAGACGGCCGCCCTTGAGGCAATCCGGATTTGTCTGCGCGATGTTGGCCCGCGTCGAAGAATTGCCTTTGACACCTACGATGTCCATCTCGATAGCGCCACAGCTGATCCTTCTTTGGCCGAACCAATTCGGATCGAACTCACGTTCGGCGAGGAAAAGATGGGGGATTGGGACAAAGACCTTGTAGGTCGACTCAATCGCCAAAGGATTCTCCAAGTCGACGGGGAAGGATGTAGCCACGTCGTGCTTTTCGTTAGTTTCGGCTTCGACGCAGGCACCAAGGAGTTTTCACAAAGCTGGGCCTTCACGAATCTCAAGGGGCAATCGTTGACGAATGTCTCTGAGACTGCGCTTGGGACCCTCCAAAGAGAAGTCGCGTACTACTATCTGGCGGCGCTCCGTGATGCCGCTCGCCATTTCGATGCCAAGGGGCCCTACTGGCGGCCATTCCTCAAGGACGGCCAGTTGTCACCAGAAAAAAGAGTCGAAATCGAGACAAAGCTTCGCGAGGTAAATGACCTCGTCGTCCAGTCGCACGGTAGTTTTGAGAAGGCGCGAGAGCGCCTTCAGCGGGTACAAGATGTCGTCCCGATGGCCTCGGGAGACGTCGTTTCTATCGATGCAGTTCCAAGTCGCATCTTCGATATGTTGTCCAACGCTCAAGTAAGTCTTGGAACAACAACCGGCGCCAAGGTCCCGATTGGTCGGCATGGGGAAGGCACCCAGAGCCTAGCCGTTCTTATGCTGTTCTCGGCGTTTCTAGAAGCGTGGCCCAATGGCTCACCAATCGTGGCACTTGAGGAGCCAGAGGCACATCTCCATCCTTCTGCGGTGCGAGCCCTTTGGCGCATAGTGGACCGCATCCCAGGCCAGAAAATCATTTCTACGCACAGTGGCGACTTGATGTCGGAAATCGACATACTTCACGTCCGCCGACTTGCCAAGACGGCAAATGGAATACAGTCGTTTCGCGTTCCGAAGGGGCTCCTGTCTGACGAGGAAACCAGGAAATTCAACTACCAAGTCAGAAGAAACCGCGGCGAGCTGCTGTTCGCTCGAAGTTGGCTCCTTGTGGAGGGCGAGACCGAGTCCTGGATCTATCCGGGCGCCGCTCGGGCGTTGAATATCGACTTGTCACGCACTGGCGTCCGCCTTGTCGAGTATAGCCAGACAGATGTGGGTGTGATTGCCAAAGTTGCCAACGCGTTGGGAATTCCCTGGTTTTGTGTCGCAGATGATGACTTAGGACGGACCAAATACGAGGATACGATCAGGAAGAACTTTGGGAGCGCGGTAGAGGCCGTGAGCTTGATCCGTTTTCGTGGACACCCAACGAAAGGCGGATACCGTGGCAAAGATGGAAGACAAGACGAAACACCGACGGCCGAGGCGCACGTTCACTGACGAGTTCAAGGCAGGGGCAGTAGCGCTGGTCTTGGATGAGAAGAAAGCGGTGGCACAGGTCGCCGATGACCTGGACCTGTCCCAATCGGTCCTGCGCGGCTGGATGAATCAGGCTAGAGCAGATAGGAGCAAGGGCAAGACCGGTCTGACAACCGAGGAACGCGCGGAGCTGGCGCAGTTGCGGCGTGAAAACCGTGTGCTGCGAATGGAGCGGGACATCCTAAAAAAAGCCGCGGCCTTCTTCGCGAAGGAGAGCGCATGAAGTTCGCGCTCATCGCCGAGAAGAAGGCCAACGAGCCTCTCTCGCTTTGGTGTCGGGTTCTTGGTGTTTCGCGCACCGGGTTCTATGCCTGGTGCGCACGTCCGGAGTCCCAGCACCAACGCGACGACCAACGGCTGGCAGTCCTAGTCAAGGAGTCCCATGAGCACAGCCGCAAGACCTACGGCAGTCCGCGCGTGCTCGCGGACTTGGCCGCGAAAGGTGAGCACGTCAGTCGCAAGCGTGTCATCCGGCTGATGCAGCAAGAAGGGCTCCAGGCCCGTAGGCGACGCCGGTACAAGTGCACCACGATGAGCGAGCACGACCAGCCGGTGGCGCCCAATATCCTGGATCGCCAATTCCAGGCCGAGCGGCCCAACCAACGCTGGGTGGGGGACACCACCGAATTGTTGATAGGCGAGAGCGGCGGCAAACTCTACCTGGCCGTGATCGTCGATCTGTTCGCGCGATTCGTTGTTGGGTGGGCACTGTCTGCCGTCAACGACCGACACCTCGTGCTTAAGGCACTAGAAATGGCTACCCGAAGGCGTTGCCCAGACGCCGGGTTGCTCCACCACTCGGACCAGGGCAGCCCCTACGCCAGCGAGGACTACCAGAACATGCTCAACGACAGAGGCATCGTATGCAGTATGAGCCGCCGTGGCGAGTGCTACGACAATGCTGCGATGGAGAGCTGGTTCTCGACCTTTAAATTCGAGCTGGGGGAAAAGTTCGCGAGCTACGCTGACGCGAAGAGGGAGTCGTTCGACTACATCGAGGTGTTCTACAACCAGCAGCGGCGTCACTCGTCCATCGGCTACATTTCGCCTGCCCAGGCCGAACAAAGGCACCGCGAGCAACTGGCAATGAAGGAAGCGGCGTGACCTCTCTTTGCGACTGTGACAACATGCTAACCGACGACGGAACGACGTAAACAACCTGTCCACCGAATCGGATCAAGCTCAGCCGATCGCCTAATCTTCCCCTACAGAAATATGGAGACGCACCTCCTTAGGAGGCGTCAGGAAATAGATGCTACGGGTCTCGCGGGGAGATCGCATAGTTCCAGTCGCCATGGAAGCGGTTGGGTTTGAGTTTGAGCGAGGCAAGGATGGCGTCACTGGTTTTGACACCAACCGGATAGTTCCTTGTGTCGAGGCGAGCGTGAATCGAGAGGCCGGTGGACGTGGTTGTGTTTGAGATGAGGTTGAGGATCACCTCATGCGTCTCAAGCGGGCGCCCGCGCCAGTTGCGGGTGATATGACAAAACATCCGGTGCTCGATCTTGTTCCACTTGCTCGTGCCTGGCGGATAGTGTCGAATGTTGATTGTCAGACCGGTGTCGTCCGCGAAGGTCTGCAAGGCGGCCTTCCAGGCACGGCAGCGTGATCCATTGCTGCCCCCGCCATCAGCGGTGATCAAGATCTCCGTGGCCCCTGGGTGCTGCTTGCTACCGATGTGCTTCCACCAGGCGCGGATCGAAGCTACCGCGAAGTCGGGCGTATCGTGGTCAATCCCGAGATTGACAAAGCCAGCATTCATTCCCACATCGTAGATACCGTAGGGGATCGCCTTGCCGAGGTCCGGATCCATGAAGTCGTGGACGCGTACGTCATGTGGCTCGCCTTGGGCGCGCCACTCGCGGCCGCCGTTCTTGAAGTTGCCGACCAGTTCCTTCTTCTTGGTATCGACGGAGATCACGGGCTGAGCGCGGCCGAGAAAGTCCTTCACGGTGGCGTTGATGTGGCGGAACTGCGCATCGCGGTCCGGATGTTGTGTCCCCTCCACCGTCTTTCGGTTCGACTGAAGACTGTAGCCCTGCTGCCGAAGCAGTTGTGCAACCGTCTCGTGGCTGACAACGAAACCCTCGTCACGCAATTCGGCTGCCAGCCTGCGCGTGCTCTTGCATGTCCACCGAAGCGGCGACATCGGATCGCCTCGCGTGGTTGGCTCAATGAGAGCATCGAGTGCCTTGATCAGCTCTGGCTCTCGTTCGCCCGCAGACTTCCGGCCTCCACCGCGCAACCGCACACGACGCGTCCCTGCCTCGGCCGGCTGATCAAGCTCCGCCAGTCCTCGCATGATCGTCGTCTTCGCAAGCTCGGTGGCTTCCAGAACCTGCGCGACTCCGCCCCAGCCGATGCTTCTTGCTTCGATCGCTGCCCATAGTCTTCGCGCTCGCTCATCAAGCTCTGGGCGAAGTCGTTCATACTTGGCCCGCAACTGTGCTACCTGGCTTGCTCGCTGTTCTCGTTTGCGCACGCCTCATATGCAGGCCGCCCTCGTTGGAGATCAAGAAAGTTGATCCCACTACGAAGGCGCGGCATCGTCCCCATCAGGCCGCACACGACTCGTATCACTTATTTCCTGACGGTGCCTTAGTAATGGATATGACGATGTTTATGCGTCATTCATGACAGCTCAGAATCTAGCGAGGCTCTCGAAGAAGCCGTGTGATTCCTCCTATTGGTCTGACTACGCTGACAACTTGCCTGGAAGGTCGAAACCCCGGGTAGCGGCTATGATCGCAGCCAAGATGCAGGAGCGAGGCGCCGGCGGAGTCACCGCTGAAATAAAGGGCATCTTGGAGAAGATGGTTGCCCTGGCGGGGGCTGTCTAATGTCTCCCAATCTGGATTCGCTAAACGAAAATCAGCGTGAGGCCGTTCTTTGGGGAGAAGGTCCACTACTTGTGCTCGCCGGCCCCGGTTCCGGAAAAACCCGAGTGCTAACCTTCCGGGTAGCGCGGCTTCTTCAGGAAGAGCCCGATGCTTCAATTCTGGCGCTCACCTTTACGAACAAGGCGGCTGCGGAAATGCGAGAGCGAGTTGATCAACTCCTCGGCCAAAGAGGAGACCGCGCACAGCTGTGTACATTCCACTCCTTTGCAGTCGATATCTTGAGACAGCATGGTAGCCACCTGGGTATTCGACCTGACTTCAGTATTCTCACCCAGGAAGAAGACCGGGTGGCATTGATAGAGCCTTTGGCCCTAGAATTGGCTGAGTCATCGCTCGCTGAAAAGCACCCCGTGCCGACCGACATGAGAAACCTACTTGCTCTTGTAGACCGACTTTTTGCTGACTGTTACGATGGAGGGGTTGAAGCTCCAACATTTGTGCAAACGCCGGAATGGCTACCTTCACTGTTCGCGTCGTACTGCCGAGATCTGCTAGCGGGAAATCGCCTCGACTTCGGGAGCCTTCTCCATTTCTCCCGCAAGTTGCTACGAGAGAATGCCGGCGTGGCACGCATCGTCCGCCTGGCTTGGACTTACGTATGTGTAGACGAGTTTCAGGATACGAACAAGGCCCAATACGATCTCCTGCGGCTTCTGCTGGACAAGGAAGAGCCGAACCTCTTTGTGGTTGCGGACGACGACCAGATTATCTACCAGTGGAATGGCGCTAGTCCAGAACGACTCCAGGCATTGCGCAGTGACTACCAGATGGAACTGATTCAACTACCCCAGAACTACCGTTGCCCAAGCGCCATTATTAACCTCGCGAACAACTTGATCGTCCATAATAGACTAAGAACGGCAGACAAGAAGCCTCTTAGCACGTCCGAAATTGGGAAGACTTCAAAGGACGTTATCCGATACGGAACCTACTCCACGCTTGAAGAGGAGACCAACGTAGTCGCCAAGGACATCTTGAATCGGAACGTGCCTTCCTCTGATTGCGTGATTTTGGCTCGAACCGCGCGACTTCTAGAGCAAGCTGCGACCGCCTTGAGAGCCTGTGGGCTAGAGGCATATGTCGCACGACGGAAGTCGGACTTCGATTCGCCTGTTGTGAGGATTCTTCTGAACTTGATGCGGCTGGCAAATGCCCGCCACGATCGCGATCTTCTTCGCCGGGTGTGCGTCGCTTGGAAGGACTTTTCGTCCAAGACTATTGAGGTCGAGGACACTGTTGGAGCGGCGGCGCTGGCGGGGGGGGATTTTCTGCGCAGCTGGATCGATATGGCGGCCAGGGAACTCGTGGATGATCCTGTAAGAGAATACTTGGATCTGATCCGAAGATGCCTTGTTGATCGGCTCGATTTCCTGGAAATAGTACAATGGTTTCTCTCTGATGGCTGGACCACATGGGACGATCAGAAGTCCAGCGATGTAGCCGAAGAAGTCGAAACGTGGCGTGAATTGCACGGTCAGCTTATGGAAGAGTACAGCTCTAGTAGCATGACGCTTAACCTGTACCTACAGAAGATCGACTTGGCTTCGAAGTCGCCAATTGCGAGCCCAAACGCGGTCAGGTGCTTGACGGTCCATGGATCTAAGGGGCTTGAGTTCAAACATGTCTACCTAATAGGCATGGCACAAGAAGTGCTTCCTTCATACCAAGCGCTGAAGAAGGGCGCTTCCAGCAGTGAGTTGGAGGAGGAGCGCCGAGGATGCTTTGTAGCCATTACCCGTGTGCAAGAGACACTGACCCTTACGCGCGCACTCCAATACAACGGATATTCCAAGAGTCCCTCGCAGTTTCTGCATGAGATGGGCATCTCGTAGCGTAGCGCATGATTCCTCTGACCGTTCTGGCTAAGGCGGCGAATGGCGTTGGAAATTGCAAACAATGTAAAGGTTGGCGGTCTCTTGAGCTTCTACTATCTAAAGGAAGTCGGAAGTTGTTCGTGGTCAGCTCCAGAGCAGGTTTGGTATAGGATATCAACTCGGCTGGGTCTTTGCGGTAGACGTGGCCTGGCTATGGGCCCACGACCACCACCCGGCTCTTCCCGCATCCCGCCGGTTCCACCCGCACCTGCGCGCCGAATCGTTCTTGGAGCTCGGGCACGTGGGAGATGATGCCCACCGTGCGCCCCGTGGCCTGGAGGTTCTCCAGAGCCACCATGGCGTGGTCGAGGGTATCGCGGTCGAGGGTGCCGAAGCCCTCGTCGATGAAGAGGGTCTGGGCTTGAGTGGCGCGGGTGGAGATACCAGAGAGCCCGAGGGCGAGGGCGAGGGATACCAAGAAGATTTCGCCGCCTGAAAGGCTGTTGATGGTGCGCACCTCACTGCCGAGATCCTGGTCGGCCACCTGTAGGTCCAGCGCCGACTCCGGTACCGACATCAGACGGTAGCGAGGTGCGAGGTCCGCAAGGTGGGCGTTGGCCTCCCTGAGAAGGGCCTCGAAGGCCAAGCTCTGGGCAAAGACACGAAACTTCTTGCCGTCTGCTGACCCGATCACCTCGTCTAGTTGTTCCCAGACCTTGCTCGACTCTTCCTGTGCATGCACTTCGGCCTGAGCGCTGCTTCGGCCGATCCCTTGGTCGTCGTCCTGCTGCTGCTTTGCCCGAAGCCCGATCAGTCTCTGCCCGAGGTCGTCCACCAGTGCCCGCGCGCTTTCAACGCGCACCTGCGCGACTTCGCGGTCGCCATCCGGGCACCCCTTGGCCGAGTGTTCGTCGAGGCTGCGCTGCCGTTCAGCGCGGGTTGCGGAGTGGCGGGTCACCTCTTCGCGAAGGGAATCCAGATCTTTGCGCTGGCTAGCAATCCACGTCTCGTCGTGGGCAAGCCTTTCCTCGAGCTTCTGCCGATCCAAGCCTATTCCCGCCAGGGCAACGTCAAGCGCGAGCTCGGCATGCGTGGCCTCCTGGTCGGCTTCGTGCAGCCTCTTGATCGCTGTCTCCTCGGCTGCCTGGGCAAGGGCCCGGAATGTGACCGCCTCTGCGTGCGCCTTGCGCGCCATTTCATGGCTGTTTGTTACATCCTCGACCGAGGCCCTCAGCTCGGTTTCGACCTCCAACGCGGCCCGGCCCTGGAGCAGTGCTGTTCGTTTCACTTGCAGGGCGGTCAACGCGGTCGCTTGTTCCTGCATAGCAACATTCAAACTCTCAAGGTTGGTCTGGCGCTCGTCGAGCAGGGTCCGACCTGTTTCGTGGCTCACGCGCAGTGTGGCGAGTTTCTCCACCGCGGTCGCAAGCCGTTGCTGGCATGCCTCAAATTCCTGGACTCGGCCCTGGCAGTCTTCGAGGAAGACATCCGGTTCTTGGCGAGCTGCTGCAACCCAGTCTGACTGCCAGCCCATGACTGGAGTCAGGAGCGTTTCGATGCCGTCGCGCTCTTTTGCAAGTCTGTTTTGGTCTTCAAGAAGGCGGCCGACCATCGCGGTCATCTCCTGTTCCTGCTTGACGCATCCGGCGTGTGTGTCGACGGCCGCGCTCCACGTGGTGCGAGCTTGATCAAGTCCCTCGCGAGCTCGGTCCCGGTCATTGGCAAGATCGAGAGCGCACCGCTCGTCGCTCTCAGCTTGGTCGCATTTTGCCTGCGCCAGTTCGATCTTGGCCTTGACGGCTGCGCTGGCCTCCGCAGCCGATGCTGGCAGGTCAAGGGCCTGGGAAGTCACCTGGGAGTGATAGTCATCCTGTGCCCGCTCTTCCTCGGTGACCGACTCATTCGCAGCGTTCTCGGCGGTGCCTGCGTTGGTGCGCGCCACTGCCTGCGCTGCCTCGGCCCTGCTGCGGGAATCTTGGAGCTCCCGTCCGAGGCGCTCCAGTTCGCGAACACGCTCTTCAAGCACCCCAATCGCGGTTGATGAAAGGCTCTCATGCGCGTAGGGGTGGTCAGGCGAGCCGCAGAGCGGGCATGCCTGGCCATCCTCGAGCAATGAGCGCTGTTCGTCGAAGGATAGAGCGGACCGAGTGGCATCGACGGCCAAGCGAGCCTCGGTTGTCCGGAGGCGACATCCATCGAGCTCATCGGCTAGGCCCGCGGCTTCCAGGCGCGAGCGTTCCTCGGCCGCGCGAAACTCGGCGGCTTGCGCGCGTGTGGTGGTGCTTGCCTCTTGGGCAGATCGCGCGCGCTCCACGAGCGCGGCGAGATCGGTAAGCTTGTCCAGGTCGTTTCGCAAGCCAGTAGTGCGCGTCCTCAATTCGGACAGATCGCGGCCTCCAAACGCTGCTTCGGTCGCCTCCCAACGCGTTTGTGCTGTTTTGAACAGTTCCTCGGCTTCGGATGCTACGCCGGCCGATTTGCCAAGTTCTCGACGGACGTCCTTGGCTGCTTCCTCTGCGGTCGCCAACTTCGTGGCGATGGTGCCGAGCTCTTGCCCGATGGCAGCGTGTCTTCGCAGCTCTGCCTGCCAACGCGGCCATTCTGCGGAAAGTTGGCCTTCAGCGACGTGGGTGGTGAGCCACTGCTCGATTCCGGAGCGTTCGGAGTCACATTCGGTGATCTCTTTGGCCAGCTCCTCCACTTCGCCGTGGCCCCGCTCGACCAGACCGCGAAGCTTTTCCCATTCCGCATGGGCTGCTTCAGCGGTCCGCCGAGCAGGATCGATTTGCGAATCCAAGTGCTTCGCCTCGTCTATCTGGGGGCGCAGGGTTGCCTCGTGCTCGCGCGCGATCCTGAGCTCGGCTTCCGCCTTGTCGAAGGCTTGCTTGGCCTTCTCGAGATCGCGATTGGCTCGTTCCAGCTTGCTGCCAATCTCGCCGAGAGCCGCTTTGGCCGTACCCTGCACGGCTGCCGTCTTTGCTGCCGCATCTCGGGTCGCTCGAAGCGGCTGCGCAGCCGAAACCGCCTGGACCTCCTTCTCCCGCGGCTCAGCACGTGCCAGACGTTGTTCTGCCTCCGAGAGTGCGCTGGTTGCCGATTCGACAGCGGCGACAAGAACTGCTTGTCGCTCATGCCAGGCCAGGTCGCGCCCGGCTCCTTCCATGTTTGCCTGGGCGTCTGCAAGGGCTTGGGTAGTCGCCGCCGTGAGGGCGTCGAGCTGCGCGCGATCGTCTTCTGAGAGCGTCACCAGCGTGCCGACCTTGTCTTCAAGTCTACTCAGCTTTTCTCGTTCGCTGGCGGCGCGTTCATGGGCGGCCCTCGACAGCTTGGTGAAGACCTCTCCGCCCATGACGTGTTCGAGAATCTGGGCTCGGTCGTCCGGTTTCGCGCGCAGGAAGTTGGTGAATTCGAATTGGGGCAGCAGAACCGTGCGCTTGAACTCCTCGAAGGTGAAGCCAACACGCGTTTCGATCGCCTGCCGGACTTCCGTGATCTGGGAGGAGATGGTGTCTCCGGAGTCGAGGTCCACCAGCGCCATCGTTTGGTTTTGGAATCTGCCCAGATTTCGGGCACGGTGAACCCTCCAGGTCGCCCGATAGCGCTTGTTATCCGCACCTTGGAAATCGACTTCGGCGAAGCCGTTAGCGGTACCTCGCGACAGAAGGGAGCGGGCGTCGTTGCTTCTCAGGCGCAGCTTCTCGTCTTCCCCGGGCGCGCCTATCGGATGTCCCCCATCATCAGACAGCCGGGGCGTTTTGCCGTAGAGGGCGAGACAGAGCGCATCCAGTAGCGTGCTCTTGCCGGAACCAGTAGGTCCCGAGACGGAGAAAAGGTTGGAGGAAGAAATGGGCGGCTGGTCGAGTCGCAATTCGAACTCGCCGCGCAGGCTCGCCAGATTTTTGCCACGGATGGTAAGAATTCTCATGCGCCCTCCTGCGTTACGTGGTCGTGTAATTCGTGAAAGGCAGCGAGAATCTCTGGGGATGGATCGTCCCCGTGCTTCTGTTTGTACTTGAGAAGGAAGACCTGCTCGACCGAGAGCTCGCTGAGCCCGACGGCTCCACTGTCTGGCAGACCAACGCCTGTGCCATTGAACACGGGTGGTGCGATGCGGACGAGGCGGGCTTCTTTGCCTTCCATAGCTTCGTCGATTCGCTTGCGTAGGGCAGGCTCAGGTTTGTCCAGGGCGACGCATACCTCCAGGAGTGGCCGTTGCTCGTCGGGGCCATCTCCGCGATTGGGCAGCGATTTCAAGGTTCCCAACACGACATCGAGTGGAAGTGGCCCGCCATTGGGCACGGACACCAACGGCACACAGCGAGGCACTTGGAGCTCGCGGATGCTCGTCGCTTGTGTTCCCTCGATCTCGACCAGCACGAGCGAGTGTTGAACGGCCTTGGCATCGAACGAGAGAGGCAGCACCGCCCCCGAATATCGAATGTTCTCTCTGCCGCCGACCCGCTGGGGGACGTGGAGGTGGCCAAGGGCAGCGTAGGTGATGTCCGCGCTAAAGATGTCATGGGGCAGGGGATGTTGGTTTCCGCCCAAGACCTTGCGTTCGGACGACTCGGATAGCTGGCCACCCACCATGTAGCAGTGCCCCATGGCGATCACGGCTTGGTTTGGCGCGCGACGAGCGTGAATGGCTTGGAGGACTCGCTGGTACAGGGCGCGTGTCCCGTCTATCAGCGGATCCGAGTCTTGCCCCACGGGAGGGAGATCCGCCGGTCGCAGAAATGGTACGGCGAGAACCCAGGCGGCAATCGCGTTCTGAGCGTCCCGGAGCGGTACGATCAACCGATCCACATCGACATCGCCGTTCACCCGCGGCAGTCCACCAACGACGTGAAGCGGCCCAAGCTCGTTGAGGATCGGCCTTGGCGCTTCAAGCCGGGCGGCGGAATCGTGGTTGCCACCGATAACAACGATCTGCAGGCGTGGGGCGCGTGCATGTGCCTGCCCAAGGAATTGGTACCAAAGCCTGGTTGCGCCTGCTGGCGGGTTTGCAGCGTCGAATACGTCGCCCGCGATGAGCAGGGCATCAATGGACTCTGCTTCGAGCGTATCAAGCAGCCAGTCGAGAAAGATACGATGCTCGTACTCGCGCTCGACCCCATGGAAAACATGCCCAAGGTGCCAGTCACTGGTGTGAAGAATACGCAAGGCCATCGGGTGCCATCATACGGGAATTGGGCGTATGCGTTTACGTCGGTCTTCACCTTCGTCTCGGTCAATGCCGCAGGACTTTCGTGTATCGTCGGGACTGCAACTTGACCACGCCCTGACCCTGGTTGTGGACGCCGTGATCGCCCGTGTTCTTGCTGACCACCACATGGTTGCTTCGGTTTTGCACGATATCGTACGATCGTTCGCGAAGAGATAGCGAAGGCGCCTTTTGCGGATCGCCTTCTGGGCGTTCCCGAGGCTGCGGAGCGTCTGGGGATGACCGAGTCGGCCCTCCGCAAGGCAGTCGCCAGGGGCACGATCCCTTGCCACCGCATCGGGCGGCGACTGCGGTTTCGTCTTGCGGAACTGATGGTCGAGGCGGAAGCCCGCCGAGAACATCGGCGTGGCGGGTAGCACCGCGCGGCGGGAGAGGGCCCTCTTCCTGAGGGTAGTTGTCTCATCAGCGGTGAGACAATTGGCAGGTTACCCGCCGATCACCCCAACCATATTCTCCCCCTCAGCGATTGTTGCTGCGAACATGACGCAAACATCGGGGTGGGCAGCGTCCACAATGGACATGCAACCGTGCCTTCACGATCGACGACGCCAGGTGAGTCCAGGCCACAGCGGTGGCGGCATGCAGTGTTAGCAGTGGTGACACTTTTGGTGGAGACGGACGCAACGAGGCAGGAGCGGGGAGGCGCTTTGCAGATTTCCTGAGATGATTCCGTCACCAAATCACCCGGCGCAACGGCACCCGCGACCGGCACCGATGCCACGTCGGTGGCGTCTATCCCGGATGAAGGCAGCGTGAGAGAGCGCGATTGGATCGAGAAACGTCTGCCGACGGTCATCGAGAACCTCTGCGAGAACCTCCGCGAGAACCTCTGTGAGGTGTCCGAGCCGACTTCGACTCGAAGCGCGTCGCCATTCGGAGATCGGCACGCTACGAGGTTTGTCGTTCGCCGACGTCCCGGCCGATCTTCCAGAGTGCTGGAGATCCCCCCTAGCCACCAATCTCGGCGGCGAGGCAAACTGGTCGCCTGGCCCAGTGAGGTAGACTAGTCACCGATGCCACGCCGAAAAAAGGGACAAGAACCCAAGCGCCCGGGACCCGCGCGCAAGGAGCCGACGCAGGAACAGAAGGATCGGCTGCCCGAACTGCAGAAGCGCGCGAAACAGATCTACCTGCTAGGCCAGGAAAACGAACTTTGGTTGCAAGCCGCTGCTTTACTTCGCGTAGCTGATGAGCGCATCAAGACTGCTATGAATGTTCGGAATGGTCGGCGGGTGAGCGTCGACCGGCCCATGAAGGTTCCGTGCGATGAAATCGTAGCGCTGGAAGAGCGGGAGCAGAAGGTTGTCGCAAGCCGGCAAGAGGAGATGGCTAGGTCCGGTCGCCACCGGGAAGAGGCACAAGCAGCCGCGAGGCTCGTCGATGCTGCCAAGCACCCGGAGCCGGTCAATCGACGCGGCAAGGCCGCTCGTTGCCTGCTTCGTTACGCTGAGGAGATTCTCCGAGCCGAGGTGGGGTCGGCGGCCAACTTCGAGGAGGTTCCACTGCGGGGCGAGACCGAGACCCAAATTCTGGATCGTTTGATCAAGGATGAGCTCGGGCTGGCTGGCGTGGCGGTTACGAGGTTGCTCGGCAAACGAGAAGATTCAGAGGACGCCGAAGGCAATGCTGCGGATCGCAGGGCGAATCGGACGAAGCAGGTGTTCGAGCCGCTCAAGACACGTTTCATGAAGGGGTTCGGGGAGAGCGGGGCGCACCTCAATCCCCATGACGTACCCAAGCTCGATCAGATCATCAGACAGACCCTGACGGCAGCCGCGACTGATCCCGTAATGTATGGAGAGACCATTCTCGTGAACACCAAGATCGTCGACCCTATGAAGCCTCGACGGAAGCCCAAGGTCGCCCAAGATTGAAAGTTCGGGCGCGACGACGGCGATAGAGGCCGGCGTATTCGAGTGGTCGGGAGGCCGCCAGCATGGACCATCAGTAGGCCGGGACAGGCAGCTCAGCCGAGCGGAAGGGAAAGATTCAGGATCTCCGTCGCTGGGCGCCGGTAGCACTGGGTCGGGTGGGGGAGTACTTGATTCAGGACGGCATGGAGCGGACAAGCATCCGTGACCAGGTACACAAGGTGAGGTTGGATCTCTCCCGCGACCATGCCAGGAGAAGTCCCGTCAGCTCGAAACGCTCGCCTTCTTGTCGATGGAGAACCCGTCGGACGCGATAGGTTTGCGGATGCCATCGCCGACAATCCGCTCCGGCTGTTGAAGGAGAGTTGTACAGGTTCCCCATGGCGGGAGGTGGAAAGCTGTGGCGCCCCCGCCTGCTGACAAATGTCCGTCCCAGGACGCACTGGCTGCGGCGCTCGCTGCCGTAGCTGCTGCTGCTGCGCAAGGACCCGAAGCCCTGGCCAAGGTGGTGAAAGCGCTTGCCTCGGCAGCGCCGAGCGTGGACCATCAAGGAGTTACATCGCTTTCTGAAAACCCCATAGCTCTGGATGGCGGTTCCTCCGCAACCAAGGAGGAACCCATGTATCGAATGATCTACGGGCCGTACTACAAGAACGGCCATCATCACGTTCACCTCCATCTCCTCGATGGAACCCGGAAATACAAGTCGTTTCGAACCGAAGAGGCCGCGATGGATTTCATCCGCCGGAGCGAGGCGCGGATGGTGAACAACCCAGTCACGGTGGCGAAGGCCATCGAGCTATACCTCGATTCGCGCGCTGACTTGAAACAGTCTTCTCGCGAAACTATTCGGTACCGACTCGAAGCACTGGCCGATGGTTTCGAAGACGTACTGATTCAGGCTTTCCCAGCCATGACGGCTTGGACACATCTGGTGGCCAAGAGCGCCGTTGATACCCTTCACGGGGTTCGCTCTGCAGCCGTCGGCTTCTTCGAGTGGTGCATTCGGCAACCGTACCTCAAGAAGAACCCGTTCACCGGGATCGAGATCGCAGGCAAAAAGAAACGAGGCAAGGCTCAACTCCGACTGGATGAGGCGCGCTCCTTTCTGGAACGCGCACTCGTCGTGGCCGCGGGCGAACGTATCAGCAAGCGGCGAGGGAGCCAGCAGGAAGTAGGTGTTCTTGGAGCAGCAACAGCCTTGCTTCTCGGTTTGCGAAACGGTGAGGTGGTCGGCTGCCAAGTCCGCGACCTCGACGACGGTGGGGGCACGCTTTGGATTGCCGCAAGCAAGACAGAAGCAGGAATTCGGCGGGTTGAAATCCCCGACATTCTAGGTCCGCCACTTCTGAAACTTGCCGAGAACCGCAGCGGTACCGAACCACTGTTTCCAGGGTTGACCAAGGACGGCATGCGTTACTGGACAAAGGCACTCTGCAAGAAGTTGGAGCTGCCGCAAATCACGCCCCAAGGCTTGCGCGGGACGCACGCTACGGCGTCGATGCGTCCTCATGCGAACCCGCATGAAGTGGCAGCCGCTCTTGGTCATGAGTCGTTTACCGTGACACAGCGCCACTACGCCAAACCGGCTGCCGTGGCAGCGGCAAGACAGCAAGCAGCTGCGGAGGCCCTGGCTCCGTCCAAAAATCCGTCCAAAACTTTTGGACGGGGTTCCAAGGCGGCATAGGTGCCTTGGCCCAGAAAAAGAAAACCCCCGTGTTACCGGGGGTTTAGGGAGTGCGAGGAAGGGGACTCGAACCCCTATGGCTCTTAACCGCTAGCACCTCAAGCTAGTGCGTCTACCAGTTCCGCCATCCTCGCAGGTGTTGGGGCTTATAGTCGTCCCTGAGCAGCAAGTCAACGCCACGTCGCGTTCCCATGTCCCGGGAACCATCTCCGGTGATGCGTATCTAGAATTTTGCCGCCGTGCCCAGAATTTCGCGCAACCCAAAGTGCTCCTGGCTGACGAAGAAGCGCAGCAACTCTTTCAGGGGTCCTGGCTTTTGGGCTTGTTCGCGCAAATATTCCTGGCTGATGACCTCGGGCACGCCGACCGTGCTCTCGCGCAGCACTACCTGGACAGCCGCGCGCAGCTCGCCGCATAGGAGCAACCCGGCCCGGTTGCCGGTTTCGAGCACCGCCGCACGCCACTGCGAGCAGCTGAGCTCGGCGTCGGCGTGCTCCTGGAAGATTTCGGCGATGCGCTTGGCCAGCTTGTAAGGCAGCGCCTTCTTGAGCTTGGCCGCTTCCTCGGCTGCGCTGTCCTCAGAACCTGCGCGCCACCGGTTGTGCTTGGGGTGGAATGCCTTGAGCGCCGCCGTGAACATGTCGTCGAGCGTGACCGGATCCATGGTTGCGGCCAGGACATACTCGGGTCGCAACAATTCGAGGGCGTGACCGATGCGGAAACGCAGCTCTTGCACCGAGGCTTGCTCGGCGTAGCGCTTGCCGATGACGATTGCCGTCGGGGCGACCGAAACCAACCGGATGCCATCGAAGTCAGCGTCGGGTTTGACGTAGAGGCCCGCGCGCTGGTTGGATAGGGCCTTGCCAGCCTGGCTGAAGATCTTGGCCACGTCCAAATCCGAGATGGCCGACACCTTGTCTTTCGCGGTGACACCCAAGCTGTCGAGTGTGGCCTGGCTGAGCGCGGATACGCCCTCCCACAGGGCCGCGAACACGTCGGCCACCACGGCGGTTTGGGGATGGATGAGTTGGGCGTGGCGCTCGTTTTCGCCGATGCTCCCCGCGTAAGGCTCGTCGGTGGGGCGCACGGGCAGGGCGTGCGCCTCCAGGACCGCGCAATCTTCCGGGCTGGCCAGACCCAGCAGGTCGAGCAGCTCAAGGCAGCAGCGGGCTCGGTCGCTGTGGCCGTTTGCCAGGTAGTCGGCGGCCAAGGCGTGTAGGGATGCTTCGCAGGTCGGATCAAGATGGACGAGCGAGCGGTGGTTCTCCAGCGCCAGGGCCGCGTGGTCGGGGTGTTGCGCGTACAGCTTGGCCAATTGCAAGCGCGCCGACAGGCGTTCGGTGTCGAGGAGCACGGCTTGCTCCAGGGCGGCGATGCCGGCCCCGAGATCGCGATCCGCCACGGCGTTCCCCATCTCCTCCCACAGCGCGGCCCGGCTGCGCTCGGCCGTCGGATCCGAGGTCGCGGGCAGGCCGGGCAGCAATCGCTCAAGCGTGGCCGCGACGCTTCCAGCTAGGCCCGCATGCTCGTAGGCCGCGCACAGGTCGTGCAGCGCCGCCTCATCCGTCGGGTTGTCCTCCAGGACCTTCTCCAGCATGTCGGCGGCGTCCGAGAAGTCGCCCATCTCCACCTGCAACTTCGCCACTTCGCGACGCCGTCCAGCCCGCTCGCCAGCATCTTCGACGGCGTTGGCAATCCGCTGGGCCGTGACGATGGCCTCGCTCACGGCACCGTCGCCGCGCTGCAGATCGAGCAACTTCTCAAGCAGCGGGATGTGGGATGCCTCGACTTTCTCGACCATCGCGGCTGCGTCGAGATAGGCGGCGCGGGCCGCGTCCTTGTTGCCAAGCGACAGCTGCAGATCGCCGATCTGCTCGAAGATCTGCACTTGCTCGCTTCGATCGGCCGACGACTCGGCCACCCGGCGCAAGGACTTGGCTGCCTCCAGCTTGTCCCCGCGTTCGATAGCCAGATCCGCGAGCGCGCGCAAGGTCTGCGGATGGCTGGGCGAAAAGCGCAGGGCAGCCTCGTGCAGGGCCGCCGCGCGCTCGGGCCGGCGCAACTTCAGCTCGGCCTGGGCGGCGTGGGTCAGGGCCTGGGCGACATCCTCGGGATACTGCGTAGCCATCTCGTGCTCGGCGATGGACTCGAAGTGCATGGTGGCTTCACGCCAGCGCCGCGCCTGGAAACGGTTCTCACCAAGCGCGATGCGAAGCATGAGCTGTCCGGGCATGGCCCGGTCGGCCTCGAGGAGCTGGCGGTAGCCTTCCTCCAGGCGACCGAGTTTCTCGTAGACCTCGCCCAAGCGGTGGTACAGCCGCGCGGTTTGCTCGGGCTGTCCGCGCAGGCGGCGCAAGGCCTCGTTCAAGCGGCGTTCGGCCTTGCTCCACTGCTGCTCGCGATAGTAGATGTCCGCCATGGTGATGACGGCGGGCAGGTGGCCGGGGTCGAGCTCGAGCGCCTCGTCCAGTCGCGCCTCGGCCTCGTTGATGAGCTCGGGGTTTTCGAACAGAACCCGCGCCAAATGGGTCAGCACCACGGCTTTGGCCGTGGGGGAATCGCACACCGCTAGCTGGCGTTCGTAGAGCTCCCTGGCCTCGTCCATGCGGCCTTCGGCGGCTTCGAGAGACGCCAAAGCGCCGAGCGCGTCGGCATCCGCTGGGTGTTCTTTGACGGCCCGTTCGAAACAGATCCGCGCCTGAAGGCTATCGGACAGTTGGTCGCGAAACACAGCTGCGGCTTCGAGCAAGACCGCGGTCTGATTAGGTTGACCTTGCATGGCGTCCGCTTGCCGAAGCAGGGCGGCCGCGTAGGACTTGAAGTCGTTGCGCTTGAGGTGGAAACGCGCCAGCGCCGACAAGGCGGTGCTTGAGGTGGGGGCGATGACGAGCGCGGACTCGATGGCGTCGAGGGCGCCTTCGACGTCGTCCAGGTCATCCGCCTTGAGCTGCGCCTTTTCGAGGTAGAGGGCCGCGATGAGCTCGGGGTTTTCGTCGCTGGTTCGCAGGGCCACGATGCGCTGCTCGAGGATGCGCATGGCTTCGTGGGATAGCCCCGCGCTGCGCAGGTTGCGCAAGAGGGCCGCCGCCGTGTCCGGGTCGGAGAGGGCGTCGGGGCCAAGTTCGCGCAGGCACGCGGCCGCGGCGTCGGGATTTCCGAGCTTCTCCTCCAGCACGCGCGCGCGTCGCCAAATGAGGTCGGTGCGTTCGGCGGCCGCTTCGGCGACGCGGATGCGGCGTTCGAGCACGTCGGCGAGGGCTTCGAAGTGGCCGGCCGCGGTGTGCAGACGATCCAGCGAGGCCAGGGCGGCGGCGTCGCTCGGCGACCCGGCCAAGATGGCCTCGAGAACCTCGATGGCCTTCGCTGGCAGGGCCAGCTCGCGCTCGTAGATTTCGGCTAGGTGACCACGCGCCTCGCGCGCGCCTTCGCCATCCCCGGCCAGCTCCAACTCGCGTTGCAGGGCCGCCGCCGCCTTTTGCGCCAAACCGACCTTGCCCAAAAGGCGCGCCAGCGCCGCGTAGCCCGCACGCGCCTCGGCGACGAATTCGGCCGTGTGTTGCGAGTCGCCTTCGCCGAGCTTTTCTTCTTCGATGCTGGCGACGTATTTCTCCAGCGTGTCGACGGCTTCGTAGGGACGTTCCAGGCGATTCTCGTAGAGCCCGGCCAGTTCGAAGGCCTTGCGCCGCATCTCTGGGCCTTCTAGCCGGCCATCGTTCACAAGCGTGCAACGTTCGAGCACGGTCGCCAGCTCCGACCAGCGCTCGGTGCTGCGGTAGATGTTCTCCAAGCGATCCAGCGCTTCCGGATTGCTGGGGTCAAGCACGAGCACGGCGCGATAGCGTTCCTCAGCGAGGTCGCTGTGTCCCAGCTCCTCGCGGATGTGGGCCACCCGCAAGTTGAAGCGGACGATGTCGGCACGCGAACCGCGCTCGACCGCGCGCAGATACGTGGCGCACACGGTGTCCCAGCGATTTTCGTTCTTGGCCAGTCGCTCCATCTCGGCGCAGACGGCCTCGTCGCTGGTGTCGAGCACGAAGCCGCGATCCAGGGCTTCGAGCGCGCGATCCACGTCGTGGGCACCCCGCATCCAGATGTCGGCGACTTTCACAAGGTAACGGTGCCGGGTGACCGGGTCGGCGCTGAGCAGCTCGTAGGCCTGCACCCATTCGTGCCACGGGCTTTCGAACTTGGTGGCGAGCATTGGCACCATCGGGTGGCCCACCGATGGAGGCGCAGGCGTTTCATCGAGAATATCGACGTCGAGGATATCGATCTCGCCGGTGATCTGCTCGGACTCAAGTTCGCGCACGGGCTCGGCGCCATCATTGGAACCAGCTTGGGAATCAGCTTTTCTCGTCGCCACCGTGGCCGGCACCGGCAGCGGTTTGGGCGTAAGCTCGCGCACGGGCTCCGTGGCGTAGCTGCCGATCTTCTCGGCCAAGCGCCACAAGCAGTCGGTGATGGCTTGTTCCTCGGGCGCCAGGCGAAAGGCGCCCAGGTAGGCGCGGAAGGCGCGCACGTCGTCTTTGATCTTGGTTTCGACCAGGGCGGCCGCGCGCTGGGAAATCCAGACCTTCTCCTCGATGTCCTCGGCCCGGGCAAAGAGCTGGCCTTCCACGTTGAGGGCGTCTTCCCAGCGCCCGGTGATCTCGGCCAGGCGCAGGATTTCCTGGTGCGAGGTTTCGCTTTCGGGATCGAGCACGAAGGCGCGCATGTGCTCGTCGAAGGCGCCCGAACGGATCCTTCATGTCGTTTTCGCGCACCTGGCGCGCGCTGGCGCAGAAGCGCGATTCGTTCTTTGGTGTCCGTGCGGCCGCGCGCCACCTGCGCGTAGACATCGAGCAGGCCTTGCCAGTCTGCGGTGTCGCGGCCAAGTCGTTCCAGCTCGGGCAACAAGGTGGTCGCGTCGGGCTCGTGCACCAGCGCCTCGCGCAGAACCGCGAAGGCGCGCGCGGGCGCGTGCAAGCGCTCCTCGCATAGGCTGGCCACCTTGCGCGCCACCTCGACTTGATCGCGCGCCTCCGTCGAGCGGGCGCCTTCGCCCAGGTACACGCTGATGAGATCTTCCCACAGCGCGTAGGTCTCGGCGGTGTTTTCCAGGCGTCCCAGCGTCGTGTCGTCGGGCTCTTCGTGGTAGGCGCGCCGGTACCATTCGAAAGCGCTGCTTCGGTTTCTTGAGCATCTGCTCGGCCGCCTCGGCCATCTCGAATATCAGACGTCGGCGCTCGCCGGGCTCCTTGGCTAGGGCGAGAAGTTTCTCGTCGACGGCGATGAGCCGCTCGCCGTCCTGGGCCTCGGTGTGGAGCGCGGCCAGGGCGGCCAGCGCATCGGCCTGTTCGGGGTCGATTTCAAGCACGTGCTCGTAGGCGCGCACGGCCTTGGTCGGGTCGGCGAGACGATCGCGGCATAGCAATCCAATCTCGAGGCCGCGGATGATACGCTCCTTGGTTTCCGGGGTGAGCGCCAACTGGCGCTCCGCCACGGCCACGACGCGCGGCCAGTCCTGCATGCCCTCGGCCACGCGGCGCAGGGCCGCATGGGCTTCGAGGTTGCCGGGATCCATCTCGTTGATGATCTGTTCGAGCGCGGACACCGCTGCCGGCGGGATCCTTGAGCTCCTCCTCGAACAGGCGGGCGCGTTCGAGCGCCAGGCTCGTGGCCTCGGCTGGGCTGGCGGCGATGCCGATCCGGCGCAGCAGCAGTTCCGCAAGGGTGGCGAAGTCGCCCATGTCCGCCGCGATGGCCGACAGCGCTTCCAGGGCCTCTTTGTCCGAAGGCTGCAGCTTGAGCAGGGCTTCCCAGGCGTCTTCCGATCGGCTGGTCTGTTTGAGCTCGCTGCTGGCCAGCCGCGCGAGCCGGCGCAAGGGTTTCCACCTGGGCCGCTGGATCGCCCGCCTTGGCCTTGACCTTGAGATCGAGGACGCGCGCCAGATCCTCGTGCCGCCCCAGCTGCTCGTACGCCACCAGCAAGGCGTCGATGGCTTCCACGTCGCCGGGCACGTGCTTGACGACCTTCTCCCAATAGGGGACAGCCTTGGCAAAATCCCTGATGTGATCCTGCAACAGAGCGGCGATGCGTTTGATGATATGGAGCTTCTCGTTCGCCGACCCCGCGTAGCGCAGGTGGTACTCGAGCATCTTCACCAGGCGCGGCTCGTCGCCCGACTGTTCCAGGATGGCTTCCAGGCGCAGCAAAGCGTCGTTGTCGCCCGGAAGGAACTTCAGGATCTGGGTCGCGTCCAAGGAGGCCGCCGGGAGATCGGCGAGCTTCTCCATGTCGATGTCGAGCAGGCGGCGCAGGATGCTGACCTTCTCGGCCTCGGTGGGCGCGCTTTCGAACTGGCTGCGCAAAAGCGGCGCCAACTCGGCCCAGCGCTCGTTCTTCTCGTAGGTCTCGACCACGTTGCGCAAGGCGACGGCCTCGCGCGGATCGATGGCCAGGATCTGCAAATACACCGCAATGGCGTTCTCGATGTTGGCCAGCTTTTCGCTGTGCAGGCGGGCCAGTCGGTGCAGAACGTCGATCTTCTGCTCCGCATCCTCTGCATCGCTCCGCTTCGTCGACGAACAGGGGAACCATCTGGTCCCACTGCTTGGTCTTCTGCAGGATGCGCTTCTGGGCCTCGCGCGCCCGTTCGTAGCCCGGCGCAAGCTCCCACATACGTCGCCAGACCGCGAGGGTGCGGTCCATATCGCCAAGCTTGCCTTCGACCAGGGCCGCCACTTCTTCAAGGCGCGGCAGCAATTCCTCGACCGGCACGCCCTGCTTGAGATCGTGCTCGGTGGCGAATTCGAGCAGGTCGGCCAACTCGCGGAAAGAGCCGCGCGCGCGGAAGTGCTCGGCATACGCCTTCAGCGCCGGCGCATCGCTGGGATTGACCTGCAGGATCGCGTGCAAATAGACAGCCGCCTGTTCGCGGTCGCCCAAGCGATCGTGGTACAGCGCGGCCAGCTCGCGTAGCAGGGCGAGGCGCGGCTTCTGGCTCGCTGGTGCGTTCGAGTTGCTTCTCGCGCAACTCGGCCAACTTGCCGTAGTCGTGCCGTATCTTCGTACAGCTTGGCCAGGTGTTGCGCGGCCGGCCCGCCCGGCGGCTCCAGCGCCGTAACCTGCTCGTAGGTCCGGATGGCTTCCTCGACATCGCCCAGCGACGTCTCGGCCAGGTGCGCGCGCTTGGTCAGGATTTCGATCTTTTCCTTGTTGGTTCGCGCCTGGGCCACGCGTTCGCGCAGGAATCGATCGAAATCGGCGAAGCGATTGGATTCGGTCAGCACGCGTTCGAGCAAGCGCCAGGGCCTCGGCGTGGAAGGGAACCGCGGTCAGGGCTTTGCGCAAGGAGGCTACGGCATTGTCCACATCGCCCGCCTCGTGCCGCCGGCGCGCAATCTGGTTGTACAGGCCCGCCGCGCGTTCGGGTCCGTCGGCGCCGTTCCAGTTGGGGTTGGCGAAGACCGAGGCCAGCGCCTCCAGGGCCTTGTCGTCGCGCGGATAAAGCCGGACCACATCGCTCAGCTTTTGCGCGGCCTGGGGCAGATCGCCGATCTTCTCGGCCAACACCCGTCCGAGGCGGAACATGAGTGCGATGCGCCGTTTGGGATCGGTGGTGCCCGCCAACTCGATCTCGTACAGGCGGCAGACCATGGGGTAGTCGCCGAGCGCGTTGTGGATCTTGCGCACGGCCTCCACGATCTTGAGCTGGTCGCGCGGTGACTTCGGCGCGCAGGCCCGGCGTGGTCAGTGCATTTTCGATGCGTGCGATGTGCTGGCCGTAGGCGCGGTCGATTTCGGCGCGCAATTCGTCGATGCGGGCGGCGTCGCGCGACTGGCCCAAGGCCGCGGCTTCCACCTCAAGCATGTTGAGGTACTCGCCGGCGCGGCCCTGCTCGCGGTAGATGTTCTTGAGCCGCTTGACCGCCTTGCGATGGGTTGCGTCGCGGCTGACAGCATGGGCCAGGTCGGCTTCGGCGCCGGCGACGTCCGAGAGGTGATCGACGCGTACTTCCGCGGCCAGATAGAAGAGCTCGGCGGCCTTGGCTTGATCCGCAATGGCCTGGGCGCGGGTCTCGTATAGGGTTACGAGCTTGTCGAATCGCCCAGATTCTCGGTAGGATCTGCGCAAGAAGAGAAAGGCCTCGTTGTGGCCTGGCTCGCGTTGTAAGGCCTGTTCATACTCGCGCTCGCTGGGCATGCGGCCCTCCGGTGGGTTGAGCGGTCGTCTCGAAACAACAACAACCGAGATGGCGAAACTAGCATCAGGGCGCAAGGAAACCAAGGGGTTAGGCAAGGGCGGAGAGCGGCGGGTGGCCACAGGTGGCTGTGGTAGCCAAGGCCAGGAAATGGAATCCGGCCGCGCGACAACGCCTTGCGTATCGGAACGGATCGCCAGCGTAAAGTGGCGCGGGGCCTGCCCGCCGGCCAGCCTAGCGAGACGCTGCGCGCAGTTTCACTTCGGCGAGACGGCGCTGGATGTCACGGAAATTCGCGTCGCGCTTGTAGACGCGTTCGAAGTAGTAGAGCGCTTCGCTGTGGTCGCCCGAGGTTGTAGAAGACGTTGCCGAGCTGGAAATAAAGCTGGGTTGCCTCGGCCTTCGTGGCGGTGGGGCGCTTGAGAGCGTCCTGGTAGCAGCGGATGGCCTCGGCCGAATCGCCAAGCGCCTCGGAGCACTCGCCGATCATCGACAAGGCGAAGACCTCGCGTTTGGGATCTTCCATGACTGCCTTGAAATGCTCGATGGCCGCCTCGTAGCGCTCCATCGTCTTCTCCATGATTCCCAGATCCGCGTGCGTGTCGGTGTCGTGCTCTTGCGCTTTCGCGGCTGGCGTGTGCAGGGAAAAGGCGCCCGTCTTGCGCAGGCCTCGCGTGGCTTCGGTCGCGTCGCCGTGAACCTGGGCCGGAACCGCGCCTTGCGACGACGCCGAGTTGGATTGGAGAGCGGCCAACTTTTCGCGCCGGTCGGCGACCAGCACGTGCCCGGGCGACTGACTGTCCATCTCGTCGAGCATCGCGGTTGCCTCGTCCGTCAGCCCCTGCTCGATGAAGAAGTCGACTTGCTCCAGGTCCGCCAGGAGAGCGTCGTCGGATCCGGATGGAGCGGGCTGGTGACTAGCCGGGGCCAGATCCGTTGGCGCCTCGTACTCTTGCGCCACGACCTCTGGCAGGGGCGTGTTGCCGGTCTGGGTCGCGCCCTTCCAGGTCTTCGTTGCTCGTTCTCGTCTCCTGCGTCGGAGGAAGACGGCCCACCACGGGTTCGATCCAGGTTGCCGCTGGTCCCCGCGCCACCCTCTGTGCCGGTGAATTCATCGGGCTCCGACGATCTCGCCCAGAAGCTGGATTTCGTCGCTTTCGATGATGTCCGGCTCGGGTGTGCCCATGCCTAGCTCCGCCGGGATCGAACTTCGCTCCGAGGGCTCGGTCTCAGCTGGCAGAGAGCCCCCGACCATGCCCAACACCTCCAGCGCCCGTCGCGCCGACGGGTTGAGCTCGAGTGCTTTGCGCGCATACCCCGCTGCGCTGGCCGGCTTGCTGGCCGTGAATTGCTGGGCCAGGACCTCGTATTCGGCCGCGGCTTCGGCCTTGCGGCCCAGTTGCACCAGCACCGCCGCCAGCCTCTCGTGCGCGCCCTGGTGGGTGGGAACGCGATCGAACACGCGCCGCAAGTGATCGGCCGCGCGATCGACGAGGCCATATTTCACGAACACGTCGGCCTCGGCCAGGATGCGCTTGACCTCGGCGTCGTCGTCGGATTTTTCGACCATGCCCGAGGCGATGTTGATCCGCTCGGACATGGAGCGGCATGGCGCCGGCATGGGCTCGGCGGGCAGAGCTGACGTACTTGTTGCGCAGGGCCTGGGGCACTTCCATCTCGCTGAACGTGATCGCCACGGGACGCTTGTTCAAACCGCGTCGTGCTCGTCGTGGGCAGTGGGGTCAGCGAAGGCATGGACAGGACGAGGGCGTGGTCAGCCTGGACGCGGTGGGCGCCTGCGGCGTCTTGCTCAGGCTGCTGTGGGGCCGCCCCAGAAGCTCGTGCATCTCCGCGTCGTTCGGATCCATGGAGAGCACGCGCTGGGCGGTTTGGTTGCGTTCGCTGATGCGACCGCTTTCCGCGTAGACGCGCGCCAGTTCCTTGAGAACGGGCAAGGTCTTGTGGGGCTGGCCGAGTTGCTCAAAAGTGCGCGCCAGCAGATCCAGGACCTCGGGATCGCGCTGGTTGGCTTCAAACACCGACTTGAGCCGGGAAAGCGCCGCGCGGCGGATTGTTGTGATCCAGGTACTTGGCCGCCACTTCCTTGGCCATGGCGTGGTTGTCCGGGTCGTAGTGCAGAGCCGTTCGGCCACGCGCAGGAATTCCTCGGTGCGGCCTTGCGCCTTGACCAAGCGCGCGGCCTCGGCGAATTCGGCGACGGCCTCCTTGATGGCTCCAGACTGGCATGCCAGCTCGGCGTAGCGGATGCGCGGGTTGGGCTGCTCGGGATTGAGGTCGATGATCTGTTTGAGCGCGGTGAGGGCCTCGGCCTGGCGGTTCGATTTCTGATAGAGCGTCGCCGCTTGTTCGAGTTGCTGAACGGCGTCCGAGAGCAGGCCGAGTTGCCGGAACACCTCGGCAAGCTTGATGCGGGCATCGACGAAATCCGGGGAGAGCTTGATGATGTTCTTGTAGACGGCGACGGCGCGCTGGAAGAACCCCTGCTCGACGTACAGGTCGACGGTCTTCTGGTAGACCTCGGTGGCTTTGTCATTGTGGCCGAGGCGGACATAGATCTCGGCCATGCGAAGCCAGGTGCGGGTATCCTTCGGGTCCTCCTTGACGGCATTCTGAAACTCCGCCAAGGCCTTCTCGAAGCTTCCCCGCTCCAAGTACTTCTGCGCTGCTGCGAGGTGCTTGTCTTTCTTCGTTACCACCTTTTGAAGTCCGCATGCACAGTGTTACCGGGAACGCCACACGTGTAAAGGAGCGTCCAGATTTTTGTCCACGCGGCGAGCTTGAGCAAGCCCCGAGCAGCAGGGGTCACAGGCGTTCAAGGAAGTGGGTGTCGAAGCGTCCGCCGATGAAATCGGGATGATTCAACACCCTGCGGTGCAAATCGCAATTGGTTTTGATGCCTTCCACCACCACCTCGTCCAGGGCCCGCCGCAGCCGGGCTAGTGCGACATTGCGATTATCACCATGCGCAATTAGCTTAGCCAGGAGCGAATCGTAGAAGGGAGGCACACGGTAGTGGGCGTAGATGTGGGTATCGATGCGAATGCCGATGCCGCCCGGCAGGTTGAGCGCCGTGATGGTTCCCGGCGAAGGCGCGAAGGTGACGGGATCCTCGGCGTTGATGCGCAGCTCGATGGCATGGCCACGTGGGCGCATCTCGGCGGGCAGGCGCAACGGATCGCCGGCCGCCAAACGCATCTGCTCGCGCACCAGATCGACGCCGAACACCATCTCGGTCACCGTGTGTTCGACCTGGATGCGGGTGTTCATCTCGATGAAGTAGAACTGCTTGTTCTCGTCGAGGAGGAATTCCAGTGTGCCAACGGTCTTGTAGCCGATGGCGGCGGTGGCCTTGCGCGCGGCTCGCAAAAGCTCGACCCGGCGGGCGTCGTCGAGCGCGACCGACGGCGCTTCTTCGATAAGCTTCTGGTGCCGGCGCTGGATGGAGCACTCGCGCTCGCCCAGGGCGATGGAAGATTGGCCGTCTCCCAAAACCTGCACCTCGATGTGGCGCGGTCTGCCGATGTAGCGCTCGATGTACACGGCCGGGTTGTTGAACCCGGCTTGGGCTTCGGAGCGCGCCGCCGCCAGCTGCGCGAAGAGGCGGCTCTTGTCCTCGACGATCTTCATGCCTCGACCGCCACCGCCGCCGGTCGCCTTGATGATCACCGGGAAGCCGATGCGCTCGATGGCCTCTTCCGCTTGCCGGTCGGTTTCGATGATGGGGCTGCCAGGCACCACGGGCACCCCGGCGGCTTCCATGGCACGGCGGGCGGACACCTTGTCGCCCATGGTGCGCATGACCTCGGGCTGCGGTCCGATCCAGTGTAGGCCGCACTTCTGCACCACCTCGGCGAACTCGGCGTTCTCGGCCAGAAAGCCGTACCCGGGGTGGATGGCATCCGCACCCGTGACCTCGGCCGCGCTGATGATTGCGGGGATATTGAGGTAGCTCTGCCGCGCCGGCGGCGGTCCAATGCAGACCTTCTCGTCGGCGAAGCGAACATGCAACGAGTCGGCGTCTGCCGTGGAATGGACCGCGACTGAGCGCAAGCCGAGATCGCGACAAGCGCGAATCACTCGCAGGGCGATCTCACCACGATTCGCTATGAGAACCTTTTTGAACACGCATGCACCGTCCGTAAGCGTTGATGGCAGACTTCACAGAGCCGGAGAAAAGCGGGCGATCTCCAACCGCGCCGCCGACCCCGGCATTCCGTGCTTTCTGCGGCAAACTCCTAGGCCTTTTCGATGCGGAACAAGGGCTGGCCGTACTCGACGTGCTCCGCGTTCTTCACCAGGATATCGAGAATCTTGCCATCGAATTCCGACTCGATCTCGTTCATCAGCTTCATGGCCTCGACGATGCAGACCACCTGTCCTTTGCGCACGCTCTGGCCGACATCCACGAATGGCGGCGCCTCGGGGGCAGGCGCCCGATAGAAAGTCCCCACGAAAGGCGAGGTAATGAGAGTGCCGGTCTCGGCGGGCTTGGTCGCCTTTTCCGCTGGCGCGGCCACGTGAATCGGGGACGGTGGCAGTGACGCCGGCATGGCGACGGGGGCGCCGGCCGCGCGCCTGACCACGCGGACGCCTCCACAGGCATCCAGCTCCAGCTCAGCCAAATCGAATTCGGTGGCGATTTCGGCCAACTCACGCAGCCTTTCCAGGTCGACGGGGTGACATTCACACGCGCACTCCTCGTGGCTTGCTGAAAACACCTTCTTCGCAGCGGCAGCGGGGGCCTTGCGTTTGCTCATTTTTTCGCGGCTCCTTTCTTGAACGAAGTCGCGGCACGCGACTTGATTGGGATCGAATCCCATGGGGTCGGACGACTGCTGGGGACCGACCGGTTGCCCGGCATCAGCTTGGCCAGCGCATCGAGTGCCAAACGGTAGCCGATCGGGCCCAGCCCTGCAATCTGGCCAAGACACACCGGTGCTAGATAGGACAGGTGGCGGAACTGCTCGCGCGTGTAGAGGTTGGAAAGGTGGACCTCCACGGTGGGTACCTTGATTGCGGCGATGGCATCGCGCAGGGACACGCTGGTGTGGGTCAATCCCCCCGCGTTGACGATGAGGCCGGCGGCCTTGCCGTGGGCTTGCTGGACGCGGTCGATGAGGAGTCCCTCGTGGTTGGACTGGAACGTGTCGACGGTGATGCCGAGCTCGGCGCCATGCGTACGCAGATCCTCATCGATCTCGCGCAGGGTCGTCGAGCCGTAGATGTGCGGCTCGCGCGTGCCGAGCAGATTCAGGTTCGGCCCATGGATGACCAGGATCACCGACTGGGCCGGCATCGCGTGCACGCATCTCCCCGGTCACAACTCGGCCTGTATCTGCGGGGCCAGGAGTCTCATCAAGTAGCGTGCTTTGCCGAAACTGGCCTCGGGCTTGAGCGCGCACGCGATGAAGTACTCGTCGCTCAGCAGGAAGATCAAGATCACTAGGTTGTCGACCCTCAAGGTCAGCTCGCGCAGGCTTCCGACGTCGAGGTTGTCGGTTGCCTTCCTCACCTGGACGACGGCGTGGGCCAGCTCCATGCCGACGGTCTGGATATCCAGGCTCTCTTCGCCGTCCTTGGTGTACGACTCGACCGAGATTCCGTCGAATCCCATGAGAATGCCCGCCACGCCTCCGGCCAGGCGATCCACCATGCGCTGCAGACTTTCGCGGAACATCGTCGTTCTTTTGCTTCTAGTCGGAGAGATCCGGCGGTGTCAATAGCGCGAGCCGCTGACCGCCTAGGGGGTGGTGGAGGTGGATGTGGAGGTCGCGGTGGACGTCGAGGCTGCAGGAAACACGCCCGGGCATAGGGCGACCTTTTGAGACTTTCCCGCTACGGTCTCGGTAATGCCGCAGCAAAAAATGGTTGTGTCCTGGCCGGGAGGAAGACACACGTCACCCGTATAAGGGTTCGAGCTGCCTGCGAAGGACGCGCACATGGGCACGTCGGCAGGGTAGCGGTACGGAGCCAAGGTTGGATCAGTATAGGCAGTCTGCAGGCAGCCAGCGCACACGTCGACGGTGAACACGAAGGGCGCGCTCTCAATGCCCGTCCCGCCGTGGCGCCCTTCTGCCTTGATCTTCGCCGTGACCGCCAGGCCCTGAGAGGGAATCTGCGACTGCAGACACTGGGAGTGGGCGGCTGTGATGATATCCATCGACGTGCCAACCGTGCCACCTGGCGCGATGGTGTCGGTAACTTCCTGTGTGTCGAATGTCGCGGGACACGAAGCGTTCCAGGTGACACCTGCGGCGGAAAGCTCGATGGTGAAGTGGTGGAGCGTGATGTTGTTCATTTCCTCGGCTGCCGAGCCACCCGAGGAGGCCATGTTGTTGGCGACAAGCACGGGAAGGTAGTAGGGCGGTGTGGATCCATCGGGCAGGGCCAGATCGAGGATGCCGTGATCGCGAAACAGCGTGGTGGCAGTGCCCGGGACGCTGCAGTCGCCTGCGCTCAGCACTTGCACCTGTTTGATCTGCAGCGCGGTGAAGGCGTCGGTGGCGCAGGCGACACCGAGCGCGACTGCGGCGCAGCCCACAACACAGGCAAACCACTTCCCCTGATGGTTCATAGCTCGTCCCCCATCGTGTAGTTGCATCATGGCGACACCTATCTAGAAGTTTACTGCACTCTATTGCCCGGCCACGCGCGATCGGTTGACGATGCGCGGGGTGATGAACACCAGGAATTCGGACCGGTTGTCGTTTTCCTTGCGGTTGCGGAAGAACCAGCCCAGCACGGGTATGTCGGAAAAGAAGGGCACCCGGGTGAATGCGAGCCCGGTGTTGCGGGTGTAGATGCCGCCGATGACCGCCGTATCGCCGTCGCGAACCAGCATGGTCGTCTTGGCCTCTTTCTTCTGAATCGATGGATCGCCGCGAGCACCCGTGTTCACGAAGTCGGGCTCGTTGCGGGTGATATTGATGACCATCGAAATGGTCCCCTCGTTGGTCACGTGGGGTTTGACGGAGAGCATGAGCTGGGCGTCTACGAACTGCGTCTGCGCACCCATGGCGCTGACCACGGACACCGGGATCGACACGCCCTGCATGATGTTCGCCTGGACGTTGTCCATGGTGGTGATGCGCGGTGAGGACAAGATGCGCACGGTCCCCGTGCTTTCCATGGCCGAGAGGCGCAAGTTCAGGTTGAAGGCACCGGCCACCGATCCGAGCGTCAGGCCGATGGCCGAGCCGGTGCCAAGGCCGGCGGGTGCTGGCATGTTGACGAGGAAGTTCGGGTTTCCGGCGGTTCCGGTTCCGGTGCGCGGACCGGGTACCAGACCGCCGAGTGGCGAGGATGGGTCGTCCGCGCCGCCGCCCACGCCCACGTTGTACGGGAAAACCAGTCCTGTCGGGTTGCCGTGGGTGGTGTCTGCGAACGCGCTGCCGCCCCATTGCACGCCAATCTGCCGCGTAAAATTCGAATCGGCCTCCACGATGCGCGCCTCGATCACCACTTGCGAGGTTTGCGTATCGAGGTTGCGCACCAAATCCTCGATGAGCTGGAGATTCTTGGTCACGTCCGAAACGATAAGCGTGTTCGTGCGACGGTCTTCCGAAACCTTGCCACGTGGCGAGAGCAGGTCACGGATCTTGTCCATCAGTTGGCTCGACTCGGCATAGGAAACCCCGATGAGGCGCGTCTCGATGGGAAGGACGTCCGCGATCTGCTTCTGCCGGGCGATTTCCGCTTCAAGCTCCTTTTCCAGCAGGGCCAGCGGGGCCACGCGCAGAAGGTTTCCCTCGCGCACGGAGCCGAGTCCCTTCGAACGCAGAACCACATCCAGCGCCTGATCCCAAGGTACGTCGCGCATCTTGATGGTTACGTCGCCGCGTACGTCGTCGGCCACGATGACGTTGACCTGGCCCACATCGGCCAGCAGGCGAAGAATGTTGTGAATGTCCGCGCCTTTGAAATCGAGGTCGATGCGCCGGCCCGTGTAGCGCTTTTTGCCGATGGTCGCGAATCGGCCCGAGGGGCCCGTCGCGCCGCCACCTTGGCGAGTTTCTGGAGCCGAGGCTGCTGGCGAGCTGGCCGGCGACGCGGATCCTGTGTCAGCCGCGGACGCGCTACCTCCGCTGGGGGGGGCGGCCGGTTGTACCGGAGGCAAGAGATAGGGCAGCGGGGCATTCTGGCCCAGCCACAGACCGTCCTTGACCACGGCGACGAAGCCGGCCACTTTTCGCGCCGGAACAAACATCACTGCGGGGGGGGGCACCCAAACCGCGGGCAGGCTGGGCGCTTGCGCCTTCTGGAAATCCCAGAAGATTCGGTTGCCATCTAGGCGAATCCCATTCGGGACGTCTTCCGCCAGATCCACGTCGATGCGCACCGTGGTGCGCGCGGCGGGATCGCGGTACGAGCTGATGATCTTGACCGGTCCCAGGTACTCGGTCGCGTCCAGGTTGCGTGCGAGATTCTCGGGCAGCTCGCTATGTTCAATGCGCAGGCTCAGGCGGCGGCCGGCGAGACGCTCCACGGAGAACATCGCGCTGTCGTCAACGTCGATGATGACGGAAGCGCGGCTCGGCTCGTCGACAAAATCGATACTCCGGATGTGGCTGAGTGATCGCAACGTCACCGAACGCAACCCGCTGGTGCTGGCCGGAGCCTTCACCGACTCGACGGGTGCGGTCCGCGCAGGGGAGGCACTTGCGACGGGTGCAGGCTTGGTCGCGTGGGGAGTAGCCGGCGCGCTTGCGGCAAGCGCGGGCTTGGCGGCAAACGTGCCAGCGACAGGCGCAGGCTTTTCTTTACGTGCGGCCGCGGAGCGCTGGGATTCCTTGGTGCTTTCCAGTCTCGCCTGCGCCGCGGCCGTGGCGACGGCGGCGGCCTTCAATCGATTGACCTCGGCGAGCAGGGCATTGCGGGCCGTCTCAAGTTGCGCCCGCTCGCTTTCTAGCTTGGACCGTTCCTGGTCGATACGAGAGCGCTCGGCGCGCGCATCGGCCAGACGCATCTCCTCGGCCTTGCGTAGCACGATCGCCTCTTCCAGTTTGCCCTCTTCGGCGCGGCGCAGACTCGACTGCTCGTTCTTGCGCGCCTCTTCCTGCCGGCGCGAGGACACGGCACGGGCGAGATCCTGGCGTGACTGCTCGGCGGCGGTGGCCGCGCTCTTCTTCTGGCGCTCAGCCTCGGCCAGGGCAGCCACGGCTTCCGCTTTGCTGCTTCTCGAAGCATCGCGAGCCAGGCTGTCGCGTCGGGCGCGTGCGGCTCGGGCCTCTTCCTCGCGCTCGGCGAGCCGGAGCTCGGACTCGCGCACCGTGCTCTCGCGATCGCTGACCAGGCGCTCGGCCGAAGCCAGGCGGCTTTGTTGTTCTTGTTGCTTCTGGGCGATGCGATCGAGTGTCTTCTGGCGGGCGGCGACTTCGTCGCTGGCCAGCCGGAGGGCCTTGTCGCGATCCGTTTCGCGACGGCTCGCCGCCACCGACTCGCTCTCGGCCGCGTCGGCGCGCCTGCGCGCTCGCTCGGCCTCGGACTGCGCCTGCTTGACTTGGGTTTCGGCTTGCGCGAGGGCCAGCCTTTGGCGCTGACTCTCTTCGTTGGCGGCCGTTGCTTCTGCTCGGGCTTTGGCAGTCTCATGGTGCGCGTCGGCCAATTCCTTGCGCAACCGATCCGACTCCAGTCTCGCCGCAAATTCTGCTCGCGATCGTTCCTCCGCGACAGCCTGTGCGGCGAGACGTTCCTTGGATTCGTTCTTGAGCAAGGCCTCTGTCTTTCGCTGCGCTTCGGCGCGTTCGTGGACTTCGGCCAGGGCCTTGGCCGCCAATTTGGCTTGGGCTTCGGCGCGAGCTTGGGCGAGGGCGCGTTCTTTCGCCTCGGCCTTGGCTTGCGCTTGGGCCTCGATCTTGGCTTGCACCTCCGCCTTGGTCTGCGCTTGGGCTTCGGTCTTGGCCAGGGCTTCGGCCTTGGCCTGCGCTTGTGCTTCGGCTTTGGCCTGGGCCTCGGCCTTGGCTTGTGCTTGAGCCTCGATCTTGGCCTGGGCTTCGGCCTTGACTTGCGTTTGGGCCTCGAGCTTGGCTTTCGCCTCGGCCTTGGCTTGCGCTTGGGCCTCGGCTTTGGCCTGGGCTTCGGCCTTGGCTTGCGCTTCAGCTTTGGCCTGTGCTTCGGCATTGGCGCGTGCGCGTGCCTGGGCCTCGATCTTGGCCTGGGCCTCGGCCTTGGCCTGTGCTCCCGCCCGCTCTTTGGCCTGTGCTTCATCGCGCGTCAGGGCCTCTGCCTTGGCGCGGGCCTCGGCCTGCTCTCGGGCCACCCCGGTTTCAGCTGCCGCCGTCGGCGGTCTGACCCGTGGGATCACGCGCAGGGTGATGTCGTTGCCCTTGGCCTCGACCTGGTAGTCGGAGGTCTGGCGCAAGGTGAGCACGATGCGCGTGCGTGGCCCCGCGCTGTCATCCTCGGTGACGCTCGCTGAAACCAAGCCCACGGCGTAGGTCCCAGCATCGAGCGGAACATCCACGTTGCCGAGGCGCGCACCGCTCAGCTCGACCACGACCCGCGCTGGCTGCTCCAGCTTCCAGGTGGTGAAGGTGGGTCGTGCCGAGGCTGCGATGACCACCGCCGTGTTGCCGGCCGTTTCCGACACCCGGATGTTTCGCACCCGAACCGAGTCGGCAAACGCGGGGATGGACCACAAGGTCAGGGTCGCGGCGCCTAGTAGAGCGGCCAAGAACTTGGGTCGTTCTTTTTGCAAAGTCATTGATCTGTTCCTTCCGGATTGACCAGGACGGCTCGTTCCAAGGCCTTGGTTGCCCCGCCCGGTGTTATCTCCGACATCTCCAGCACGACGCGATCAGAAAGGATCTTGGTGACGCGCGCTGCGGACTTGGACAGGTAGTCGCCACGTTTCACGGTCTGCCCGAGGCCCGTGGGATCCCTGAACATGGCGCGCGGATTCGCGTCGCCGCTGATGACGGCAATCAGGGTCAGCTCTTCCAGCGAGTACTTGGCGAAGATGGCGGAAACCACACTGGTCGTGACCTTGGGCCCCCGCTCGATCCACGTCTCGAGGTACGAGCGGAAGGGATCCCGGTTGGAATCGTCGTTCTCGGCGAAGTCCTCTTCGCGTAGGACCTTGCGGCGCAAGACCGCCATGCGCTGGGCGAGCGCCTCGGCGCCGGTCGGGGAAGCGGTGGGCGTGGCACCCGGTGTCCCAGGCTTGCCCGCGGCCGGGGCGCCCTTGGCCGGCGTCTTCTCAGCCTGCGCGGCGGCCGCAGGCGCCTTGGCCGGCTCCGCCGCCTGGGCGAACCAAACCGTGCCAGCAAAAGTGGCCAGTCCAACACTCAGCATCACCAGCTTCTTCATGTGCCACCCTCGGACGAACCCTCCTGGTCACGGTAGCGGAATGTCGCCGCCACGAATCTCGCGCGCATGCGCGGCGACACACCCAGTTCAATCTTTTCGACGGAAAGCGTGAGGTCTTCCACGTTCACGATGCGCGGAAGCTCGCTCAGGTTCTTGAAGAACTTCGTGATGCTATGGTAGCTGCCGCGGACCTCGATGCGCACCGGAATCCGGATGTATAGCTCCATAGGATTCTCGGCTTCGATGGTGAGAGAGACGATTTCCAGTCCGGCCAATTCGGCTTGTTCCTGCAGATTGGAAAGGAACGTGGGGATTTCGGCTTTCTTGGGCAATGCTTTCAGAAGCTCGCGTTGCTCCAGCTGCAATTGGGTAAGCTCGTTGCGGTAGGCCTGGTACTCACGCTTGCGTTTCTCGTAATTGTCCTTTTCGCTTTTTAACTGTTCCTGGCGTGCACGAGCCCCTTTGATTTGGTCCTCGACGTCGAGATAGAAAAGTCCCCCATAGACGCCCAGGATGATGGCCACCAAACCTGCCGTGGCGGCAATTTTCACCGGTGTTTTGAGGCGGGTCAGCTTTTGCAGAAAGTCGTTCATCTAGTAGATCACCGTGGCTGAAAGGCCGAAGTTGACGTACTTCACCGTACCCTTGCTTGCCTGTGCTGTGGCATCCAGGTTGACGTCCTTGAAGAACACCGAGGAATTGAGGCGCTTCAAGAACTCCGCCACGTCCTCGTTGGACTTGGCGGCGCCGCGAATCTTGACCGCCAGCTTCGTCTCCGTGTACGACTCAAGCCAGGCGCGCTTGGTCTCCCAATTGGTGAATCCCGCGTTGGGATCCTTGCGCAAGGCTTCTTCATAGGTCACACGATCGAAGGTCGGTCCCTTGCCTGGGCTCAGGATCTCCGAGAGCTCGCGCAGAAGATAGACGGGGCCGGTGCGTCCGGATTCCAGGGACTGGATGGTCTTGCGTTGCTTGAGCAATTCCTCGCGCTGGCCGCGGATCTTGTCGTAGTCGCCAAGTTCCTGTTTCAGCTTCGCCACATCCGCTTGCAGGATGGTGTTGTCGTGCTGGGCTTTTTCCAACTCGGTGGTGGCTTGCAAGTGGAAGAAGATGACGAGACCAATCGTCGCCAGGACGGCGAGTCCCATGAGCAGGAACTGGCGCTGGCTGGCCTCGTGCCGCTTCGCCTTGCGCGTGGGGAGTAGATTGATGCGTATCACTGCTTGTCTCCCGGCCGGCGCAGCGAAAGCCCCACGGCCACGGCGGCCTCGGCGGCGTGCTGTTGGACGAATGCGAGGTCAAAGCGGTGCTCGTCGACGGCGACTTTGCGGAAGGGATCCATGACCTCGACCGCCGAGCGCGCTTTTGCTTCCAGGGCTTTCTGCAGCGCGGGCACCTTGGCCGAACCGCCGCACAGGTAGATCTTCGTGATGGTCGCGTCGCTCGACGATGCCAGGTAGAAATCGAGCGAGCGCTGGAACTTGCCAGCTACGCCATCTGCCACAGAGGCGATGACGGCTTCGACTTCTTGGGGCACGACTTCGCTCACGCCTTCGCCCGCCGAACCGATCTTCCACGCCTCGGCTTCTTCTTGGCTGACGTTGAGGCGCTTCTGGATTTCCTCGGTGAAGGCGTTGCCCCCCACCGTCACGTCGCGGGTGAATGCGCTGGTGCCACCGGCGATGATGTTGATGTTGGACAGGGTGGCGCCGATGTTGATCACCGCCACCGCCTCCTCGGGCACCATGGGATAGTTTGCTTCAAAGGCATTCTGGATGGCGAAGGCGGCGACATCCATGACCATGGGCACGAGCTTGGCTTCGCGGATGACCATGCTGTAGTCCGCGACGACCTCTTTCTTGGCCGCCACCAGCAAGAGCTCCATCTGGCCGCCGGATGCGGCGTCGCTGCCCACCAGCTGGTGATCGATTTCGACGTCGTCCTTCGAGAATGGAATGTGGTGCTCGGCCTCCCAGGGGATTTGTTCTTCCAGCTCCTCGGGTGTCATGGGCGGCACCTTGATCTTCTTGATGATGACCGAGTGTCCAGAGATCGCCGTCGCCACCTCGCGGCCTTTGATACCCAAGTTGTCGCGCAGCGTGCGGATGGCCTCGACCACCGCGCCTTGGTTCATGATGGCGCCGTCGACGATGGTCTGCGCGGGCAAGGGTTCGAACCCGAAGTTGACCAATACCAGGCCTTTCGAGGTCTCCTTGATTTGGACGACCTTGACAGAACTCGATCCGATATCGAGTCCTATGCAGTTCTTGGCCATTCGTGGTGTCTCCCCTTGGTATCACGCATTATCTTATCTTTACCTACATTGTGCGCTTCCATGTGGAAAAATCAAAAAATCGACTCTCTGGATACACATCGATCATTTTGCCCTCCAAGTTGAATCGATCGTCGGAGGGGGCGTCGGGGTGGGCGTCAGAGGTGGGGGGGTGATCGGTGTAGGCGTGTCCAGTCTTGCCTCGCCCATGGCCGCAAGTTCGCGCGTGTCTCGCCCGACGGCGATGCCGTATTCTTTGATCTTGTAGAGCAGGGCGCGGTGGCTGATTTCAAGCAATTCGGCGGCGCGCGTGCGGTTGCCACGGGTCTTTTGCAGTGCGCGTCGGATGAGCGATTCCTCCGAACGGCGGGACGCGCGCTTGATGGAAAGGTCGTCGTCTTCCAAGGCACCAAGGGACGCGACGACGGGTGGCGGACTCGCGCGACGCAACCGTTCGGGCAAGGCCTCGGCCTCGATCTGCGTGCCCTCGCAAAGCACGATGGCGCGCTCCACGCAGTTCTCTAGCTCGCGCACATTGCCCGGCCAATCGTGGTCGACGAGAAGTCGCATGGCCTCGGGCGACGTCCCCGCCACCGCAAGTCCCATGCGCGCGTTCATACGCAAGAGGAAGTGTTCGACCAAGAGTGGGATGTCCTCGCGCCGCTCGCGCAGCGCGGGTAAGTGCAAGGCGAACACGTTCAGGCGATAGAAAAGATCCTCGCGAAAAGCGCCACGGCTCACCTCGGCCAAGAGGTCGCGCGCGGTCGCCGCCACCACGCGTACGTCCACCTTGATATCCTGGCTGTCTCCCAATCGGCGGATCTCGCCTTCCTGTAGAACGCGGAGCAGTTTGACCTGCAAGCCGAGCGGCAATTCACCGATCTCGTCGAGAAATAGCGTGCCGCCGGAAGCCTCCTCGAAAAGACCTTTGCGATCGCGGTTGGCGTCGGTAAACGCGCCCCTGCGGTGTCCGAACAGTTCGGATTCGAGCAAGTTGTCCGGGATAGCGCCGCAATTGACCGCGATGAAGGGCGCCTGCGCGCGCGGCGAGAGTCGGTGGATGGCGCGGGCGATAAGCTCCTTGCCCGTGCCGGACTCGCCGCCGATGAGAACCGTGGTCTTGAATTCCGCGATCTTCCGTACCGTCCGAAAGAGATCCAGCATCTGCTGACTGCGCGCCACCAAGTCGCCGAGCCCAGTCTCGGGCTCCTGGCCACCGGCACGAATCTGTTTGTGCAAGGTCTGGTTCTCGCGAAACAGCCGTTCGCGCTCCTCGGCCTTGCGCAGAAGAAGAACGATCTCGTCGGCCTCGAAGGGCTTGGAGATGTAGTCGTAGGCGCCGCGTTTCATGGCCTCAATGGCGATGTCGCGGCTGCCATAGGCGGTCATCACAACCACCGTGGCGCCAAGGTGGCGCTGCCGGATTTGGTCGACCAGATCCATGCCGCTTTGTCCAGGCATGCGCAGATCCGTGATGACGATGTCGTACGGTCGGTCGGAGAGTTCTCGCAATGCCCCCTCGACAGACGCCACCCCAACGGGCTCATAGCCTTCGCGCTTGAGCAGTGTTTGCAGCATATGCCGCAAGTTCTGCTCGTCATCCACGATTAGCACACGACGCATGGGTGCCTAAGGTAGGGGCGCGCCCCTTGAAAACAGACGCGCGTCCCGAGTTGCCATCGTAACAGATGGCATATTTTCCAGCTAGGTTCCGTGCGTTAGAGCCGCGGCAGTGCTTGCATGCGGCTTGCGCCGGCCGCGACTTTGCCGGCTGGCGACTTGGGGTGCCGGTTTGCTACGCTGGGGGCGCGGCTTCTAGCGCTTCCGCGTCGGCAATATCCTTGGCTCGGCCGCACTCGCGCTTGGCCGCGATCAGATCTCGGCGTCCGATGACATTGACGTGAATGCCGTCAAGCTCGGTGCTTTCCCTGTGCAACCAGGCCTCGGCGAAATCCAGGCCGCGGATACCCTTGGCAAGGTCGATGCGATTGGGAGGCACACCAATCCAAACCACCTCCAGAGGTGGAGCCGCGTTCAAGTGATCGATCGCGATAGGCGGCGCGCCGAACTCGCCGAGAGCGCGGTACGCGCGTTCCATGTTTTCCGCCGAGTCGTCGAGCCACAGGTCCATGTGGCGCGTGGTGCGTGGTTGGCCGTGGTACTCGACGGCAAACGCTCCTACGAGCAGGTAGCGAACGTCTACCTTGGCGAACACTCGCAGGAGCCTCATGAAGTCTTTGTTGATTTCCAACGTGGCCTCCTAACATTCATGATTCGACAGCCAATGAAACGCGGCCGCCAAGCGTATGCTGGCGTATCGGACCCAGAATGACGAATACCCACTGTCGCCTAGACCAAGCCAATCTCCCGATCGGAGGACAACCGTCCTTCACGTCGATAGCGTCCGGCACGGCGGCCATTGTAGCGCGTTTGGATTCGAGCAACAGACCGGATTTCAGGACGTTTCAGGACGCTGCAAGTCCTGCGTCATGAAGCAAGGATTTGACTTCCTTCTTCGTGACATCGCGAAAACCGCCCATTTTCAGGCCCTCGAAGCTGATTTCGCCCAGGCGGATGCGCGAGATCTTCAGCAGCGTGTGCCGGATGAGCTCGCCCGCTGCCTTGAGTACGCGCGGACGGCTCTCGGCGACCACCATTTCGACCCAGGTGTTTTTCCCGGTGGTGGCGATGGCTTCGACCCTGGTGGGGCGAACTGGCCGGCCGTCCCACTTCCAACCGCGCAGCAGTCGCGCGACCTCCTCGTCGCCCACCTTGCCCTGGAATTTCAGATGGTAGGTCATGGGCACCTGCCCGCCGCCGCGGGACATGCGCGCGGCCAGGGCACCGTCGGTGGTCATAAGCACCACACCCTCGGCCAGGAAATCGAGCGGCGCCACGACCGTCCAACCGATCTCAACGTCGGGAATGAATCGGGCCAGCGTCGCGCGATCCGCGGTGCCCGCCGGGGGCTTGGCCAGTGTGGCCAGGCAAGCACGGGGCTTGAGGATGACGCGATACTGGGGCTCTTCGGGCCGCACGCGCTTGCCGTGGACCTCCACGCGATCATGCTGCGGATCGACCGAGATGCCGAGCTCGGTTACGACTGCGCCACCGACGGTGACCTCGCCAGCACGAATCATGTCTTCGGCGCGCCTGCGGGAAGCAACCCCCGCTTGAGCAAGGAGTTTTTGGAGACGGAGTTTGGCCACGTTGTTTTCCTATTCACCCGCCGGTGGCGGCGAAGCTGGTGGTTCTTCCCCGGCCTCGCCCGAGGATTTCGGCTTGGAATCTGCGCTCGCGCCCTCGCCGTCGGGCGCGTCCGGCGCGAGACCACCCAGCGCCTGCTTGGCCAGCTGCGAGGCTTCGTCGAGCTCGTCGAGGAGCGGGTCCGTGTCTTCGGGCTCGGGTTGGAGTGCTCCGCGCATGACCGAGCTCAAGGCCACGTCGGGTTTCGGCGTGATCGCGCTGGGGGTCTGGTTTTCCGGTTCGGGGCCGTGCTCGGCCTCGACGCGCGACTGATCCTCGGTCGACAGGTCGTAGAACTCGCGCAGGGTGGGCAGCTCTGAAAGGTCGCGCAGGTTGAAGATGCGCAAGAACTCCGGCGTGGTCCCGTAGAGCATGGGGCGGCCCACCTCTTCCTTCTTGCCGATGATGCGCACCAGGCCACGGTCGAGCAGGGTCTTGAGCACCGGGCCGCAGTCGACGCCGCGAATATCGTCGACCTCGGGCCGCGTGACGGGCTGGCGGTAGGCCACAATGGCCAGGGTTTCCAGCATGGCGCGCGACAGGCGCACGGGCCGACCCACCAGCAACTTGGAAACCCAAGCCGCGTTTTCGGGGTTGGTGCGCAGGTGCCAGCCCGACGACAGGGCCACCACCTCGATGCCGTTGCCCTTGCGGCGCTCGGTCAGGGCGGTTACCGCGGCCGTCACCTTCTTGCCATCGCGTTCGCCGAGGAGCCGTTTGAGCTCCGCGAGACCGAGCGGTTTGTCCGAGGCAAAGAGCAAGCTTTCCAGAATCGATTCCAGCTTGGATCCTGCGAGGGCTTCCTCGCCTTCGCCGGCTTCAGCCGCCGCAGAATCGCTGGCTTCGGCAGCGTCGGCGTTGGCCAACGCGGCGGCGGTCTCGGCTGACGTGCTCGTAAGAGCTCCTTCCGCTGCTGCCTCTTCGGTAGGGGCTACCTGCGCCTCGTCCGTCATTCTGTCAGCTGGCGCGCTGTCAGCTGGCGCGCTTTCGGCTGGCGCCCTTTCGGTTGGCGCGGGTTCGACCGTTTCGGCGGATCCGTCCTCAGAACGCGGGGCATCGGCCTGCGTTTCGTTGGCGGCGGCCTCGCCGTCTGGTTCGCTCTGGCCTACAGCCGTCTCCCCGCCGACGGCAGGGCTCGGCGCTTCCGCGATTTGCGGACGGTCGGTCTGCGATTCCGCCACGGCCTTCGCGGGCGCGGCGTTCTCATTCGCTCCGGGCGCCGGTGCCTGGGCGACCTTCTCACTCTTGGGTTGTTTTTTGCTCTTCTTGCGTTTGGCCATCGATGACTTCCTCGCCCCTTTCGGCGGGGGCAGGGAAAGGAGCGGAGACTACATCTTCTTGGGAAACAAGTTGGGCTGTATCGCTCGCCGCAGTTGCGCTTTCGGCTTCCGATTGGCTGGCGGTCGCTTCGGCTGCTACCGCTTCGTCGGCGGCGGCTTCCGCCAGGCTGGCCTCAGCGGTGGTCGATGCAATAGCTTGGGCGACGGTTTCGTCGGCAATTGTCGCTTCGGCCTCCGTCACCTCGTCTTCGCGCGCTTCCAACGGCGCAGTCGGCGCTTCTGCGCGTGGGACGTCGTCTTCCTTCGCCGAGGTGACGTTCAGATTGCGCGCGTCGGCCAGGTTGGCGCCCTCGGTCTGGGCCAGGAAAAAGCTACCCGTCTCCTCTTGTCGCAGGATGCGTACCACACGCAAACGCGCGAGCTCCAACACCGCGAGCAACGACACCACGACCTTGTGGCGCAACTCGGCCTCGGGCAGATCCTGGCCCAGGAGATCCTCGAAACGGACCATGCCCTTGCCGCTCTCCAGCAGATCCACGATCTGGTTGATACGGTCGGTGATCGACATGCGATCGATGACCACGTCGTGGGTGTACTGAGGCTTGGCCTTTTCCAGGACTTGCGCCCAGTGCTCAAGGAGCTTCCACACCGAATGCTCGGCCAGGCCCACTTCGCCCTCTGCTTCTAGGACCGCACCGCGCACGAAGACGTTGCGGCCCTCGATGGGCCGATTGCTCAGGTTCTCGGCTGCGTGCTTGTACTTCTGGTACTGGAGCAGACGGCGAATCAGCTCTTCGCGCGGGTCGATGGGATCTTCGCCGTCCTCGCTGGCATCGAGCGGCTCGGGCGACGGCACCAGCTCGCGCGATTTCAAATAGGCCAAGTGCGCGGCCATGACCAGGTAGTCGGCGGCCACCTCCACCGACATGTTCTGCATCACTTCCAGGTACTCGATGTACTTCTCGGCGATGAAGGCGATGGAAATGTTCAGGATGTCGAGTTCGTGGGTTTGGCACAGGTGGAGCAGCAGATCGAGCGGGCCCTCGAACTCAGGCAAGGTTACGCGGTAGGTCGTGTTGCCCTGGGCGTCGTTCGGCAGGGCGGACGGCATGGGATTCGCCGAGGATGGCGGGCGTTCTTGGCTCATGAACCTATCACCATGATGAGACCCTCCCTCCAATACGAGGTGATGAGGTCGATGGGATAGCCGATGATGCCCATCAGGGGCAGTCCCATCGACGGACTGACCACCATGAGCAGCAGAATGAACCCTCCGTAGCGCGCCAAAAAGTCGACCACGTTGTGCATGGAGCGCGGGAGCAGCCACGCCAACACAGCGCCTCCGTCGAGAGGCGGGATGGGGATCAAGTTGAAGATCATGAGCGAGATGTTGAGCCGGACCATGTAGTGAAAGATGGCGTTGATCAGCCGGTCGGGTGCGTGGAGCTTGGCGCCCACGACGATGACGATCGACACCACGAAGGCCATGATCAGGTTCATGGCGGGTCCGGCAACGGCAACCATCATTCTGCCCGTACTCATGGAATAGCGGCGGGTGTAGGCCGCCGGGTTGGTTTGCACCGGCCGACCCCAAGCCAGGAGCGGCACCGAAGACATGGCCATGATGATCGGCATCAGAATCGTGCCGATGGGGTCGATGTGGTGGTGCGGCGCCAGGGTCAGGCGCCCCTGCAAGCGCGGCGTTGGGTCCCCCAGACGATTCGCCATCCAGGCATGGCCAAATTCGTGGACGGCGATGCTGAGGATGAATGCGATCAGGTAAGAGATCGCACTCTGTAGTTGATCGGCTCCGATGTTCAAAGGTTTCTCCGCGGCCTGGCCGCAACGGGAACCCTGGGGTATAGCCGACGTGGTCGGAGGTGGTCAACGCCGGGTTCAGCCGCCGGGGTTGTTGCGACCTAGGCGCGGGGGTGGAATTTATCGTAGACGCTGCGCAAATGGGCGCGCGACAGGTGGGTGTAGATTTCCGTGGTGCCGATGTCCGCGTGGCCCAGCATGGCCTGCACAGAGCGCAGGTCGGCGCCGCGTTCGACTAGGTGGGTGGCGAAGGAGTGGCGCAGCTTGTGCGGCGAGATCGGCTTGGTGATGCCCGCCGCTCGCGCATGGGCGGCCAGGATCTTCCAAAAGGCCTGCCGGGTCATGCGTCGGCCAAAGCGCGTCAGGAACACGCTGTCTTCGCTGGGCCGGCTGGTGCTCCCGAGGAACTCCGACCGCGCCGACTCGATGTACGAGCGCAGAATGGCCACCGCGGTTTCGCCCAGGGGAACGATCCGCTGCTTCTTGCCCTTGCCAAGTGCCACCAGGTAACCTGCCTCAAGGTTGATGTCGCCCAGGCGCAGCTTGACCAGCTCCGAGACGCGCAAGCCGGTGGCGTAGAGTGTCTCCAGCATGGCCGAATCGCGCATTCCCCGCGGAGTGCTTCGTCCGGGGGCGGCCAAGAGTCGCTCCACCTCGTCGAGGCTGAGAAAGACGGGCAGCTTGCGTCCGAAGTGGGGCAGGTCGATCTCCTCGGTGGGATTGGTGTCGCAGATGCGCTCGCGGCGCAGAAATTTGAAAAGCTGGCGCTGCGCGACCAGGGTGCGTGCTTGCGAGCGCGCGGAGATACGCTCCGTGGTGAGCGCGGCCAGGTATTCGAGCAGGTCGACCGGACGGACAGCGCACACGTCGTCGACGCCGCGCCCAACCAAAAAGCGGGCCAACTCGGCCAGGTCGTGACCGTAGGCCGCCAGGGTCGCGACGGACAGCTCGCGCTCGACCCGAAGATGGTCGAGAAACTGCTGAATCGCCAGATCCACGGACAGGCTCACGGACCGGATCGTCCGGCCGGCAGGGTTGCGACGCAAGTTTTCGCGCGTTCGGGCTCCGTGCTAACGTCTGGACCATGAAAGCACGCATCGGCGATCGGGCGCTTGCCTATGAATGTATCGGCGGCGGGCAGCCGCTCGTGCTCGTTCACGCCTTTCCCCTCGACGGGAGAATGTGGGCGTCTACCGCGCGCACCCTGGCCGACCGACGTCGCGTGATCGTGCCCGACATGCGCGGGTTCGGCGCCTCCGATCTCGGCGGTGGCGATGCTTCGATCGCCGACATGGCCGACGACGTGGCGGCGCTGCTCGACAGCCTTGGCATCGAGCGTGCGACGGTCGGTGGCCTGTCCATGGGCGGCTATGTTGCACTGGCCTTTGCCGCTCGCCATCGCGCGCGCCTCGAACGCCTGATTCTGGCCGACACGCGGGCCGCCGCCGATTCGGATGTGGCCCGGGCGGGGCGTGCGGATGCGCTGGCCTTGGTGGCCAAAGATGGCGTGGCCGCGCTGGTTGAACGTCAGCTCGCGGCCCTGCTCTCACACGCCGCCAGCGAGGAGGTGCGCGAGCAGGTTCGCGGCCTGGGCAGGCAGAGCCCGGAGGGTGTCTCGGCCGGCATCAGAGCGTTGCGTGACCGGCCCGACCGTCGGGCCGAGTTGTCTGCCGTCCGCTGCCCGACCTTGGTCCTCGTCGGAACCGAAGACAGGATTTCCCCGCCTGCAGAAATGGCCGAAATTGCTTCGGCTATCCCTGGCGCGCGTTTGGTAGAAATTGCCGGCGCCGGGCACCTAAGCAATCTGGAAAGACCAAACGAATTCTCCTCGGCTATCGCCCATTTCATTTAGTCAACGAGGGACCATGTCGCGAATCACGAAACTCTCCGCTCTCACTATCCTGCTCGCATCGGCACTTGCCTGCAGCAGCTCCTCCTCCTCCTCTAGCGGTTCCCAGCCGAGCACGGTGACCGATACGCTCGGTCATGTCTTCGACGTCAGTTGGTCGGGGGGTATTTGCACGTTGACGCCCGAGGATCCAACGGTCAAGCCGCTGGCCTGCGACAGTGTGGCTTCCGGGGACACCTTCGTCATTCTTTGGAGCCGCATTCTGACCATCCACGTCCTCATTCTATCGTCCTCGGGTCCTATCGAGCTGAATGCGGCCGAGCCCGGCCACCCCGTGGCGTGCACCAGCGATACGGATTGCACCCCGTGGAACGCAACCCTCGGAACGACCAACTACCAGTACACTTGCACGAATGGAATTTGCCAGGATCCAGCCGTTTCGCTCAGCCCCGAAGACGTGATTACGCTCTGCCAGGCCGACATTCCTTGGCCGGCCACTTGCCCGTATGTCGCCACGGAGCCCTTCGCCAGTCGCCTGGTCGAAGTTGCCGCAACTTGTAGCTCTGTCTCCAGCTGTTCCGTGCCTGCGGATTGCCATCAGTTGACACCCGCCCCCGATGGCGGCGCCCAGCCCGCGCCCATGGATTCGTCGGTGGACTCGTCGGTGGACTCGGGACCGTAGCGACATCGGCTGCGGACCTTCGCATCCGCCAACCAGCAACTCGCCTGGACATCGAGGCGATGGCGGTTACACTTTCTGCAGATGTTGTTACCGCCATTCTCGTGGAGTCAAAGCTGGGCGAGATCGTCAGCCGCAGAGGCGAAGGGGAAGCAAGGCGGAATCACCCTGCGCAGATTCGCTGGCCCCGCGGTCTATGCCCAGCGGATGAACCCGATGCGTGTGGCGCACGTGACCGATCTGCACGTCGGTCGGGTCACACCCTTCGCGATTCAGCGCGAGGCGCAGGCTTTGGTCAACGCGCAAAACCCCGACTTGGTGCTGGTCACCGGGGATTTCGTCTGCCACAGCCAGCTCTACCTCGACCAACTCACCCACCTGATGGGCGGCTTTCACGCGCCCGTGATCGCCGTGCTGGGCAACCACGATTACTGGGCCGGCGCCGACGAGGTTTGCCTGGCCTTGCATCGGGCCGGCGTCGAGGTGCTGCGCAATCAGAACACCACGCTCACGGTGCGTGGCCAGCGCATCCAGATCGTCGGGCTGGACGACGCCTACACCGGCCACGCTCGCTGTGACCAAGCGGTGGCGGGGCTGCGCTCCGATCTTCCGTCGCTGGCGCTGTCCCACATCGCGGAGGAAGCGGACATGCTATGGCCGCACGGCATTCCGCTGGTTCTGTCTGGTCACACCCACGGCGGCCAAATCACGCTGGCCCGTCTGCACGAAATCACCCTGGGCAAGATCGGTGGGCACAAGTACGTGCACGGTCTGTATGGAACCCGGCAGGCCAACGACAACGCCGGCGCAGTCTACGTCGGCGCGGGCATCGGCGCGGCGGTGATGCCCTTGCGCATCGGCGAGCGAGGTCAACGCGAGGTCACGATTTTCGAGTTGGGCACTTCGCCAGGCGACTTTTCCGAGCATCACGAGGAGCAGGAAGCTTTGCCCGGACGGACCGTGTCGGCGGCCAAGCTCAAGCGACGAATCGCCAAGGTAGCGCGCAAACGCGAAATGCGTGCGCTTCGTCGAACCATGCAGATGCCCATCGTGCGCTAGTTCCGCAAGAAGGCCACGACTTCACCCGCGACCTTCCGAACAGTCCCAAGATCGGTCTTGGGCAGCGAGATGGCGCCCACCGCGGGATGGCCGCCGCCGCCGTATTTCTCGCACAGCTGGGCGATGTCGTGGGTGCGCGGAACCTTGGGCCACGGATTCGAACCGACCGAGATCTTGTAGCGCTCGGCGGTTTCGAGAAGCGTGACCGAGTAGCGCGCCTCGGGGTGTAGGTAATAGACGATGAATTTGTTGATGGTGGAGATGCCCTCGGGAATGAGGTCGCTCGTCACCACGCCCTGGTCCAGGCGCGAGAGGCGGCGCATGGCCGCTACGTTCTGCTCGTGGCGCGCGAGCAGCGGCTGCAGCGCCTTTGCCACGTAGGCCTCGCCGGCAATATCGGCCAGCGGTCGCGATACCAGATCCTCGATGAAGCGCTCGGCCAGCGTCTTTTCACGGTTGTTCTCGACCCAGGTCATGAGGCGCAGCGCGGGCTCGCGCAGCTCGACCGCCACGGCCGCCGACGGAAAAAGTGCGCCGTCGATGATCTCCGCCCAATGTAGCAGCTCGGCGAAGCGGGCGATGTCGAAGCCGAAGCGCTCGGCCAGTTTGTTGGCAAGGAACTTGGTGCAGCTCTTGGCGTGTGGGTCGTAGAACTTCTGCCCCGTCTGGTCGGCGCGAAAATGCGCTTCGTCGCCGGGTAACTGAAACGCCGACGCGTGGTGGTCGAACCACCAACCGAGACGCACGTCTTGGCTGTAGCGGAAATCCACGCACGCGTTCACATCGCCGTCGAGCAACTTTTCGGCAATCGGTTGCGCGTCGCCCTTGTGCTGCATGGGTGTGTAGGCGACCTCGGCCTCGCCTTTGGCAAGGTGCTCGCGAAAGAAACGCGCGAACAGGCCCGCTGACGCCGAGCCGTCGAAACAATTGCCGTGATAGAGCACGCGAAGCTTCATGCCGCCAAACTAGCAGTCTGGCGCTCGGGGTGCCATCGGCCCGAATTGCTGCCGCCGTGTGCTAGGTTCGCATTCGTACCCTGCGCGTTCAATGATCAAAGATGGTCTTTGGTCCAAACGGCGCGATGTTCGCGGTATAAACGCCCCCCTGCATGACAGACGCACGTCCCACCCTCTCGGTCGTGATCCCCGTTTTCAACGAGGAAGAGACCATCCCCGAGCTCGACCGGCGCTTGCGCGCCTTTCTCGCCGAGCTGGGCGAGACCTGGGAGGTCGTGTTCGTCGACGATGGTTCGCGCGATGCCTCGGCCAAGCTGCTGGCCGAAATGGCTTCGATTGAGCCGCGCTTCAAGGTCATTTCCTTTTCGCGCAATTTTGGCCACCAGATCGCGATCACGGCCGGGATGGATCGGGCGGAAGGCGAGGCGGTGGTGGTCATGGACGCCGACCTTCAGGATCCGCCCGAGGTGGTGCGCTCGATGCTGGCGCGCTGGCGCGAGGGCTTTGATGTGGTTTACGCGGTTCGCGGGCGGCGCCTCGGCGAGACCTGGTTCAAACGTCTGACCGCCCTGATTTTCTATCGCGTGTTTCGCGCCATGCTGGGATTCGACGTGGTACTCGATGCGGGCGATTTCAGGCTGATGAGCCGGACCGTGATTCTGACCATGCGCTCGCTGCGCGAAGGACACCGCTTCATTCGCGGCCTGGTGGGTTGGATCGGGTTCCGGCAGTCGTCCGTGACCTACACGCGCCACGAGCGCTTCGCCGGGGTCACAAAATATCCGCTGAGCAAGATGCTGAAGTTCGCCTTCGACGGCATCACCTCGTTTTCGACCCTTCCCCTGCGCATGGCGACCTGGCTGGGTGCGCTCGCAGCGCTTTTGGCCATGGCACTTGGAGCGTGGGCGTTCTACGTGAAGATCGAGGGCACCAGTGCTGTGCCGGGCTGGACGACCATCATGATCCTAGTGGCTCTTGGGTCGTCGGTTCAGCTGCTGGTGATAGGCATTCTCGGCGCCTACGTCGGCCGTATCTACGAAGAGGTGCAGCGTCGACCGCTTTACACCGTGGCCAAGGAAGTCAATTTCGTGCCTAGTGAGGAGGGCACGAACAAGGCGTCGCGGCAGCCACCGTCCGGTCCGTCGAGCGCGGGAAGCGGGGGCGAGGCGACGTGAGCACGGGCGAGGAAGTTGGCGAGTCCCCAGCACTTGGATGGCCCGCCGAGGCGGTCAGCGAGATCGAGCTTTCTTCCGACCTGCTCATCGAGGTGTCGGAGGACGCGCCTGTCAGCGTTTCGCCACACGCCGCGTATGCATCCGTCCCGGAGGCCTGGCGCCCGCGGCTGAGCGCTGCCCTTTCGGGACTTGGCGTGCTCGGCCTTGTTGGGTTTTCGCTCGGACTTTGTCTGTGGGAGCTTTGGTCTTCCGGCACCCTCCTCGACTTCGTCATGAGCAACGGGCCGACGCATGAGCGCGGGTTGCGCGCAGTTGCCTGCGGCGTGGGCGGGGCCGGAGTTTTCTCGCTGATCGCGTTCGTGCTTCTCGCCCGGCGGCGGCTTCTGCGCGGCGACGTCATGGAGCGCCTGGGGCGCCGACTGTCGCCCTTGGCGCTCGCGGCCTTGCTGCCACTCATGTTCCGCTGGCGCTTCTGGCAAGGCGGACGCGAGGTGGTGTTTCTGTTGCTGGTCTTGGTGTTGGTGCTTTCGACCCAGAAACTCGTCCAGGTAGCGCTTGCGACCGAGCCGGTATTCGGCCGACCGCGCTTTCTCGACCGCGTGCTCGCCGACTGCGCGTCCTTGGGCCGATTGAGCGTGACCTGGCTGCCCTTCGCCATCGTGGTCCTCGCCGCCGCCGCCTACGCCACCTACTTCGGCTATCACACCGTGGTTCACCATCGCAATGTGCTCTCCAGCAGTCTCGACCTTGGGCTGGAAGAGAACGTGATCTGGAACGCGCTTCACAGCGGCGCGCTTTTCAAAACCACGCCCTACGGCGGCCCAACCGGCAACCTGATCGGCGAACACGCCGCCTACCTCAGTTACGTCATTGCGCCCCTCTACGCCATCCACCAGAGCGCGGAAACCATCCTGGTTTTGCAAGCGATGCTCATCGGTGGCGCGGCCATCCCGCTCTACCTGGTCGCGCGCAAGTACCTCGGACCGTGGCTGTCGTGCTTGGTGGCGGTCTGGTACGTGCTCTATCCGCCGCTGCACGGCTCGAATCTCTACGACTTTCACTACCCGCCGCTGGCGCCGTTCTTTCTCTGGTTCACCCTCTACTTCGCGCTTTCCCGGCGGGCCGTGGGCACGTTCATCTTCGCGGTCCTGACCTTGTCGGTGCGCGAGGACATTTCCATCGGTCTCGTGATCTGCGGCCTTTTCCTCATCCTCACCAATCGCAGCGCTCGGGCCGGGCTTTGGCTCGCATGCGTGGGCGCCATCTACTTCGTGGCCATGAAACTCGTGATCATGCCGCTTCAGCGCGGAGGCTCGGAATCTTTCATCCACCAGTACGCGGGCCTGGTGCCCGAGGGTAGCAAGGGTTTCAGCGGGGTGATGAAGACCGTGCTCGGCAACCCCGTCTTCACCCTGGGCGTGCTCCTGGATCGGGACAAGCTCATCTACATGCTGGAGATCCTCTTGCCCCTGGCATTCTTTCCCTTGCGCCGGGCCATAGGGATCCTTTGTTGCCTACCGGGTTTTCTGTTCACGCTGCTTTCTACCGGCTACCGGCCGCTCTATCAGATCTCGTTCCAGTACACCGCGCACTGGACCGCGTATTTGTTCGTCGCTCTCATCGCCAACCTGGCTTGGGTGGATCGCGAGGCGTCCCGGCGCGGGCGCGCAGGCGCGGCCTGGCGGCGTGCCTGGGTGGTGGCCATTTCGCTCGCGGTGCTTACCACCTCGTACCAGCTCGGCGCCTTGATCCAGCACAATGTTGCGCGCGGCGGCTTCGGCACCTACCACTTCGGAACCACGCCCGAGGACGTGGAACGCAGGCGCACGCTCTACCAGCTTCTGGCCATGGTGCCGTCCAAGGCCAAGATCGTCTCATCGGAAAACATCGTGCCGCAGGTTTCGAACCGGGCCTTCGCCTACACCCTGCGCATGGGCATCGCCGACGCCGACTATTTGCTCTTCAGCCTTCCCGTGGGTGGCGAAGAGCGCGCCAAGGTCATGGGGGTGTTGCCCGACGGAACCTTCGGCGTGGTGGCCGAGCGCGGGCAGTACGTGCTGGCCAAGCGCGGCCATCCAACCGACTTGAACGCGGGTCTCCTTTCCCGCCTTGGGAACTAGACGTGGCGCCCTCGCGAGATAGTGATTTTCAGACACGGCTGTCGTACTCGGTGCGCGCGCTCGGTTTGCTCCTGGCGGGCGGCGTGTCCATCGGGTTCGTACTCGGTGTCGCCATCATGCCGCTATCGCTGATTCGCTACTTCCAGGAGAACCGCCTGGACAGCCATCTTCGGCACATTCTGCTTGCCTGCACGCTCGGGGGCGGGGTGGTGGCGGCGCTGGCCGGCGCACTCTATCTCTTCACCCATTTCAGCACGCCGAACGTGGTCGCGCGGCTTTACCATGCGGCGAGGCGGCTGGCCCCGCTGTATCTGGCCGCATTCTTCGCGCTGCTCTTTCGTTGTGAGGTGTGGAAGGGGCGTGACCTCGCGTTCCTGACCCTCGTCATTCTGTTCGGCTTGGCCACTTGGGCGGCCGTTACCTCGGCGCTGCAAGCCGGGCCGTTCCCATGGGAGGAGAAGATCCGGTCGCGGGTGCGGCGGTTCCACGAGGGCTTGGTCCAGGCCATGCCGCGATCTTGGAACTCACTGCCCTTCATCCTGGTGCTGGTGGGCGTGATCTTCTACGTCAGCTATTTCGGCTACTACACCTACTGCTTCTACTACTCGCTTCGCTCCGGCTACGACACCGGCATCTACGACAGTCTGCTGTGGAACATGCTGCACGGGGGCTCGTTCTTCAAGACGCCGCCGTGGGCGGGGCCCGGGCGCAGCCACTTCGGCAATCACGCCGAGTTTTTCGCCTACGTGCTTCTGCCTTTCTATGCCATCCGCCAGAACAGCGGGACGCTCATGCTCATTCAGTCGGCGGTGCTGGGCGCGGCCGCGATTCCGCTGTACAAGCTCGTGCGGCGGCACATCGATCGCTGGCCGGCCTGCATTCTCGTCCTGACCTATCTGCTCTACCCGGCGTTGCACGGCGAGAATCTGTTCGAGTTTCACTTCCTGCCCCTTGGACCGTTCTTGCTGTGGTGGGCGTGGTACTTCCTGGAAGCGCGTCGCGATCGCTGGGCCGCCCTGTTCGTCCTTCTGACCCTGAGCTGTCGCGAGGATGTCTCGTCCTGGGTGGCGGTGCTTGGCCTCTACTTCCTGCTCACCGGGCGGCGTCCGCGGGCGGGCGTGCTCCTGGCCGCGATCGGCGCGCTCTATTGCTTTGCGCTCAAGTTCATCGCCATGCCCTACGTCGGTGGCGGCGAGAGCTTCACCACGATCTACAAGGATTTGGTTCCCCAAGGTGGAAAGGGTTTTGGCAGCGTGGTGATGACCATGCTCGCCAACCCTGCCTTCACCATGTCGACCCTGGCCGAGATGGACAAGCTCATCTACATGCTGCAGATCCTCGTGCCGCTGGCCTTTCTCCCCTTCCGGCGGCCCATCTGGCTGGTGCTCGCCATTCCGGGGTTCTTCTTCACCGTGCTGTCGACCCACTACGGGCCGCTGGTCAGTATCAATTTCCAGTACAGCGCGCACTGGATCGCTTTCTTCTTCCCTGGCGTGGCGCTGGGTCTGGAATGGATGGAAAGGCGCTCCGCCGCCAGCGGACAACCTGGCCTGGCGGCTCTCAGGCGGCGCGCGGCGCTCGCGACCATGATCTGCATGGCGCTGCCCTTGAGCTATCAATTCGGCGCCATCTTCCAGCGCACCAATTCCTGGGGCGGCCCCATCAAGTACACCTTCGGCGTTGACGCCGAGGGCAAGCGTCGCCACGAGGCGGCGGTGCGGCTGCTGCGCCACCTGCCGCCGCGGGCGAAGGTCTCGGGTTCAGGCTTCACCACGCCGTTCATCTCGAACCGGCCCGACGCCTACAACATGACCATCAGCAACGAGACGGACGCCGACTACCTCGTCTTCCCAAGTGAGGCGGGCGACCTCATCGGCAACGAGCGCGAGACCCTGACCCGCGTCTTGCGCAACGGCGACTTCGGCGTGGTCGCGGTCGAGCCGCCCTTCGCCCTGGCCCAGCGAGGCTACCAGACCGATGGCAACGCCGCCTTGATGGCTCGCTGGTAGGGGGATGTCTATTTTTCGCAAAGCAGGGCCAGAAAGGCGTCGCCGTAGGCCGCGAGCTTGCGCGGGCCAACACCTGGGATGGCCAGGAGCTCGCCGGCCGTCCTTGGCCTGCTTTCGGCCATGGCGATCAAGGTCGCGTCGCTGAAGACGATGTAGGCTGGCATCTTGCGCGCGTCGGCGATGCGACGGCGCAGGGCTTTGAGCGCCACGAATAAGTTTTCTTCGTCGCCAGGCGGCGTGGGTGGTTGGGGCAGCGGTGGCAGCGGCCTTGAGCCCGTGCGGCTCTTGGCCAGCTTGCGCGGGATCGGCTTGCTCTGCTCCACCACGTCCCAGCCCGCGCAGATCGAACACGATCCGCCACAAGCCTTGATCGATTCGCCGAAGTAGGCGGCCAGGGCTTGATGGCGACACTCTTTCCATTCCGCCAGTCGGAACATCTCGCGCACCCGATCGCGGTGGCGGGCCACGACCTCCGGTGCCAGATCGCCGCCTAGCTCGAACAGCCGGTCGTAGCCGATCACGTCGGCCCACGAATAGAACAGCACACAGTCGCTGGTCACGCCGTCGCGGCCGGCGCGGCCGATCTCTTGGTAATAGCCCTCGATCGAGCGCGGCATGTCGCGGTGGATGACGTAGCGGACGTTGGACTTGTCGATGCCCATGCCGAAGGCAACGGTGGCCACCACCACATCGGCCTCGTCGCAGCGGAAGGCGTCCTGCGCACGCGTGCGCTCGTCGCTTTCCATGCCTGCGTGGTAGGCGAGGGCGGACACGCCGTGCTCGCGCAGGTAGTCCGCGGTCTGCTCGGTGGATTTGCGGGACAGACAATAGACGATGCCGCTTTGGCCCGGCCGGGCGCGCGCCAAGCGCAGGATGCGCTCGCGCACGCTGGGCCCGTCGTCACCCTTCTTATAGGCGTGCAGGTGCAGGTTGGGGCGGAAGAAACTGCCGCGGAACGAGGCCGGCCCGCGCATGGAGAGCTGCTCGATGATGTCACGGGTGACCTCGGCGGTGGCGGTGGCGGTCAGGGCCAGGATGGGGGGATCGCCAAAGCGCGACTTGAGCCCGAGCAGGTTGCGATAGGCGGGCCGGAAATCGTGTCCCCACTGGCTGATGCAATGGGCTTCATCGACGGCCACCAGGCGCGGTTTGATGCGGCCGAAGAGCGGGCCGAGCGAAGCCTCGATGCCCTCGGGCGCGGCGTAGATGAGCTCGTACTCGCCGCGCACGGCGCGTGCCACGCGTTCGCGCTTTTCTTCCGGGGGCAGACTGGAATTGAGAAAAGTGGCGCGCAGGCCGACGTCGTTGACGGCGTCGACCTGATCCTTCATCAGGGCGATGAGCGGCGAGATGACCAGCGTGGTGCCGCCCAGGATGCGTGCCGGAATCTGGAAGGTCAGCGACTTGCCCGCGCCGGTGGGCATGACCCCCACGCAGTCGCGCCCCGAGAGCACGGTGGCGATGATGTCTTCCTGACCCGGCCGGAACGAACGGTAGCCAAACACGTTCTTGAGCACAACCTTGGCTTTGGCCAGGTGCTCGTCGCGCGATGTCCGGTGGCGCAGCAGGGAAGAGATCTCGCGCAAGGCCGCGACCGCATTCGGCGAGAAGGTCTCGGCGCGCGCCTGCCACTGCTTGCGCAGGTCGGCCAGTTTCTCCTCGCAGGCGGCCCTGTGCGCAGGTCCGAGGGCGAGAAGTCGGCGCAATTCGTCTACGGCGCCGCTGACGGACGCCGCGGTGACGTCTGCTTCGGCCGTGCCCGCGATGGATGCGCCAGTGTCTGCCAAGATGGTGTCTGAGCAGTACACCAATTCGAACGATATGGAAACCCTCAGAGGGTTTCCAAACCCTCTCTCGCTGCCCTACGCCTTGCGCTTCAAAATGGCGTATTCCGCCGACGCCACGACCGTCGTGCTTGGCGCATTCATCAGCGGCATCAACTCCGACCTGCGCCGGCGCGCACGGAAGCGCAAGCTGCGCGGCCGACTGCAGACCGGAAGCCTGACCGTCGTGCAGCGATTTGGATCGTCGCTGAATTTAAACGTTCATTTCCACGTCATTGCTGGGAACGCGCTCGACGCGATCAATGTCGGCTTTGGACAGACTCTGTACGTGAACCCCTGACGCGCGCAGCTCTGGACCATGCCCGAGATCGGCTGGGGACGCCAGCTTGAAGCGCAGGGCATAGGGTAGCGAGCGTAGGTATTGTCTCGTAGGTACTCGCGCGACGGCCAGGACGCGACGGCGTGAAAGTGACGGGACGGATGCATGCGCCAAGCACCGCGCCGGCGACTGTTGCCTTGTAGGATACCGAGGGTCGCGTGGCCCTCGAATCGGGTATAGTGGCGAATCGACAAAGGCCGCAGTTCCAACCGCGAGTGACACTCATGTTCTTTCTGCTTCGGGTTCTCTTGACGCTCGGCTCTTGCTCAATGGCGCTTTGGGGCGCCTTCCTGCTCGCGCGGCGTCTGGCGGCCGTGGAGAGCGCCTCGCTGAGGCTGGCCACTACATTGACGCTCTTCCTGGCCATGCAACACGTCGGGTTCGAGCTGCTCACCGCTCTCCACGTGTTTCGGCCCCTGGTGGCCCTTGGATTCTGGTCGATGCTGTCGATCGTCCTGCATTGGACCTGTCAAGGGCGCACGGCGAAGGCAGAGCTCCACCGAATCTCGGCCAGTGCGCTCACGGGGGCGCGACAAATCGTCTTCTCGCCCGTGCGAGCGATCCTTTGTGCGTGGGCGGCAGCCGTGACTGTGGCCAGGCTGGTCGGCGGTCTCCTGGTACCGCCGCTGTCCTGGGACTCGCTCACCTACCACGCGTTCAAGCCGGCTCGCTGGGTCCACTACGGGTTCCAAGTCCGCCAGCTTGCACCCGATCAGTGGCGGTACAAGGAATACTTCCCGCAAGCCGGCGAGTACCCATGGGCGTGGGCGATGCTCGGAAGTGGAAACGACGCGCTCTTGCCCTTCGCAGGGTTTCTCATGTGGGCCTCGTGTGGCGTCGCTGCCTACGGCCTGGCACGCAGCCTCGGTGGAAAGAGAGTTCCGTCCTTCTACGCGGGCCTGGTCACGGTCTTCATCCCGGCCATCTGCGTGGAAATGGTGACTGGTTACGTGGACATGTTCGTGCTGCTCGCGTTTCTCCTGGCAGCGACGGCGCTCGTCGAGCTTGAAAAGAAATCCTCGGCGGGACGAGCGGCGCTGCTTGGGCTGGCCCTCGGTTTGCTCGTGGGAGCCAAGAGCAGTGGCTTCGTTATCGCTGGACTCGGGCTTCTCGGCTGCGCGTTCATCGTTCTGGGCCCGAGTGCGCGCAAGGGGCGTGGACTCTTCGCTCTCGCGATGGCCGCAGCGACACTTCTCCTCATCATGGCGCCGAACTACTTGCGAACGTTGATAGAGACAGGCTCTCCATTCTATCCGTTGACGGTAAAAATCGGCAAGCATGTGCTGTTTCAGGGAAACGCCGAGCTGAACCTTCTCTACGCGAGAAAGCTGACCGCCGCGGAGCAGGGAGCGGCTTCAGTCGAAACGTTCTTTCGCGCCCTCCTCATTCCATTCCGTAGACCGGGTCACGAATACATGGGCTTCGGCCCCGGCTACTTGCTTCTGCTTCCGTCGGCGCTGATCGCGTGGCTTGTCTATCTCGCGCGAAGACGTCTCCGGGTCAGCACAGCGACGATCGTAGCCATGACCGTGGTTCCCATCTTGTACCTGCTATCGGACAGCTTCGCAGCGCAGCGGGCACAGTGGTACATCGTCATGGGCCGCCTCATCGCCAGCCTACCCGCGATCCTTGCCATTTACACCGCCCAGCTCGCCGGTCGGGTCGCCCGGTTGCTCTTGATTCTGGCTTTGCTGAGCGGACTGGCGCTGGCGTGGCCGCTCGGGTGGGCCCCGCCTACGATGTGGGCGCTCCGGGAGCTGCTTCCCACCCTGGTGTTGGCCACAGTCGTCGGCTTGGCGTGTGGCCTCCTGGTGGTCGGGGCATCGAGAAAGCGCTTGCTCCTCGAGTGGGGCTTGCTCTCGTCCTTGGCAGCCTTCCTGGCTGTCCTCGCCATACCCCTCGGCGAGGTGCGGGCCAAGTACCGCTATCGAATCTACCAAGCAGCGGCAAGCGCAGACCCGGCCTTTGTGATGCATCTGGTGTGGGATTCCTATGCGAGTGCCTGGCCGATCTGGCGATACCTCGACGACGGCCGCCCGCATCGCATTGCCGTCGGCTACGGCTGGGATGGCATCGGCCACAATGGACTGCGCTATCCGTTGACCGGATCCCATTTTCAAAATGAGGTCCTTTACGTGCCGATTTCGACAACTGGCGAGATCATCGACTATCGCGAGGAAGGGCGGATTTCGCAGGCTATGAACGAAGCGCGCTGGCTGGCGCGCCTCGAAGAAAACAGAATCGACTACGTCGTCCTGGGCTCCCCTCTGCCTCCCGAGCTGTCGTTCATCGAAAGGAACCCGACGAAGTTTGCCCTGGTGGCCGAGAGCGCCGACGGAGGGCATCGGGCCTACCGCTTCGGGTTCCCAGACTCCCGCTGACGCCTGGCAGCGACGCCTGTCGTGTGCCAGCCGGCAAATGCACCCGATCCGGTTGCGATTCCGCGCTTGCGCGACGCCCTTCCTCGACGAGGACGTCTTGACCTCTCGCCGTGCGTTTGCCAAGGTGTTCTGCATCGCAACCCAAGCACAGGCGAAACCGTGGCTTCCCAGTCTTGCCGATGTCAGCGCGCCCGCTCGGGGTTCCGAGATGAGGCGTAGCATGGGCCTTTTGTATCGCCACTCGCGCTCCATCACGCTGTGGCTGGCGTCGCTGCTGTACGTGACCTGGGCGTTGGTGTTCATCTGGCACTCCTCGATCCTTGCCGAGGACAAGCATCGCTATTTCAGCCTGTTCGATGATGCCATGATTTCCATGCGGTACGCGTGGAACCTGGCCCACGGCAAGGGCTGCACATGGAATCCGGGAGAGTACGTTCAAGGGTTCACGACGCCACTCATGGTCGGCCTCATGGCGTTGCCCTGCGCGGTGCTCTCGAAGTCCGCGGCCTGCCTCGCAGTGCAACTGTTTGGCATCCCTACGGTGTTGGGAGTGGCATGGTTCACCCGCCGTCTCTGTCAGTTCGTTTCGGATAATCGCTGGTTGCCGGTGATTTCGTTCGTGGCCATTTTGGCCTACTACCCACTGTCTTACTGGTCTCTCATGGGAATGGAGACCGGCGTTGTGTGTCTGTGCATGCTGGTCGCGATCTACTACGCCCTCCGCCGGGAGTCTTGGCAGAGCAACATCGCCATGTGCTTGGCCTTCTTCGCTCGCCCCGATTTTCTGGTGGTGGCGGCGCTGCTGCTGGTGTTTCTCTTTCTGGCCAACAAGCGCAAAGCCCTGGTTGGCGCAGGTATCCTTTCGGCGGTCGTTGTCGTAGTCTTCGCCAGCCAACACCTCTACTATGGCGACCCTTTCCCGAACCCATATAGCCTCAAGATCGACGGCTATCCGTTGCTGGGTCGAATCGAGAGGGGCGCGGGCTTCATCGCGCCATTCCTCTCGGGTGCGGTTCCTCTGCTCGCCTTCGCCATGGCCAGCGTCTCTGCCAAGGCCAGCCGGGCGCGGTATCAGCTCCTGCTCATCTGCTGTGCGGTCATCGCGTATCAGATCTACGCCGGAGGCGATCCCTGGCCCTATTGGCGCATGCTTACGCCAATGATGCCCGCTGCGCTGGCCCTGGCCGTGGTGGGAGCGCAATCCGTCATGCGCGGACATACGGTCGCGACAGGCGCAGCGATTCTCGCATCCATGGTCCTGTGCGACGTGCAATTTCTGCCGCAGATGGCCTTGTCCGAGGCGCCGTACAAGACCGACGAGAATGCGCGTAACCTGAACGAGGCCATTCTGCTCAATCGCGTTCTGCGCCCGGGCTCCAGCATCGGCGTCGAGTACGCTGGGGTGCTGCCTTATTATACTGATTTTCGGGCCATCGATTTTCTGGGCAAGAACGACCGACACATCGCCAGCCTTACGCCTTCCGTTCTAGGCCACGGTCGTTGGTCCGAGACGCAAGTGTTCCTTCCCGGGCACAACAAATACGACCTGGACTACAGCATTGGCGTGCTCAAACCCGACTACATCCAAATCTATCGCTATGGCCATAGCGACACTTCTCCCTGGATTCAACAGCTCTACGAGCTCAGGGTTGTCGATGGGCACGAGATTATCGTGCGCAAAGGCAGCGTGCCCTGAGCTGTTGACCGCGATTTGTGGCCAAGGCGGGTCGCCGCACCGCCCGTCTCTTGGTACTTCTCCCAAAAACTGATCGTGGGCCGTGGCGTGACGACGGCGGCCGAGGAAGGCGATCTCGTTCCACCGCTTGCAGGGCGACCATCAATGGCAAGAACCGTTAGGGCGGCAGCTTCTCTTCGGTCAGCCTGTAGATCCAGAACGTCTCGTCCCAGCGGATACTGAGTTTGGTCGCATAGAGCGGCTCGGTGATGAAGCCGGGGATGTGCTCGCCAGCCAGATTGAAGTTGAGCAGCATCAGCACCGGCGCTCGCGTGCGTTGGGCGACGGGGTGGGCCAACTCGGCAACGGCTGCGGCCGACGGCTCGTAGCGCCTGTTGTGAAATACCACCGTTTGCGCTTTCTCCCCGCTTTCGACCGAGGTGAAACTTCCATCGAGATAGCCCGCCACTGCCGAAGCGGCATGATCGTAGGTCGCGAAGATGGGAACGTCTTTCAGCCCATGGTCACGCAGAAAGTTGGCGGCTTCCTGCGCGCCCGAAAACGGCAGCTCGATCTCGGTCTTCACGGCGCGGATACCCGTGATGGTTTGCTCGACAAGGGTCAGGGCCAGCAGGCCATAAAGCAGCGCGGGCGTGGGCTTGCCGTTGGTGTGCTTGGCGTAGAGCCAGACGCAAACGACAAGCAAGATGAAGAAGTGGCCCCAGTGGCGGAGGAAGCCGGGGTATTGGATGAATTGGAAAGCCGCCATCATGACGACACCCAGGAAGTACGCGACGGCGATGGCCGGCGCCTTACGTAGGGCGATCAGCCACAGCCCCAACGTGGCACAGCCAACGACAGGCAAAAACTGTTTGAATAGCGACCGGGTTTTACCGAGATAGCCCGAGACGATCCATCTGCCGTCGTTGCTGGCGTTCCACGGGAAAAAGGCCGACCAGAACCTCATCGAGAAGTCGGACAGCGACCCCCAACCGTGTTTATGCGCGCTGTCCACCGAGTAGTAGGTATCCGCCGGGGGAAGCGAGGTCTTGATGTGAACGAAAAGGCCAAAGGCAAGGACGACCAGACCCAATGACCATTGCCGATAGAGCGAGCGCTTTTCTTTGCTTTCAACTTCAGCCGCGCGCAGCCTGCCGATACTTTGCCAAAGCACCAGCGCGCCCAGCGCAGCCGCGATGATGGCGCCATAGGCGCTGGTAAACGACAGGACCACGAGGACGAGAAGCAGCGGAAAGACCCGCTGGACCTTGCTGTCGTAAAGGTGGCAGAAAAGAAAGGCCAGGAGCAGTCCCAGGCCGTAGCACCTGGACATCACGTTGTATTCGAAGAAATAGAAATAGGTGCAAAGCAAAAGCAGGCGAAAGATGCGCGGTAGGCCCGAATGACGAAGCCACAGGTAGCTCGACAAGGTCGCGATGACCACGGCCACCACGTGCAAATACACCTGCGAGCGCGACCAAAGGGAAACCAGATGCAAAAGGTAGTACCACAAGAAGGGATGGCCATCGTAGCGGCGGATGCCGGTCAGCAGATCCCAAAGACCGTGCGCATTGCGACCGACCGACCAGCAATGGATTTCGTCGCGCCACAGCTCGTGGTTGTAATGGACCAGCGACAGTGCTACGCAGAAGAGCACCGTCGCGACAATGCTGAAGCAGGGACGGTGTTCGCGCTTGTCGACGAGGCCACGCCAGATCCGGCGCAGGGAACGGGTTGGTGGGTGGTACGCCAATACGCACAAAGCTATAGCATTCTTTGCCGGCAAGGGTGAACTTAGTTAGAAGCGGTCTCGCAGAAGATCGGCTACTAGAACGGCGGCGGCAGCGCTCACCATCTCGGGCTTAACGAATCACGAATGCCTTCTGCAGAAACCAGTGCAGGGGAGCGATATCGACGACCATGAGGAATGCAATCAGCAGCGAAACCGCGGTCAAGTAGACCAGCAGCTTCCATTCCCGAAATAGCCTTTCCAGATGTTGCGCCGGCGAGTCAGGGACGAAAGACAGGCGCAGATACCAAGGCAGGTTCAAGGTCATGCCACCCAATGGCCGTGTGCGAACCAGAAGGCAAGCAGCCCCTGTGCTAGACACATCATGAGCATGAGAATCTGATAGAAGCTGGGATGCCTCCTGGTGAGCAGCGCAAGGCCAAGTGACATGGGCCATACGACCGCAGCGTAGCGTCCTGCCGACGCCCAGATGCGCAGCGAGATCAGCATGGTGATTGCACCCCAGGCGGCGGCAGCGAAGCCCAGGCGCCGGAATCCGAGCAAGCAGATCAGCAGCGCAAGGCCACCGCAAGCGAGATTAACGGCCGCAATGGCGTCGAAGCTGCCCCTGGCTAGGTGATACCAACTGGTCGTGGTGCGAAGAAGGAGACAAAGCCTGGCCCAACTGGAATTGTCGCCCCACCCGGGCACCCATTGCGAACGCAGGAACGCAAGGCCATCGCCGAAACGAAAGTGGAGAAACAGCATGTGGCCTAAGGTTCCTAGGGACCCTGCGGGTAGCCAAACCACGTCACGGCGAAACTCACGCACCCGCCAACTGTGTTGTTCGGCGTAGGCGATGGCCACGGGAACAATGGTCACAATTCCCACCAGGCGGGTGGCGCCTGCCATGGCCGCACACAGCGATGCCAGCAGCCACTTGCTCCGTTGCGAAAAGTAGAATGCGCCGACGACCCCGAACAGCAGTACCGATTCGGTGTACATGGCGCTGAAGTAGAACGCGAATGGATAACACAGCAGCAGGGTGATGGTTCGAGTCGCCACGTCTTGGCCGAAGCGGCGACAGACCCAGCGATGGAGCATCACGCACGATGCGAGAAGAGCAAGGTTGGAAACCATGAGGCCGGCGATGAAGGGGCTGCCGAAGCAGCCACTCGCAGCGCGAACCACCAGCGGGTAGAATGGCCAGAAGTTGGTGTACTGCTGCAACAACCCCGGCACAGGGTGGTAGCCGTATTGAGCGAGTGCGAAGTAGTGACCAGAATCCCAGCGAAACCAACCGTCGAGAAACAGATTCGCAGGAAAAGGGCGCAGGGGGGACGCCACGTCGGGAGAGATGACCAGGCCCAAGTACACCAGGAGGAACAGTGCCAGACGGCTGCCCAGGCAAATCGCCACGGGCGTTCGTGCCTTCGCAATCCAGGTCCTGCGAGAGAACGCGGTCACAGGACCGACTATAACCGCAGAAACTCGCATCCTGACTACCTGTTCGGGCCACCCCTGCGACACGGACGACGGAAAAGGCTCAGATTCCGCAGCCCTGCGCGGAATCTGAGCCTCAAATCACGGGGAAGAACTTCGGCCTAGCCAGCATCGGGACGAGTGAATCCGCCGCCAGCCTCTGGACGAGTGAATCCGCCGCCGGCCTCTGGACGGGTGGCTCCGCCGCCAGCCTCTGGACGGGTGAACCCGCCGCCGGCCTCTGGACGGGTGAATCCGCCGCCGGCCTCTGGCAGGGTGAACCCGCCGCCGGCCTCTGGACGAGTGAATCCGCCGCCGGCCTCTGGACGGGTGAATCCGCCGCCAGCTTCTGGAAGGGTGAATCCGCCGCCGGCCTCTGGACGAGTGAATCCGCCGCCGGCCTCTGGAAGGGTGAATCCGCCGCCATCAGGGCGCGTGAAGTTCGAGCCGCCGGCCCCCGTCATTTCCGTCGAGCCGCCGGCCCCCGTCATTCCCGTCGAGCCGCCGGCCCCCGTCATTCCCGTCGAGCCGCCGGTTCCTGGCCTTCCGCCAGTGCCGGTGGGCGTGGTGGTCGCGCCCCCCGAGCCAGTCGCGGAGCCGCCGGTGCCGGTCTTGCCTCCGGTCCCAGTGGTCTTGCCGCCAGTCCCAAGGGTGATACCTCCACCGCTCGATGAGCAGCCCACGATTCCGAGAGATGCGAACATCGCACCAGCAGCGCAAATCGACAACAGACTTAGTGTCTTCATTTTGTGGTCTCCCGCCTTTGCCTTTGAGTTCGTGAAATCGCGCCTGACGTCCCCCGTCCTGGAAGGTCGTCCTGTTTGGCTAGTGAGTGCTCGGGCTGGCGGGCGCCCGTCAAAAAAAGATCGGCGTGCGAGAAAGATCTAGCTCGATGCGCTATTTCACTACCAAGTATCACTCCGAGCGTTGCTCCTGCTCCGCCATAGCACGAGGTGATAGACGCCTGATGTTAGACCGACTTTCTAACAAAGGGAGGCTCGCTATGGCAGCGCGCTACTGCGTTTTGGGATCCAGGTACTTGTCGACTTCTTGGCGTTGCGTGTGTTCGAGCTGCGCCTTTTCAATCCCGCGCACGACCTGCTGGGCGGGGCCCGGCGTGGTCGTCATGAACGGGCAGTTGTCGGCCGTGCGCACGTCGAGCTTTCGCTTCTCGATGGTGTCGCCCTTTTCCAGGCGCAACCCAACGCACGCGAGCTGGCCGTCCTTGCCGAACTTCCCGGTGGCCCACAGCTCGATGCAACTCCAGATCTCGCGCAACGGGCAGGCCCGTGCCTCGTAGCGCTCACGAATAAGGCCATCGCTGCCGGTCTTGAAGCTCACGCGCTGGCCTTGGGTCTCGAAGGTTCGCGTGCCCGGCACGGGTGCATCCCAGGGCGCGGCGCTAGGGAGGGGACCAAAGGTTGTGAAGCGCGGACTGACTTGCAGATTGAGCCCGGTCTTGGTCACGTTGATAAGCTGATCGAGATTGGCCTCGATGTCGCCCACGGACGTCTGCTCGCTGCCGCCGAGGAGCTTGCGACAACCGCCAGCGTAAACCGCGACCGCCAATATCACGATTCCGGCCGAAGCCAGTCGTCGGATGCTGACGCGCAGGGAGGTTGGCATGAGGAGCAGCTTCGTCCGGAAGTGCTTTGGGTGCAAGCCACACCGTTCCTTGGACCGAGGCGCGACGCGAGAGGCGCCCGCGAGGCCGCGAAAGGTGTACGATCGAGGCGCGCAACTTGCGCGTCGCGGAGGAGCGAGATGAATCTGAGCGCGAAATGCAGGGGCCGGGTCCTGGTCGCCTTAGTCGCTTTGGTCGGATCGTCCGGCTGTTCGTCGTCGAATTCGGGACCAACGGGGCCAGGCCCGAATGTGGTCTTTCCCGACGGAAGCGTCGCCCCGACCGCGACGTGCGAGTCCGAAGGGGGCGGCGCTGCCGTGGCCAGGCCGGTTCGCGTGCGCACCCTGACCGGAGACAAGTCGTGGGCCGAAACGGGATGGTTTTCTTCGCCGGGATTGGTCGACCTCAATGGCGACGGCAAGAAAGAGATTGTCGCGCCCTTCTACAGCCTGTTTGTCTTCGATAGCGCGGGCAACACCTTGGCCACCATCAAGCAGGACGTCTACACCAAGGGGCGCATCTACGCGCCAGCGGTGGTGGCCGACCTCGACGGCGACGGTGTGACGGAAATCGTGGCCGCTGGCAACGAGGGAACCGTGGCGGCCTACGAATGGAAGAACGGCACCCTGGCTATCAAATCAGGCTGGCCGGCGTCGACGGCAAGCGGTGGGCAATCGCCCGAGGGCAGGGGGATGGCAGCGGCCGATCTCGACGGCGATGGCAAGATCGAAGTGGTCGTCACCACCACCAACACTTCCGATACCGGCGCGCAGGTCTTCGTCTTCTCGCCGAACGGTACGCTCTACCAGCCTGCGGGCACGAGCTGGCAGGCGTGGCCGCGCTACAACACGCGCGCGGGACTCGGGGGTGACACGGACACCAACGGCATCGGCCAGACGGGCTACGGGTGCTACGGCCTCAACGTAGGCATTGGCAATATCGACGACGATGCCCAGCAGGAAATCATCGTCACCTACGACAACCATCAGATCAACGCCTTCAAGGCTGACGGCACGTCCATTCTTGCCTCGCCCTATTTCACCAACCGTGATTCGGCCCATCCCAATGCACGCTTCGACTGGGGTCAGTTCATTCGCTGGGCGGATCCCCAGGTCGAGGAGAATCACTACCACCTACACGTTGGCGATTGGCCCGACGTGAACAAGACCATGTGGCTACAATGGACCGCCTCGCCGCCCTCGGTTGCAGACATCAACGGCGACGGTAAGAACGACGTCGTTGGCATCCCCAACGCCGAAATGAAAGAGCCCTACGAAACCCAGGGCTACGCGTTCATGGTTCTGCAAGGCGCGTACGGCGATGGTTCGACCAGCGCCATGCGCCTGCCCGGCTGGGAAACTCTGCCCATGTCGGGAAAACCGGCGGTGCGTGCCAGCGGCGACTGGTATCTGCCCGACGGCGTGCCTGCCCCGGCCATCGCCAACATTCTCGGCGACAGCCGCCCCGAGATTATCGCCGCCATCAACGATGGCGCCGTGTACGCCATCGGTCCCGACGCGCAACTTCTGTGGCGCTACGACTACGCCAAGGGCGTGCCCAAGACCTTTGCCTCGGAGCCTGTGGTCGTCGATTTGAACCGCGATGGCGTGCCCGAGATCGTGTTCGGAACATACTCCTTGCAGTCCAGCGGCGGGCGCCTCGTGGTGCTCGACAACACCGGACAGGAGCTCTACGACATCACCCTCGACAACCAGGGCACGGGCGGCGGCAACGGCATCGGCGTGCCGGCGGCGCCCTCGGTGGCGGACATCGATGGCGATGGAAATCTCGAGATCGTGCTACTTACTTTCGACCACGGCGTCGACGTGTATACGGTTCCTGGCTCGGGCGGAAAGTGCTTGCCGTGGCCGACGGGCCGGGGGAACCTGCTGCGCAACGGACAGGGACCGGCCTACGCGCACTGAAATGACAGCCTCCTGATGCGAGGCCGTCTCCTAGGACCCAGGTGGCGCGCCAAAAGAAAAGACCGGACGGCCAATGGCCGCCCGGTCCCTTCGCTACTTGATGATCAGCCGGGTTGGCTAGCCACGGCCGCCCATGGGTGTCTCGCAGGTTCGGCCGCCGCCGCCGGCTGCGACCTGGCAGGTCAAGCCCGCCGTGCAAGCAGTTGCGCCCGCGCCCGTGCAGCAAGCCTCACCAGCGCCGCCGCAGGGACCCGCGTCTGGGGTTGCCTCGCAGGTTCGGCCGCCGCCGCCAGCAGCGACCCGGCAGGTCAAGCCTGCCGTGCAAGCAGTTGCGCCCGCGCCCGTGCAGCAAGCCTCACCAGCGCCGCCGCAGGGGCCCGCGTCGGGGGCTGCCTCGCAGGTTCTGCCGCCGCCGCCAGCAGCGAGCTGACAGGTCAAGCCGGCTGTCGTACAAGCAGTAGCACCCGTGCAGCACGCCTCGCCAGGGCCGCCGCAGGCGCCGCCATCAACGCCACCCGCTGCTCGGCAGATTCCGGCCCTGCAAGTGGCCCCGGCAGCGGTGCAGGTAGCAGTCGCACCCGTGCCGCAGCATGCTGCGCCGATAGCGCCGCAGGGGCCCGCGTCGGGGGCTGCCTCGCAGGTTCTGCCGCCGCCGCCGGCTGCGGCTTGACAAGTCAAGCCGGCTGTCGTGCAAGCAGTAGCACCCGCGCAGCAAGCCTCACCAAGGCCGCCGCAGGGGGCCGCGTCGGGGGTTGCTTGGCAGGTTCGGCCGCCGCCAGCGGTTGAGAACTGGCAGGTTAATCCGGCTGTCGTACAGGCAGCCGCGCCGGCGCCCGTGCAGCAAGCCTGATCAAGACCGCCGCAGGGGCCCGCATCAGGAGCTGGCTCGCAGGTTCGGCTGCCACCGCCGGCGGCAAACTGGCAGGTCAAGCCGGCTGTCGTGCAAGCAGCAGCGCCCGCGCAGCAAGCCTGGCCGATGCCGCCGCAGGCGGTCGATGTATCGTTCTGGGTCGGAGCAGCGTCTTGTTTCGCGCCGCCAAAGCCCGGGGCGCCACCAGCACCGGGAGCGCCGCCATTGGCGTATGTTGAGCCAGCGGCGCCGCCATTGGCGTATGTTGAGCCAGCGGCTCCGCCAGTGCTGACCTTGCCGCCCGAGCCAGCGGGAAGCCCGCCGCCGCTCGACGAGCAGCCGGCCATCCCGAGGGATGCAAACAGTGCGCCTGCAGCGCAAATCGATAACAAATGCCTCGTCTTCATGGTTGGAGCCTCCCCGCTTGTGCTTGGATCTTGGCCGAACTCTCAAGTTCGACAGCAAAGCAACCGAACCTTGGATGGCCGGGTGTCTTGCCTCTGACTTTGCCCAGTGAGTGGTAGAGCCATTCGTGCTTCATCAAAAAAAGCGCGGGGTGGGGTATGCTCGTGCAGCGTCACGTTGCGACGGCGTATCCTTGGTGGCCCGGTGGCAAGCGCGTGATACGTGACGGGAATTGTGATTTTTCTCACGCATTCGCGATGCATTGGTAGTTGATCTCGGGCGACTCTGGGACCATCGTAAACGGTTGCTGCCCCAACGATTTTGGTGCTGGACTCATCCCATGAAGCAGAACACCTGGAAGTATTTGCGAGTCGGGTTGGTCGCAGTGGTTTTGGTTGGAATGCTGGTCGGCTGCAATTCGCACCTCTTGCTGGAGTCCGGCCAGCCTACTGTCGTAGTCATCGATCCGCCCGTGGTGCCACCACCTCCGCCTCCCCCTGATGCGGGACTAACCGGGATCTTCGGCGGCACGGTCACGCTCGGTGGTCTTCCTGACAGCGCGGTTGCGGATGACCCTCTTCCGCCCGGCAGCGAGCCCCTACCGCCGCCGCCAGAGCGCGGGCCGGACGCGGCTGTAGTCAACACTCCAGACGTGGCGAGGCCCGTGGATCTGCCTCCGCCTGCTGAAACCCTGGTTTGTCCGTCGGGGCAGGTGCGCGTGCACGTACGCGACCTGTGGTCGAAGGGCGTGACCCCGACCCTGGGCACGCTGTCGGCGCCGCCGCTCGAAGTACTGGTGATCGACACGAATGGCTATCTGAAGTATGGAGCTCGACTGGATGGCGCTACCGACATCGACGGCAATCCCCCCTGCACCTACTATTCGGTGTGCATTCCGACCACGACAACCACCATCGAGATCCAGGCCCTCGGCACCGATGTCTGCCCGGCGGGTAATCCCTCGGGTCCCATCACCATCACCTCGGTGAACAGCGGCAAGGAGTTCTGGATCGAGTACACGGGATCGAGCAGCTCACTGACCACCGACTTCTCCGCTTATCCTGTTCCCCTCGGCAGCGGAAAATTCCACCTTGCGTCCGATCCAAAGACGTTGACGGCTCCGGCCTGTAAGGTCGGGCCCCCACCAGACGAAACTCCGCCTGCTGGCTACACCAAGATCCACTTCCGCTGGCCGTGGAACGATCCAACGAACCCTCTCACCCCCTATGCCGGGTCCGCCTGTCCATTGGATGTCGCCACCAAACTCGGCTTCACGCCGCCGCCCTATCCCAGTAGCCTCAAGGTCACGGGCCTGGGCGGGTGCGAGCTGACCGCGGTGCTCGAGTTCCAGGACGGTACGTGCCCTTGGTACTACGTGATGGTTCCAAACGCGGATTGGCCGGCGACCGGCACCGCGCCGTCGATCGTCTTCCGCTATCCGGACGACTCGAAGAATCTCTACACGAACGGCATCCAGCTTCCGGCGCGAGGCACCACCAGCGAGTTCTGGATCGCCTACGCCGGAGCGCCTGACAACAAGAGTCCCCCGTCGGCCACCGTGTGCATGGACTGGTCGCTGCAAACCAACAGCTATTTCGTCTACACCGCGAACCCGGGACCTGCCTGCGCGGGCGGTTCCGTGACCGTGGATCCGTGCGCCCCGCCCCAGCCGAACGGCTACCACACCGTCCACTTCCGCTACATTTGGGCCGGACAGAAGACCTTCACCTTCTTCCCCAAGCCGGCGTTCATGCCCAAGTGGATCGAGATGGAGGTCAACAGCTCGGGCAGCGCGCTGAAAGTGATCTGTTGGCGCGAACAGGACCGGCCGTGGTTCGAGTGCCCGGTGCCCGACTCGTCCTTCGTCAGCGGCGCCACCTGGCGCGCGGTGGACAAGCTACACAATCCCGAGTGGAACACGGTCACGCCAAGGGCCTTCCCCACCACGCCCAAGGACTATTGGTTGCGCTGGTACTACGGCAAGCCCGACACGCAAGTGCCAACCGGGATCAATCAACCGCAATTCATGTTCTTCGACTACTACCCGGACGGGACCAATGGCGACTGGTCGGCCACCGGGGTGTGGAACGACAGCGCGTGTGCACCCAAGCCGCCAGCCACCCCGGTGACCGTGGGCTTTGGCAATGGCGCCTGGTTTCCGTACAGCAAGGCCAACTTCCTCTATCCCTACGGCGGGTCGCTGGCATACGTCTATCCAGACCAGGCCACGGTTCAGACTCTCTTCAATGCCTTCGTTTGGGAGCGCTACGGGATCTGGAAACAGAACTACATCCTGACCGATGCCAACGCGTGTGGCACCGGAACCGCGCGCGTCCATACGGATCCGCCCGAAACGGTCAGCGAAGGCCAGGGCTACGGCATGGCCATCGCGGCCGCCATCGGGGACGAGGATCTGGTGGGCAAGCTCTGGCTTTTCGTACGCCACTATCTTTCCCAGAGCGCCAAGAAGTACTGTGGAGGGCTCATGGGCTGGATGTGGCAGGGCACATCGAGCTGTCGCGGGCTCGATTCGACGTGCGACACATCGACCGGCGAGGGGTGCGGTGGCATCGGCGACAGCGCCTTCGACGGCGACGTGGATATTGCCATCGGCTTGGTCTATGCGGCCTTGCAGTGGCCGAACGACAAACCACCGCAGTCCACCGGCACCTGGAAGGATGCCGCCGTCGACTGGCTGACCAAGATGGAGTGCGAGGTGGACGCGGCCTACGACGGCCAATACAACTACGCCTCCATCGGGGACACGGATAGCAAGGACTGTTCGGGTCAGCCGAGCAAGCCTTGCGTCTACGCTTCGAAGCAGGACATCAAGATCCGGCTCGACTACCATCCACCGGGATATTTCAGGGTGTTTGGCGACTTCCTGGCCAAGTACGCTCCTTCCGGCAGCCAGGCATCGAACGGCCAAAGCCATCACGACTTCTGGTACCGGACGGCCCAGACCACCTACAAGATGATCGAGCAGTGCTACGACGCAACCGGGGTCAACCCGGGTTTGGTCGGTGCCGTGGGATCGATCGCTTCCCCGTGCGCGGCGCCAACGGAGGGCACCTACGAAGAGCTGCGCTCGCTGTGGCGCGTGGGCATCGACGCCGCGTGGTTCGGCGACAACACCTCGCTGCCCGAGAACACGCCCAACTCCTCGACCCACTACACGCAGAAATCGCAGATACGAGCCAAGGTCGACGCCAGTCAGGATTTCTTCACCAACTTCTACAAGAAGAATCCGGTGGTCACCAACGCCAATCGCTTTTCGTCGCTCTGCCAGGGGCTCGATGGCAGTGGCGCGGTTTCCAACTGTGATCCGGCCCTCGGGCACAACGGTTATACGGTCAACATGGGCATGTGCAGCTACGTCAGCCTTTTCGACGACGGAGGCACCACAACCCCCGATATCCGACGCGAGGCCATAGAAGAAGCCATCACGACCACAGTCGAGAACGACAGGTACTTCCAGGAATCGCTGGGCGTGTACTCGATTCTGTTCATGACCGGGAACTACCCGAACCCGGTGACGTACTCACAACTCCCGTGAGACTGTCTTCACAGATTCAACATCATGCGCGCGTCGTCGCTCATGAGCTCCGGCGTCCACGGTGGGTCGAAGGTGATGGCGACCTCGACCTGCGCAACGCCCGGCAACTTGCGAATGCGCGCATCGGCTTCGGTGCGCAGGATTTCGGACATGCCACAGGCCGGTGAGGTCACGGTCATGAGGACCTCGACCCGGTGGCCGCCCTCGGGCAGCGGCTCGGAGCGCATGGCGTAGACCAGCCCCAGTTCCACGATGTTGACCGGGATCTCCGGGTCGTAGCACTCGCGCAGCTCTTGCCACACCAGGCGCTCCAACTGGGTGGCAGCCGGGTCGTCGGCGGTGGAGCCCGAGGGTAGATCCGGCGCGCGCTGGGAATCGGACGTCACTTTTCCTGATCCTTGTGGGGGGCGTCTCCGCTGCCGGGGGTGCTTTCGTTCATGGCCGCATTCAGTGTGTGCCAAGCGAGGCTCGCGCACTTGACCCGTACGGGAAACGCGCTCACGCCGGAAAACGCGGCCAACTTGCCCATGGCTTCCAGGTCGAAACAGGGATCCTGGCCGCCCGTGATCATTTGGTGGAAGCGTTTGAAGGTGTCGGAGGCGTCCGCCAACGACTTTCCCTTCACCACCGAGGTCATCATGGACGCCGACGCCTTGGCGATGGCGCAGCCTTCGCCCTGGAAGCTGATGTCGCGAATGACGCCATCCTTGACGTCGAGGTACACCGTCACGTGATCGCCGCACAGGGGATTGGCGCCTTCGGCCAGGTGGTTTGCCGTGGGCAACTTTGCGAAGTTGCGCGGGTTGCGCTGGTGGTCGAGGATTACTTCTTGATAGAGGTCGTCGAGTTCGTTCATTGGCGGAACACTTTCTGGGTCTCCGCAAGGCAGGCGACCAAGGTGTCGACTTCGTCGGTCTTGTTGTAGAAGGCAAACGAGGCGCGCGCGGTGCCCGGCACGCCCATCCGTTTCATGGTGGGCTGCGCGCAGTGGTGTCCGGCGCGAATCGCCACCCCGTATCGATCCAGGACCGTTCCCACGTCGTGGGGATGGATGTCGCCGAGCATGAAGGAAATGCAGCCGGCCCGGTGTTTGGGTTTGCCGACCAGCCGCAGCCCGGGAAGCCGGGACAGGGCCGTTTCCGCGTAGGTCAGCAATTCGGCCTCGTAGCGCTCGATGGCAGCCATGCCGAACGATTCGACGTAGTCAATGGCGGCGCCGAGGGCTATGGCGCCGCTGATATCGGGGGTGCCGGCTTCGAACTTGGCCGGTGGTGGCGCGTACGTGGTCCGCTCGAAGGTCACGGACATGATCATATCTCCACCGCCTTGCCAAGGCGGCATCGCCTCAAGCAACTGCTGCTTGCCGTACAGAACTCCGATGCCGGTGGGGCCGTAGATCTTGTGGCCCGAAAAAACCAGGAAATCGCAGTCGAGATCGCGCACGTCGAGCTCGCAGTGGGGCACTGCCTGCGCGGCGTCGACCAAGACCACGGCGCCTGCGCGGTGGGCGGCTTCGATCATGGCCTTGGCCGGGTTGACGGTACCGAGAGCGTTCGAGACCAGGGTGAAGGCAACCAGTTTGGTTCGGGCGGTAAGAAGCTTTTCGTATTCGGGGACGATCAGATCTCCGCTTTCGTCCATGGGCGCGACCTTCAAGCTCGCGCCGCGCTCCTGGCACAGCATCTGCCAAGGCACGATGTTCGAATGGTGCTCCATTGCGGTGACGAGGATCTCGTCGCCCGCGCCGATTCGTGCACGGCCGTAACTCTGGGCGACCAGGTTGATGGCCTCGGTGGCGCCGCGAACGAAGACGATCTCGCTCGTTTTCTCGGCGCCTAAAAAGGCGCGAATCTTCTCTCGGGCCGCTTCGTGGGCGGCGGTGGCACGCTCGCTCAGTTGGTAGACGCCGCGGTGGATGTTGGCGCATTCTTCGATGTAGCTCTTTCGGATGCGGTCGAGCACCAGGTTCGGTTTTTGCGTGGTGGCGGCGTTGTCGAGATACACGAGCGGGTGGCCGTGGACCTTTTGCGCCAGGGCCGGAAAGTCCCGCCGCACGCGTTCCACATCGAGGCTGCTCGACAAGGAAAAACCCCTGTTCTTGCTCGCCATCACGCGAAGCCTCCCGCACCGGCGAGGTCTTCGATTCTTTTCACGAGCACGCTTTCGAGCTCTGCCCGCAGCCCAGTCTGCGCGATGCAGTCGAGTCCCTCCAGCATGAAGGCGCGAATGAGCAGTTGATTCGCTTCCTTCTCGCCGATGCCGCGCGAACGCAGATAGAACAGAGCGTCCGGATTCAGGCGGCCCGTGGTGGCGCCGTGCGAGCACTTGACGTCGTTGGCGAAGATCTCGAGGTGCGGTTTGCTATGCACGACGGCACCGTCGCATAGAACGATGTTGCGATTGGTCTGGCGCGCATCGGTTTGCTGGGCGTTCGGGCGAACCACGATGCGCCCACTGAAGACAGCGCGGCTGCGCTCTCCCGCCACACCCTTGTAGATCTCGCGGCTGGTCGAGCGGGGTGCGCGATGGTCGACGGTCGTGTGGTTGTCGATGTGACTGGCGTCGGCGGCAAGATAGAGACCGTCGAGGTTGCAAGTGCAGCCTTCCTCGGCAAGCAGGACCTGGACGTCGTTGCGAACCATCCGGCCAGCGAGGGCCAGGCTACTTCCAGAAAACACACTGCCGGCTTTCTGGGTCACGGCGAGGTGACCGATGTGGCAGCCTGCCGGCGACGCTTTCTGGACGCCGTGATAGGCAACCTGCGCGCCGGGTTCGAGCAGGATTTCGGTGACCGCGCTGGCCAGCGTGGCCTGCGTAGATCGATGGTCGGCACCGAGATGGATTTCGACGATAGTGGCCTGGCTGTTTGCGCCGGCCCAAACCACGGTTCGCGGGAAACTGGCGCTGCCGAGGGCGGAAGCCAGGAAGACCAAGAAGATGGGCGCCTTGGAGGTGAATCCAGCCGGAATGCGGACAAACGCGCCGTCGGTCATGAACGCAGTGTTCAGGGCCACGAAGGCGTTCTGGCCTCGCAGGTGATGACCCAGCACCAGTCCCACGGCTCCCGTGTCGTCGGCCAGCGCGGAAGAAAGCGGAATCGCACACAGGTCATCCGGCCGTGGTCGGCCGTTGGCGGCCCCCGAATGGTAGCGGCCATCGACGAAGAGCAAGCGCCGGGCACTGTCGCCGCCCAAATGGAGCAGATCCGCCGCGAAGTCATCCGACGCGAAATGTGGCCTGCTCGCGGGCGGCGGCAGCAGGGCCAGCCGCGTGAAGGGCGTGACGTCGGTGAAACGCCAGTCCTCCTGCTTGGTGGTGGGCCAGCCTTGTTCGAGAAAGGCGTCGAACGCCGTTCGCCTCACCGAGGTCAGCCACGAGGGAAGGCCCGTATCCTGCTCGATGGCTCGCGCGAATCCTGCCGCGTAGGCGGTGCGGTCGTCGGGCGAGAGTTGCGCGCTCACGCGACTTGTCCTTCTGCCTGGGGGTGGCTGGCCGCCCAGCCGTAGCCGTTCTTCTCGAGCTCTATAGCCAGCGTCCTGTCGCCGGAGGTGACGATGGTGCCGCCGGACAACACGTGAACCCGGTCGGGTACCAGGTAGTCGAGCAAGCGCTGGTGGTGAGTGATGACCACGATGGCGCGGTCGGGATGGCGAAGTGCCTGCACGGCGCCGGCCACCTCGCGCAAGGCATCGATGTCGAGACCCGAATCGGTCTCGTCGAGCACGGCCAAGCGCGGCTCCAGCACGGACATCTGCAAGATCTCGTTGCGTTTCTTTTCGCCGCCCGAAAATCCTTCGTTCACGGGCCGTCCGAGCAGGTCGGGGTTGAGCCCAAGGCTCTTGGCCTTCTTCTTGACCATGGCCAGAAAATCCATGGCGTCCAATCCTTCTTCGCCGCGATGCTTACGGATGGCATTGAGGGCCGCGCGCAAGAAATAGGTGTTGGCCACGCCAGGAATTTCTATCGGGTGCTGGAAGCCGAGGAAGATGCCTTCACGGGCTCGCTCCTCGGGCGGCAGCGCGCGCAGATCTTTCCCTTGGTACAGAATCTCGCCCGCGGTCACGACGTAGCCGTCGCGGCCAGCGAGCACGTTGGCCAACGTGCTTTTGCCCGAGCCGTTGGGGCCCATGATGGCACATACCTCGCCTGCCTCCACGTCGAGACTGAGGCCGCGCAAAATAGGCTTGCCCGCGGCTTCAACGTGCAGGTTCTTGATCGCTAGCAGTGACATGACTAACCGACGCTCCCTTCGAGGCTGACACCCAGCAGTTTTTGCGCTTCGACCGCGAACTCCATGGGCAGGTGCCGGAAGACTTCCTTGCAGTACCCGTTCACGATCAGATTCACCGCGTCCTCGGTGCCAAGGCCGCGTTGCCGACAGTAGAAAAGCTGATCCTCGCTGATGCGCGAAGTGGATGCCTCGTGTTCGACCTGCGACGAGGTGTTCCTGACGTCGAGGTAGGGCACGGTATGGGCGCCGCACTGGTCGCCGATGAGCAGCGAATCGCACTGCGAGTAGTTGCGCGCATTGGCCGCGCCATCGGTCACGCGCACGAGGCCCCGGTAGGTGTTCTGTCCGTGTCCGGCGGAAATGCCCTTGGACAGGATGGTGCTCTTGGTGTTCTTGCCGATGTGGATCATCTTGGTGCCGGTGTCGGCCTGCTGGAAGTGGTTGGTCACGGCCACCGAGTAGAACTCGCCCACCGAACCGTCGCCGATGAGCATCACGCTGGGATACTTCCAAGTGATGGCCGATCCGGTTTCAACCTGGGTCCAGGAAATCTTGGAGTTGCGTCCAACCGCCTTGCCACGCTTGGTGACGAAGTTGTAGATGCCGCCCTTGCCGTCCTTGTCGCCGGGATACCAGTTCTGCACCGTCGAGTATTTGATCTCGGCGCTGTCGTGGGCGACCAGCTCTACCACCGCCGCGTGAAGCTGGTTGTTGTCGCGCCGGGGGGCCGTGCAGCCTTCGAGGTAGCTGACGTAGCTCTCGGGCTCGGCGATGATCAGCGTTCGTTCGAACTGCCCCGTGTCGGCGGCGTTGATGCGAAAATAGGTCGATAGCTCCATGGGGCAACGCACGCCCTTGGGGATGTAGCAAAAGCTGCCGTCCGAGAAAACCGCCGAGTTGAGCGCCGCGAAGTAGTTGTCGGAAAACGGAACCACCGAGCCGAGGTACTTGCGCACGAGCTCCGGGTGGTTGCGGGCTGCCTCGGAAAACGAGCAGAAGATGATGCCGAGCTCGCCCAACTTGGCCTTGAAGCTGGTGGCCACCGAGACGCTGTCCACCACGGCGTCAAGCGCTACGCCCGAGAGGCGCTCCTGCTCGGCCAGCGAGATACCCAGCTTGTCGAACATGGCGCGCACATCCGGATCGACCTCGTCGAGACTCCTCGGCCCCGCCGTCTTGGGCTTGGGCGCCGAGTAGTACACGATATTCTGGTAGTCGATGGCATCGTAGTGGACGCTCTGCCAGCGCGGCTCGGTCATGGTCAGCCAGTGCCGGTAGGCACGCAGCCGCCAGTCGAGCAGGAAGGCCGGCTCCTGCTTCTTGGCCGAGATGAGGCGGATGACGTCTTCGTTCAGCCCTTTCGGCGCGGCGTCGCTGTCGAGCTCGGTCGTGAAGCCGTAGGGGTACTCACGCTGGGTGAGTTCGTGAAGGTCGATGGATGGTTGCGCCATGAGAGCCGGCTCCGTAAACAGGACTTGGAAGGTCCCTCAAGAGAGTGTTTGTGCGTGGTCGATGCAAAGTTGAAATCCCTCCCTACCGCGTGAGTGCAGGCGGGCTTCGCCCGACGGCACTCGTCGTGGAGGTTCGGAAGGACCCTTTGAGGGTCCTTCATTAGATGATGACTGGCGGCGATCGGGTTTAGCCTTTCGATGCTTCGCCGCGCGCGTTTGCCATTCGCCCTCGTTTGCCATTTGCCCTCACGATGGACTTGTCAAGTCGTCCATACGTGTCATTCTTGGGGCACCATGCGTACAATCAAGCGCTATTCAAACCGGAAGCTCTACGACACCACCGAACGCCACTACGTCACCTTGGCTGACGTCGCTGGTTTCGTTCGCAAAGGTGACGATGTACAAGTCACCGACTACGTCACCAGCGCGGATCTCACCGCGCAAACCTTGGCCCAAATCATCTTCGAGGAGGAAAAGAAGACTCCGCGCATCGGCGCGGATGTGCTTCGCAAGATCATCCAGGTCGGCTTGACACTGGATTGATCCAGTCCGATTCCTTGCCCGCCCGCCGCCGAGCGGCGAGTTACTCGCCGCTCAGTCGGTGAATACCGTCAAGCACGTGCCACGTGGCCACGATGGTCAAGTCGACCAGTTTGTCGTTGCGCTGATTTTCCGGCACAACCAGGTGCTCGTACGTGCACAGCGCCTGTAGCTGGCGCAGGAAGCGGCTGATCACCCGACGGTCGGACTTTCCAATCCATCCGCCGATCTTGTCGACCAGCATGCGCTGGTTCTGCTGGATAAAACGGGCGGCCGACAGCGCGCTCTGGCTGCTGCGTGCCCGCTCCGAGCGCCGGGGGAAGATTTCCAGCAGGTCGCGGCGGTACTCGGCCAGGTCGCGATCCACGGCGTGGTTGATGTCGAAATAATCCGCGACGGTTTCCTTGATGGTTTCGTAGCCCACGCGTTGCCCGTAGCGCTGGTTGGGTGGCGTGCCCCGGCACGCACCCTCCACGTCGACGATGCGGTCGAGGTATTCCAGCTTGGCCAGCGCGACCTGCCAGTCCTTGTAGCGCCGCCGCCAGCGGGACGAGGGATCGAGCCACACCGCGAAGGTCTCGGCGAAATCCTCGTCGGGGTGTTTTTGCGCGTAGTGGTACATGCCCGCGCGGTGGAGGTAGCGAACGTAGTCGCGGCTCCACGGATTCGGGTTGTACACGTCCCGATACGGACGGCGGAACTCGCCAAAGGTCTGCGCCCAGTCCTTGCGCTTCCAAAGCTCGAAGGCGTAGTTGATGGCGTGGCCGGTCTCGTGGCGCAAGTACATCACCACCTCGTCACGCGAGTACTCGAACAAGTGGTCGTTGACCAACTGCCAGACCAGGGCGTTGGCCAGGTACCAAGGCACGTTGACGCTGGTGGCGCGATCCGCAGTCCAGAAGTCGTCGTCACCCAGGTAGTAAGCCGGGATGAAGGTGATGCCCCTGGCACGCAGCTCGCTGGTGACCTCAGCCAGGCAGTCGAAGAGCACATCCTCGACCTTCAGGGTCAGGTCGCAGATCCGGCTGGACAGTAGCTTCTGCAAGCCCACTTCTCGCGCAACCGAATCGTCGGTGGCAGGCTTCTGAACGCTTCGCCTGGACCGGAGCGCTGCAAGGGGCATGACGACCTCACATCTACCATGAGCGCGTTGCGCCATTTACAATAAACCCCCGGCTAGAAGGGAATTGTTCTGCGTCCCGGTGCTCTACGGAAAAATATGAAGGCATGCGCACCTGCGGACGGAGCTTACTCGCGTGAGACGCATTGTGTCTTCTGCCCCTTTCGCACTCGGCATGGCCCGACCACTTTGCTGCTATGGTGCGTGCGATGCCCGATGTCAGTCGAAGTTGGTCGCGGTCGGCCCTCGTTCTCGTCCTGTATTTGGCCCTGGCCTCCGCCGGGATTGCCTGGGCGGCCTTGCGCGGGGATGCGAGTGTGTGGCGCGTCGGCGGCAGGGAAGACCCGCAAATCCTGCTCGGCATCGTGGCTGGCCTGCTGATCGGGCTTGGTTTCGTCTTTGCGTCGCGCTACGCCACGCACCGATTCGAGTGGGGGCGCGCCTTGCACCGCGATCTGCGCGCGTTGCTTGGCCCCTTGCATGGCGCCGAGATCCTGGTGCTGGCCGTGGCCTCGGCCATCGGCGAGGAAATCTTTTTTCGCGGGGCTCTTCAGCCTGCCATCGGTCTTTGGGGATCGAGTGCGATCTTTGCTCTTCTGCACATCGGGCCCAAGGTGAGGTTTCTGCCCTGGACCCTGTCATCGTTTGTCGCTGGGGCGGTGTTTGGTCAGCTCTTTCTGTGGGCGGGCGATCTCAGTGGTCCGGTGGTGGCGCATTTCACCATCAACGCGCTCAACCTGCGATATCTTTCCAGAACAGACCTCAAATGATCCGTCGGCTGCTGGTGGCATTCACGATCGTGGCGATCCCGGCGCACGGGCTCGGCGCAGACGAGTTTTCCGGGGCCGACAAGCTGCGCGCGATCTACTCGGCCGAATTCCGCTTCACCAAGGATGGGCTGCCGATCGTGCCGGTGGCCATCGCGGAGGGCCTTTCGAGCGTGACCATCACCGCCCCTGCCGGCGGGCTGCGTCTCTTGCCCGAGGGCGACGGTGGCGCCGAGATCCGCGCCGATGATTCTTGGCAGATTCGCGCGTCCGCCACCTCGGCGGCGGTCTTGCGCTACTGGGCCGTGGTTTGGCGCGGTCCCGTGGCCAGGGGCGAAGAGGCCGACGCGCAGATCGCACGGTGGAAGACACGCGGCGAAGGCGCACGGCGATTCGAGCAAGGGACACTCTTCGGCGTGGGCGGCGAGGTGCTGGACCGGCGCGAGGCCATCGTGGGCGTGGGGCCGTCGGCTTCGCCCGAGGATGCCGAACGCGCCCTCGATCGTCTGTCGGCCAAGTCGCCCCTCGTCCATCCCGGGGTCTTCACGGAGCTTGTGGATCGCCCGCACGGCTACCTCGAAGCCGTTGGCGGGAAGACGGGCTCCAAGGTGCGCAACGAGGGCGTGCTGTGGTTCGTGCCGGTGGGGGACGCGCCCTTGCGCGTGGAGGCCAGCGGCGAGCGCGGCAAGGAGAAGATCAAGGTCGCAGCCTCGTACGCAGGCCGTGTCTACGTCACCATTGATCGCCTGGGCACCATGGCGGTTGTGAACGCCGTTGCCGAGAACAAGCTGCTTGCCGGCCTCATCCCGGCCGAGATCTTCCCCAGCGCGCCCGAGGAGGCGCTCAAGGCGCAGGCGGTTGCGGCGCGGGGCGAGCTCTTGTCCAAGATCGGCACACGTCACATCGGCGATCCGTTTCGCCTGTGCTCGCAGACCCATTGCCAGGTCTATTCGGGCTCGGGCCACGAAACCCCGCGCACCACCGCCGCGGTGGAGGCGACGCGCGGCGAGGTGCTCTTCGAGCAAGGCGGGACGGAGCTGGCCGACCCGGTGTATTCGGCGAACTGTGGCGGACACACCGAAAACAACGAGAACGCCTGGCCCGAAATGTCGGCACTGCCCTCGTTGCGCGGTCATCGCGATGCCGCGCCGGATAAGAGTGGCAAGGGTGACGTCTATGCCCATGGCGTGACTTCCGAGAACGTGGCCGCCTTCATCGCCAATCCGCCGTCCGCCTACTGCGGCCAATCCAAGCTCGGCGCGGGCGATCGCTTTCGCTGGACCGTCACGCGCACCAAGGACGAGCTGGACAAGCTCCTCTCCAAATACCGTCTGGGTGCAATCAAGACCATCGAGGTCCTCGAACGCGGGGTGTCCGGCCGCGCCCGCTCGGTGCGCGTGGTCGGCGTCGCGCGGTCCGAGGTCATCCACGGCGAGCTGCGCATCCGTCAAACCTTCGGCAACCTACGCAGCTCGCTCTTCGTCGTGGAAATGCAGGCCGGCTCGGCGATCTTTCGCGGCGCCGGATTCGGCCACGGCGTGGGCATGTGCCAGACCGGTGCCATCGGTATGGCCGAAACCGGCAAGAGCTATCGCGAGATCCTGCGCCACTACTATCCCGGAACGGTTCTGCGCAAACTCTGGTAGTTTCCGCGGATGGAAAATCCGCCACCCGCCAGCCTATCGGAAGCGACCCGATTTTCTCGGGTCACCGTCGTGGTGCCAACCTACAAAGAGGTCGAGAACCTCCCCCACTTGATCGGGCGGCTGGCCAAGGTTCGCGAGGAAACCGGCCTCGACCTCGACGTCCTCATCATGGATGACGACAGTCGCGACGGATCGGCGGAGCTTGTGGCCGCGCGCCCCGAGACGTGGGTCCAGATCGTGGTTCGTACCGCGGAGCGCGGACTCAGCCACTCGGTGCTCGATGGCATGAAGCGTGCCCAGGGCGATGTCCTGGTGTGCATGGACGCCGACCTCAGCCATCCCCCCGAGGTGATTCCTCAGATGCTGTGCAAGCTGGAAGACGGCGCGGATTTCGTCATCGGTTCGCGCTACGCGAAGGGCGGTTCGACCTCCGACGACTGGGGTTTTCTGCGCTGGATCAATAGCCGCGTCGCGACCCTGCTAGCGCGTCCGCTGACCAGCGCCCGCGATCCCATGGCTGGTTTCTTCGCTTTTCGGCGGTCGACCTTCGAAGCCGGGCGTGCGTTCAATCCCGTCGGCTACAAGATCGGGCTCGAATTCATCGTCAAGTGCGGTTGCGAGCGCGTGGTCGAGGTGCCCATCCATTTCGAGGACCGCCAGCTCGGCAAGAGCAAACTGACCATGCGGCAACAGCTGCTCTACGTGAAGCACCTGCGGCGCCTGTACACGTATAAGTTCGGGGCCTGGTCGCAGTTCGTGCAATTCCTGACGGTGGGTGGCCTTGGCACCGTGGTCAACCTGGGGCTGCTGACCGCGATCCTTCGTCTCGGCGCCTCGCCCAAACCGGCTGTTGCGACGGCCATCGTGCTCTCCATGTGTTTCAATTTCGTGCTCAACCGGCGCTTCAGCTTCGGGGAGTCGCGCAAAGACAGCTGGATCAGGCAATTCATCGGCTTCATGACCGCGTGTTCGGTCGGGGCACTCATCAACTACGCGGTTACGCTCATGTTCATGGGTGAAAGCTTCGCGTTGCCACCGCAGCTGGCCGCGCTGGTCGGCATCGCGGCGGCCACCGCGTTCAACTTCGTGGCCAGCCGCTACCTGGTTTTTCGTTCAGCGCATATCCGCCCGCCAGCGTTGCACGTCACGCCAGACGATGCCCAGAAGAAAGGCAGCCCACGCTGAGAGGCACTAGCCTTGCCTAGCGCTAACGTCCGCCACTCCCGCCTGCGACCGTGGTAAAACGGCCGCATGAGTGGTAGCGAGCTTTTTGAACGTCACCGAGCCAGGCTTCTCGACCTGCTCAAGACCCTGGCCTACGAAGAGCGCGAGGTCGTGCTCGCGTCCGGGCTCAAGAGCAATTTCTACATCGACTGCAAGCAGGCGGTGCTGAGCGCCGAGGGGCACTTCCTCGTGGGCTGGCTCTTCACCCATCTTATTGCCGAACGCGCGCCCGAGGTCGAGGCGGTGGGCGGGCTGACCATGGGCGCCGACCCACTGGCCTCTGCGGTGGCGACCGTGAGCTACCTCGGCCACAAGCCGCTACACGCGTTTTACGTGCGCAAGGAGGCCAAGGGGCACGGCACGGGGCAGTGGATCGAAGGGCGCAAGCTGCTTCGTTCGGGCATGCCGGTCGCCATCTTGGAAGACGTGGTCACCACCGGCGGCTCGGCGCTCAAGGCCGTGGCGCGGGCGCGCGAGTTCGGCCTCAAGGTCAGTCTCATCGTCGGGCTCGTCGATCGCGAAGAGGGCGGGCGCGAGGCGCTGGAGAAGGAAGCGCCGCTGGTCACCCTATTTCGGAGGCGCGAGTTCACGTGAGGCTGCGCCAGGCCTGCACGCTGTGCGCGCTACTTGTCGGATGCGCCACGTCCCGGCCGTCCGTCGTCGATTTTTCCGAGGAGACCAAGAGCTATCGCAACGATGACTATCCTGTGGCTTTCGAAGCGTGGACGCGCCACGCGAAGCTCGTTCAAGATATCGGAACCGCGATGGAGATTTGGGCCACATTCAAGAGTTGGGATTTCCGCCAGGCGTACGTGGCCAAGTACGCCAAGGTTTACGATCTGGCGGACGCCGAGCGCGAGCAACTGGCCAAGTCGCAGCAGGAGACGGCGCGCGCCGTGTACGAGATCCACATGGTTGCGCAGAGCACGACCGACCGGTGGAACGACCTGGATCGTAGGACGTCTCCGTGGCGGATCACGTTGCTCGATGGGACCGGCGCCGAGCTGGCCCCCACGTCTATCAAATTGGAGAAGCTTCCTGATGTCTACGAAACCGAGTTCTTTCCCACGCGCACGCTTTTCTCCAAGACCTACACCCTCCGGTTCGTGCGCCCCGAGGGCGCTGGCGAATCATTCATCGGGCCCCAATCTGGACGCATGATCCTGCGCGTGGCCTCGCCCATCGGCAAAGTCGAGGTGGCCTGGGAAGCCAAGGACGCCAGCACGGTCAAGTAGCGAAGACTCCCAGCACTACGGCTTTGGTGTCAGGCTGGGGGCATAGCGCTGCAGCAGTATGGTGTGGCGTCGTCCTGACGATTGCGCAATGCTAAAGGTTGCCAAAGAAGGCGTCGATGGTTTTGGGAGGGTCCATGTCCACACTTGTAAGCGAAGCCATGCTCTCTAGGCTGCTGCAATCCGCCCGCCACAAGGTCGTGACTGGCATGACGGCGATCAGCAAGCCAACCCCGGACGCGGCCCTGCAACTCGCCGCGGATCTGCACACCATCGCGGGCGAGGCGGCCATGTTGGATCGCCCCGAATTGTCCAAAGCCGCCAGTGAAGGCGAAGGAGCGGCGCGCCTGTTGGCGGCGGGCAAAGCTGACGCTCTCGTGCCCTGCATGCGTTCGCTGCGGCGGCTCGGCTACCTCTTGCAAGAGGCTTCGGAGGCCCACGACAGCAAGGTCAGCGCGGCCCAGCGGATCGCGCCAGCTGGCCCGCGCAAGCTGCTGATCGTCGACGACAGCCAGGTCGCGGCGCTGGCGCTCGCGGATGTGTTCGAAATGCACGACTTCAGTGTGCGCGTGGCATCGAGCTTGGAGAGGGCGACCGAGCTCTTCTCGACCTTCGCCCCCGACATCCTGGTCAGCGACGTGCATATGCCCAACCTGGACGTCGCGGAATTGTGCCGCAGGTTCCGCGCCGATGCGGGCGAGCGACACACGGCCTTGATTTTGGTCTCCGGGCGTGCCGAAACCGAGTTACACGACCGACTGATCGACATCAAGCCGGACGCCTTCGTGTCCAAATTGGCGGGCGCCGTCGCGGTGGTGACCCGGGTCAGTTCCATCTGCCGAGACATGTTTGAATGAACGAGAAGGACATCGCGCGCAGCGAGCGCACGGCTGCCATGCCGGCGCAAAATGGCCCAGCCGGGGAGACCGCCAGCACCACGCTCATGCTGCTGCACCTGGGAACGCGCTGGTTTGGCGTGGACGTACGGGCGATAGAAGAAGTAGCCTTGAAAGGTGAGGTCACCCGCGTGCCTAAGGCGCCAAGCCACATCCTCGGCGTCACCAGCCTGCGTGGCCGTCTGGTCACGGTGGTTGGTTTGCAAGAGATGATTGGCGGTCATGGCATGCTTTCGCGCGAAAGCCCAGCCACGCCTCCGCGCCTGGTGGTCGTACGAGACGGAGAGTACGAGATGGCGGTGGTGGCCGAGGGCATCCACGGCATGACCGAGTACGTTCCCACGGCCGAGCCAGGTCCCGACCGGTCTCCTGGCGGTCCCGCGTTTGTGCGGGAAGAATTCGATTGGCACGGCAACCGGGTGTCTTTGCTCGACGCCCCGATCCTGATCGCGACCGCCGCGAGGCTAGCGGGAATCCTTTCACCTTCGGAAGGCGTGGAACCATGAGAGCTCCCGGCCTTCGCACCAAGCTCGTTCTCACCTTCACAGGCCTGTTCCTGGCGTTCACCCTGATCTTCGCATGGTATTTGATCGAGCGACAAGGAACCATCGCATCGCAGGCGCTCGAAACTCGCGCCAAGGGGCTTTCCGGCATCTTGGCCAAGTTGATCGCCCCGGCCGTCGATCTCGACCTCGACAAGTCCCAGGCGGAAAACTCGCTGGCGGCCATCAAAGGGCACAAGGATCTGCTCTACGTCGTCGTGCTCAAGGCCGACGGCTCGGTGTATCTGCGCCACGCCGAAATGCACCTGCCCGCGGGCAGCGTTGAGCTCTTGGAAAACTCGGATTCCACTCGGGTCGAGCAACGGGGCGAGCTTCTGCACGTGCTCGAACCCATTCGCTCGAACGGCAAGGATATCGGTACGCTGGTGGCCGGGTTTTCGCGACAATCGATCAACCAGGAAATCCGCACCAGCACGCGCACGGTGGTGAGCTTCAGCATGGTGATCTTGCTTATCGGGTTCCTTTCCGCCTGGGTGATTTCGGGGACCATCGCGCGGCCCATGTTGGAATTGGCCAAGAAGCTGACCCGACTGTCGCAGAATCTAGCGGGACTGGCGCGCAGCCAGGAGACCGCGAGCAGCCAGCAGGTCTCGGCGATCGACGAGACCCGCGGCACGATGGAGATGATGATGGCCTCGGCGCAACAGATCGCCGAGAGCTCGTCGGCGGTGCTCGGCAATGCCGAACGCACGGTGACGGGAAACCGAGACGTCGCCCACCGGATTCGAGAGCTCAACAACCACGCCGAGCGCGTCGCGGAAATTCTCGCCGCCATCATGCAGGTCGCCGATCGCACCGATCTGCTCGCGCTCAACGCCGCGCTTGAAGGTACCAAGGCCGGCGAAGCGGGGCGCGGCTTCACCCTGGTCGCGGCCGAGATGCGCCGCTTGGCCGAGAGCGTGATGGAATCGGTGGCGGGCATTCGGCGGCTGATGAACGACATGCGCTCGGCTTCACAGTCTGCGGTGCAAGCAGGACAAGAAGGCATCGCGCTTTCCGAGGAAACCACGCGCTCGGCGCGCGACATCGCCCTGGTCACGCAAAAGCAGCGTAAGGCCACCGAACAGGTTGGGCGCAGCATGGACGACATGGCGGCAACGGTTTCCGAGGCCATGTCGAGCACGCGCCAGACCGCCTCCACGGCCCAGGATCTGGTCCACGCGGCTTTGCGCCTCGACCGATTGGTAGGCAGCAGCAGCAACAGTCTCAACCAACCCTGGCGCGATCAAGCTGGCCACAGAGCCGCGGGCGTATCGGACGCGGGCACTGGGAATTTTCAGGCGGAGTAGGTCCCGTGGCCATCGATCAGGAGGCCAGAAGGCAACGGCGCGTGGAGATGTTCCGGCAGGTGGCCGCGGAACGTGTTGGCAAGCTCAACCTGGTGTGGATCGAATTCGAACAGGGCTCCGGCGATCCAGCGGCGTTTCTGCGCGAGGCACACACCCTCAAGGGCGAGGCCAGCCTCATCGGGTTCGCGCTGGCATCGAAGCTCGTCCACGCGGTGGAAGACTATGCAAGGTTGGTTCGCGATCGGGGCGAAGGACCGGCCGAGCGCGACGGCGATTTGATCTTGAACGGGCTGGATCTGGTGTTGCGACTCACCCAGGGCGAACCCGATGCGCTCTCGCTTGAGGCCGACGCCTTCATCGCACGCGTGGCGGCGCTCGTGGGAAGGGCGCTGGACTCGCGCGTGGGCGCGCCCGCGTCGGTTACGCCGGCACCAGCCAAGGTCCCGTCCGCGCGGACTCCGACGCCCATCACCACCCACGCCGATGGCACGGGCCGCACGACACCCACGCCGGTTGTGGCGCGCAAGGAGAGCTCGGTCCGGGTTACCGCGGAAAAGATCGATCACCTGCGCGGCATGGTGTCCGACTTGCTTCTTTCCAGCGTTCGTTGGCGCCAGCTCACCCGAAGCACGCGGCGCCTGCGCGAAGCGGCCCAGGGCATCCGGCAAGGCGGGCTGCCCTTCGCCGCCAGCGAGGAGACCGCCAAGGTCTTAGCCAGCATCGTAGCCGGACTTTCCGACATGGAATCGCGTTTGCGCGACGAGACCCATGATCTCGAACGTTTCATCGGCGATCTCGACGGCACCACCCGCGAGCTGCGCATGATCCCGCTCGCGACTTTGCTCGATCACTTCCCTGTGCCCTTGCGCCACCTAGCCCGATCCCTCGGCCGCCAAGTTCGCTTCGAAATCGAGGGCGAGCAGATCGAGGTCGACAAGGCACTGCTGGAAATGCTCGAGGAACCCCTGTTGCACCTCCTGCGCAATGCCATCGACCACGGGGTCGAGCCGGCCGAGCAGCGCGTGCAGGCCGGAAAGCCGGCCGAGGCCACCGTTCGCATCACCGCGGGCATGGTCGGGCAACGCCTTCACCTGCGCGTTTCCGACGATGGAGGCGGCATCGATGTGGCGGCCGTGCGCAGGCGGGCGCTTGCCACCGGCCTTCTGGATTCCGCTGTGGCAAGCACCGCCAGCGAACCAGAGATTCTTCGCACCATCTTTGCCGCGGGCTTCTCGACCCGCGAACAAGTCTCCGAAGTTTCAGGGCGCGGAATCGGGCTCAACATCGTGCTCGACGTGGTCGAAAATGTGGGCGGCAAGGTGGATGTCCGATCCGAGCTTGGGCGCGGCACCACCTTCGACATCGACGTGCCCATCACGGTGGCTATCACGCGCGTGGTTCTGTTTCGCGTAGGCATGGGCAGCTACGCCTTGCCCGCGGCTTCGGTGCGCAGTCTGGTCCTGTCGAGCACCATCGAACACGGCGACGGTCCCGACGGGCCGTCCATCCAGTTCGCCGGCACCGTCGTGCCCGTGCTCGATCTCGGCAAGGTTCTCGACGAACCTCAGACCCCGGGTGGGAGTGCGCGCATCGTGATCGCGCAAAGTGGCGCGGATCTGGTGGCATTGACCGGAACCACGGGGCACATCGAACGCGAGGTCATGCTCAAACCCATGGGCAAGTTCTTCGAGAAGCTGTCGCTGGTGGCCGCGGCCGTGATCGTGGAAGAAGGCGCACTGGCGCTGGTGCTCAAGGCCGCCGAGTTGGTGCTGCTGTCTCGCTTGCGGGCAAAGCGAGTCGCCACCGAGGCCGACTTCGAAGTCCCTCAAGCGGCGGGCTGCGTGGCCTTGGTGGCCGACGATTCGCCTGTGGTTCGCGACATCATCGCGCGGGCACTGCGCTCGTGCGGGTTGCAGGTTCTGGTGGCGGGTGACGGCGAGGAAGCCCTGGCGCTGTTCGCGTCGCACGCGCGCGTGGACATCGTGGTCACCGACATCGACATGCCCCGCCTCGACGGATTGGAATTGGTGCGCACGCTGCGTGGACGGGAAGGTTCCAAGGACGTTCCGGTGGTGGCTATCTCCATGCGCGGCGGCGAGCCGGAAAGGCGTGCCGCCATGGCGGCGGGCATGTCGGCCTATATCGACAAGAGCGATTTCAACCAAGCCCTGCTGTGGCAAACCATTCGACCCTTCGTGGCCAGGACATGAAGACGCGCGTTCTGGTGGTGGACGATTCGCCCCTCATCCGCGCGGTGCTGCGCGAGGCGTTCGAGCGGACCCACGACATCGAAGTGGTGGGGGAAGCTGGGGATGGCCGCCAGGCCATCGAGCGTGTGCGCGAGTTGCGGCCGGACATCGTGACTATGGATATGGTCATGCCGGTGATGGACGGCCTGTGCGCCACCGAGGAAATCATGCGCGTACGGCCAACCCCGATCGTCGTCATCGCGCGCGACGGCGGCGATTCCCGCGCCCTGGCCGTCGAGGCGCTCGGCAAGGGCGCGCTGGCGGTGTTTCCCAAACCCGCCGCCGGTTTTGACGATGCGCTCGCGCTGGAGCTGGCGGTCACCGTCCGTAGGCTGGCGAGCGAAGCTGCTCAGAGCCAGTGCTTCTTTCCGTCGCCGAGCACCCCGGTGGAGAAGATCCGCGTGTCGCTGGTGGATGATGGGAGTGGGCCCCGCTTGGACCCCATCCATCCCGTGCAAGTGTCCATCGCCGGCATGGTGGGATCGACCGGGGCGCCGCGGGTCCTACGCGATCTGGTGTGCGGGTTGCCGGCCGATTTTCCCGTGCCCATTGTTGTCGTTCAGCATACCGAGCGTGGCTATGCCGAGTCCTTCGCCCATTGGCTGTCTCTGGATTCCCCGCTGCCCGTCCGTCTGGGACGGGAGGGGCAGGTGCTGGTTGCGGGCGAAATCGTCGTGGCCCCCGACGACGCGCATATGGAGATCCACACCGGCGGTGTGGTGGCACTGCGGACGACCTCGCCCGTGAACGGTTTTCGTCCGTCGGCGACGGTGCTGCTGACCTCGCTCGCCGCGGCCTTCGGGCAGCACAGTCTTGGCTTGGTTCTGTCCGGCATGGGCAGCGATGGCGCCGAGGGATTGGGCGCCATCTATTCGGCAGGCGGCTGCGCAATCGTCGAGGATCCAGACACTGCCACGGTACCCGGGATGCCCAAGCGAGCCCTGGCTCGCGCCACCGGTGCCCATGTCGAGCGCGCATCGAGGCTCGCCTGGCTACTCGTCGAATTGGTCGGCAGCGGGCGAAACTGGAAGCGCGCGTAGCACGCCGAAACGCAGGTACGAGGAAGGTTGCTTCCCTCTTGAGCCACGTTGGCGGAAGATGCGCCCAGGTGTTCGATTTTCTTCGACACGGGTTGCAACACTACCGGGCGCTGGGTTGGCCGGTTGGGCTAGCGCTTGGGTTGGGTGTGCCGCTGGCGTCCTTTCTCCTCGGTGTGGCCGTGGTGGTCGGATTGCCGTCGGATTTCTTCGTGCGAACCCCAGACCGGCGAGGTTTCTGGCAATCGCACCGGGCCTTGAGGCTGACGCTGCTTGTGGCGAAGAATTTTCTTGGCGTGCTCGTGTTCGTGGTCGGGTTCATCATGGCCTTGCCGCTCGTGCCAGGGCCGGGCGTTCTCTTCATGCTGGTGGGCTTGGGACTTGTGGATTTTCCCGGCAAGCGTTCCATGGAGCTTCGCCTTCTGCGTGAACCCCACGTGCTGGCATCGGTCAACAGGATGCGCGTGCGCTTCGGCAAGCCGCCCATTCTGACCGAGGATCGTCATACCCAGTCTGTGGTAAACAGCGGACCATGACTGGCAGTACCGCATTCATGTGTTCCATGTGCCGCAAGCCCATTCCAGTTGGCGGCAAGGTGATTCGCTGTTCGGTTTCCACCTGCAACTCGGGCAAGATCAAGCTCGTGTTCTGCTCGCCCGCGTGCTGGGATTCCCACCTTCCCGACGCCCGCCACCGCAGTGCCTACTTCACCGAGGAAACTGCGCGACGCGAGTGACAGACGCCCACGCGTGCTCCACCGTCCCGCGTAGGTGCGGCTGGCAGAAGACTGCACACCCCGCATCCGATGGATGACGGTGTAGGTGCGAGATCGTGTGCGCATGCATCGTGTCTCAGCGAGGGCGCTTTTTCGCGCCCTCTTCAAGAACTCCATGATGACGAGGCAGGATTTCGGCCCTCTCACGTGTAGACCCTTTGGGGCATTTCGCTATCTTCCTAGATTGATGACGTTGTTTAGGATACAATTTGAGGGTCAACAATTCTGCGGTGCGGGAATGGTGGGCGTTCCCAGCGGCTTGAGCAGGAGTTGTTCCGGAGGCTCTTCGATGAATACGCGCAAGTTCCTGACGTCGTGGTGGGGCTGGCATGCCCTCCTTGCCATCGTGATCTCAAGTGCCTTGGTAGGCGCGGCGTGTTCCACCGACAAGCGTGGGTTGTCGAATGGAGCCATCGCAACGGGAGGCACTGGCGTAGCGAAGCAAGACGCTATGGGCCCGGGTGGCTCCGGCGGTAGCACGCTCAACCTTGGTAGCGGCGGAGCATCTCCGGTCGCAGGCGGCTCTATTGGCCAGGCAACAGGTGGCAGCGGAGGCAGGGGGGTGACCGCGCCGCCCTCCGACGGTGGTGGCGGTGTATTGGTCAATACGGGAGGAACAGGAGGCGCGGACGCCAACAGCGCAGCCGGCACCGATGCCAGTAGCACGGGCGGGACATTGGTCGGCAGCGGCGGGAGCCTGAGCGCGGGCGGGACATTGGTCAGCAGCGGCGGGAGCCCGGGCACGGGCGGGACGTTGGTCGGCAGCGGCGGGAGCCCGAGCGCGGGTGGCCTGCCTGACGGCACGGGCGGATCTGCGGCGGGCAGCGGTGGGCTCGGAGGATCGACGGTAACAACCGGGGGCGCGGGAGGCACGAGTCCAGCCAGCGGTGGGGCAGGTGGAACACCCGTTGCGAGCGGCGGATTCGGCGGCACCGGTGGGATGGCGACCGGGGGAGATGGCGGAACCGGCGGCATCAGTGGCACGGGCGGAACAACCGCCTCGACCTGCGGCGGAGATGGACAGGTCTGCTGTGCGGGCAATGCGTGTTCGGATGGCGGTTGTTGCGTAGCCCCGGCTACCGCGACCGGCACCGCGACGTGTGTGGCGTCGGGCAGCCCCTGCGGCGGCGGCATCGCTGGAGCGTGCTCGCTAGGTGCCTGCGGATCCTGTGGGGGCGCCAGCGACCCGTGCTGCTCCGGCTATCGGTGCACGGCCCCCAACACCACATGCCAATTCACATCGGCGCAGGGTCAATGTGCCGCCTGCGGCGGACCCAATCAGCCTTGCTGTGGTGCCACCGGCCCAGGCACGGGGACGTGCTCGGCCGGGAACCGCTGTCAGGCGGCGGCCGGCGGCTACACGTACTCCTGCGTGGCCTGTGGCGGCAAGAGACAGTCCTGTTGCGCCGGCAACACCTGCACCACCGGAACGTGCACAGGGGCCGGCACCTGCCCATAGAGACTTCAGCGAGAACAGTCGAGGCCTAGGTTGCGCTTCTCCAAATCCGCGACCAGCGGCTGGAAATAGGCGAGCATGGCGCGCGGGCCGATGTCTTCACCCGTGGCCTCGCGCATGACCTCACGCCAATCGCGGGTGGCGCCCTTGGCCAGGATTTTCTGCAGGAATTTTCCGACGTCCTGGTTGCCCGAGTAGTCGCACGCGCGCACATCCTGCTTGAGGATCTTGGTGCAGATGTGGTCGTGCAGCTGGAACTTGATGAGGCTGGCCAGGGCGTAGTCGTAGTACTGCGCCGGATCGTCGTTGATGTGGGTCTTGGTGCAGGCGTCGCAGAGCTCTTCGCCGCGGGCCTTGGGTGCTTGCACGCCCTGGTAGCGCGCGACGTACTGCCACCAGCGCACTTGCCACTCCGCGGGCGGCAGCTCGCTTTCGTAGAGGTCGTGCTCGAAGTGGGTCATGGTGCCGGCCGCGAAGGGCAGGAAGACGACCGAATCGAGTCCCGATTGCAAGAGCCAGCCCGCGGGATCGGGCTCTTGGCCTTGGCGGACCACGCCCAGTTTGCGCAGGTAGGGCATCTGCTCGCTGGCAAGGCGGGCCAGCTCGCCGACGGCCTCGTGAAAGGCGCGGTTGGCGCCCGCGCGCAGAAGGAACGGAACTTCGGGCCGCGAATAGGACATGTAGTAGTAGATGTGGCCGAGCTCGTGGTGGGCGGTGCCGAACCATTGCTGGTTGGGCTCGACGCTCATGAGGGAACGGACGTCGCTCTCGCCATCGATATGCCAGGCCGAGGCGTGGCTGTTCTTCTTGCGGGCCGATCCCCGGTCCACCGGGAAGAGATCGGATTTTTGCCAAAAACTCTCAGGCAAGCGCGCAAAACCGAGCGAGACGTAAAAGTCTTCGGCGGTGCGCACGATGAACTCGCGGCTCTTGCTCTTGAAGAAGGGATCAAGGTTGGCGCTGTCGATGAGGCCCGGCCACGACTGCGCCCAGCGGTTGCCGAGCCAGTGCGCCGGGATTAGGCGTGGCACCGGTTGCTTGTAGCGCTCGGCCAGGGTGTGCTTGGCGAAGCAGTGCAGGCCGTCGTAGATGGGCGCGACCGCGGCCAGCATACCGTCGACCAGATCCATCATCTCCGGCACGCGTCATGCCGTAGTCCGCGACTTGCAGGGCGAAGAAGGACGAGTAGCCCATCTCGCGCGCGACCTGGTTGCGCAGGCCTTGCAGCTCGGCTCAGGCCTGGTTTGAGCTTGCGTCCAATCTCCTTCGACGCCACCCACGCCTGCTCGCGCTCCTTGAGGTTGCGCGACTTGCGAAGGAGGTCGTCGATGTCGTTGGCCGAGGTGGGACGCACGCATGCGCCGGCAGCATTGGTTTGTAGACAGAAGGTGTAGCCGTCGAGAATCGCGGACTGGCGGGACTCGGCCTCGATGCGCTTGGCGACGACCTCAGGGATGGTGGCCGGGCTGTCGGCGGCGGCCAGCAGCAGCTTGTCGAGCTGGCGAAGCGAGAGAGGATCCAGGTCGCTTTTCTGTTTGAGCAGCCCTCGCGTTTTCTCGATCACCAGTTTCGACCCCGCGACCGCGGCCAGGGCTTTTTCCGCGGTGGTGCGGGCGGCCGTGTGTTCGGCCGTCACGTCGGTGGAAGCGGTCCACGCGGCTTGATTGGCCACGGTGTGCAGCGGCTGCACGAGGCCGGTCACGGTTTCGAGAAAGGCACGGGCCTCGCGCTCGTGTGGGGTTGCTTTCCTGCTCGGTCCAGCGTGAAGAACGAAGGCCGCTAGCAATGCGGCAGCCAGCGCGATGGACGAGAACACTGGGTGTGGGCGGCGTGACATGGGCCGAAACTAGCACGGACCGGGCTTTACGAACGCGAACGAGGGTGGTAAGCCAGCCCCCCATGCAACGGATCCTTGGCCTACCGACCTGCCTTCTCGGCCTGACGGCCGCCCTTCTCCTATTCGCCGCTTGCGGCCAGAACGAAGGCGGACGCTGCCAGGTCAACTCGGACTGTGGGAGTGGCCTTATCTGCTGTGTGAGAGGAGAAGCGGGCAACGGCCAATGCTTCGTGTCGTGCAATTTTTCGGTCGATGATGCATCCGTCGCATCACCTGGGACGAATGCATCGACTTTAGACAGCGGGTCCGATCTTGTCCTCATGAGCTCCATGGATAGTGCGAGCGAGGCTTCTGTCATGGATTCCGCCGATATCGAGGCGGGCGGTGAAGCGGGCGGAATCGACTAGACCGAGATACCCAGTTCCGCGAGTTGGGTGCGAAAGGTCGGCGCATCCGTGAACACGCGGGCATGGATTCCGAGCGTGGATGCCACCTCGATGTAGCGAGGAACGTCGTCGAAGTAGGCGGTTTCTTCGGCGCGCAGCCCAGAGCGGGAGAGCGTGGTCTGGAAGATTTCGGGGTCGGGCTTGGCCATGCGCAGCTCGTAGGAAAGCACCAGATCGTCGAACCGCTCGAACAGGGGGATGAGCGGGCGCACGAAGCGCCAGTGCATCTCGTTTACGTTGGACAAGAGCACCACCTTCACCCGGCCGAGCAAGGACTCGACCATGGGCAAGATTTCGTGGTGAACGCGGAAGTGGCAATTCCACATGGCGAAGAAGGGCTCGGGCGGCATGGGAACCTTCGATCCCGCCACTTCGCAGATGGCGCGGCGAAGCTCGTCGCCCGCCAAATCGCCGCGGTTGACGGCATCCCACAGCTTCAACATACGCGTACGGATGTGCTCGGGCTTCGCGCCGCCCCAGGCGGACATGCGCTGAAACAGGACCAGATCGTCGTGGAAGACGAGGACGTTGCCCAGATCGAGGACGACAGCTCGGATGCGATTCATGAACTGCTAGCTGTTGTCGAGAGGTCTTTCAGACATCTTCGACCGGAATGAACTTGATCTCTTGAATCTGGTATTCGCGCGAGCCTTTGCCCGTGCGCAGGGTGACCGTGTCGCCCTGTTCGCGGCCGATGAGAGCACGCGCCAGCGGCGCGGAGATAGCGATGCGGCCTTCCTTGATGTCGCCCTCGTGGTCGCCCACGATGCTGTACACGGTTTCGTCGCCGCTTTCGGTGTCGGCCAGCCGGACCGTGGCGCCGAAGACCACGCGGGTGCCGGACAGCTTGCCCGGATCGATGACCTCGGAAAGCGCGATGGTGCCTTCCACCTCGCGGATGCGCCCCTCGATGAAGGCTTGCTTCTCTTTCGCGGCCGAATACTCGGCGTTTTCCGAAATGTCGCCGTGGGCACGCGCGATTTCGATGTCTTGAACGTTCTTCGGCCGTTCGACCTCACGCAGGCGCTTGAGCTCGTCGCGCAGCTTTTTTTGCCCCGCCGGGGTCATGGGATAGCGATCAGCCATGTTGGTATTCCTGGAGCGAGCAGACCGAAATACTGCCCGACTTCAGCCTTGCGATGGCGTCAGCGGCCGCGCGGGCGGCTGACATGGTGGTGTAGTAGGGCAGACCGCGCATGAGCGCGGTTCGCCGCAAGGAAAAGGAATCCTGGATGGACGCTGTGCCAGCGGTGGTGTTGACCACCAGGTGCACGTCACCGTCGAGCATGCGATCCACGCAGTTGGGTCGCCCCTCGCTGACCTTGTTGACCCGTTCGCAGGCCACGCCGGCTGCAGCCAGGCGTGCATGGGTGCCACCCGTGGCCATGATGCGGAAGCCTAGGTTCACCAGGTTGGCCACCACGGGGATGGCGAGATCCTTGTCGCTGTCTTTGACCGCGATCAGCGCGGTCATGGTCTTGCCGCTCGGAACAGGCAAGCGCATCCCAGCCCCGAGCTGGCTCTTGGCGAAGGCCGCCTCGAAGCTGCGGTCGATGCCCATGACCTCGCCGGTGGAGCGCATCTCAGGTCCGAGCAAAACGTCGACGCCGCCGAACTTCACGAACGGGAACACCGCTTCTTTCACCGCGATGTGCCTCGGCACGACTTCCTTGACGCCCATCTCGCGCAGGGTGCGGCCTGCGGCAATCTTGGCCGCTATCTTGGCCAGGGGAACGCCGATGACCTTGGATACGAAAGGCACCGTGCGCGAAGCGCGCGGATTCACTTCCAAGATGAAGATACCGCTCCCATCGCGTGGCACCGCGAACTGCACGTTCATCAGACCGCGCACGTCGAGCTCGCGCGCCAGGGCTCGCGATTGCTCCTTGATGGCGTCGACGATGGCAGCGGGCAGCGAGAAGGGCGGCAGCGAGCAGGCCGAGTCGCCCGAGTGGATGCCGGCCTCCTCGATGTGCTCCATCACGCCGCCGATGACCACGTCCTGTCCGTCGGCCACCACGTCCACGTCGACCTCGATGGCATCGCGTAGGAACTGGTCGACGAGAATTGGCGCGGACTCGTCGCCTTTGCCGCCGCCGGTGGCCAGGCTTTCCTTGCGGCCGGCCTCAAGGGCGCGGCCCACGAAAGTCTCCAAACCCGAGGCATCGTAGACGATTTCCATGGCGCGCCCGCCGAGCACGTACGACGGACGCACCATGACCGGATAACCGATGCGGTCGGCGATGACCCGCGCCTCTTCCAGGCCGTGGGCCGTGCCCCAGGCCGGCGAGCGCAGACCAAGCTTGGTCACCAGCTCGCCGAAGCGCTGGCGATCTTCCGCGCGGTCGATGGCGTCGGCGCTGGTGCCGAGCAGTTTCACGCCCGCCTTTTGCAACGGCACGGCCAAGCGCAGCGGCGTTTGCCCGCCGAACTGGACGATGACGCCTTCGGGTTTCTCGGCGTCGATGATTTCCAGAACGTCTTCGCGGGTGAGCGGCTCGAAATAGAGGCGGTCGGCGGTGTCGTAATCCGTCGAGACCGTCTCTGGATTGCAGTTGACCATGATGGTCTCGTAGCCATCCTCGCGCAGAGCCATGACCGCGTGCACGCAGCAGTAGTCGAACTCGATGCCCTGGCCGATGCGGTTGGGACCGCCGCCCAGGATCACGATCTTCTTCTTGCCGGTTGGACGCGCCTCGGACTCGGCGGCCGGCTCGGCATCGCTGCCGGTTTCGTAGGTGGAATAGAGATACGGCGTGTGTGCCTCGAACTCGGCGGCGCAGGTATCGACCCGTTTGAATACGGGCCTGATGCCATAGCGGATGCGTGCCTGACGAACGTCTTCCTCTTTCACGCCCGCCAGCTTCATCAGGCGGCGATCGGACATGCCCATGCGCTTGCGGCGCGCCAGCGAGACCGGATCGTCGAGCAACCTGGCGCCATCCTTGCGCGCCGATTCATCCTCTTGGACTAGGGCCTGCACGTGCTCCAAGAACCACGGGTCGATGGCGGTGATGGCGTGCGCTTCCTCGATGGAAAGTCCGAGCGCGCAAAGCCTCGGCCAGTTGCCACAGCCGATCTGGGCCTGGCTCGTGGATCAGGCGTTTCAGCTCTTCGAGCGGCGGCACGCGGTCGAGGTCGAAACCCCAGCGGCCGATCTCCAGCGAGCGCAGGGCCTTGCCCAGCGATTCCCTGAAGGTGCGGCCGATGGCCATGACCTCGCCCACGGATTTCATCTGCGGGCCTAGCGTGGAATCTGCGCCCGGGAACTTCTCGAAGGCGAAGCGCGGCACCTTGGTCACCACGTAGTCGATGGTGGGCTCGAAGCAGGCCATGGTTTCGCGGGTGATGTCGTTGGGCAGCTCGTCCAGGGTGTAGCCGACGGCCAGCTTGGTCGCGATCTTGGCGATAGGGAACCCGGTCGCCTTCGAGGCCAGGGCCGAGCTGCGCGACACGCGCGGGTTCATCTCGATGACGATCATGTCGCCGGTCTTGGGATTGACCGCGAACTGGATGTTGGATCCGCCGGTTTCGACGCCGATCTCACGAATCACCGCCAGCGAGGCATCGCGCATGACCTGGTATTCCTTGTCGGTCAAGGTCATGGCCGGCGCGATGGTGATGGAGTCGCCGGTGTGCACGCCCATGGGATCGAAGTTTTCAATCGAACAGATGATGACGGCGTTGTCTTTCCCGTCGCGCATCACCTCCAGCTCGTATTCCTTCCAGCCCAGCACCGATTGCTCGACCAGCACCTCGCCGCGCGGGCTTTGCTGCAGGCCCCAGTTGACCTTGGCGTCGAATTCCTCGGCGTTCCAGGCGATGGCCGCGCCCGATCCGCCGAGCGTGAAGGAAGGTCGCAAGATGACCGGGATAGCCCGTTCCGATCTTGGTCGCCATCTCGGCTTGAATGGCGCGCGCTTCGACGAGGGAATGGGCGTAGCCCGACAGCGGCACCTTGAGGCCGATGTTGTGCATGGCCTGTTTGAACAGGTCGCGATCCTCGGCCTTCTCGATGGCGGCGACTTGCGCGCCGATCAGCTTCACGCCGTACTTGGCCAGCACGCCGGCTTTGAAGAGCTCGATGGTCAGGTTGAGCGCGGTCTGCCCGCCCAGGGTGGGCAAGAGTGCATCGGGCCGCTCACGTTCGATGATCTTGGTCAGGATATCGAGGGTCAGGGGCTCGACGTAGGTTCGGTCGGCGAGCTCCGGGTCGGTCATGATGGTGGCCGGGTTGGAATTGACCAGCACCACGCGGAAGCCTTCCTCGCGCAGGGCCTTTACGCCTTGCGCACCCGAGTAGTCGAACTCGCAGGCTTGCCCAATCACGATGGGGCCGGAACCAATAAGAAGGACGCTCTTGATGTCTGTTCGTCGCGGCATTACTCGGGCTTCTTCAGTTTTAGGATGTGACCTTCCCGGTCGAGCTGGAATCCGTCGGGCAACTTCTTCTCGACGCCGCCGCGGTGGCCTTGTGCCAGCCACCCCAGCTCCGCGAAGCCCTCGGCGATGCGGATGCGCAGGCGCAGGCTTTCTTCGCTGTCGGAAACAAAGAGCTCGAGCAGCTTGTCGCGGGCCGTTTCTTCGTTTTTCAGCCCCAGCAGCGCCTCGACGGTGGTGAAGCGCACGCCTTCATCCATGTCGCCAAGGTAGGGGGCCACGAGCTCGGGCGACCGCTTGTGCTTCATCAGGCCCAGGTGGCGGATGAGTTGGATCTTCTTGGTGGGGTCGCGCTCGTAGCCGGGTTCGTGTCGCGCCAGCACCTCGGCGATGGCGTCAAGCTCAGCGTCTTTGCTGGGTGCAACCTTCTGCAGCACGCGCAACGGCCACGACACCGAATCCGCGGCGGCCAGGTAGCGCTTGACCGCGGGCAGGGCTGACTCGCCCTTGCTGACCAGGGTGTCGAACACCCACTCCTTCTCTTGCTCGTCCTCGATAGACTTGTCGTACATCATGCCGAAGCGCCGCATGAGACCATAGAGCGCTTCGTCCGAGCCTTCGCTGGCCAGCGCCTCCATAGCTTTGTAGCGATCCCCCGATTGGGAATACTTGTTGGTCGCGCGCTGGATATTTCCGGCACGCGCGCGCTCCTCGCGCTTATCTTTGGAGAAGATATCGAGCAGGCCCATGGCGAGTTGGCGGACTCTATACCATGTTTGGGCGCGAATCGTTGTATACAGGGGCCGCCGCGCAAGATCGCTTTGAGGCCCGTCCGTCGGGACCTCGCCAGACGCGCTTCGGCACGCGGCTTTCGTCGTGGACACAAGCATCAAGGAATCTCGCGGCCCGGACTCGCACAAGTGGAGTCCTGACGGGCCATCCGCACTTCGGCGCTGGAAGGGCATACTCGGCCGGGCCTGGGCCTGGCTGCTTTCCGGCAAGGTCTCCGACGCTTGGTGTTTCGGGGTCTGCTATGCGCTTTTGCTGCCGTTCTTCCTGGCTCCGCTCTTCGCCACGCGGCTCTTGCCAGGGCTCGATCTGCCCTTCCATATGGCCGCCGCCGACATGCTTTCCAAGGTGGGGCGGGCCGCCTCGCCCTACGCGCCCTACTACGACGGCGGTTTGCGCATCGCCCCCTATGCTGCGCACTTCGTGGCCCTGATCGGTCTGGGCAAGGTCGTGGGCCTGCTCGCCGCGCACAAGCTCATCATCATCTTGTACGTGGCGGGCCTGCCCTTGGCCATGGCTTCGTTGCTAGCGGTCTGCCGGCGCAGTCGCATTCCCGCGCTGCTTGTCTTTCCGCTGGCCTACAACCTGACCCTGCACTACGGGTTCATCAGCTTCGCCCTATCGCTGCCAGTGGTGCTGTGGCTTCTGGCCCAGATGACGAAGCTGGCGTACAGCGAGGGTCGGCGCACCTTCCTGGCACGATGGTTCGCCACGGCGGCGGTCGCTACGCTGCTGTTTCTTTGCCACTTGCAGAATTTCCTCTACGGAGTTTGCGCCTCGCTGGCCTTTGCAGCGCTTGCGGAGGCACCCATTCGCCGCAGGCTCTTGGCGATGACGGCACTCGTGCCCTCCTTCGCGGGGCTGGCCTATTGGCACTTCTCGTCCCCGCCCGTGGCAGGGCAAGCCAAGCTGACCCCCGCCTTGGCCTGGGCCTTTCTCAAGCACCACCGCATGGCTGACCTTGGCCGCGAGAAGCTGCTCGTCGACCTGTGGAACCGCATCCTCGTGATTCCCTCGCACGCCATGCGTGCCTTCGTCGATGAAGTCAATGTCCCGGCCTGCAAGGGGCTGGTGTTGATCATGGTCGCCTACGTCCTGGTCGGCGTCTTGGCTTGGCCGGCGGCGGACGAAGCGCGGGAGGCGCGCTTCCTGCGCAAGCGCCGCATGCGTCTGGCCGGCTGGATTGGTTTCCTGGGGGCGCTCACGGCCTACCTGGCGTTGCCCCATCACCTGCAAGAGCTGGAGCTCATGACGTTCTTCCCTCGCTTTTCCGTGCTGGTGCTGCTCATGTTCCTGCTCCTGGTGCCGGCCGGGCTGCTGCGCCTGCGTGGGCTGTTCGTGGTGCTCTTGCCCTTGCCGGCCCTGGTGTTCGGCGTGCTCTATGGGCGCCAGCTTTACCTGCACTACCGCGCCTATGGTGTGGAGGTGGCGGGCTTCGTGGCGGTGGCGGAGAAGACGCCACCAGGGGGCGCCGCCATCGGATTGGTTTTCGAGCGCAGATCCGCGGTCATGCAGGTTGAATCCGCCATTCTCGGCCTGCCTGGCTTCTATCCAGCCCTGCGCCCGGCCTTGGGCAGCATGGTGCCACCGACCTACTGCGGCCTCCGCCATATGCCATGCCACCTGAAAGTCGCGCCAAATTTCTTCCTGTCGCCCTGGGAGCCAGCAGCCACGTTTTCGCCGGCGAAGATGCTGCCCATCTTCGATTACTACTTCGTGCGCAGCCTTCCTCGGGGCTTTGACCTGTTCAGGGGCTACCACGGCATGGTCGAGCTTTTGGCCCAGTCCGGAAATTGGATGGTCTTTCGCAAACGGCCGGGACCGGTGGTGCCCGATCCGCCGCCGCCCTTGCCACCGCCGCCGCCGGTTCCTGCCCCGGCCGCGGTTCAGCCGGTCGCACCACCGCCGCCGCCACCGACAGTCAAACCCAGTCATAGAGCGGCGAAGCGCCGCCGCTGACATGGTGGTGAGAATCGTCAACGGTCGCAAACCGTGTTGAAGGTGGGCCGCGCAGGCGGCATAGTCCTTCGCAGCCATCATGACAAAGGCAGAAATCTCGGCCTCCATTCTCGCGGCGGACTTCACGCGGCTCGGTGCCCACATAAAGGAGGCCGAGGCGGCTGGCGTCGAGCGCTTCCACGTGGATGTAATGGACGGATGCTTCGTGCCCAACATCACGTTCGGACCGTTGATCCTGGAGGCGGTCAGGCAGTGCACGCAGGCGACCATCGAGGCCCACTTGATGATCGTCGAGCCCGAGCGCTACATCGCGGAATTCGCCAGGGCCGGCGCGGACAACATCCAGGTCCACCAGGAATCCTGCCCGCACCTGCACAGCACGATTCAGCTCATCCATCAGCTCGGCAAGAAGGCCACGGTGGTGCTCAATCCTGCCACGCCGCTGTCGACCCTGGAGGACATCCTGGGCGACGTCGATCAGATTCTGATCATGACCGTGAATCCGGGTTTCGGTGGGCAGAAGTTCATCGTCAACACGTTGGCCAAGGTGGCGCGGTTGCGCCAGATGATCGAGGATCGCAGGCTCGACTGCGCCATTGAAGTCGACGGCGGCATCGCCCCACCCGTCGCCGCTTCCGTGGTCAAGGCCGGGGCGCGCGTGCTCGTGGCGGGCGCCGCGATCTTCCGCGCCCCCGAGGGCGTGGCCGAGGCGATTCGGCGATTGCGCGCCAGCGCGGGGGAGGGCGCGTGAGTGACGTCGGGCTTTGCCCGACGTTGCTCGGACATCGTGCTCTATTCGGAATTCGAGAATCGCGCCGACTTGGATGCCTACCAAGTTCACCCCTTGCACGAAGCGGTCAAGCCCATCGTAATGGCCGCGAGCGACGAGCGGCGCTTGGTCGACTACAGCTCCGCAGACCCAACCTGAGCCGTCGATGTCCGGAACTGCGGCCAGCTATTTTGCGCTAGCCGCAGCCAGCCCCTGCTGACCCAGCGCATTTTTGGGCGCGTAATCGAGCAGGGCTTTGAAAACAGCGGTTGCATCCCTGGTTTTGCGCTGCTTGAGGAGTGCCCAACCGAGTCCACTTCGAGCTTCCGTGTCGCCGGGATAGGCGTCTACCAGCTTTTGGTAAAGGGCTTGGGATTCGGCGAACTTGTTTTGGTTGTAGAGGACGAAAGCCAGACGGAGAGTCGCGAGGTAGTTTCCCGGGTCGAGCTTCAAAATGTCCCGCGCATGCTTCTCCGCGGGCGACCACTGTTTCTCGGCCATCAGGGGCAACAGGATTCCCAGGCGAGGTTCGATGGCCTTTGGAGCGAGAGCGACGGCCTTGCTGTAGTCCTCGATGGCTAGGGCGTTCTTGCCTAGGCGATATTGCAACCATCCCTTGCGGAGAAATGCCACGTAGGAGCCGTTCTTCTCGGACGAGAGTTTGTCAAGCGCGGCGAGGGCTTCTTGATCATGTCCCATGGCCTCTTCGTCATAAGACTCCTGAAAATAGCCAGGATCCGGGGAGTGCTTCGCGGCTTGCGCTGACGGTGAAAGGCCAATGGCTGTTGCAAGACCTGCCGCCAGGGTGAGATAGGCTGGTTTCATTGTGACTCCTTGCTGCGTTGGGGAACGCGTTGTGAGGTCATTTCACACGGTCGTGCCGCGGATCGAGCGCGGCGATGTCGGGGGGTGGGTCTTCGGAAAACTCGGCGAGCTTCGTCACGGAGGCGGCGGCAAGTCGGCCTGCTCCGGTTGACCGCAAGGCGCGCGATTCTCCTCCACCAAGCTGCACCTGGATGGAAAGCGGCCCGACCTCCGCGTCGAACACGATCCGCGTGCGCAAAAGTGGTACGCCGCCTTTGTCCTGGCGCGGGGATACACCCTCGATAACGATGTTCCCGGCCTGCTTGTGCAGGGTGTAACTCATGGCCAAGCCTGGGCGCGAAACGATGAGCGAGACGAAAGAGGCCAGCCAGGATGGACGAAGCGCGAGCTGGGCGGGTACATGGTCCTTCCAAAGCAACGAGACGTTGTCTTCAAGTGGCACTCTAGGTAGAGCGGCGCGCAGGAGGAAAAGCACGGAATCCGTTTTCGGCATGGGATCGTGCAGAATCTGGACATAGGGTGTGCGCGTGCAATCCAAGCTGGTCGTCTTTGTGGATTTGAGGCGGACTTGGCCAAGGAGGTTCAGATTGACCCCAATCTCCTCGACCAGCTCGTCCTTTTGCATTCGCCACGTGTCACCCGGTCGGGGGCACAAGCGCTCCGCCAGCTCGGGGCTGGGCTCGATGTTGCGGCAGGTATCGCCCTTGACGGGGATATGCGCGATCTCGAGTCGCTCACCAATGGAAGCCGATATCACCGTGTCGCTGAAGACCATCGCCAAGGTATCCGCACCTGGATAGGGGCCTGTCTGAAGCTGGAAATGGATGTGAGGGGTCGGTGAGCGTCCTGAGTTGCCACAGAGGCCGAGGACCTCGCCCGGCGCAACCTGTTGACCCTCCTTTACCTTGATCGATCTTCGGGCGAGGTGCGCGACCAGCGAGTACACTCCGGCGCCATGCTGAAGAATGACGACATTGCCCCAATTGCGGACGAGATCCATATCCCCGATTGGATTGTCAGGGATGTCGTTCTCGATCTTGACCACGACGCCGGCTGCTGTCGCCAACACCGGCAATTTGTAACAATGGTAGCTGGTCAATTCGGCCGGTGAGCCTGTGAACAATTCGCCATCGTCGCCCTCGACCTGAAAGTCGAAGGCGTATCGCCATAGGCCCTGGTGGGTGTGTTCACCGTCGACGCCCTGGGTGCAGATCGATCGACCCCGGAACGGCAGATAGAAACGGGCAACGAGAGATTCGGGAAATCGTACGCGCTGGTTGAGAACGTAGTGCAAATTCTCTTCTGGGCTTCCGGGAAGGAAATCCACGGACTTGGGCTTGGCGTCGCGGGCCCGCTCGCGCGCAGCAAGCAACAGAGCGAACGAAAGCAGATTGAATGGAAGAAAGAGCACAGGGAGGCCTGCCGCCGCAAAGGGCCGGTAGAGGCCGGCTGTCACGAGAACGCATGCCAGCGTGGCGGCGCACGCCCCAACGACGGACCAGCGAGATGGCAAGAACCACACGCCGCCTACGGCCATGCACAACAGCATGGCGTTGGCGACGAGTCCTGCGAAAACGGAAGCCGGGAGGGGCAACGGCAACGCGGCGTTGAGGGACGAAAGAAGGGCAAATGTGCCGAAGGCCAGCAGTGAAGCGATACGACTGTGCAGCAGCAGGGCGATGGCCACCAGGACTCCTGCCTGGACTGAGGGAACGAAAAGGACCGAGCCGAGACAGCATGCATAGTTCTGCAAGAATTCCAAGATCGGCGAGCCTGATTCAGGTAGCCGGGCCGGCTGCAGCGTGGGCAAGAGACCGATGGTTGGTGCAGCCCAGACCACCAGCCAGAAGACCGCGAGAAAGGGCAATGAGAGGACGGGGAGGGCGAAGTGACGGGTCAGCCAAGCTCGGAGCGCAGAGGTGAGAATGACGCTAACCGCGCAAGCAAGAATCGCCATAGGCACGGACAGCGACGTGCCGGGATAGAGATGGCCAATCCCGGCTCCTACCAAGAAGGCGTTGTAGCCGAAGTAGCCCGATGCTCGCAAATCGCCATCGAGGCCGAGCGCCCTGGCCAACAGCGCCGCGACCAAAACCGCGAGGGCACCGAACACGAAGGTGGCTGGCTCGGTTGCAGTGGCGAGTGCCAATAGCAGCCCCACCCAAGGTGAATGCGCAAAGAAAACCTGGGCGTACGATCGTAGAATTTCAGCGGACCCGCGCTTTGCGCCGCTCCAGGTTGGAAGGGCCATTGCCATGGGGAATGTTGCCAAGGGCGCGGGAAAGTCAGCCCAGCCAGTCGGGCAAGGACTCCATGCCCGTGAAGTCGGACAGTTGCTCGGCCCTGCGAATCTTCGCAACCCTGCCTTGGGCGCCCACCATGAGCACCGCCGGACGAAGCGTGATGAACTGCATCCATTGCGTGTTGTTGTACGCGCCGACGTTGCGAAACACGACGCGGTCCCCGACGTTGAGCGGCGGGAAGTCCTGGGTTTCCCGGAGCTCGTCGATGTTCATGCACAAGGGCCCGTACATCACGGTAGGCTCGGTGGTGAGGCCGCATGCCTGCGCAGGCACCACATCGTGCTTGTACCAGAACGAGGTAAACAGCAGGTTGACCCCGGCGTCGAGCACCAAACTTTGACGACCGTCCGGCAAGCGTTTGGTGGCCTCGACGGTCGCGACCAGGTAACCCGCCTCGTCGACCAAGGCGCGCCCGGTTTCCAGGACGAGCGTAGGCAACTCGTCCAGCGGGTAGTTCAAACACGACAAACCTTCCACAATGGCATCGGCATAGCGGCCGAAAGTCGGTGTGGCCTGCTCGCCGGTTAAGTATCCTTCGCGTAGGGTGTTCCTTGATGCAAACCCTCCCCCAAGATCGATGAATTGCAGTTTGATCCCATGGTCGTCCCGCAATCCATTGGCGAGCTTTGCCAAATTCACTGCAGCCTGACCGTACGCTTGGGGATCGAGGATGAAGGTGCCGATGTGGCAGTGCAGACCCACCAGATCTGCACTGCGGCCATTGGCGATTCGTCGGGCCAAGTCGCTGGCTTGACCCGATTCCAGGTTCAGGCCGAACCGACTCCAGGGGACCATGCCTTCGATGACCATGTTCACCCGGATGGCAACCCTCGGTCGTATGCGCATGCGGGCGGCCACGCGTTCGATGCGTGCAAACTCGTCCAAGTTGTCGATGTGGATGATGGATCGGTTTTCTATCGCCCGTGCCAGCGCGACCTCGGGCTTGTAGGGACCATTCCAGTGAATCTTGTCCGGGCTCATCCCATTGTGGATGGCTTTGTCGTATTCGAAAGGAGATACTACCTCAGCAAAGGCGCCTTCTCGATGGAACGTCTTGCAAATGGCATCCAGATAGTTGGTCTTATACGACCACGCAATGCGGACCTTGGGATAGCGGCGAACGAAGGAATCGCGCAGATCTCGGTAGCGTTCAACGAGCGTCCGTTGCGAATAGACGAAGAGTGGCGACCCATGCTCGGCGACCAGGGCTTCGATGGAAACACCGTCGATGTCCGTCTGCGGCTTCATACCCGTGGTGGCGCGCCCGAACTTGTTCATCAGGCCCATCTGGTGCCGTCGGATGATAGGCCGTTCATAGAGTGGTTTGTCGACTAGGTCGTTCACGATGCTGCCTCCATCGCGGCGGTATCGTTGTGCTCGCCCGCCAGCTCGCCCGAGATGATGAATTGTTGGAAGTCGGCGAAGTCGACAATCTGATCCAGGGAAATGCGCACGAACATGGTTCCGACTTTGTACTCCTTTTGAGGAATGATGGCCCTTCCAAGCGCGATTTGTGTCAACAAGTGGGGCATGTTGATGCCGGCCGCAGTCGACAAGTGGACCCATGCCGGGAAGCGCGGATTGATCTCAATGACGTGGTGGTTACCTTGCTTGTCGCGAATCACTTCGATCTCACAGCCACTTACCCATTGGGTCGCTTTCATGAACTGCGCGGCAAGCTCAATCAGGGCGGGAGCTTTGATGGTAATCCCGGCCCAGCCTTTGCCTTTGTCGGTCAGTGACATCTTCTTCATCGGGACTGCGCCCAGCAGACCTCCCAGGCCATCGCCAAGAGCGATGACGTTGTATTCCTCTCCGTCGACGAATTCCTGGACCACGACGGGCGGTCCCCAGGTAGCCAATGCCTTGTGATAGGCTGCCACGGCTTGGTCCACAGACCTGGCCAGAGTGGCACCATAGAAAGGGCCTTTCACGAAGAAGGGATACGGAATCCTCTTGTGGACCGTGGCCATTTCCGCCGCAGAACCTACAATGGTCTCGCGCGGAACTGGCAACCCGGAGATTCGGCCAAGCTCGGTAAGACGGATCTTGGCCCGCATGTCCAATTGTTGCTGCGTGGGAATCACACAGTGAATGCCCATCTCCAGCAGTCGCGACTTCGTTGCAACAAACGAGGGCAGCTCCGCATCGAGCGTGGGAATCACGACATCAATGGGTGTTTGCGCATGGATGTATTCGATGCGCGAGAGGAATGGCGCGATACCTTGCGACGGATACGGAATCATGAACACGGCATCGGCCAAGTCCTTGGCGTACACGCCGGGATCGAGGGCGTCGTAGGCGAGGCCGACGAGGCGGTAGTGGGCGTCTTGCGCGGCTCGAAGACTGCGCAAGACGCCTACGCCCGGACCGGGATTGTCCGTGGCGTTCAGACCGGTGACGGCAACCGTGACAGGGCAACCGGATCGCCCTATCGACGGGAATTGGGGCTGTTTCATCAACATGGCTTATCGCTCGGCTGAGAAGTTCGCGGGAATCAGACTGTGTTGGCGAAGCAGGCTCAAGAACTCGTCCACGTCGCGCAAGGGATCCGCCACAGCCTTGTCAAAGCGTTCGGCCAGTCGTTGTGCAATGGCATCTTTGCACAGACCCTCTTTGATGGAATGCAGCACACAAAGGCCGGTCTGGTTGACAGAATAAGTCGCGCCGGCCAGAGGATCGAAAACGAATCCATTGTCGCTGATTGCCAGATCAGCCAGCGTTCTAGAGTTGCTCATAGTTACCTCCAGTTTGAGGACAACTCGGTGGCCGTGTTCGCAGTCGATATCCTAGCGAGTGTCTAGACCCCACCGTTGCTGCCTCGTTTAGCTAGGTATGTGGCGGGAGTCGAGCAGATTATTGCAAAATTTTTCTTTGAATTGTTTCAGCGTTTTGAAGATGTTTTCCTTCATCGGAGATGCAATCGGCGGGTAGGCGACGGTGTCTGTCTTTAGGCGATCACGGCAGTGGCACCCAGACCGGCGACGGGCTTCGCACCTGCCAGCTATCCAAGACCACGATGATTTCTCGGCCCCCGAAACGCTAAGGCTGCTAGCGACAACGCCAACGGCTGCGCGCGAACCGCGGACCAGCCACGCGCGCGGCTGTGGTATGAAATCGGGTGATCACCATGAGCCAAATTGCGGGGACCACGACCATCACGGAGACAAGTACGCCTGGGCACGGCGAGGGCACGAAGATTCTCGCCCTGGTCTGGCTGTTCCCGCGTTGGGACATGCCCGCCGTGCCATTGCGGTCGGAGGGCGAGGGCGAATGGTTGATTGGACGCGATCCCACCTGCGCGATTCGCCTGGAGGGCAACGATGTCTCGCGCCGACACGCGGCCATCCGGCGGGCTTCGGTCGAATCCGCGCTGCGCATCGCGGATCTCGGCAGCCGCAATGGCATCCGCGTGAATGGTCATGCCGTGGCTTCGGCCGATCTGGCGTGTGGCGACGTGGTTCGCGTGGGGGGCTGGGTGGGGGTGCTGTCTGCTTCCCCGGGCGAGTTCGGCGAAATGGCGCCTGGGTTGCTGGGCGGCGCGGTTTTCCAGGCGGCGGTCGCGCCCTTGCGGCAAGTGGCGCAGAGCAACCTTACCATCGTGCTCGAAGGTGAGACCGGGACGGGCAAGGAAATCGTCACCCACAGCGTGCACGCCTGGAGTGGCCGGCCGGGCCCATTGGTCGCGGTCAATTGCGCCGCGCTCCCCGAGGGCTTGGCCGAGGGCGAGCTGTTCGGCTACCGACGCGGCGCCTTTACCGGCGCCGACCGCGCCAGTCCGGGATTTTTCCGTAGCGCCCAGGGCGGAACCCTGCTGCTCGATGAGGTATCCGATCTGCCGCTCTCGCTGCAGGCCAAGCTTCTGCGCGTGCTTCAGGAAGGCGAGGTGCAGCCACTGGGCGAGACTCGCCCGGTGCCGGTCGACGTGCGCATCGTGGTGGCCAGCCAGCAGCCGCTGATGGATGCCGTGCGCGAGGGACGCTTCCGCGCCGATCTGCTGGCACGGCTTGACGGCATTACGGTACGCCTGCCGCCGCTGCGCCAGCGTAAAGAGGACGTTCCTCATCTGTTTTCACACATGCTGCGGGAATGGACCAAGGGGCGGGCTCCCGCGGTCGAGTGCGATTTGGTGGAATGTTTGTGCGTGCACGACTGGCCCTTCAATGTGCGCGAGCTCGTGCAACTGGTCCGCCAGCTTCTGGTGCTTCATCCCGGCGAATCCCTGTTGCGCGCGCAGCACCTTCCCGCGCGCATCGGCCTGCCGGCCGCCGAGCCGATGGCAGCCGCGCCCGCTGGCAAGGGCGGTGCCCGCGCGGAGGTAGCGCGCACCGCTGGCGAGGTCGTGGAGTTGCCCGCCCTGCTGTCCGCCCTGCGCGCTTCGGGCGGCAATGTGGCGCGCGCCGCGGCCATGCTCGGCATCACCCGCCAGCGCGCCTACCGTCTGATGGAAAGTCACGCGGTGGATTTGGAGGCCATTCGCGGAGAGGAGGGCGGGCACAAGTGACGGGCGCGCCCTACAGCATCAGGGTAGGGGAAATCGTTGGGGGAAAATACCGACTGGTTCGCTATCTTGCCTCGGGTGGCATGGGCACCGTGTACGAGGCACAGCACACGGTCGTCAAGCGTCGATTCGCGGTCAAGTTGCTACACGCCGAGCTGGCCGCGCAAAGGGAGAGCCTGGCCCGCTTTCAGCGCGAAGCCCAGGCCGCCGGCGAGCTGGAAAGCGAAAACGTCGCCGCTGCGGTCGACTTCGGCATCGCCGAGAACGGCTCGCCCTACCTGGTCATGGAGTACCTGGCCGGCGAGAGCCTGCGCGTCCTCGTGGACCGCAGTGAGCGTTTGCCAGTGTCGCGCGCCACGGACATTGTCGGGCAGGCTTGCCGCGGCGTCGGGGTCGCGCACAAGGCCGGGATCATTCATCGCGATCTGAATCCGCAGAATCTGTTCGTCTGCCGCCGTGAGGACGGAACCGATCTGGTCAAGGTGCTCGACTTCGGCATCGCGAAGCTGGAGGCGGTGCAGAGCGCGGAGACGCGCACGGGGACCATCATGGGCACACCCGCCTATCTTTCGCCCGAGCAGGCGCGCGGCGAGAAGACGGTGGATCATCGCACCGACGTCTATGGCCTCGGCGCCGTCCTCTATGAATTGCTCTCGGGAAAGAAGCCGCACCCAGGCGATTCGCACAACGCTATCCTTCACCACATATGCACGCAGCCCGCGCTGCCTCTCGACGGCGGCGATCTGGGGCTTCCCGAGGCGCTGACCGCGAGTGTGAAGCGCGCGCTCAGCTCCGATCCGCGCGCCCGTCCGGATTCGGTCGAGGCTTTCGCACGCGAGCTGGCGCCTTTCGCCAAGCGCGAAGTCTGGCCGTCGCCGGGCAGCGGCGCCGAGGTCGACGCTTCCGCCCTACCTTCCGCCCCCGATGACAAGGACATCGGCCGCTCGTCAGGCCCGCCCAAGCATCGGCGCGCTCGCGCCTATCTCGCCGTCTCGGGCGCGGCCATCGCGCTTGGGCTCGTCTTTGGTTTTCTGCCCTTGAGACACAGGGCGCCCGCTTTTGTCAGGCGTCCCTTTCCCACCGGCGCCCGCCTTTTCGTGCCGCCACCCAATCCCGGCGCAGTGGATCAGATCGCGGTCTTGGCCAAGTCGAACGCCACGCGCGAGGCTGCCGCTATCACGGCCATGGAAGCCGTGCCACAGGCCATCTGGTTTTCCAAGGGCACGCCCGAGGAGGTCCAGAGCGCCGTGAGCAATGCCATGGTTCGGGCCGCCCAGGATCTTGCCTTGCGCGTGCTGGTCGCTAGCAACCGACCCTACCGAGACTGCGCGGGTTTCAGCGCCGGGGGCGCCAAGAACACGTCCACCTACGAGGCGTGGATCGACGGATTCGCGCGCGGCATCGGCAACGAGCGCGCGTTGGTCATCCTGGAACCCGACAGCACGGGCAAGATTCCCTACGGCATCAGTCTCGACGGCACCGCCGATCCGTGCCGGCCCACTGCGACCGATCCCAGCGGCAAGACGATCCCCGCGCCGGGCGCCACGGCCGAGGAGGCCTACGCGCAGATTCGCTACGCCGCGGCCACCTTGGCCAAGCTGGCTCCGAATGCACTCGTCTATCTCGACGGCACCCACGCCGCCTGGCTGCCCGTGGGCGAGGCCGCCTATCGTCTGTATCGCAGCGGCGTTCTCGGGACGCAGGGCTTTGCCGTCAACGTGTCCAATTTCCAGCTCGTCTCGCGTTCCGTCCAGTACGGAACCTGGATCGCGAAGTGTCTGCACTACGCCACTCGGCTCGGGAAGGATGCCGGGACGGCCGCCGCGTTTCGCCGCTGTGCCAACCAACCTATGAATGAGGAAGTGGCCGACAGGGATGCATGGGCGCGAACGCGGGCGTGGTACGCAAAGAACGCCGCCGCGAATTCGAGCCCGGCCGATCTTGCTCACTTCGTGATCGACACCGGCCGCAGCGGACGTGGTCCACTCGATGTCGCTCGCTATGCGGATGCGCCCTTCGCCCAGCCCGATGCGATCATCCAAGGACTGGCCGCGGGCGCCTGGTGCAATCCGCCGGGCACGGGCCTGGGTTTGCGGCCGACCACGGAGACGGGCGTGGATCTGCTGGACGCCTACCTATGGATCAAGACCGTCGGAGAGTCGGACGGCTCGTGCGACATCACCGGCGGTACGCGTGCATGGGACTACGAAAGGTACAATCCTTGGGGTATTGCTGGCGACAGCCAAAAGCACTTCGATCCCCTGTGGGGTATGGTCGATCCGGCTGCGGGCACCTGGTTTCCGGGCTACGCGCTGGAGCTCGCGCAAAAGGCCGAACCGCCGCTCTTGCCCTGAGGGTAGAGTAAGGCATTCTCTTCATTCCACTTCCCCGGGCGAGGCCACCATGAACATCCAGAACTTTTTGGTTCCCAGCAACGGCAAGAAATTCCAGCTGCGCAAATTCTCACCCGCCAGCACGCAGGGCGTGCGCGACGAGAAGGAAGGTGTTTCGCTGCTGGAGAAGTGCCGGAGCCGCCTCGCCGAGATGCAGGACAAGCTCTACGCCCAGGACAAGTGGGCGGTGTTGGTCGTACTGCAGGCCATGGATGCGGCCGGCAAGGACAGCACGATCAAATTCGTCATGTCTGGCGTGAATCCGCAAGGCTGCCAGGTGGTCAGCTTCAAGGAGCCCTCGCGCGAGGAGCTCGACCACGACTATTTGTGGCGCTACATGAGAAACCTGCCCGAGCGCGGTCGCATCGGAATCTTCAATCGGTCCTATTACGAGGAAGTGCTGGTGGTGCGGGTGCATCCGCCATTGCTCGACAAACAGAACCTTCCCGATCCGTGCAGGAAGGACGTGTGGCGGCGTCGCTTCGAGGACATCAACGCGGTCGAGCGCTATCTGGTCAACAACGGCGTGGTGCCGATCAAGATCTTCCTCAATGTCTCCAAAGATGCCCAGCTCAAGCGCTTGCTCAAGCGCCTTGACAAGCCCAACAAGAACTGGAAATTCGCCGAATCCGACATTGCCGAGCGGCTGCTGTGGGACGATTATATGAAGGCCTATGAATCCGTGCTCGAAAACACCAGCACCGAGCATGCCCCGTGGTACGTCGTGCCCGCGGACAACAAGTGGTACACACGCGTGGCGGTAGCGGAGATCATCACCCAGCGCATGGCCGAGCTCGATCTGAAATACCCCGAGGTTTCCAAACAGCGCCAGTCGGTGTTGCGCAAGCTCCGGCGCGAATTGGCGGGTGCGTAAGGCCTCATGAAGCCCAAGACGACTGAAACCCTGATTGCGTCCATCGACGTTGGCGCCAACGCCGTTCGCCTGGAGATCGCCCGCGGATTCTCCGACGGCAGCATCGAGTCGGTCCACCAAGAGCGCGATCCCGTCCGTCCCGGCGAGGGGCTCTTTCAGACCGGCATCATTCCACCGGCTGTCGTGGATCGCCTGGTCGGTGTTCTGCGCCGCTACGCCATCATTTGCAAGCGGCACCAGGCGCGCGTGCGCGCCGTGGGCACCAGCGCCCTGCGCGAGGCCAAGAACCGGGACGACATCATCCGTCGGGTCAAGCGCGAGGCCGGCCTCGATCTGGAAGCCATCTCGGGCAAGGAGGAAGCCCGCCTCATGTGCCTGGGCGTGCTGTCCGGGCGACCGCCCAAGGCGCGCTCGCTTTGCCTCGACATCGGCGGTGGCTCGACCGAGGTGGCGGGCGCCATCGGCGACCAGCCCTCGAAATTGTGGAGCGTGGCCATTGGGTCGGTCCGGCTGACCGAGATCTTCAAGAGCCATGGCGAGGTGTCGTCCAAACAACTTCGTCTCTTGCGCGAGTTCGCACGCGAGGCCGTGGAAGACTCGCTGCCGCCAGGGCGTCTTTGTAGAGCTGGTCACGGTGACCGACTGCTGGTCGACGAGCTGCTCTTCCCCGAACTCAAACTCGTAGTGATGGAGGAGGTTGCCACCCGCATGCAGGCGCACGTCCGACCGTGCGAGAGAGTCCGCGGGCGTCAAGAGAGCCGGTAGCTCCTTCGTACTCGACCCGGAGCAGGTCGAGCGCTTCCCGGCGATCTCCAGACTCGTGGCCGCGACGGCCGCGACACGATCGCCGACGAAGCGCACGTGCGAGGAGAACAGCGTCTCGTCTGCAGGACAGGAGCCCTGACCGGGCATGAGGCGATACCGGCTGTAGGCGGTATTCGGGCTATTGAATGCGGAGAACACCCTAATCACGCCCGGAAGTGTCTCGGCCTGCGCCGAGTCGATGCGGGTCACGATGCCGTGCGGGATCGGCTCAGCAGCAGCGCGGCGTGCAGCATGTTGGGAAGCCGCATGTCGCTGCCATACACAAGTCGGCCTGACGCCCTGATGAAGGATTCAGGACTCGCGACGCTCCTGCCTATGTAGCGATATGGAGTGCTCACCGTTTCTCCGCAATGGGCTTCGTCGAAGTCGATGCTCGGCGGTCGAGCGGCAGTGTCGCATCCGTTCCTCAAACAGCAAAGACAGGCGCGCGACACTACCCGCAACAACGGCTGCGAGCCCAGCCTGCCCGGGCCTTTCCCAAGCGCATAGCATAGTGGAGAATCGAGTATCAACGACCTGCGGACGAGGGCGACGCCACAGGCCAGCTGGAGAGTGGCCTCATGGGAGTGATCGACACGTCATCTGTCGGCCGCCGATGAGCTCCCGGTGCGATTTACCCGCAGCGGCGACCGGCTGACCCTGGAGGCGCCAGTAGGAGGGTGCAGGCTGTTCCTCTTGCGCGTACCCCGAGCCACCGCTGCCGCCTTGCGCGTCGACGATGCTGCCCGGCGCATCACCTTATACGAGGCGCTCGTGGAGCGCGCGGCCCCGGCATTGGCGGCGGGGTGCTTGCCGATGGACTTCGTCCCGCGCCGAAGCTGCGGACCCGCGCCGCACGATGCAGCCAGCGACTATTTCAGCGGCTCCGGCCTGCACGGGTATTCGCCAGCGAGCAAACCGTCCTCAGCGCGCCGAGGAAGGCATCGTTCTCCGCCTCGGTCCCCACCGTCACCCGTAGGTGTGTCGGCAGGTGAAGCTGCCACCCCGGCCGCACCGCGATTCCTCGCCGCAGAAGCTGTTCGCACACCCGGGCCGACTCAACCCCGGTATCCACGAGAACGAAGTTGGCCGAGGTTGGCACGCACTGCAGCCCATCGCCTCCAGCGATTTGCGAAGCTTCTCCCGGCCCTCGATCACAATCCGCTTTGACATCGCCAAGATGCTGCCGGTCCCCAAGCGCGGCCACGGCAGCTGCTCGAGCTACCGCATTGACGTTGAACGGCTGGCGGACCTTGTCGAGCAGCGAGATGACCGCAGGATCGGCCATGACGTAGCCGATGCGCAGCCCGGCGAGCGCGTAGGCCTTTCCGAGAACGTACGCATGACAACGACCCGGTCGCTAAGGTCCAGCAGCTCCCGACAGTCTGGGTACGCCGGATCGTCGACATACTCAGCGTAGGCTTCGTCAACAAGGACCAAGACTTGCTCGGGCAGCCGCTTGATGAACTCGCTCAGCGCGTCAGCGTGGACAATCGTCCGGCGGTGTCGGGTTGGGACTGATGGCCATCTTGGTCTGCGACGTCACCGTGTCCGCCATGCCATCGAGATCGAACGTGAAGTCCCGCAGCGGCACTGGTCGCGCGACCGCGCCCGTTCAGCTTGGTCATGACAACGTAGTTGGCGAACGACGGCCAGCAGAAGATGACCTCGTCTCCCGGCTCGAGGAAGATCTCGGCAGGTAGTGGGCAACGCTACGGCGGACCCGTTCCGAACACCAAACGATCGCTGTCCAGACCCCAGTGCGCGGCCAGCGCCTGCTTGAGCTCGTGACAGTCATAGGTGGGGTAGAGCTTCGTGTCCTTCACGGCCTCGATCATGGCCGCCACGGCAGCCGGTGAGGGCGACACGCAGCTCTCATTCGACGCCAGCTCGACCACGTGATCGACACCGTACTCGCGCTTGACGTCGCCGATCGGCTTGCCCGGCACGTATGGTCTGATCGGAGTGATGGTGGCGCGGGCGAGCTGCTCGATTGTCCGGCTCATCTGCTCCGCCCCCCTTAGACCCAGCTGTGCAGAACTTCGCCGCCCGTGATGGTATATCCCGAGGAGAAGCAGTAGGCGCCCACCACTTCCCGGGGCGGCAGAGTCGCCATGAACTCCTCGGTAGTGGAGGACCCAAACGTCAGGGTGCCTCTGCCGGCCCAGACGTCACCCCGGCGAACGTCTTCCGTGTTGATCTTCACCAACTCGAGGACCGAGGGCGCAGCACCAGCGACGATGCTCGGAAAGTGGCGGATGTTGAAGACCGGCAGACCCATCGGCTTCGGCAGCTCGCCTGCCGGCATCTTACGGTCGATCTCGAGCGTGCCCTCCAGGAGCCGCTCGCCGTGGGGCCACCGTGTAGGCCCTGATCTTGGAACCAATCCCCACCGCGTTCATCGCCGGATTAAGGGCGTGGTACTCGGACTGGTAGGTGAGACCGAGCTTCTTTGGGAAGCCCATGAACCATCCCCGGGCCAGGGTGAAGTCGTTGTCTACCCATGAGAAGAGACAGGTCTGGCCCTGCTGACCCTTGTAGGCGCTGCTGACCCAGACGATCGTCTCGTTGTAGCGCGCCCGCTCTGGGTTGACGAACGCCATGTCGCGCTGGTTATCCCAGAGTGAGTACCACTTGCTGAATGACACATAGACCGTGTCCGGGTCATCTCCCGGCTCAAGGGGTTCGGGAAGGTAAGCCGCCACCGCAGCTGGATTGGTCTTGTACACGATGTTGAGGTTCTCGGTGCCGTAGTGCCACGGTAGGTCGCCGACCACGGAGGAGATGCCGTTCGGCGTCAGAGGATACGAGAAGCCCTTCAGACCGCTGATCAAAGTCATCGTGTTGTACCTCCGAGTGTCGCTGTTGCCAGACCGATCCCATGTCCCTCAGCGCCAGAGCATAGTCCCCCTGGCAGGATCGCCGACTGCCAGCGGGGTCGCAGTGTCGAGTTCTGGCGTTTGGTGGCAGGCGACTGCCCTCACGACGCTCAGAGGCGCGATCTCAGCTAGGTCGCGAGAAGCCAGACCGAGGCTTTGTGGATCGACCGGCGCCGCCAAATGGCAGAAGGGACCCTCCGGCCGCCGGATGGGCAAGGAGGGAGAGCGAGCCCACGAGCCGTGGCGAGTCCCACGCCAACCCTGTCACCGGGACTCGCGCGCTGCAAACAGCCGATCGAGAGCGCCAGCGATCTCCGTGGGAAGGGGCTTGGTCACATGACTGCTCAGCAGTTGCAGCGCCTTGCGCCTCGCCCGCTCCCTGAGGTCCGGACTGCCAGCGAGTCGCCAGGTGTTGCGACCAGATGTTCAGGATCGTCGGCTGCCAGCAGCTGTCACGGAGGTGCCTGCGCGTGTGACCCTCTTTGAGAAAGTGGCCGCCCGGGCCGACGGCGGCGATAACATCGAGGGCGAGCGTTTCAGGCGTGACCTCGATGCCGGCAAGCAGGCGTCGGTTCATCGCGATGAACTCGTCGGTAATGACGATGGCTCGAGCGAGCCTGTCAACCCGAAGTCCAGATACCCCACGTCGTGATTGAGGTTCGAGCCCGCCTGCATCACGAGCAGCGTGAGCTCGGCGATCTCAAGCCCGTCTTGCGCATCGACGAGCTGTGAGTCGCTGGTGCCGGCGTTGCCGAAGCTGGGATATCCAGCCACTTGGCCATCGACCATGCCCATCTCGGTCAAGTAGCTCTCGACCGCGTTATACGAACACTGGGAGGTGGCCATGTCGAGCACAGCGAGGCCGTGACCGAACACGAACGGGGCGCCCGGACGGCGCAGCTGATGCAGGACCATGCCGAACAGACACTCCGCGATCCCCTGCACCATGTGCCCGGCGACGGTGATAGGGGCCGTGGCGCCCATGATCTGAGCCGGGCTGTAGATGGAAGGCACGCCGGTCTCGGCGCAAAGAAGCAGTTTCTCGACGCTTTCCCCCGGGTGTTCGAGCGGGCTGCTGGGCTCGTTGTAGGCGATGAAGTACGGCTTGGCGCGCAGCTGCTCGGCGCCGCCCCGGAGCGTTGCCGCCAGCTCGCACATCGCTCTCAGGTCGTCGCCGTTCTCTGCGGTGACGATGAGCGGTTTGGTCGTGTTGCGCATCATCGTTGCGAAGCTCAGCAGATACGAGTCGTGCGGGTCGACTCCGTTCGGGTATGCGGACGACATCACGAAGTCGATGTTGGGCAGAGCGTCCGCGAGTCGGGCGGCCCGCGCGACATCACCGATCGTGCTCGGGCGATGCTCGCCGCTTTCGATGTCGTAGGTGCTCATGAGGTCGGACCCGGTGCCAAAGTAGGAGTTGTGGCCACCCAACTCCATGGCGAGATCGCCCTCGCGGTCGAAGAGGTGGATGAGCGAAGGCACGCTCTCGCGGGCCTTCTCCACGAGATGTTTGGGCACGTGGACGCGGCCGTCAGCATCGACGCGACAGCCGGCATCGAGGAGCAGCTCCGTGGCTGTCTTGTGATAGAGGATCATGCCGACGTCCTCGAGAACCGCGAGGACAGCTTGGGTAGATCTCACTCTTGTCTGTATCGCTCAGGAACCTCATGCGGTCTACACGCCCGGCGTTACTCACGATCTTCACCACCGTCCTCTTGCATTCAAATCACCTCTCGCACCACTCGCAGTGCGGTGAACCCCAAGCTTCTTCGATAGCAAGGAGGTCATTCTAGCCGGTGAGAGCGCGCGCTCGCCCAGCATAGGGCCACGCTCGCGTCGGCACGTCCGCAAGTAGGGTCGTGCCATCTCCTTGGTGATCGCTCATTGCCATCGACGGGGCCAGCGCCAGCGCCTCCCTGAGCGCCTGCCGGCCACTCCGGTGCACCCGGGGATGGTGCTGCGTGTGTGAGTCTGGCCGACGCTATGCCGCCGAAGACGCGGCCGACACACAATGAGACTTCTCCTGGACTTAACCGTCGCGCAACATCGTCAGGGGATGATGAGCTCGTCCACGAAGGGATGCGAAGGGAGGACCCGATGGCGGAAAGCGTGAGACTGCTCGCTTCCCTCGCGATCGACGGTCGCGCCCTGCGCTGCGATCATGCCGTCCTGCTGCTCGACGAACCGCCAGCCAGGGGCTGGCTCATCGCCCTGCTCGGCGTCGCCGAGAGAGACCTCGAGTGCCTGCCCGGCCGCCATCTTGCCTCCTTTGCGGACTCGCAGGGCGAGTGCTCCACGGCAGCCGTCGAGTCGCTCCCGGCCAGCTGCGCTCCTCATGTGCGCCTGCAGGGCAGCGGTCGGCTCCATGAGAGCTCGCCCTGCTGGCCAGCCGGCGCCGCGTCCTTACGCTCTGCTTACCCCCGCAGTGTAGACTCGAAGAAAGGGACAGACGCTGCGATGACCGTCCGTTCTCATGCCGCAACGCGGCTCCAGAGCAAGGAGAACCTATGACCGATGAACCCGACTCCGCCGCAAACGATCCGACCGAGCCGGCGACCGCGGCCTCAGCGCCGTACGAGGACACGATGACCACCCAGGTCCCGCTTCAGACAGGCCCCGACCTCCCCGCGCGGCCGGGCGGCAGCGCCCCGCGTCGTGCGCCGCCCCGTCGCCGGCGCTGGCGCTGGACCGTCTTGCCGCCGCGCTGATCATCGCCGCGATCCTCATGGGAGTGGCCATCGGCTACGCTTCTGGGGCTCCGGCGGCAAGCGTCTCTCCGAAGCCAGGCGAACAGCGGGCCGGCAAGCGGCTTCAATGCGGTGCTCCACAACAGGGGACTGGCAACGGCAACGGCTCGTCCTACGGCTTCGGCAATGGCGCGCCCTAGGCTACGTGGACCCACGCACGGCCGGCTCAGGGGTCGGCGTCCGGCTCAGGGTCGAGCGGGTCCGGAGCCGTCAAACGTCTCCTCGATCGCCAGTGCGTCGCTCCCGGTCTGGTCGATCATCAACGTCACCCTCGCCAACCAGAACGGGGAGGCGGCCGCGACCGGCATCGTGCTGACCCCTACCGGCGAGGTCCTCACCAACAACCACGTGATCGAGGGGGCGAGCGCCATCAGCGCCACCGACGTCGGTAACAGCAAGAGCTACACGGCCACCGTCGTCGGCTATGACCGCAGCCAGGACATCGCCGTCCTGCAGCTGACCGGCGCCTCCGGGCTGCAGACGGCGAAGATCGGTGATCCCGTCCACGGCGGCGGTCGGCCAGGCAGTGGTGGCCATCGGCAGCGCCGGCGGCGCGGTGGCAAGCCCACTGCCGCCGGCGGTTCGGTGATAGCCCTCGAGCAGCAGATCGTCGCCGACGGCGCCGGCGGCTCCGAGGGCTCTCCGGCTTGATCGAGGTCAACGCCGACGTGCAGCCGGGGGACTCCGGCGGCCCGCTGGTCGATGGGCGCCGGCAAGGCGATCGGCATCAACACGGCGGCCTCATGGGCTACTCGTTTCGCTCCGTCTGGCGGGCGTGGCTATGCCATCCCCATCGACCAGGCCTGGAGTCGCCACGCAGATCGAGGACGGCGTCTCCTCTCCACCGTCCACATCGGTCCGACCGCCTTCCTGGGAGTCGAACTGGCGATATCGGCGGACAGGGGCGAGTTCGGCCAGGGCTTCGGCGGCCAGAGTGGTCCAGGGCGGCTCCACCGCTCCGGCGCCGCCATCGCCGGCGTCGTTCCCGGGTCGCCGGCCGCGGGAGCCGGGCTGGGTAGCGGTGATCTGATCACCTCCCTCGGCGGCCAGGGCGTCGGCTCAGCGACCGCACTGACCTCGCTCATCGGCAGATACCGTCCCGACGATCACGTCCAGGTGAGCTGGAGCGGTCCGTCTGGCGGACAGCACACCTCTACTGTCCAGCTGGCCACTGGGCCGGCGGCTTGAGGCGCGCACTCGAGGTGCCCTGTCTCACCTCCTGCGCACCGCCACCATAGCCGTGTTGCTGACGTAGCCAGTAGTGCCGACCTGATAGACAGCAAAGAGCGTCCGCCTGCTGGTGGCGGTCACCCTCCTCACCCACGCAACCCCTCCCGCGGCCGTGAGCGGAAGGCTCTTGAGCAGCTTGGGCCGGCCGGCGAGCTTCCGACAGAGCTGCACCGGCCGCTGGTTAGAGATAGCGTGCCTCCCCACCAGCCCACTTAGGTCAGTCCGCGCCCAAAGGGCCCTCAGAGGCACACAGCCGTCGTTCCTCGCCGCAGGGCCAGGCAACTCGAGGTTTGCGCACAATGGGACTAGCAGAACTCCTACTCTGGCTGATCGTCGCCTTGCTGCCGTTTATCATCGGCTACTGGTGTCTGACCATCTTTCGCAGCAAAGGCCGGTCGGCAGGGGGCGGCTTCGCCTTGGGGTTCTGCTTCACACTATTCCTCTCGCTGCTCGGCGCCGCGCTCGCCCTGATCATCAGCTACACCCGCCCCCGACAGCTGTCGCTGCGTCCAGGAGGTAGACGTGCCAAGTACTGAGTGGCCGCCGCGTGCGACGGTGACTAGCCGAGCATTATCTGCGGACAGCGTGGTAGCCGAGATCCCAGATGCCGAGGGCCAACAGGAGGGAGGCGACCCTCTGCCGCCGGCAGCGCGCCGCCAGATAGTACACCGCGAGCAGCATCACGACGGTCACGAGCTCGCGGACCTGCTCGTGCCCGAGATGGGCCGACCGCAAGCTGAAGCGACTGACGCCGAGGAGGGTGCCGTCCGGTGGCGCGAACAGCTTGCGCAGGTAGGAAGCGACGCTCGCTTTAACGATGGCCATGGCCAGCGCGCAGATCGCCACCGTGCCAAGCGTATCCACAGTGATCAATCGGTCTGATGTTTCGTGAGCGCCCATGACGCCGATGATGGAAGGGCGGCCTCTATGATGACGATCTGGAGCTGCCTCCCTGGATCCCTACGGTCAACGCTACTCGAGACAGCAGGCACTGCGCGGCGGAGGGCAGTTGCTGTGACTGGCGCAACGGGCTGGCGTTGTTTCGACAGTAGAAGTCGACGCTGGCCTCATGGGGATCCGCGGGTCGGAGTAGCGCAACGCGTTGGCCATCCGGTGAGAAATCGCACTGAGGCGCACATGACATGCGTGTGATGTGAAGCCGCAGAGCACGCTGCAACTCGCCTGACCGCCGACAAGCGGCCGATCGGACAGCTCCGTGTGGGCCGAGCCCTGTCGCCATCGCTGGATAGACGAATCGGGCTCAGGCAGCCGCCGGCCGTGCAGCCCAACGTCGCGCAACCTGCTGTGCAGGGCGATCGATCCATCCACAGCGCGCGTGCGGACCTCGCAGAGCACTCTCTTCGCCGTATCACCCATCCTCTACAAGATCGGTATCCATGCGAGGGACGGCGTAGCGGATGGTCAGGTCGTCGCGAGGAGCGACGCTCCGCTGCGCTTTCTCGTGGATGTCGATCGCCGCGCGAGATAGATGATGGCTGCGCGAGCGATGCCAAGCTGTCGCAGCGACTCCTTGACTAGCTGATCCCAGTCCAACCGATCGAGCCATTCTGTCGAGGCCGGCGTTATCACGGTGTGGGCTACCAGAAAGCGATGGGTGGCGGCGTGGCGATGGCGTACGTGCAGGCTGAGCCCTGTGTCTTTGCCGCGATCAGAACTCAGGTCGCAGAGGGCGAGCAGGCCGCGATTGCGCTCGGGCTTGCTAGGGCAGCGGCCAACTCTGGTGCGAGACTCCCGCCTTGCGCCTTGGCCAAAGCAATGTTCGAGAAGTACACGTCACGTACGCGACCAGTGGCCAGGAGAGGTGCACGAAGCTTGCGATCTTGTCGAGCACGTCGACTGCCGCCGCGAGAGCCTGCGTCGCGATGCCGTGCGCACCCCGAAGCGGGAGTAGGTCAGAGTGTCGAAGAACAGAGCTCGCCTGCTAACCGCCTGCGCGTGCTCCCGAACGGGCTCGATGGCTGCGTGGCCAGCCAGACGAGGTAGCGCGTCGCAATGTAGACCTGTTTGACGGCATTGAAGGCGTCGAACAGATCGTTCCCGCGAGCGTCGTCTGCAGTGGTCAGGCCCGCAGTGAGACCGCGGAAGAAGACGGCGTCCAGGATCTCGGTGCCTTCACGGATGCACTCGTGAGAGACGTGCAGGAAGAGCCTGTGCTGCAAGCACCAGTCGAGATAAGGGTCGGCAAGCCGCTGGCGTTCGGCGCGCCCAACTGAAGCTTTGGCACTGGACAGCTTGAGCGATGCCCGCATTGTCTCGAAGCGCTCCAGCGCCGAGGTGCCTCCGTAGCGAAGAACGCTGTCCCTGTTCGCAAGCGCAATATCCAGCGCCGCGACGGCTTGGCGAAGAAGGGTGGCCGCGTGCTCGCCCATGAACGGTGCGAGGCGCAGGAGAGCGATACCTCGATTCCCGTGTGCCATGCCGAAGCCCGGATCAACGGCGAATGCGCGCTCGTAGCAGGCCAGCGCCTCGACGTCGCGGCCCACATTGTCGTAGGAGTTGCCGGCGTTGTTGAACGCTTGCGCTCGTAGATCAGGAGGCGCGCTGTCAGCCGCCCCGACGCGTTCAAAGATCTCCCGCGCGACGTGCAGATGGTCGCGCTCGTTCTGCCAGGCGGAGGCGAAGTCATCTTTACGGACTGCCAACTGCCAGATGGCGTCCTCAGCGTTGGCGAGGTTGTAGTCGATGGTCGCCGTGTCACCTGGTTTGAGCTTCCGCCACAGGGCGGCGCCTCTCTCGACGAGGTCGCGCCTCTCGAGCTTGAAGCCGCCATCCGTATAGGCCGCTGCGAGAATCTGCTCGACGTTTGGCACCTGACCCGGCGTCGATTTAAGAGCCTCAGCGAATGCAATGGCAGCGGGAGCATCGCCAGCATCGAGGAGGCGCACCATCTTGGCGTGCGCCGCGTGGAACGCCTCTACGCTGTCGATGCAGTCTGACGTGACCGTGTCCTGCCTTCCTTGAATGGGCCGCGAACCTGGCGGGTCGAGCCCTATCGCCACGCTGCCGTCAGCTCGCCGCGCCACGTTTGGCGCGGGCGCCTCCCGCACCGTGAACACGCCTCTTCTGGGGCAGCGAACGCCCGACATGGCTGCGCGTCCTCAACACGTCGATGGTAGCTGTCAATGCCCCGCGCCGAAAGCCGCTAGCGAATCTCAGCCGCGAGCTTTACGATCGCGGCCCACCGACAGGGAGAGCGCCTTGGGCGCCAGCGGCACCTTCGTTGCCGCCTCGAATGGCTGCAGGCACTGGGGCAGTTCGACTGCCGTATCGGGCGAAGCGAACGTCGGATCGCGTGCGTGGCGACGGACTGGAGCCGGATTCCTTGTGATGGGCGATCACCAAGAGAGCCCGATTTGCAGCCATCGTTGTGCGGCGCCAACGCGAAGCCGACACAGGGCGAAGCGACACGTTGCGACGCGCTCCCGCGAGCCCGGACACTGTTGGCAGAAGACCACGCAGCAATTGTCGCGATGGGGGACTTCGCTGCAAGATCGGGCTCCTCGAGAGGCCCGGACTGGGTGTCGAGCTCGACCGCGACGCAGTGAGACGCGCAGCCGAGCTCTACGAGCGGGACGAGCGTTGCCATCATTCGTGAGCCGGCCCCGCGGCCACCAGCGACATTCTGATGCGCTCTATGCCGGTCTGACGGCAGCATGTTCTGACCTGTCTTGACTTTTCGAACATTCGTCTGAATACTGCGGCGATCGTGTCAATCAAAGGTGGCTGTGGACTCCCTTGATCGCGAAATCCTTCTGGCCCTTCAGGCCGATGGACGCAAGTCGAATGTGGCACTGGCCCGTTCGCTGGACCTCTCTCCGTCGGCAATGCTCGACCGCGTGCGGCGCCTCGAACGCGCCGGGGCCATACGCGGCTACCGTGCCATCATCGATCCCGCGGCGCTCGGGATCACCGTTCGCGCCTTCGTGGTCGCCCGGCTCAGAGAGCACAGCGAAGAGTCGATCAAGGCGTTCGAGGAAGGCATCAGAAAGGCTGAAGGGTCTGCGTGCCTGCTATCAAGTAACCGGCCAGTTCGACATGCTGATAGAGCTGGCCTTGCGCGACCTTGAAGACCTCAGTCAACTCATACGGGTGGACATCGCGCGCATCCCCGGTGTCATGAACCTTGAGACCATGCTGATCATGGTGCAGTCGGTCGCCGAAGAGGGGTGGCCGACCCGTCCTCGAACCGTAAGGCGTCGGCGCGCCGCAGGCGCGCGCCGTCACAGCGTCCCCCGCGAGAAGCGAACATGCCGAAGAAAGGCGTCCTCGAGCTTCAGCAGATGAAGCGCGCCGGGCAGAGGATCGCCTGGCTCACCGCCTACGACTACCCCACCGCGACGTTCGAGCAGGCAGCCGGCGTAGACATGATCCTCGTCGGCAACTCGCTGGGCATGTGCGTGTACGGCTACCCCGGCACGGTGCCGGTGACCATGATCAGTGCATCGTTCACAGCGAGGCCTGCGTCGCGGCGCCCCCGATGCCTTCGTGATCGGCGACATGTCTTGCGGCAGCTATCAGGTCTCCGATGAGGACGCGGTGCGCAATGCCGCCCGTTTTTCCTCAAGGAAGGGCGTGCATCAG
>CAVRSU010000028.1:0-353917 GCA_963723955.1 uncultured delta proteobacterium
TTGAACGACGGGTTACTTCAACCTGATTGAGTAACGCCAGTCTTTATCGTTGGCCTCGGCGCAAGATTGCTGCTTTAGCCACCAGTCAAGTTGGAGAGAACCAGTTATACGAAGACCGGCGCGACGGCCTGTGGCCGATCGATGGCCGGGGCGTGGGCAGGCGGTGCCGGGGCCTTAATTTTCGACTCGAACGTGGTCTCGGTGCCGGGCAACGGGTGCCACCGTAGTAGCAATCTGATTTTCTTGTAACCGCACAACATTTTCACAGTGGAACTGACCATGATGAAAGAATTGATGATGTCACTAGCGGTCCTTGGACTGGCAAGTTGCGCCACAGTGCACCTTCCTGTTGATCAGCTCGCAAATTCGGAGGCGAGCATCGCGGCCTGAAGAAGTCGGTGCGAGCGGCGTGCCTGCTGCCAAGCTGCATCTGCAGCTAGCGAAAGACCAACCGACACAGCCAAGAAGATGGCGGCCGCGGGCGAGAATCGGTCCCTGTTGGTACTGGCCCGCGCTGAATCCGATGCCGAGCTTGCCATCGGACTTGCCCGCGAAGTCTCGGTGCATGCCGATGCAGTCAGGGCGACTGAAGATCTGAAGGCGGTTTGCGATCGCGGCACCAACTAGTTCCTATCAACCACTCTTTACGAAGGATTCCATAATGAAAACGAGAAACACCGGTCTATTGGCGAATGAAGCGTTTGCAGGATTGACAAGCGGTTGTGCTACCACAGCGCCCACCGAATTGGTCGAGGCACGTACGGCGTTCACCGCATCGAACAGCGGCTTGGCTGCGAAGCTGCCCCACCGAGTTGCACGACGCCTGGATTGTTCTGTCCAAGGCGAACAAGGAGTTCGACGAACACGGTGACACCACTGTATGCCGCGATTACGCGTATATTGCTCAGCGCAAGTTGGAGTTGGGGGACGTCAAGGCCAGGACCAAGCTCGATGGCAAAAGATCACTGAAGCGGTCAAGGCCGGCGTCGTGGTTCGGGACAATCAAGTGAAGGCCACCAGCCGCACTGTCCTCAACCCGCGAGCAACTCAAAGAGGAGCGTCGCGACAGCAACGCGAAGACCGCTGAGATCGAAAAGACGGCCGACCAGTTGGCGGCTGAGAAGCAGGCGCGCGAGTCGGCGGAAGCCAAGTTGGCCGGTGCCATGAAGGATTTGGCCACGATTGCCGCCATCAAGGAGGAGTCCCGCGGCCTGGTCATTACACTTTCCGGAAGTGTTCTCTTTGCGTCGAACAAGTACGTTCTGCTCAACACTGCGATGACCAAGCTCAATCAGGTCGCTGAGGCGCTCAAGGCGCAGGACTCGGACAAACGGATGGTCGTCGAAGGCTACACCGACAGCCAAGGGTCGGACAGAATCAACCAACCTTTTTCGCTCAACCGAGCGGACGCCGTGCGGAACTACCTGGTATCTCGTGGCGTCGACAGCAACAAGATCACCGCTATCGGCATGGGATCGAGCCACCCGATCGTCGACAACAGTAACGCCGAGAACCGCGCCGACAACCGCCGCGTCGAGATCATCATTCAGCCGTCGCATTTGAGCGCGCGCTGAAGAGCTCGGTTCGTTTAGCCTATCTGTCTATTTGTTAGTCTTGGAGTCGCGGAGGTCGGGGGTGCTCCCACGCACCTGACCTCCACGTTGCTTTCGACAGAAGTTGGTCCATTGCTATTCGCAAGGAAGGATTGGAGTTCGCGTGCAAGGTGAATGGAGCCCGACCACCGAGATCGTCGAGTACCTTTGCCCGGCACAAGCGGGATATCCGCATCCCGATGACCACCATCCTCAAAGTCATGGGAAGCGGCCTGGGTCTTTGGGCGGCATTCCTCTTATGGCCAGAATTCTCGTTGTTTCTCATCTCGGTTCTCTTCGTGTTCTGTGTATCCGGCGGTCCGATGGATGGAGAGACGCATCGCTCGCGGCTTGAGCGTTCTTATCATCGCGGCTCTTGCCATCGGACTCTTGGCGGTATTCGTCGCGTTTGTCCTGCCGCCGCTTACGGCACAGATGAACCACTTCCTGCAGAACCTTCCCGAGTTCCGCGCACGGATCTTGGACAGGATCCCCGCACGTTATCCCGCCATTCATAGATTGATTCGTGAGCTGTTCGACTCGCCATCCTCGCCCAAGGTTGCCGGCAGTGTCGACAAATGGTTTCTTTGGGGCCAAAGCGCCGTCTCGGACGTGGTCCTGGCGGTTGTCGTCCTGGTGCTCACGCTCTATCTGCTCCTCCACGGCAAGAGTCTCTACGCGTGGATGCTCGCCTTCGTACCACGCACTTATCGCGAGAAACTGGCTACCACCATGCACGAGGTCTCCGAGGTGATTCACGCCTACGTGAGCGGACAGCTCCTCGCGGCACTGCTCTTTGCGATCTTCACGGCCGTGCTCTTGAGCATTCTCCGAGTTCCAGCCGTGGCGCCCTTGGCCATCATCGCCGGGCTCTGCGACGTCATCCCAGTCCTGGGCATTTTGCTGGCCACCGTTCCGGCCGTTCTGTTGGCGCTTGCGGTTTCACCTGCAGCCGCGCTGACAGTGCGCTGGCCTACGTTGGCTATCACCTTTTCGAAACTTATTTTCTCTTGCCACGCATCTATGGCAACAAACTCAAAATATCTGGCTTGTCCGTGCTCCTTGCGCTTCTCGTCGGGGGCAGGCTGCAAGGGATCATCGGCGCCGTTTTGGTACTGCCTCTCGTGGCCGCCTGCCCCATCGTCGAGCGCCACTGGTTCGGGGATATCTTTCGGCTCGCGTTCTCAAGGATCACAAGGCGCTGGCCAAAGCCGCCGAGACCGGCAGCGAGGTCGCCATCAACGCCGTACTCCACGGCGAGAAGCACGCCTCCGAGGCCTGGGTTCGCCGGGAGTCACGCGCACATGAAGACGACGTCAACCCTAGGCGTGTCCGTATTGGCGAAGGAGGCGGCGCTCGGTCTTGGCCACCTTCTGGGCCAGCATGTGAAGGTCGCTCAGCTCGAGCTCAAGGCAGAGCTCCACACCATGGGCCGCCGTGCCTGCCTTATCGCGGTGCTCGCGACGCTGGTCGCCCTCGGCTACGGATTTGCGGTGGCCGGCCTGGCGGCTATCATCGGCAGCCACTCCGCCCTAGGGCTTCCACTTGTGATTATCGGGCTCGTTCACATCGCAGGAGCCGGCGTAGGTCTCCTGGTCTCACCGCTTCGCCCGCGCGGCACGGGTCTTATGGACAGCTCCACTGCCGCCATGAACAGCAGCTTGGCCGCGCTGGACAAAGCGACGACTCCGACGGTTCCGCTCTCCTCGGAGAATGCACGTGCCCACTGACGGGGAGCAGGACAAGGATGCTGAGCTCGCGCGCGCGAGTGCGGAGCTCGACCATACGCGCGAGCAGTTTCTCGTGTCGATCAGCGCACTGGAAGGCGAAGTCACCCGCACCCTCGACTGGCGACAATGGGTGCGACGCAAGCCCGGCCTGGCGGTTGCTCTTGCCTTCGGCCTCGGTTGTCTACTTGGACGCAGATCCTGAGACGAACACACCGGCCTGAACACAAGGAGACGAAGCATGGATACGACAAGTTTCAAAGAGAACGTGAACGATTTGAGCGATCGGGTTCGCCCCAAGATCGAAGAAGCAAAGCAAAAGCTAAGCCGTGTCAATGGCCGAATGACCGGCTTCATTCAGGACCACCCCGCCGCCTGTCTACTGGGGGCCATAGCCCTCGGCTACCTCGTGGCGCGAGTCGCACGGCACCAGCGGTGAACGCTGTCATGATATCGAACAAATACCTCGCCCATCGACAGTGCGGTCCGTGTGCTACGCGAGACCTTCGACCTCCAAGAACGGCTGCGGCGCACCCCGTACGCCATGGTGGCGGGTGCGGCCGGCATTGGCTTCGTTCTCGGCGGCGGACTTTTCACTCGGCTCGCGGCGAGAATTCTAGGGACTGGTCTGCGCATTGGACTGATGGCGGCGCTGCCCGTCCTTGAGAGGGGAATTGTCCAGGCTCTCGCCTCATCGAAGTTGGACACCATACAAGGAGACTGACCAATGAAACTGCAAGACCTCAGGAACATGGACAAGGACGACTTCCTCGGCATCCTCGGCCTCGAAAGCAAGCACTCCTTAACCAATCGTTTGCTCGGGAACTTGGGCCCCTTCGGCATCGGGCTGCTGGTTGGCGCCGGGGTGGCCTTGCTCTTGGCGCCCAAGGCCGGAAGCGATCTGCGCCACGATCTGCGAGCGAAGTTGCACTGCAACGGCAAATGCGCCGATGCGAATGGGACAGAGACGGCCGGCGCCAGCGAGGCAGCTAGTCGACAAGCGTAATGACACCTAGCCCGCGGTTACATGATCCCTCCGCCCGCAATCGATAGCGTCACGGCCACGTCACAACGTCAGTCCCGTAACCGACATCGAGCTTGAGGGCCGGGATCACCACACCTGGCAGAATGAAACGCACACCGCCGCCAAAGCTCTCGTGGATGTCCTTGACCTTTGAGCGAACTGGGCTCGGCAGGGTGTCGGGCGGCAGAACGGTGGTACCGCCCGGTGGCGATCGAGAAGTGTCGCAGCGTCGACGAAAAGCGCTCCGGCGACATTGAAGCGCACTCGCGTCCAGGGAAGGCGCAAGCGTAGGAAGACCGCCTGATCCTCGATTTGCGCGCTGAAGAGCGTGTCGCCGTGAAACTCGTTGGTGAGATAGCCGCGCAAATTGGACCCGCCGATGCGCAGCTCCTCGGTGACGGGGACCCCGTGGTCCGACGTGGGATAGTCGAGAACCATTTTCAAGATTAGAGACGGATAATTCCACCAATAGTGGCCGTATAGCTCTGCCCGCGTCTCGAACTTGGAGTAATCGAAGTCCGACAGCCAGTAGCGGTCGGAAACCTCGTTCTTGAACAGGATGAGAACCCCCTGCCGCAGTCCCTCCTCGGCACGCGTGCTGTCGTATTGGAACTGGAACTGCAAAAGGAAGATGCGACCGCTACGGGAATTGTAAGGCAGTGGTGTTGCCCCAGCGGCGAGATCTTCGACGGCTTTCACCGACTGGTATCGAGCCGACACCCCGAGGAATGCGCGCGTGCGGGGACAGAACCCAGCCTACCTGGCCATCGCCGCCGGCGATGCTGGTCGGCACTTGCATGACCAGGCTGTGGTCCGCGAATAGGCGGATCTCTTCGCGCCGGTAGAGTGCACTAATCGCGTAGGTGAGCGGCGCGCCTATCAGGAGCGGGTCGCGATAGCCGACGAAGGCGTAGCTTCGAGACTCACCGATCTGCCCGGCGCTGAGGAGCTGAACATCACGGCCGAATAGATTCTGGTTCGCATAGACGACACCGCCGGCCCAATCCCCACTGCCAAGGCTGGCCGTGGGGAAGACGAACCAGGACTGCTTGCCGACGGCGTCGACCACGACCTCGACCGGGTAGGTGGCTTCGTCCAAGTACATGCGCCGGACCGCCTCCGCATTGGGCAGATCGATGAATACGTGCACGCTGCTGAAAAGGTCGCTCTCGACCAGGCGCTGCTCTGCCGCGGCAAGGACGGCGAAATCCAGGGAGTCTCCCGAGTAGAGGTGCATTCGCGCCGTCAGCACCCGCGTGGTGACGTCCGTCGTGCCTCGGACGACCACACGATCGACGACGAGTCGTGCCTCGGCGGGAGTGGACCACGCGACGGCGCAGGCCACCATCAGACCGGCGAGCCACGTCCGAACGCCGAGCATCTATCTCTCCCTTCGAATGGACGGCCACAGCACGTCACGATGATTGAATCGGTCAGGCACAACCGCCCAAGAAGTGGGAAGAGACCCCGGCAACCCTACCTCGGATTGAGCGGGAAGGTACTTCATCTTGATTGAATTGGCCACCTTCCAACAGTTTGCCTTCCAACAGTTTGCTACCATCAAATACGCTCCGCGTCGAATCGTCCCGGTCTTCGAATCCGAGGGCTTGGGGGGTCGATTCCCTCCGGGCGCGCCGCTCTTGACTTATCCGCGCACCGAAGGCATACATTCGCTTCCCAAAGCACGGGCGCATAGCTCAATTGGCAGAGCAGCGGACTCTTAATCCGTTTGTTGTAGGTTCGATTCCTACTGTGCCCACCGATCGAATCAGGAACCCTGGAAGGGTTCCTGCAACCTCCCGCGCTCTGGCTCCGCCGAGCAAAGCTCGGCTCCGCCTACGCGATCACAAACCCTTGGTGTTCCGGCACGCCATCGCCACCGGGCGCGCCGCGCGCGATCTCTTTGCCGACCTGCGCGACGCCTTGTCGCCGGCCATCGGCGCGCACCTGGCAGCCGTGACCAAGCCCGAAGAGGTGGGCGCCTTGTTGCGCGTGCTCGATGGCTACGACGGCTCGCTCGTGGTGGCCGCTGCCCTCCGCCTGGCCCCGCTGGTGTTCGTGCGGACGGGAGAACTGCGCAGCGCCGAATGGGCCGCCATGGATCTGGACAAAGCCGAGTGGGCCTTCACCACCAGCAAGACCAAGACGGAACACATCGTTCCGTTGGCCCCGCAAGCCGTTGCGATTCTGCACGACCTGCGGCCGCTGACCGGGTCTGGCCGCTACGTGTTCCCATCCGCACGCACCAACGCGCGCCCCATGAGCAACAACGCCGTATTGGCGGCCGGCCCATCTTGCCGTGCGACGCCGAATGATGAAGGTTTGGGCGGACTACCTGGACAAGCTGAAGGCCGACGTGAAGGTGCTTCCGTTCAAGCAGGCGGAAGGCGCGTGATGAGATACCCAAGGTCGCGACTGCTCTCGCCCACTATGCGCATGGGCTACCTGTGCCTGTGGCCCTTCTCTCGGATCTCGGCCACCAGGTTGGGGATTTCGCTTTCGGTGAACAACCGCGCATCGAAATCGTGAAAGAGCTTCTTCAGGTCAGGCACCAGGCTGCCATCCACGAAGGCCCCTACGACGATCAACCTGCGCTTGACGTTTCCGTCGGGATGTTTCGCAAGAAGGTGCCCGTCGGCCCCCAACTCCTTGGCCTCTTTGATCGCATCCTCGGCTCCTAGGGCGAAACCCTGCGGCTTGATGAAGTTTCGCACGCCGTTCTTGAATGCATAGGGGTAGCGTAGGTCCGTGGGCAGACCGGGGATCGACACGCTGACATCACGGTCCATGGCAATCCCTGCGGCCAGCAAGGAGTCGAAGGATTCTGCCAGATTCGGCATCCTTGGCCGTCGCATCCGATGCTCGGGCTTCATCTCTCCGACCAGCTCCTCGAAAAGAGCCGTCAGATCCGCGTCCAAGTCGTTGATGACGATCGGCCGCGGTTCGAGAAGCACTAGGCTGCCAGCTTCCTGCGCGATGAACGATCGCAGTGGCGCTTCGCCTGGCTCGATTTGTTCAAGGCGATTCTCTAGGGCACGTTTGGCGCTCGTGAGGCGCACGTCATCGAACGCGCCCTTTCTGAATCGTTTCTTGGGTGCCTCATTGTTCGAGCTGAAGATGGCCTTGACGGCGTTCTTCGATGGGCACGTCACGACCACGCCGACATTCACACCCTCGGCTCGGGCCTCGTCGGGCCTGAACTGGATGATGCTGTAGTGCGATTGTCTTGCCGTCATCTTTCACCTCAAGTCTGTACCCGGAAGGACCGGGCGCCAGCCACAAGCGTGTTCTAGTATCTTCTCGACCGTACTGGCCAAAAACTTGCCTCGATCGACGCAGAACGTCCTGAGCCGGTCCCGCGTGTCGTCGCTCAATCCCCAAGCCAGTGGAAGCCCTCTGGCGCACACGTCGAAGTCTGCTTCCCGAAAGGCAGCGAGCCTGTCCACGAAGGACCGCACGCCCTCTCGCGTCACCCGGCTGCAAAAGGCAGGGAAGAGCCCGAACAGCCGCTCATCCCTGATGGCATTCAAGCCGAGCAAGCCCTTGCTGGAGAGTTGCCTTCCCGTGCGAAAGCACTCGGTGTGATCCATCGCTAGGACGCGATAGCGCCCTCTCCTGGCGCCCTCCTCGCAAAAGAAGACATTTCGGAAGTTGCAGCGAGGGCGATCGCCTGTCTCCGCGTATCGATCATAGTTCCGTGTCCACGTGTCGAAGACGACGAGCCCGCAGATGTCGTCCGGATTCTCCACAAGACCGAGATCGCTTTCGTCGCCACCCCAGGGACGTCCGCCCACCTCACGGGAAACGAATGCTGGCCCGGCTTGCGTTCTTCACCCCTTGGGCAACTTGACTTCAAGCTCGTCCGGGTAGTCGACCACGGCAACATCGAAGGTTGGCAGCCCGAGCCACTGCGCGAGTCGCGTGCCGAGGCACTCCGACACGAGCGCGTCCGGCCCTTCCGGATTTCCCAGCGTCTTGACGTAGGCCCGCCCGGCGTCCGTCCTCACATGGAGCGGTCCCGTACTTGTCTCAAGGCCGCGAATCACTCGTATGATTCGGGTAGGTGGCCACGGAGCGGTTGCGGATAGCTTGGTCGCCATTGCCTTGGTCTAGACCGAGACAGTCTCATCCATCCTAGGCTCGGTCCGGGCGTCGTGGAAGCTTTCAGATCCGCGGGAGGTCTTCCACGCCAACGCCCGGGCAATCCGCCCTTTGGCGGCCAAGAGCGCAAGGAAGTGCAGCAGAACTTCCCCATCCGCACGGGCGAGACCGCGTTCCGGTTCCTGCAACACTTCCTCAGGATGATCAAGGAACGATCCCATGTCGGCTTCGCCGTTTCACCCAGTTTGCCGCACGACACCCGGCCGACCTCGATGTGCTGACAGATATTGACTTGGCTGCGCTTCCCGCGCATTTTCCCGTCGTTGCGGGTACACTGCACCAAATCACAAGAGGGACCAACACATGGCTGCCGGACGACAACGTGCCTCCAAATCCCCTTCAACAGAATCCACCGGACATCTAGCCTCCCTCACCGTGAAGGACTTCAAATCGCTGAAGGACGTCACCGTACAGCTCGGCAAGGTGAATGTCTTTGTCGGCGCAAACGGCGCGGGCAAGAGCTGTCTTCTTGAAGCCATCGGCATTCTTGGAGCCTGCGCCGCAGGTGCTGTCGACGACCAGGCTCTCCTCCGCCGCGGAGTTCGGCCTGGGGTCCCTGAGCTATACAAGAGCAGCTTCGGTGTCGAGAAGATCGCGCCCAAGATCTCGCTCCTTGCAACCTCGGTGGAGGATGTGAGCTACAAGGCCTTCATCACGAACCCCAGCAGGAACCCGGGCCCCTACTGGGTCTTTGGCAATGAGAGTCTAACCCACCACGGGGATTTCATTGCTTCTCGAGGCCCCAGGGGAAACGCCGGCGCCCTCGGATTGTCCGTGCCACTTGAGAACAGCCGCAGTGTGACCACGCTTGTTCGCGCGAGCCAGAAGACCCCTTCTCAGGTTCGTGACTTTCTTTCGGCCCTCGACGGATTTGCGATCTTCGCACCGGTCACGCCGGTCTTGCGTGGGATTGCGCCCGATTCGGCGCCCAGAAGTCCGGTTGGGCTGTATGGTGGCCAACTTGCAGAAGCAGTTGGACTGCTGAACACGCAACGCCGAGGAAAGGATGCACTCAGCGAAGCCCTTGAGCTGATCGATTGGGCGTCCAGTATCCAAACTGGTGAGCCGTCGCGGAGTTTCCTTTCTCCAAGTGTCTCCGCCAGCCGCTACGTGGTGGAGTTCCAAGACAAGTTCATGGCCGACCGGCGAAACCTCTTGTCAGGCTACGACGCAAGCGAAGGCGCTCTCTACATACTCTTCATGCTGGTTCTTGCGGCACATGGACAATCGCCCCGCGTGTTTGCCATTGACAACTTCGATCAGGCCTTGAATCCACGAACAGCGCGCTCCTTGACGAGGTTTTTCGCAAACCATGTGCTTGCAAATGGACGTCAAGTCTTTCTGACGACTCACAATCCACTAGTGCTAGATGGATTGGATCTCGGAAATGAGGCCATTCGATTGTTTGCGGTTTCACGGGATCGGAATGGACATGCTCGCGTGCGACATGTCCCGGTCAACAATTTTCCTGCACTCAAGAAGAGGCACGGAGAATTCGCGGTGAGTCGACTATGGATCGAAGGGCACCTTGGGGGGATGCCCGACCATGTCTGAGCCAACAGTCGCAGCTCTTGTTTGCGAGGGACAAACCGATGTGCCCATTCTTCGCGAGATCATTCGGGAACTTATGCCCAGCATCGAGCAAGTCCTTTCGCTCCAACCAGAGCTGGACGAAACAGAGAGAGCCCGTGGACACGCCGGTTGGAGCGAAGTGAAGTCCTGGTGCAAGCAACACGCTTCACAGCTCGACGAGGTCCTAAATCCGTTCGTGGGCGATCGCATCGACATCCTTCTTGTCGCCATCGACCTCGATATCGCGATCGAGGCGGGAATTGCCGATCCGCCTCAATCACCAGGTCCGTACGAGAGCCGCCGCCTAAAAGCGTCGATGCGAAAGTGGTTGTTGCCCGCCGGCAAGAGGCACTTGCCCCCAAGTGTAGTTCTGTCTACGCCAACCATGGCGATTGAGGCATGGGTGGTTGCGGTGCTCTTCCCAAGGCAATCGCACCCCGAGAGACTCCCGAACCCGGCCGAGTTCCTGGTTGACAGGAAGAAGCTGCGACCAAGCCCTCGGAACCAGAAGCCATGGAAGGAGATGCACCTCTATCGGGCCTTCGCATCCCAGGTGGCTCGAAACCTCAAACGACTCCGCACATCTTGCCCAGAAGCCGAGCGCACTTGTCGCGCCATCGAACAGACTACGTCGAGCTAGCAAGAGCCGATGGTGCCGGGGACCGAGCCGAGTTGGACAGACTCGTCGCAAAAACTGTCGACCAGGATGGACGCGCGCAACATCCGCAACATCGTGCTCATGCGGCCCCGTGGACTCGATGATCGAGTTCAAGCAGGTCATCGGCCGCGGCACGCGCCTGTACGACGGCAAGGACTACTTCACCATCTACGACTTCGTGAAGGCCCATCACCACTTCAGCGCTCCGGAATGGGACGGCGGGCTCACCGCCCCCAAGCGCCAGAAGATCAAGGTCAAGCTCGCCGACGGCAAGGCGCGCACCATCCAGCACATGATCCCGCAATAATCTCCGGCAAGCAAAGCTCGTCTTCGCTCACGCGATCATCAGGAACCTAGCCGGCGATGACCTGTGCCAGGGTCGCGAGCAGGTAGACCAGCGAGACGTAGCCGTTCAGGTTGAAGAACGCCATGTCGACGCGGGAGAGATCGGATGGGCGCACGATGCTGTGCTCGTAGATGAAGATGGCGACCACTGCGGTCACGCCCAGGAAGTAGATCGCTCCGAGGCCGGCCGAGCACCCCACGGCGATGAGCGCGGCCACGGTGCCAAAGTGCGATGCCGCCGAAATCACCAGCGCGGCTGGCACGCCGAAGCGGGCCGGGATGGAATAGATCCCGGCGCCGCGGTCGAATTCGCGATCGGAAAGCGCGTAGAGGATGTCGAACCCGCCGATCCACGTGGTCACGGCGGCCACCAGCCAGACTGCCGGCGCGCCCAAGTCGCCACGCACCGCAATCCAAGCGCCTGCTGGCGCGATGCCGATGGCCAGGCCTAGAAAGAGATGGCACAGCCAGGTGAAGCGTTTGGTGAAGGAATAGCCCAGGACGAGGCCGAGCACGATGGGCGACAGGGCGAGGCAAAGCCGGCCCAGGCTGGCCGAGGCGGCGATGAAAGCCCCGGCGCTGATCGCGGTGAGGAGTGCAGCCGACAGCACCGACACCTTGCCCGTCGGGATCTCGCGCCCGGCGGTGCGCGGGTTCTTGGCGTCCAGGCGCCGATCCACGATGCGGTTGAAACCCATAGCCGCCGTACGCGCGCCCGCCATGGCCACCAGGATGGCGACGATTTGCGCGAGGGTGATGCCGTGTCCGCGCGCCGCCAGCGCGGTGGCTGCCAGGGCGAAGGGCAAGGCAAAGACCGTGTGACTGAACTTCACCATTCGACCGAAAGTCTTCAACACAGAGAACACAGAGGACACAGAGGACGGAAAGTAAGGGGATGACGGATTCGAGATCCGAACCCTTTCCTTTCCCTCTGTGTCCTCTGTGTCCTCTGTGTTTAGTTTCTTCATCCCTACAGCCACTCGTATCTCATGTTGCGCCGACGCGGGGTGAAGCCGGCGGCGCGCACGTAGCCTTCGATGTCGGCGGCCGACAACTTGAACACCGCGCCGGCTTGCGCGACCACGTTTTCCTCGATCATGGCCGAGCCGAAATCGTTGCCGCCGAAACGCAGCCCGATCTGGCCCACGGCCGGTCCCATGGTCACCCACGACACCTGCACGTTGGGAAAGTTGTCGAGGTACAGGCGCGCCAGGGCCAGGGCCCGCAGGTAGCGCGTGGCCGTGGTGTCGTCGCGCAGGGGAAGCTTGGTGCCTTCGGCCTGGAAGCTCCAGCAGATGAAAGCAGTGAAACCCGCGGTCTCGTCTTGCAGGGCGCGCAACTTGTCGAGATGCCCGAGCACGTGCTTGGCTCTTTCGCCGAAGCCGAAGACCATGGTCGCGGTGGTGCGCAGGCCCAGGCCATGGGCCTGGCGCATGACCTCCAGCCAAGTCGCGACGGAGCATTTATTCGGCGAGATGCGCTGGCGGATCTCGTCGTCGAGGATCTCCGCACCTCCGCCCGGCACCGAATCGAGTCCGGCGGCGATCAGGCGTTCGAGCACGCGCGCGATGGTCAGGCCCTGCCGCTCGGCCAGCTGGCGAACCTCCTCGGGCGAAAGCCCGTGGATGGCGATGGGAAAATTCGCCTTCATCCAGCGAAACAGATCCTCGAAGTAGGCGAGGTCAAGCTCCGGATTCACGCCACCCTGGAGCAGAACCTGGATGCCACCCAGCTCGACGGTCTCCCGAAGCTTGTGCGCCAGCTCGTCGCGGTTGAGGGTGTAGATGCGGTCATCGCCCGGCGGCCGATAGAAGTTGCAGAACTGGCAGGCGGTGGTGCAGGCGTTGGTGTAGTTGACGTTGCGGTCGATGATGTAGGTGACCACGCCGCGCGGATGAAGTGCCCGTCGGCGAGCATCGGCCGCAAGCCCAAGGTCGTAGACCGACGCCGATTCGTACAATCGAAGTCCGTCGTCGAATGAAAGACGTCCGCCCGCTGCGGCGTCGGAAAGCAGGCTGTCGAGCGAATGCTCGCACGGGCCCTGCGTTGATTTCAGCTGCGCCTCGCTGGGCTGGATCTCGCTGGGGAACAGTCGCACAGCAGGCTTCTTGGTCAGGAAACCTGCCGCGTGGGCGCGTTCGAGAAAGGCGGCGGCTCCGCACAGCTCGCTTGCCCCAAGCGCGTAGTGGATGTTCTCGCCGAGATAGCGCTCGCCGAGAGCCGCATCTTCGCCGCTGTGTTTGGCCCACAAACCGGCGATCTCCGCCCGGTTGGCCAAGCCCAGGGCAAGACTCTCTTGCAGAAGCGCGACGTCGCCGGGGGCAAGCACATCCGGCCTGCCGATCCACGCGGCGTAGACGAAAGGCAGTCCGATTCGCTCCGTCCACTCGGCGCCAAGATCGTAGACGTAGGGGAAGCGACGACTAGCGGCGAAGCACAGATCGCCGATCAAGAGTCCGCCGCGCCGGCCGCCGATGCGTTCGACGACCCAATCGTGATCGGCATGCTCGAAGGCCGGGGCCAGCCCGCGCTCGCGCAGAAGCAACTGAACCAGAAGCTGCGACGTGCGCGAAGCACCGTCTAGAACGACGCTGGCCATTTCTTCCCGCGGCACCTCGCCCATCAGCATCACGGTGCGCACAGGCCCGCGCGACGCGATGGCGATGCCCGGCACGATGCGCATCTCGCTCGTCGATGCACCGTAGCTGGCGATGGGCATGAGCCCCAAGTCTGCCTCGCCGCTCGACACCGCGGCCGCGCAACGCGAGGGCAGGTCGAACGTGAGATCGAAGCGGTCTTTGCCGGCTTTCCCAAGTAGGCCGCGCTCGATGCCGTAGGTGATGGGGCGCGTGTTCAGAAACGAGATGGTGGAGAGGCGCAGTCGGCGCACGACTAGATGGCCTCTCCGCCCGCCGTCGGCACGTTCCCATAGAAAGTGTCGCGCTCGATGGGAACGCGGCCCGCGGCGCGCACCAAGCGAGCGATCTCGCCGCTCGTCAGCGCCTGCGGCGAAAGCGATCCGGCCTGGTGGTAGATCTTCTCCTCGCTGACCGTGCCGTCGAAATCGTCGGCGCCGAACCACAGTGCGGTCTGCGCGGTGGCCAAACCAAGGCTTACCCAGTAGGCCTTGATGTGGGGCACGTTGTGCAGGAGCAGGCGCGCGACGGCGACGGTGCGCAGGCTTTCGGCCGCGCTGGGCGCAGGCCGGTCGCCCAAGGCGTTGTTCTCGGGGTGAAACGGCAGCGGGATGAAGGCCAGGAATCCGCCTGACTCGGCCTGCTGGGCGCGCAGGAGCAAAAAGTGGTCGACCCGTTCGGCCAGCGTCTCGACGGTGCCAAAGAGCATAGTGCAGTTGGATTTGATTCCGAGGCGGTGTGCGGTCCGGTGCACTTCCAGCCATTCGTCGGCGCCGCATTTGTTGGGACAGATGGCCTTGCGCACTCGGGACGAAAGAATTTCGGCGCCACCGCCGGGCAATGAATCGAGACCCGCTTCCTGCAAGCGGCGCAAGATGTCTTCGATGCTCATGCTGTAGAGGCGATGAAAGAAGAAGATCTCCACCGCGGAAAAGGCCTTGAGGCTGATGCCAGGCGCCGCCGCCTTGAGCCCTGCGAGCAGCGACGTGAAGTAGTCGAAGGGCAGGCCGTCGTGCAAGCCGCCCACGACATGGACCTCGGTGACCCGGTCGCCCGCGGCAAGGCGGGCACGCAGCTTGTCCACCGCTTCGTCCACGCCGAGCACGAAGGCACCCTCGGCATCGGCCCGACGGCGCGAGAACGAGCACAGCTTGCACGAGCTCACGCACACGTTGGTCGGGTTGATGTGCAGGTTGCGATTGAAGTAGGTGCGGTCGCCGTGCAGCCGTTCGCGCACCTCGTTGGCCAGCGCCCCCACCTCCATCAGATTCGGATACTGGTAGAGAACAAGCCCATCGGCATGGGAGAGCGGCGCGCCCTCACGCACCTTGCTCGCGATGGCCGAAAAACTCACAGAACCTGCACCTTCCCTTCAGGCAGGCGTTCGCAGGGCACAAAGCCAGATGCGCGCAGGAGCAGCGCCGCCTCGTCGCGCGTGAGCGCATTGCTGGACGCGTTTGCACCCAGCCGCAGGGTGCGCTGGCCAGTAATGGAGCCAAGGATCTCGTCGGCGCCGAACGATAAGCAAAGCTGGCCTAGCTTGTGACCAAGCAATTCCAGATCCACCAGCAGGTGAATGGCCGGGCAGGCCACCCGACACGCGGCAAAAAATTGCAGCGTGTCCAAGCCCTGCGCTTCACCCACGGGCGCGGGGAGAACGCCGTCGATGCCAGGCACGCGGCGAAAAAGGCCGGATAGCTTGTCGAGGCCCGCGCGGCGCGCGTCGACGGATTCGCCGGCCGCGAAGGGAGCGCGGACCAAACTGCGCATGCCGAGCCCAACCGCATCTCCGGCAAGCGTGCTGGCCAGATTGCAAAGAACTGCATTGGCGCCGAGCTCGCGCGCGCCCGCCAGGCCGCCCAGACCAGGCAACGCGTCTTCCTCCACGAGAGCCAGGGTCGCTTCACGCGGGCCAAGCCACGAGCCATCCGCTTGCAATCGGCGAGCGGAGACGAAAAAGGCACGACCGGCAGAAGCCGCGCGGGCGGCGGCCAGGGCCTCGCGGCCCATGTCGAAAAAGTCGAGCTTCGCTTCGTTGGCTTGGTTCGGTTCGGGCTTCATGGTGTCTTCCCCCAACGAGGCGCAAGCGATGCGCTGATGCCAAGCTGGTCGAGCACGCGGGCCACCACCGTGTCGACGACAGCGTCGACGGTGGTCGGGCGTGTGTAGAACGAAGGTGCGGCGGGCAGCACGATGGCACCAGCGCGCGCGACCGTGAGCAGGTTTTCGAGGTGAATCAAGGACAGTGGCGTTTCGCGCACGACCAGAATCAGCTTGCGCCGCTCCTTGAGTGCCACGTCGGCGGCGCGGGCGATGAGATCGTCGGCCATGCCGCCGGCGATGCGACCCACGCGGCCGACCGAGCACGGCACTGCCACCACCGCGTGCCACAAGGCCGAGCCCGACGCAAACGAACAGGAGAAATCGTCGTTGGCGAATTCCCGAAAGCCGTGGCTGGGCTCGCCGCCGATCTCGTGCTGCCACACCAGGCGGCCGTTGGTGGAAAAGCAGACAACAACTTCAAGGGTCGAATCCGCCTTGTGCACGACCGACAGGGCGTCGAGCAACCGCTTGGCGTAGATGGCGCCGGAAGCACCGGTGACGGCAACCAGGATCTTCATTCCGCCACCACCAGGGATGCGACGCCGGCGGGAAAGAGGTCGCCGCCTTGAACCTTGGCGAATCCGGCCGCGTGCAAGTGGGCCTGGAATTCCTCGCGCGTGAGAAAGCCGGCGATCGATTCGGGCAAATAGCGATAGGCGGCTTGGTCGCCGGTCACGGCGCGCCCGAGCAGGGGCAGCACGCGTGCATTGTAGAAGCCGTCCCAGAAGGGACGCCGACGGCTGGGCCGAAAAAACTCGAGGATGGCGATGCGACCACCTTTGCGCACCACACGGCGCAGCTCTGCCAGGCCCTGGTCGACGGCGCGCAGGTTGCGCACGCAAAACGCCGAGAAGGCGGCGTCGAAGACCTGATCCTGGTAGGGCAGCGCGTGGCCATCGGCCACCTGAATCCGAACCTTCGCCGCCCGCGGCTTCTTGCGCCCGAGCATGAGCATGTTGCGGGCAAAATCTGCGGCAAAGACCTGCGCCGAAGGCCGCCGGCGCAGGATCTCGATGGCGCCGTCCAGCGTGCCTGCGCCGAGATCGAGCACGCGCGGTGAATCGCCTAGGCCGGATAGCAGTCTTGCAATGGTCTTGCGCCGCCACAGCACGTCCACGCCCGCCGACATGATGCGATTGGCGCGGTCGTAGCGGCCGGCGATGCGATCGAACATCCCGCGGATGTCGGTTCCAGCCACGGCCCCGGACATCACGCCACCCGGTCGACAGAGAGCCGGGATAGCTCGGCCAGGGCTTCCCGGTAGGGCGACGACGGCAAAACCGTGAGCTCCGCCACTGCCTCGTCCGCGAACGCCAGGGCACGCCGGCGCGCGCGCTCGACCCCGCCAGCGGCACGAACCATGGTCAAGATGGCACGGGCCTGGTCGGCGGGAATGCCTTGCTCGCCCAGGGCATCGCGAATGCGGGCGCGCAGATCGGGGCTGGCCTCGCAGGCGAGCAGGACGGGCAGCGTGAGCTTGCCTTCTTGCAGATCGCGACCGCCCGATTTTCCGGTCGTGCCCTCGTCGGGCGCGCAGTCGAGAATGTCATCGACAATTTGAAAAGCGCGGCCGAGGGCGCGGCCGAAACGCCCAAGAACGAGATCCAGTGGTTCGGTAAGCACGCCGCCCACGCGCGCGCACCAGGCCATCAGCGACGCCGTCTTGCGGTCGACCACGCGCAGATAGGTGGGGATGGTGGCGTCGGGATTGCCTGCGCCCTCCAGTTGCGCGACCTCGCCTTCGGCCATCTCGGTGACCGTGGCGGCGAGCGAGCGAACCATGGCAATGGAGTTGGTCGAGGCGACCAGGTCCAGCCCGCGGGCCAGGCAAAAATCACCGACCAGGACGGCCACGCCATTGCCGTAGATCATGCGCGCGGCGGGACGCCCGCGACGAACGCTGCCCACATCCACCACGTCATCGTGAAAGAGCGTGGCGGTGTGAATGAGCTCGGCGGCACAACCCGCGGCCACCGCCTGCTCCATGTTGGCCTGGCAGGCGCGCCCCACCAGCACCGAGAGCAGCGGGCGCAAGCGCTTGCCGCCCGCCCCAAGCAAGTGCGTGCCGACCTCGGGAATGCGGCCGATGGGGCTGTCCATCTGTTCGCACAAGCGCGTCTCCACCTTGTGCATGTCGCTTTCCACCAGCGCCCACAAATCGCTAACCCTCCTGCGCAAAGGCGGCGGGGGTGCGGTCAAGTCGATGTGAATGGCGGCCTGGCTCATGACACGTGCCTTGTGGCTTTGAGATTGAAGAAGCCGGCCGCACCTTCGCCGACGCGGGCCGCGAGCTGCCCGCAGGCCGCCGAGGTATCGTCGCCGCGCGGGGTCCGGATGTACACCGGCAGATCGGGCCTGCGCACCAGGCTCTGGAAAGCCAAGATGCGCGCCTCGCTCGGGCGTTCAAAGGGCAGGCCAGGTACCGGATTCCAAGGAATCAAATTGACCTTGCTTGGGATGTTCCCGAGCAGCCGCGGGATTCGGGCGGCGTCCATGTCACTGTCGTTGACGCCGGCAAAGAGGACGTATTCGAAGGTCACGCGGCGGTGATGACCGAGGGGAAAGCGGCGGGCGGCGGCGAGCAAAGCGGCGATGTTCCAGCGTCGGTTGACCGGCATGATGCGATCGCGGACCTCGTCGGTGGTGGCGTTGAGCGAGATGGCGAGGTTGGGCAGCGGCCGCACCTTGGCCAGAAGATCGATGCCCGTCACCACCCCCGAAGTGGAGACGGTGATTCGCCGTGGGGACATGCCCGCGCCCCACGGATGTTCGATGATGGAAAGCGCGCGTGATACTTGTTCGAGATTGTGCAAAGGCTCTCCCATGCCCATGAAGACAATATTGGTCGGCTTTTGTCCCACATTCTCCATGGCCCAGTAAAGCTGTTCGACGATCTCGCCCGCACTCAGGTTGCGGCCAAAGCCCAGGGTGGCGGTGGCGCAAAAGGCGCAACCCCAGGCGCAGCCGACTTGGCTGGAAATACACAAGGTCAGCTTGCTGCGCTCTTGTTTGTCGTCCGGGATGAGGACGCTCTCGATGGCGCGTCCGTCGTGGGTCAGAAAGCGGAACTTGCGCGTACCATCCGACGATTCGAACGTCTCGTCGTGAACGAGGGGGCTCAGCGGCGCACTGGCCAGCAAGGCGTCGCGCAGGGCGCGGGGAACCGTCGACGGCGCAAGCGGAATGCGCACGCTGCCCATGCCGCCCGCACCCGGGCCGTGAAGCCAGCGAAAGACTTGTTCGGCGCGAAACGGTGGCTCGCCCGCGTTTGCAACGCGCTCGCGAAGTTCGGCAAGGGTGAACGATCGGAGATCCAAGCGCGCGGATTATAGCGTTAGATCCGAGGGATGCCGGTAGATCGCCAACCGCACTGCGGTAAGGAGAGTTACAACCGTTTCGAGGCGTCGATCAGTTCCCGAACGGCCTTGGCGGAGTTGTCGAGCATCTGCTTTTCGCCTGGTTCGAGCGCGATTTCGACCACCTTCTCGACACCCTTGCCGCCAAGGATGACCGGCACGCCGATGTAGAGGTCCTGGTAGCCGTATTCGCCGCGCAGAAAGGCTGCACACGGGATCAACCGCTTTTCGTCGTGCAGGAAGGCGCGGGCCATCTGGATGGCCGAGGCGGCCGGCGCGTAGTAGGCGCTGGTGCCCATCAGCTTCACGACCTCGGCACCGCCATTGCGCGTGCGCTCGAAGATGGCGGCAAGCTTGTCGGCCGACAGGAGTTGGCGCGCCGGAATGCCGTTGATGGTGCAGTAGCTCGGCACCGGCACCATGGTGTCGCCGTGCCCGCCCAGCACCATGGCGCGTACGTCCTTCACCGCCACGCCCACCGCTTGCGCCAGGAAAAGCTGGAGCCGAGCAGAATCGAGGACGCCGGCCATGCCCACCACGCGCTCAGGCGGAAAGCCGGTGACTTCCTTCATGGCGTACACCATGGCGTCGAGCGGGTTCGACACCACGATGACGAAGGCGTCCGGGCAGCGCGTGCGCAGGTTTTGGGCCACGCTGCGGATGATCTTGAGGTTGATACCGAGCAGATCGTCGCGCGACATCCCGGGTTTGCGCGGAATTCCCGCTGTCACGATGACCACGTCCGCGCCCGCCAGGTCGTCCCAGCTGGCGGTCCCGCGAATGGCGGCGTCGTAGCCCAGCACAGCGCCGTTCTGTTCGAGATCCAAGGCCTTGCCCTGGGCCACGCCTAGTTTCTCGGGAATGTCGAATAGCCAGACGTCGCCCAGCTCCTGACGGGCCGCCAGCGCCGCCAATTCCCCACCGATGTTACCTGCTCCGACGAGTGCGATCTTGTTCCGCTGAGACATGCAAAGACCTTCCTGCTGTCCCCGGCCGGGGGACGCTTCTGTCGCAACCCTAGCAAAGGAATTTCGATTGCGCCCGCGGATGCAGTCTAGAAAATCGCGCCGATGTTGGCGCCGGCCACGAAGGCGATCCCCACGGCGCCGGCGTAGGGGGCGAGCGTGTAGTTGGTGTTGCCCATTTTGTAGAGAATGTTCGGCCTGACCAGGACGCGCACATTGTGCTTCGCTTCGGTGCGGTAGCCCAGACCATTGCCAGAATCGACGACGTTCGACGAGGTCTGGTCGCCGGCGTCGCTGTAGTAGCGGGTGTACGAGAAGTCGTAGGCAGCCAGGAGCTCGGGTATGAAGACAAAGCTGGTACCGAATTCCATGCGGCGGTACACCGATGGGCCGAGCAGCATGCCCCAGCCTTCGGGATTCGCGACCGGGCCGTTGCCGGCGTAGATGTCTTTCTGCATGGCGAACAGGATGGAAATGGAAACCGGCAATTCATCCACGTCGTGGCGGAAGGCGTGCCAATTCACGAACGGAGCGATGCTGTAGTTGGCGAGCTTGTTGTTGACGCCGGCTGTATAGGCGTAGCGCACAAAGTCGGCGCCGACGTCGAACACGCCACGGTACGAGTAACCGCCACTGACGCCTGCTCCCCAGGCGTTCTTGATCAGGCCGCCGCCTACGGTGACACCCACGGCGCTGGGATCGCCCCTATCAATGAAGATGCTCTGCGCGCGGGCCGAGCCGGCCAACAAGGTTGCAGTCAGGAAGCAGAGAGCAATGATTTTTCGCATCGACGGTTCCTCCCAGGCGACGGCCATATTGGCATGGCTCGCCAATAGCTCCAAGCACTTAACTAGCGCCAATCAGGCCAACAGGGCAAGTAGGTCTTCACGCGTAAGCGAGGCCGCGCCTGCCGCGTCGCCCAACGCGGCCTCGCCGATGGCGCGCTTGCGTTGCTGTAGCTCCAGGATCCGCTCTTCCACGGTTTCCGCAGCGACCAAGCGATAAATCATCACCGGCCGCTCCTGGCCGATGCGGTGAGCGCGATCCGCGGCTTGATCCTCGACCGCGGGATTCCACCATGGATCGCAGAGGAAGACGTGATCCGCAGCCGTCAGGTTCAGCCCGGTGCCACCGGCCTTGAGCGAGATGAGCATGACCGGCGGTCCGGCCTCGGACTGGAAGCTCTCGACCACCGCGGCCCGGTCGCGCGTCGAACCGTCGAGGCGGGTGAACTCGATGCCGATCTGTTGCAACACGGGCTCGATGAGATCGAGCAAGGAGGTCCACTGGGAAAAGACCAACGCCTTGTGTCCGTCCTCGGCGGCCGTGACCAAGGCTTCGACCAGTGCCTCGACCTTGGACGACGAAGCGGCCTTCTGTCCGGGAAGGAGCGCGGGGTGGCAGGCCGCTTGGCGCAGGCGCAAGAGCGCCTCCAAGGCCTTCATCACGTCGAGCTTGCCGCCCCCATCCGCACCAAGGGCAGCCACCAGGTCGCTCTGGGTGGCCGCGCGAACAGCGTCATAGATGGCGCGTTCGCGTTCATCGAGGGCGATGGTGAGCGTGGCCTCGGTGCGTGGGGGCAGCTCGGGTGCCACCTCGGCCTTGCGCCGGCGCAAGACGAAGGGACGGATGCGCTGGCGCAGGGACTGGGCCGCGCCGGTCACGCCGTCGGCGATCGGCCGGGCCACCTCGGCGTCGAACTCGCGCCGGCCGCCGAGCAGCCCGCGGTTCGCGAAGTGCATCAGGCTCCACAATTCGTCCAGGCGGTTCTCGACCGGCGTGCCGGTCATGGCCAGGCGAAAATCCGCATTGAGCGCGTAGGCTGCGCGCGCCACCTGGCTGTCGGGGTTCTTGATCGCCTGCGCTTCGTCGATGATGGCGGCGTCGAAGCGACGGCGGGTGAGATCATCGCTGTCCAGCCGAAGAATCGCGTAGGTGGTCAATGTAACGTCGGCGCCGTCGTCGAGCTTGCGAGCCGGGCCGTGGTACACGTTGACTCGCAAGGAAGGTCGAAAGCGAGCCAGTTCGGCGCGCCAGTTGGGCAGCACGCTGGTGGGACAAACCACCAGGGTCTTCGTGTCGAACACGCACAGCGCCTCGACGGTTTTGCCCAGACCCATATCGTCGGCCAGGATGCCGCCCAGGCCCACGCTGCGCAGGAACGCCAGCCAGTTCACGCCAATCTGCTGATAGGGACGCAGGGTCGCGCCGAGATCGGTCGGCAGCTTGGCCTCGGGCAGGCGCTCGAAGGTCTCGGCCAGCGGCGCCAGGCGATCCAGGCCGGGCGGAGGTGGCTGGTCCAAGTCCTCGCAGAAGCGGCCGAGGGTGGGCAGGGCGTGCGTGGCCACGCGTCCGTCGCCAGTACGGGCCGCGAGCAAGGCCGCGAGCTCTTGTCCGTGCTTGGCCAGCCACGCCTCGGGCAAAGGCGCGAAGCCGCCACCGTCAAGCGGCACCAGGCCCAGGCCTTCTTGCCAGGCGGACAGCACCGCCGCGGCGCTGACCGTGCCCACAGATTTACCTTTGTTTTCCGCCCGCACGGTGAAATCCAGATCGAAACGCACGTTTGGCAAGACCGTGGTCGCCCCACCCGAGCTTTCCACCCGCAGCCTGGGCTCAAGAAGCACGCGCGTCCCCACCAGCTTGGCGCCGTCGCCGGCCAACTCGCCCCGCCAGCGCTTCAGTTTGTCAACGAAGCGCGCGGCGTCCGCACCCTCGAAGGTGGTGCGACGGCCGCACATGAGGCTCAAGTCCGAACGCAGCTTCTCGGCCAAGCGACGTTCCGCCGGTTCGTCGCGCACGGGCACCGGACCCTTGAGGTGGACGAGCCGGCCGTCATCGATGCGCGCGCAAGGCGGGTTGCCGTACACCAGCGTCGGCAGCACGGCCAGCGATGAGCCAATCTGACTGAGATCCAGCACCACGCGGGGAACGATGCCGCGGGCGATGCGCGGTAGGCGGCTGGTGCGCACATCGACCAACATGCGGCGGCACAGGTCGGGCAGGATGCGCGTCGCCACCTCGCCGAGCTGCGCGGCCCGATAGAAACGAACCACGGGCAGGTTCTGCAGGAAACCACCGCACAGATCGAGCTCGCCGTGGCGGGCGATCTCGTCGGCAATCACCACCACGCCCGCGCTGGGCACGGCGGTGATGCGCGGGTCGCGGCGAAGCACAACCGCGACGCCATCCTCGTGATCGGTGACCACCGCATGCGGAAGCACCTCTTCCTCGGACATGGCCACCTGCCGCCCGTCGAGAAAAACCATCCGGCAACCCAGCAAGACACGAATCAACGCGTCCAGCTTGGAGGGTGGCAGCGTCGCGCGTGCGCTGGTTTCGAGCAGCCGGTCGGCCTGCACATCGCACTGCTCGACCTGCAGACTGCGCGCCTCGGCCGGTCGCGACAGCAGCGCCGATAGGGTTCCATCGAGGGGCGCCTCGCTGCCGTCGGCGCGCACGATGAATCGGCGCAGGGTCAGACCGCCTTCGACCTGGGCGAAATGGTAGGTCACGCGCGCCCATGAGTCGGCGCTGGTCTGCACCGGCTTGGCCTCGCCCGTGCCATCGCCTTCGGCCTGGCCAAGCGCGATGGCCGCAGCTGCCAGGTGCTCGCACGGCCGCATCCGGCCCGGGCAATCGCAATCCCATTCGTCCTGTCCGGGATAGAGCACCACCTGCGCCGGCACCGCCCTGCCCTGCGCGCGCACGCGCAAAACGATTTCCTCGTCGCCGCGCGATTCCATGGTCACCGCCCCCGCCCGCACCAGGTTCACTCCAGCCGACCACACGCCAGCCTTGGTGGCGCGGCGAAGCGAGGCAACGAGCTTGGCGATTTCGGTGGGCATGGTGGAAGGAAAACACAGAGGACACAGAGAACGCGGAGAAAGTAGTTATTCGGATCTCGGATCCGAGACCCCTTTCCTTCCGTCCTCTGTGTCCTCTGTGTCCTCTGTGTTGAGACTCTGGTTACAGATTCGCGATGATGCGGGTCGCGAACTCGGAGCACGAGACTTCGGTCGCACCCTCGGTGAGGCGGGCGAAGTCGTAGGTCACGGTCTTCTGCGCGATGGTCTTTTCCAGTGCGGCCACGATGCGGTTCGCGGCGCCGGTCCAACCCAGGTGCTCGAACATCATGATGCCCGACAGAATCACCGAACCAGGATTCACTTTGTCCAGATTCGCGTACTTGGGCGCTGTGCCGTGGGTGGCCTCGAACACCGCGTGCCCGGTCAGGTAGTTGATGTTCCCGCCCGGTGCGATGCCGATGCCGCCCACCTGCGCCGCCAGCGCGTCCGACAGGTAGTCGCCGTTCAGGTTCATGGTCGCGATAACGTCGAACTCGTCCGGGCGGGTCAGCACCTGCTGCAAGGTGATGTCCGCGATGGAATCCTTGAGCAGGATCTGCCCGGCCGGCAGCTTGCCGCCGCAGTCGTCCCAGCCGATCACGCGACCCGCGTATTCGCGCTTGGCGAGGGCGTAGCCCCAGTCGCGAAACGCACCCTCGGTGTACTTCATGATGTTGCCCTTGTGGACCATGTTCACGCTCTTGCGTCCGTGGCGAATCGCGTAGTCGAAGGCCGAGCGCAAGAGCCGTTCCGTGCCCTCGCGCGACACCGTCTTGATGCCGATACCCGAGGTGGCCGGAAAGCGAATCTTCTTCACGCCCATTTCGTTTTGCAGAAAGGCAATGACCTTCCTGGCCTCGGGCGACTGGGCGGGCCACTCGATGCCCGCGTAGATGTCCTCGGTGTTCTCGCGGAAGATGACCATATTGACCTTCTCGGGGTGCTTGACCGGCGAGGGCACGCCACGGAAGTAGCGCACGGGGCGCAGGCACACATAAAGGTCCAGCATCTGGCGGATGGCGACGTTGAGCGAGGTCATGCCGCCACCGATGGGCGTGGTGAGCGGGCCCTTGATGCCGACCAGATAGGTCTTGAATGCCTCCAGGGTCTCGTCGGGCAACCAGGTGTCGAAGAGCTTCTTGGCCTTCTCGCCGGCGTAGACCTCGGCCCAGGCGATCTTCTTTTTGCCCGCGAATTCCTTCTCCACCGCAGCGTCGAGCACGCGCACGGAAGCGCGCCAGATATCGGGACCGGTTCCATCGCCTTCGATGAAGGGCAGGATGGGCCGATCAGGCACCTGCAAAATACCCTGGCTGTTCATGGTGATGGGCTCGCCGCCCGCGGGGATGATGGGCTTGGGGGAAACGCCTGTGCTCATGGTGCGCGTTTTACCGCAGTCCACGCCTGCACGTCGACAGATGCGAAGCGAGGGGGGCTGGAAATCAGGCGGTATGGCCTGGAGCCGGGCGTACGCCGTGCGCGCGACTTGCGCCGTACTGGCACTTCTACGACTGGAAGCCTTTCAAGAAGTCGACCAAAGAGACAAACTCGGGTCGTGAAAAGTCAAAGATTTTGGCCCGAGCGCCGGGGCCAAGTCGAGGATCGTCGTCATTCTTGAGAGCTAGAAGGGAGCTCACGAGCCCCTTGTGCGGGCTCTTTGGGAGATGACCAGACTTCTCCATGCATGCGACGAAGGATTCAATGCACGCCCTCGGGACAGCGTTGGCGCGGTCTGACGCCCAGGCTTGCCAAACCAAGGTCTCGATCTCGCCTGGATTCTCACAGTCCGGCGCGATCCACAGGCCAATCCGGGGTCGACCCTGCGTCCACCCACCGACGACAACGTCTTGTCGCGTTAGCCTTTTGAGCAAAGCAGCGAATGAATCGGTGACGGCGCGCGCGCTGCTATCGGCATCTATCATGACGGCAAGGTGGGTCTTCTCCGCCAGAAGACTCGCGTTGACCCGAGCCTCAAGCACATCCTTCGTCTGGTCGCGACCTTGGCAGTTCTGAATGAACACATCCAGACCAAACTGCTGCTTGAGAACCGCCTTGTAGAACTGCAGATCGCTATCGCCTTCGACGAAGAGAACCTGCTTGAAATCGTTGATCTCTGGCTTTCCCATGACTAGCGAAGATCGACATCGCCCTTGAGCGCGGCCTCGACAAGCCTTCGGTCCAAAACACGTCCGTCGGTCTTCTGGTCGACGCGGTAGAGCTGAATCACGCGAAGGTCGTAGCTCGAACGCTCGGCGAACGCCTCGTGTACGGCTTCCAAGCATTCGTGGCTGTGGGTGGTGGCGAAGATCTGTACGTTCATGCGTTCGGCAACTTCGGCAATGCCCTTCCAGACCTGAGCCATGGCCGTGTGATGGATGCCGTTTTCGATCTCGTCGAGCAGCGCGATTTCTGGTCTGTGCCCCAGCAACTCAGAAAAGATGCCAACCAAACGATAGACGCCCTGGCCAACTTGTTGGAGAGGCAAGCGCTCGCTCAGTCCGAGGTCTACGACAATGAAATTGTTGCCCTTTCCGTCTGTTGAGAGGCGAATCGTTTGAATGCGGCTATCCACCGCCTTCACGAGGCTCTCAATCTGCTCCTCTCCGCCCTTCGGGGTAACAGCCCTTGAGTACGCCGCCACGATATCCTCGCCGCCCCTCCAATGAACCGAGACGACTTTGACCTTCCAACCGTACTTGCTAGGGGTGCGAATGCAGTCTATCGCCTCGTTCTCAAAGAAGCGGAGACTGAGCATTTCTTTGTTCGTTAGGAGCCCCTTCGGGTAGATGGAAAGGGACAGTCGCTCGCCATTGACGGCAGTGTCGACATGCGCGGTTTCAGAACCCGCGCCGTCCCTACGAAGCCACCGATAGTAGCGTTCGACGACCTCTCCCGGGTGAACTCGAAAGAGATTGGGCATTCCACTTGCCTGTTTCGGATCGGCCAGCAACGTCACCGCCTCCAGCAGCGACGTCTTCCCAGTGTTGTTCTTGCCGACGATCAGGTTGACCCGGCCAAGATTTTCGAGGCGCAAGTCCTCGAACCCGCGGAAGTTGGCGATGTGCAAGTCGCTCAGCATGGGCCCCCCTACTTCACTTTCGTTCCCGGAGCCACCTCGCGGTCGAAACCGCACATGGACAGCGGATCGCTGCCTGCCGCCAGGATCATGCCTTGCGAAATCACGCCGCGGATCTTGGCCGGCTTCAGGTTGGCAAGGTAGAGGACCGTCCGGCCCACCAGCTCGGCGGGCGCGTAGGCGCCGGCGATGCCGGAGATGACGGTGCGCTGTTCGCTGCCCAAATCGAGCACGAGCTTGAGCAGCTTGTCGGTCTTGGGTACGGCTTCGGCGGCCAGCACCTTGGCCGAACGCAGATCGATGCGCGCGAACTCCTCGATGGTGATTTCGCCAAGCAGCCCCGCCGCATCGGCGGGAACGTCCTTGGGTGGCGGCGTCTGGTCCAGCCAGGCCGCGATGAGCTCTTTCTGCCGCTCGGGCTCGATGCGCGGAAAGATGGGCTTGGGCTCCACAAGCTTGCCGCCCGGCCAGCCCCCCCATTCCTCGGCAGGCCACAGGCCAAAGTCTTGCTCGCGGCCGATCTGGCGCAAGAGCTCGCGCGACGCCTCGGGCATGGCGGGCCCGACCATCTGGGCCGCGCGCCGAATGAGCTCGCAGGTGTTGGCCAAGACCTCGCGCAATTCGGCGAGCTGCCCGGCCTTCTTCAGCTTCCACGGCGCCGTGCGGTCCAGATACACGTTGCCAGCGCGGATCATGGTCCACGTCGCCTCCAGGGCGCGCGAGGGCTGCATCTCGTCCCAGGCCTTGCTCGCGGCGACGGTCATTTCCTGCGCGCACCGGCGCAAGACCAGCTGTTCCTCCGACAGCGGGTCGCCCGCCGAGTACCCGGGCCGATGGGCCGTATCGAAGGATTCGCCAAGCTGGCGGGCCATGGAAATCGTGCGATTGGCCAGGTTGCCGAGGTCGTTGCCGAGGTCCGATTCAAAGCGCTGGAAAAGCGCCTCGTAGCTAAAATCGCCGTCGTTGCCCAGGGTGTATTCGCGCAACACGAAGTAGCGCAGCGAATCGGCGCCGAGGGAAGCGGCGATGAGGCTGGGATCCACGCGCGTGGCCGGCATGGACTTGGAAATCTTCTGCCCCTTGACCGTAATGTAGCCGTGGCAGAACACTCCCCTCGGCGGCGGCAAGCCCGCGGACATCAGCATGGCCGGCCAGTAAACCGCGTGAAAGCGCAGGATGTCCTTGGCGATGAGGTGCGTGCACGCGCCCCACAGCGCCTGCGCGCGCGCGTCGCTGGCGATTTTGTCCGGCCCGCCCAGCGCGGACACGTAGTTGGTCAGGGCGTCGAGCCACACGTAGATGACGTGGCTGGGATCGTTCGGTACGGGAATTCCCCATTTGACGGTAGCGCGAGAGATGGAAAGATCCTTGAGCCCCGAGCGCACGAACTCGACCACTTCGTTCTTGCGCGTTTCGGGCCGGATGAACCCGGGCTGTTCGTAGAGCGCGAGCAGCTTGTCCGCATACTTCGACAGTCGGAAAAAGTAGTTCTCCTCGCGCACCCGTTCGACCGGCTTGCGGTGGACGGGGCAAACCTTGGCGCCGCCCTCTTCGACCACGTCCTCCTCCATCTTCCAGCCCTCGCAGCCCACGCAGTACATGCCGTCGTAGTCGGCCTTGTAGATGTCGCCCTTGGCCTGCATGCGCTGCCACATGGTTTCGACCGAGGCGACATGGTCGGGGTCGGTGGTGCGGATGAAGCGGTCGTAGCTGATGCCGGCCTGAGCCCAGACCTGTTTGAACTTGGCGACGATGCCGTCGCAATATTCCTTGGGGCTGACGTTCTGCTCGCGCGCGATGCGTTCGATCTTTTGCCCGTGCTCGTCGGTGCCGGTCAGAAAGTAGGTTTCGTGGCGGCGGGCGCGGTGGTAGCGCGCGAACGCGTCGGCGACGGTGGTGGTGTAGAACGTCCCCAGGTGGGGAAGCGCGTTGACGTAGTAGATCGGCGTGGTGACGTAGAAGTAGTCAGCCATGCCCCTAGGTTAACAGAGAAGTCCGCCGGGGATCCGGATCTTCAACACAGAGAACACCGAGGACACAGAGACCGGAAGCGATCGGAAAGAAGGGGTTTCCCGGATCCTGAGATCCGAGCTCCTTCATTTCCGAGCTCTGTGTCCTCTGTGTTCTCTGTGTTTAGCTTCCGTCGTCGTCGCTGCCGCTTTCCTCGCCGTCCACCGCCGGCACGTCGCGCGGCTGGGGCGTCGGGGTGACCGGGGAATTGGGCTGGTTGGCCACCAGCCGAACCTCGGATGCGGCGAAGGTCATGGGCGGTCGCTCGAAGAAGGAAACCCGCACTCGGCCGCCGAGCACATCCAGATCGTCGACGCGCCCCACGCCCTCGGGGGTCTCGACCCGCTTGCCCGGCTTGGGCAGGTTCTTGGACAGCTCCACGTAGAGATCGTCTTCGTACACCAGGCAGCATTTGAGTCGGCTGCACTGACCCGCGATCTTGGTCGGGTTGAGCACCAGGCGCTGGTGCTTCGCCATCTTGATGGAGACCGGCGCGAAGCGAGAAAGGTAGGTCGAGCAGCACAGCTCGCGGCCGCACGTGCCGATGCCGCCGGTCAACCTGGATTCGTCACGCACCCCGACCTGGCGCATCTCGATGCGCGCGTGCAGGTGCGACGCCAGATCGCGAACCAGGCCGCGAAAATCCACGCGCTGTTCGCACGAGAAAAAGAAGGTCGCGCGGTCGCCGCCCAGCCCGATGTCGGTGCGGAACAGTTTGATGGGCAAGCCAAGGGCACGGGCGCGTTCGCGGGCAAAGGCCAGCGCCTCCTCCTGGCGCTTCTGCTCTTGCTCGGCCCGCAAGAGGTCGCGCGCCTCGGCCTTGCGAATCACCCGCCCCTGCAGATCTTGAACCTGCCGCGTGCCCGACGGAACCGTGACCGTGCCCAGCGCGCTTGCGCGCCGGTCGTCGACGACGACCTTATCGCCCCGGCGCAAGGCCATGGTGCCGCACTCGCAGTCGAGGAGGCGACCGTTGTGCGCAAGGCGCACCCGAACCGAGAAACGCCCATCCTCGCGGGTCGTGCTGTCCACGCGATTCGTTGTCGGCTCGGGCTCTCTCGGGCTCTCGCTCATGCGAGCCCCGATTCTAGGGTTCTAAGATCCATCAACATCTTCTCGAGCGCGGTCACGGGGTTCACATTGGACAGCAGCGCCAGCCTTGCCTGGACCACCTCGCGCAAGGCAGAACGAAGCGCAAACAGATCGTAATCCTTTCGCGCGCGTCCCGCGAGTGTTTCGAGCTCCGCCGCCCGATCGCGCAGAAGCACAAGGTCACCTGCCTCGACCGCGGTCACGAGAGCATCGCGATAGAGGCGTGCCAACAAGGCCAATGCCTCAGGCAGGTCTTGCCGGCTTTCCTTGTCGGAAAACTCGGACGCGGCATCGAAAATGGCACCCATCCCCTTGGCCGCCGCGGCCTTGCGCAAGTTGTCCACGATGGTCCACAGGTTCGATTCCGCCTCGGATTCAAGCGCCTGCAAGAGCCGGGCAACTTGTCCACCCGCCAGTGACGCCGCGGTTTCCGCCTGCGCGCGCGTGGCGCCCTTGCGCATGGCGATTTCGACCAGCGCGGCGGGCTGAAGGGCCGCGAAGCGAACGCGCTGGGTGCGCGAGCGAATGGTGGGAAGCAATCGATCGGGTGCCGAGGTCACGAGCAACAGGTGGTTGCCGGGGCAAGGTTCTTCCAGGGTCTTGAGCAAGCAATTCGCCGAGCTGGGATTGAGCGCGTCCGCCCGATCCAGGATAAGGATGCGCACCGGTGCCTCATGCGGACGCGTCGAGGCCACCGCGACGATCTCGCGCGCCTGATCGATGACGTATTGCTGGGCCGCCGGCGCGAGCGAGAGGACATCGGGGTGCTGGCCGGTTTCGATGCGGCGGCAGGTGTCGCAGATCCCGCAACCGGCCCCGGGCGCGTCGGGACAGCACAAGGCCTTGGCCAGCGCGAGCGCGGTGCTTCGCTTGCCCACGCTCTCCGGCCCGTCGAAAAGGCAGGCGTGGGCCAGCCGCCCTGACGTCACGGATCGCTCAAGCATGGCGACCGCGTGGCCCTGTCCGACTATGTCGCGCAAAAGCATGAAGCCGCCACGCTAGCAAAATCCACCCGCCCGCGCGGAAAAATAAGACGCAGAGGACAGCTAGCCAAGGGTGGATTCCCAGATAGACTCGCACCCATGAGCATTCTCGCCCGCCTGTCGACGCTGGTGAAGTCGAACGTCAACGATCTCATCGACAAGATGCAAGATCCGGCCAAGGAGATCAATCAGCTCGTGCTCGACATGGAGGACTCGATCCGTCAGGCACGCGCCGAGGTCGCAGGATGCATGGCCGAGGAGAAACGCCTGGCCCATCTGTCCGAGAATCTGGCCGCCGAGGCCAAGACCTGGGAAGAGCACGCGGCCCGCGCGGTGCAGGCGGGCGACGACGCCCTGGCCAAGGAGGCGCTCCGGCGCAAGGCCCAGAAGGATGCCGATCGCATAGAGACCGACAAGGCGGCGACCGAGCAGAAGGTGCAGGTGGAAAGCCTCATCGCCGGACTGCGCGCCCTCGAATTGCGCGTGAAGGACGTGAAGTTGCGCCAGGGATCCCTGCGCGAGAAGGCCCGCGCGGCCAAGGGTCAAAGCCCGGTTTCCACCGGCACCTCGGCCTTCGCCGACTTCGAGCGCATGTCCGGCAAGATCGACGCCTTGGAGGCCGAGGCCAGCCTCACCGACGAGCTTTCTGGCACGACCGCCGCCGAGCGCGCCAGCGAGAAGAAGCTCGACAAGCTTGGCGAGGACAAGTCGCTCGACGACGCCCTGGCGGCCCTCAAGAAGAAACTCTCAGACTAGACTCGGAATCATCTCGCCGCGAAGTCAGAGAATTTCTTGGTCTTGGTGTTGTACTGGATTCCCCAGAATCCGCTGACCTCGGTGCAAGAACGCGGGAATTCCTTCTTGGCCTGCGCGGCGGCCGGCTTCCCCTTCTCGACGAGTAGCGCGTTCACATAGACAAACCGCACCCCATCGCGGACGAAGCCGGCGTACTGGCGTATGTAGAGCTTGGCCGAGAACTGCAGCTCCTTATCAAGCCCGCTCTTGCGCAGATGAACCAGCAACTCCGCGTCGATGAGGTCCACGGCCTTGGCGGGGACTTTCCAGTATCCGTTGATCCCGGATGGCGTTTCCCGCGGGCACACGCGCAGACCGTTCGACAAGGCCGACTCGGGCAGCGCGACAGCCATTCCCTCGTAGCGATGGGCGGCAAGTTTTCGCGCCCGCAGCGCTTCTGGCGTCGGTGGCGCGCCTCGGGCGGGCAGAGCCTCGACGGACAGCACCATCAAGGTCAGCAGGAACAAGCGGCGCACTATGGCTCTCGATTGCATGCGTGATCTCCCTTCTAGCCCTTTCGTTGCGCGACCGCCAGGCGGCGCGATAGCACGACCACTAGAACCGCGAGCAGCGCGACCAGTGCGAAAGCGGCGATCAAGATAGCGGCCAGCACACCCCGGCTGTCCGCGGTCGTGCGCAGTGGACCCAGTGTCACCAGGTTGGCGCCCGAGGCGGTCGGCATCTCGGGCGCCTGGGTGACCACGACGGCGACGGCCGATAAGTCCAGCCCCGGCACGCTGCCCGCCACCAGTTTCTGCACGTCCCCTTCGCCGATGGGCGCGGGCCGCCCGGCGCGCACCTTGAGCAGGACCGCGGCCTGCGCCGCCACCCGCGGCTTGCCATCCACGGTCAGCGGGTCGGGCTCGGGCAATACCAAGTGCACGCGCGCGCTCACGACCCCGTCGACGGTTTCCAGCGTGCGTGCGATCTCGCCGCCGAGCGCCTCGACGTAGCGGGCACGCTCCTCGGTCGGCGTGGGGACCAAGCTTGGCTGCTTGTAGATTCTCGCCGAAACCCGTGCGCGACCCGCGCGGCAGGCCGAGCGAACGCATAAGCTCCATGGCGCGCAGTCCGTCGCCCTTGGCCACCACCACCGCGAACGAGCCATCCTCGTCGCGGCTCTTGCTGGCTGGAATCCCCGCCCTTGCGAGCGACGTCAGGATCTCGTTGGCCGCGGTTTCATCGAGCCCGTGCTGGATGGGCAGCGAGCAACCAAGCACAAGAACCACCACTATCCACAGGCGACGCATGGAAAGAGACTTGGTCAAAACGACCAACCGATATTGAGGTTGAGAAGCGGAATATAGTCCACGCTGGAAGAGCTCGATCCGCCGGAGCTGTCGCTCACGTGGCTCCCCAAGGTCACCACCTCCACGCCTCCTTGCACCTCGAAAGTGAATCCCGCGTAGGTCGTGGTCTTCCAGCCGAAGAATGGTCCCAAAGCCAGTCCGCTGGCCACGCCGGTCACATCCTGGAGCGAACCGTTCACGTGCACGTACAGGATTTCGGCCCCGACCTGCATGCCCCGCCGAAACGATCCGGTGACGTAGTAGCGGAGCTGGGCGCCACCTTCGAGCACGGTGAGCTTGACCGTGGGACCACCAGAATCCGTCACGGAAACCCGGCCTCCGCCCGCAATCAGGGCCAGGCCAGCCTGACTTCCCAGACGAAACTCACCCGTCAGCTCCAGCATGGGCAAGAGCAGGTGAAGGGGAGAAAGGGTGAGCGAGAACGACGTCTCCGGAGGCGGCGGCTCAGGTGGCTCGGGCGGCGGGTAGCTGGGCGGCGGGTAGCCCGGTGGGTAACCAGGGGGCGGGTAGCCCGGTGGGTAGCCAGGGGGCGGATAGGGCGAGGGCGCGTAGGGATAGACCGGCGCAGGCGCAGGCGGCGCGGGCGACGCCGCGGACGGGGAAGTGATGCTCGCCGAGGGCGCTCCTGCTCCCGCCGGTTGAGCCCACAAGCGCCCTGAAAAAAGGCTGGCACCCAGCAATACGCCGAGCAGCGTCCACGATCGACTCATGCGTCTCACGCTTCACCTTCTTCCAAGACGGCGCGCAGGTGGTTCACCGCTCGGCTATGCAGCCGACTGGCCCAAGATTTGGAGAGACCGAGTTTCTTGCCCGCGTCCTCCAGGTTCATGTCGGCGAAGTAGTAGAGCTCCATGAGCCGCCTTTCTTTCTCGGGCAAGGTGGCTAGGGCCGCACGCAGGCGCTCGCGACCCTCGGCCTCCAGAACTTCCTGGTCCGGTGCCTTGAATCGGTCGTCGGGAGCATCGCGCGCGGCCTCGATGGAGGTGATGTGCACCGTGGCCACCGCGCTCAAGATCTCGGCGATTTCTTCCAGCACCTCGGACTTGTCTTCTGACTTGCCGCGAGCGACCCCGGCCGGGCTCGCCGTCTTGTCCGTTGCCTCGCGTTCGCATGCCGCGGCCATATACTCGTTGGCCCGCTCCTCGGCGCGGAAGCGCGCGTAGTCGCCGCGCGAATACCAGCCCATGGTGCGCATGCCATCGAAGATGGCGCCGCGGATGCGATAGTAGGCGAACGTGCCGAAGGCCGTGCCTTGCGTGGGGTCGAACTTCTTGGCCGCCTCGATGAGGCCCTGGGTGCCGTAGCCGACCAGATCGCCTGGCTCCATGGTCTTGCCGAGGCGTCGCTTCAGCTTGGCGGCGATCGAGTGCACAAGGTGCAGGTGCTGCTCGACAAGCTGGTCCCGCGGCGCGGCCATTAGGACCGAGACTAGAGCAAGGCATGGGTGGTCACGTCAAGCCGGTCGTGAACCTCCGCCACATGCATCACACGCGCATCTTGAAGGCGGCGGCCGATTCCTTCACTATGCCCACACATGGCGGATGTCATCTGCTCCGTGATTCTTTGCGCCTTCGGGGTCCTGGTCGCCGCGACTTGTGGTGTGCTAGCGCTGCTACCCAAGCGCGCCGGCAACAAGCGCCTCGACGGACACGGTGGCATGATGCTCAGCCGCGGAATCATGGAAGTCGCCTACAATCTGTTCGAGCCGCTGGTCAACCTGCTCTGCCGCCTGCGCGTCACCCCCAACATGGTGACCGCCTTTTCCCTCGCTCCCGCCGTCGCATCCGCGGCCTTCATCGCCATGGGCCACTTCGGCGTGGGCGCGCTGCTCGGCACCGGCTCGGGTTTCTGCGACATGGTCGACGGCATGCTTGCCCGGCGCAATGGCAGCACGTCGGACGTGGGCGAGCTGTTCGACGCCGCGGCGGATCGCTACGTCGAGTACCTCCTGCTGGCTGGCCTTAGCGTCTACTTCCGCGACAACCTGATCGCGCTGGTGCTTTGCCTCGGCGCCCTGCTGGGCTCTTTCATGGTCAGCTACACCACCGCGAAAGCGGAAGCCCTCGGCGTCGTGCCGCCCAAGGGGGCCATGCGAAGGGCCGAGCGCGCCGTGTACGTGCTCGTGGGCTGCGGCGTGGCGCCGGTCTGGGAACTGATTGTCCCCAGCACGCACCAGGTGGCCTCCATTTCCTTGGGACGCGAGTTACCCGTCGAGCTGGCCCTGCTGGTGGTCGCCACGGTCGCGAACATTTCCGCGATCCGGCGCATGTTCCGCACCGCCGAGCTGATTCGCGCCAAGAAGCAGTCGGCGTTGAAGGAAGCCAGCTAGTTCCGTAATCGGAAGTAGGCGCAGAAGGGCGCGTAAAGAATGGTGTTTCTGTCGTAGCGCGACCTGAAGAGCGGCTGAGTACCCCCAGACGTACCCCCAGATCCTAGTGGTTGGACAGCACCTAACGGAATGCAGAGGGGCTGGAAAACATGAGGCGGCGGAGAATGCGGTAGAAAGTTGCCCCAGAGTTGCCCTCGGCAGATAGGCATAACGTCCACGACCATTCGTCCGCCCACCCTTTGGGCACCTTCCTCATGTGCAGCCCAATTGCGCATAAGCCAACTACGAAGATCCTTGAACTTGCTGGGTCTTGCGACGACTTAGAAAGGCCAGAGTCCAGTCGTTGAAGTGCTTGGCGGCCAGTTCGGGAGGCGGCGGCACCAGCTCTGGTGAGACGAGAGGCACCGGATCAATGAAGTCCAGGCCCCTCGTGCGCAATGCGCATCGCCACTCCTTTTCCACCCAGTCAGACCTTTTCGCGTTTTCCGACCAGAAGAGATAGAAGATGTCGTTCGTTGGAATCTGCTTCCATAGTTCCTGGTCCCAATTCTGTCCGGAGCGGAACTTGAGCACATCGAGGAACACATCAAGGGTTGGTGCGACTTTGAGAATCCCCTGCACCCGGCCTAACACCTCATCTCGATCTTGACTTGCATAGGACACAAAAGCCTTCCTGTGCCGCTCGACTTGCAACGGAAGATCTTGCTCCGGCACGGATCTCGGACCGACCCGCAGCGAGAAGTGGAGCTTCGCGATCCGGAGACCATTCACGTAAATCGAAGCAAGGCAGGGCTTGTGCCCATCGGGGATCCCCGCTGGTACGCTCACCTGGAATGTCGTGTTTCCGATCTCTCCCTCCCACAGTATCGTGCCATCCGGATCGGTCACCCATTGTTCGGGGAGCTGCAAGCGTACTGTCAGGACGGTCCCACGGACTATGGCAAGTGGCCCTCTTGACTGGATCGAGATGCGCTCATCTGGAGTTGCCTCGGCTGCACGCATCCTGACTGCCTCTCGTTGCGCTTCAAGATGAGCCCACACGTTCAGCACGAAGGACGCTCCCGCAGCCACGGTTGCCGGTGAAGAAACTGAGAAATGTACGTGATCGATGCTCCCACCGTGTGATTTGTCTTTCTTTCGGAAGAGCCAGTCCCGGAAATGAGAGGCCATCGTGCGCAGATGACCGGACGGTCCTTTGCCTGTAGCCAGTTCGCGCCCCTTGTTCTCAAGCGCCTCCCGCCCGGACGCGCCCGCATGCTCGTGCTCTTGCTGCTGCACGTCCGCCTCCCTGATCTCGCGGACCATCCCATCATCCTCGTGTTCGACCGCATGCTGCTTGGATTGGGCCTTTTCCCGATAGGCCACCGCCCGCTCACGTTCCATGCTCTCAACCTCCCGCCGCTCGTACTCGTGCGCCATGCTCTGTAGCTCCCGCCGTTCGTTCTCCACCCGCTCGTGCGCGATGCTCTCCACTGGCTCACGTTCCATTGTCTCAATCTTCCGTCGCTCGTCCTCGTGCGCCATGCTCTGTAGCTCCCGCCGTTCGTTCTCCACCTGCTCGTGCGCCATGCTCTCCGCCCGCTCACGTTCCATTGTCTCCATCTTCCGCCGCTCGTCCTCTACACGCTCGCGCACCCTGTCGCCGCCATGCTCCCGCATTGTCGTGACGCGACTGGTCGCCGGGATCTCGAACACATCGGGCGAGCTTGTAACCTTCTCAACATAGGCTGCCCGGCCAGTAGGGCGCGACATACGCGGGGAGTTCTCCATCAACTTGTCCCGCGTTGCGATCCGTGCCCCGAAGATTGCAGCTCCCATGGCGACTACCCCATCAGGATCTGCGAAACATATGACCTCCAGCCTTCTGTGTTGTGAGTGCTCGCGCAGCAACTGGTCGAGAGTTGAGCGGAGGCCGGGAAGGCGGCTGGCACCTCCAATGAAGAGAACTCCCTCAAGATCATCCCACCCCACGCCCTGAATGATCCTCAGCCTGATGAACCGCCGCTTTCAGGCAGGCCATCGTCCCCTCCTCCACGGGACGAGTCAGGTGGCGGAATTCGTGCTGTGCAAGCACTAGGCGGTCCATTGAGGCTCGATTACGGTCAGCCAGCAGAGAAAGATCGATCATCGCAGTCGGAGAGGAGGCCAGAACCTCTTTGGCTGCTTCGGCCTCAACCCGAAGTCGCAATTCATCGAATCTGTCCAGCTCAATATGTGTTCCATACCTCTCGGCGGCTTTCCGAATCACCCATTGCGCGATTTCTTCGTCAACGCGCAGGCCACCAAGTCCATGATCACCACTGTGGCTCAACACCGTTACACTTTCGCCTTCGATGTCTAGAATAGAGGCCTTGAGCGTGCCGCCAAGATCGAGTACCGCAAATTTCCTTCTGCGTTGCCGATCACTGGAATTCAACGTGTAGCCAACCATTGCAGCGGCCGACTCATCCACCAACTCTCGTACGTTGAATCCCGCGATGCTTCCGGCCTCCCGTATTGCGTCCCGCTCTGGTTCTCCAAAATATGCGGGGACAGCGATAACAGCATCATGAACAGGTTCGCCCAGGAATTTTTCAGCGCTGCGTTTCAGGTAGCTCAAGATGAAAGCGGCGATCACCCGCGGCGTGTATGTCTTGCCCCCTATTGTCTCTCCAAGATCCAGCGACATTTGTCGCTTTGTCTCGAAGAACACCTGTGGGGGGAGCAGTCGTTTCGCCGTCTGGCCTACAACGATCTCACTGTCAACCAAGCCTACGACTGATGGGGTGGTCGGCTTCCCATCCAAGTTAGGGATGATTATTGGCATCGCCTGTCCGAGATCCCCAACCGAGATTTTGGAGTGGGTTGTGCCGAAGTCTATTCCTATGATTCTGGCCATGCTCCGTCCTCCTGGGTTTTTCGATGGGTATCCTAGGCAGAAAGGTCTCGCGGCAATGCGCCCGATGGCCGCAAAAGGGGTTGCTAGACAGCCGTTGTTTCAACGCAGACTAACGTAGTCACCGCTATAGTCACAATGTTTGTCCGGTCAAAGGGGTAGTCGTGCCACCTGCGTACTTACCCTTCCCCTCGCCGAAGTACGACTCGTACACGTGCTCGAAGACTTCCTCGACCACTTTCTCGAAGGCGGCCTCGCTGAAGAGCGATTCAGGTAGGTCGTCGAGAGCATCGCGGATCGCCACCCGCACTGCCGCACGTGACTGCTGGCCTTTGCGCCAGTCGATGACGAGCTTGGGGGCGATCTGCTTGGGCAGCTTCTTGGCGATGGTCTTGAGCAGCTTGCGGTCCTTGGCACTTGGCTTTCCGCCCTTGGCCAGCAATAGGTCGTAGACGGGCAACTGCTCGACGGTCAGGCCCTCGGTGGATGCGCGCGCTTCCTCGGCTTCCACCTTTTTCAGGAAGACGGTTAGCTCGCGGAAGAAATCGGCCACGTTCAGCCATCCGGCGTTGTACTCGGCGATCATCTCCTCGAAGCGTTCGCGCAGGGAAACCCGTGTGGGGTTCAGGTGGACCAGACGGGCGACCCTCTCGCGGGTGGCGACGATCAGGGCCTCGGTGCTGGCGGCCTTGTGCTTGGACTTATCGAAGAAGCGTTTGAGGGCGTCGAAGTCGATCTTTCCGAGGTCGATCCGGCTGGGCTCGCTCTGTTCGGGGCTGTCGCGCATGACGAACGCCTTGGCGGCCACGGATTCGTCGAGCAGGCGATCCACGGCCGACATGACCTGGCTGATGTCCACCGGCTGCTCCAACCCGCGCAACCCGCGCGCGATGTCGGTCAGCGCGCCCCAGTCCGGGGACAGGTCGGCCTTGCGCGCGTCCGTGCCCACGGCGCGATACAGCCGATCCGCTTGCCCGGCCAGCAGGACGAACTGCCGCTTGGTATTCTCGGGATGCACCAGCTTGTCGATGGCATCCCGCAGCGCCGCCAGCCGCGCCAACCCGCCCAAGGGCGCGATCCCGGCCACATCGACGCCGCGCTCTTCCGCGCACTTCTTGGCCTCGTCGATGGCCAGGCGCAGATCCTCGATCTGAACCTCCTTGGGCTGCACCGGGCTGTCGCCCTCGCGCAGCTCGCCTCGCGCGTCCGTGCCATAGATCGCCAGGGCCTTCTGAAGGTTTCGGAAGACCCCGACGTAATCGACGATCAGACCGTTCGCCTTGCCCTCGAAAACGCGATTGGCGCGCGCGATGGTCTGCATCAACGAGTGGTTGCGCATGGGCTTGTCGAGGTAGATGGCCCCGCAGCACGCCACGTCGAAGCCGGTCATCCACATCGCGCACACGAAGACGATGCGCAGAGGGTTCTTCTCGTCCTTGAAACTCGTGGCGAGATCCTCGTCCTTCATGCGCAGGCGGTGGGGCAGGATCTGAAGCTTCTTCTTGCGAAACTCGTCAACCTCGTTCTGCCCAGAGGACACCACCACCGCCATGTCGGTAGAGTCCATGTAGGCCAGGCGCTCGACCATGTCGCCGTAGTCGGGCGCGTTCTGGGCACTGGCGATGATTCGCTTCGATAGCGCCGCCCGTTCTATCGCCCACGCCGCCTTGACCTTGTCGTACATGCGCACGGCGGTCACCTTGTCGATGGCCACCGTCATGGCCTTGGTGCCGCGAGGCAGCCCCAGGAAGTGCTGAACCAGGTCGGCGGCGATGGTGTCCAGTCGTTCTTCGCGCGTGATCAGGTGGTACTGGCGCGCGAACTGGCGCTCGACGGCCTTCTGCTGGTCTTCGTCCAGATCGGCATCTTCCAGCACCTGGGCCAAATCGTCGTTGAAGTCCTCGTTGGCAAGCTGCAACTCCGGGATGCGCGCCTCGTAGTACAGCGGCACCGTCGCGTTGTCTTCGATGGCCTGGCGGAAGTTGTAGATGCTGATGTAGTCGCCGAACACCTCGCGCGTCTTCTCTTCGCCCGCCAGCAGGGGTGTCCCCGTGAACCCGATGAAGGCGGCATTGGGCAGGGCGCTGCGCATGTTGAGCGCGAAGGTGTCGTACTGGCTGCGGTGGGCCTCGTCCGCGATGACGATGATGTCGCTGCGCTCGGACAGCACCTCGTATTTCGCGCCCTTGACCTCGGTGCGGAACTTCTGGATCAGCGTGAAAACGTAGCGGTGGTCCTCGCGCAAGAGCTGCTTCAGGTGGCCGCAGTCCTGCGCGCGCACGCGCTCAGGCTCCTCGGTGACCGCCTGGCACGCCGCGAAGGTCTTGTAGATCTGGTCGTCCAGATCGGTCCGGTCGGTGATGATGACGAAGGTCCAGTTGCCACGGATCTTGCGCAAGATCTTCTGCGACAGGAAGACCATCGAGAACGACTTGCCCGACCCCTGAGTGTGCCAGAACACGCCCAGCGCCCGCCGGGCCGTCAGCTCTTTCGCGCTGGTGGCCGGGGCGCTCGACAGCAGCTTGTACTTCTCGACCGCGCGGATGGCGTTGTTCACGCCAAGAAACTGGTGGTTCTGGCTGATGATCTTGCGCGTGGCGGACTTGCCGTCCGAAAACAGGGTGAAGTTCTCGACCAGGTCGAACAGCCGGTGCCGGTCGCACACCCCGCGCAGGATGGTCTCCAGGCTGGACGCGTGGGGAGCCGGCGAGCTTTGCTCGCCGCGGACCATCGCGGGAGGGCGTGGGAACCCTTCGAGGGTTCCCACACCACCAAACGGTATTTCCTCTTCGCGCTCGATGCGCTTCCATTCCTTGAAATTCGCCCACAGGCCCGTGATGGTGCCCAGGCGGCTTTCCAGCCCATTCGAGAAGATCACGGCGGCGTTGAACCAGAAGAGCTGGGGAATGGTGTCGAGGTAGTCGCGGAAGTTGTTGCGAAAGCCTTCCTCGACATTGTGATCGATGCCCTTCAGCTCGATGAAGACCAGGGGCAACCCGTTCACGAACCCGACCAGGTCAGCTCGGCGCTGGTAAATCTGTCCCTGCACCCAGAGCTGCTGGGCCACGAAGAAGTCGTTCTTCTCGGGCTGGTCCCAGTCGATGACCCGCACCGTGCCTTCTTCGTCGCCGTCGTCATCGTTGGCCCCAGGCACCCGAACCTTCACCCCATTCTGCACCAGCCCGTAGATCTCGCGGTTGGCCGTCACCAGGGTCAGCGCGGAGCGATCCCGAGTCAGCGCCTCGATGGCCTGGTCCACCCCGCTGGCGGGCAGCCCTGGATTGAGCTTCACCAGCGCCGCTCGCAGGCGCTGCAAGAGAACGACCTCGCCCTTGTGCTCGCGGCCGAGCGTGCCGCGCTCGCCGAAGGTTTCGTCCATGACGTTGGCGCAGGCCCAGCCCAGCGAACGGAACAGGTCAATCGCCGCCTGTTCGACGTGTTCTTCCTGGACGGGCGGGGTCACGTTGTCACCATCGGCAGCTCCGTGACGCTATGATGCCGCAGGTTCGAGAGGCAGGGAAGAAACGTCGATCTCGCCGGAGATCAGGCGCGGGAGGAGCAGATCGCGGGTGGCGGACAGGTTTCGATTTCTGAGAACGAGGTTTTGAAGGAGATTGACCGTGTCTCCCATGACCTCGCTGAACCGTGAAAGCAGAGACGACGGAGGGAGTGGGCACGGGTACATTTTGAGAACGCTCCAATTCGCCCTCGGCATCTTCGTTCCCTGGGAGGTTTGGGACGAATGCTCGACGAAAGGATCGCTCGACACGCAGCCGAGCGCGACGCCATAGGTTTCTTGATCCCTCGCACGAAGGATGATCGTATCCGACGAACAAACAGCGTCGAGCGGTGCCGGACCCACCTTGTGAAAATACGGTCGAATCTTGCCGAACAGGATGTCCCCCGCTCTTGCCCGCAACTTCGTACTCTGGACCTGACTGGCCTTCCCCCATTCCGCCAGGGCGATAGAACGTCGGGGCAAATGTTCCAACCCGAAGTACGGTATTTCTGGGTCAAGTTCTGCTGGGTCCACGGCATCGCGAATCTCGTCAACTAGTTCGCCGAGTGTACAGGGTCGCCAACCTTCGGGAATCTTTCCCACGCGAGTGGTAACGAAATTGGTCTTCTCGTGGCCGGGGAAGCGGAAGTTGATAAACCACTCTCGGTAGAGAGAGCGGGCCATCTCCTCCAGGATCTTGATCCGCTTTGTGTTGTTCTCCAGCAGGTCGTCGTACGCGGAGAGAATGTATGCAATGCGGTTTTGAACGTGGGGGAGCGGGAGTGGAATGGGGAGGGACTTTAGAATGCCCATGGTGAGGAACTTCGTCGCGGCTCCTGTGGACAGTGATTGCAGTTGCCGGAGGAGCGGTGTAAGCGCGAAATACAAGAATCGATTGCCTAGAACTGCGATATTGGTGCTTTCTATTACGTAGGTTCTCTGGTACGCGTCGAACTCTCCAACGAAGTATTTGATTGGATAGATGCCATTCGCGTTGTTCCCGGCAAGAAGCACGGCCTCGCAATTGAATGAGCAGGTGTCAGTCCTCAGCGTTTCGCGTGAGCACGTAAAGAACGGATACGCCCCATGTGCGGTGGCTGCATTTGAGTCGAGCTTCCCTGTTCTGAAGCTCACGTGATCTCCGAGTTTGGCCAGGGGGAAATTCGACATGACTAGCCCAGTAGTTCAGCTACGTTGTTTGCGATCCTATCCTCCAACCCCCGCGCCTCGACATTCAATGTTTCAAGGTGCTCGTTCAGCTCTTCCAGCTTTTCCTTGAAGTCGATCCCGTCGTCCTCGCGTTCGGCCAACTCAACATAACGACCCGGATTCAGGCTCCAGCCCTGTGCCTCGATTTGCTTGAGCGTGGCGACCTTGCACAGACCGGCCACCTCGACGTACCTACTTTTGGGAAAATGCTGCTTGGTCAGCTTGGTGCTGCCGTGGCGGTTCTCCGGAACTTCGCCCCGGAAGAGACGCACGATGTTGCCGAGGAACTCGACCTGTTCCGGTGTCATCTCGCGGTGGGCGCGATCCACCTGAACGAACTGGTGGCGGGCGTCGATGAACAGCACCTTGTCCTTGCGGTCGCCGCTGGTCTTGCCCCGGTCGAGGAACCAGAGCGTAGCGGGCAAGGTCACGGTGTAGAATAGGTTGGCGGACATGCTGACGATCACGTCCACCGCGCCGGTGGCCAACAGCTTCTTGCGCATCTCCAGCTCGGTGCTGCGCGCATCGGCGGCGCTGTTGGCCATGACGAACCCGGCCCGGCCCTTGGGCGAAAGCGCGCTGTAGAAGAGCGAAATCCACAGGTAGTTGGCGTTGTCCACCGAGGGCATGCCGAAGGGGTAGCGTTTCTTGTCGTCCTTGATGCGCTCCTTGTCCACGGCGTTCTGGTTGAAGGGCGGATTGGCCATCACGAAGTCGAACTTGCCCGTGGCCTGGTGCGGATCTTCGTAGTAGCTGTTGGCCTCTTTGATGTCGCCCGACAGGCCGTGAACGGCCAGGTTGATCTTGGCCAGGCGAAGGGTGTCCTCCATCTTCTCGACGCCGCAGACCGAGATCTCGTCGGTGGGGCGCTTCTTGTGCTCGGCCACGAAGTTCGCGCTTTGCACGAACATGCCGCCCGACCCGCAGGCCGGGTCGTAGATGCGGCCGTGGAAGGGCTCGATGATCTCGACGATGAGGCGCACCACCGAGTAGGGCGTGAAGAACTCGCCGCCCTTCTGCAAGGTTTGCGGAGCGAAGTTGCCCAGGAAGTATTCGTAGATGCGGCCAAAGACATCGCCCTGCACGTCCTTGGGGATGGTGCCGAAGGTCTTGAGCAACTCCTTGAGCGTGCGCGTCTCGAAGCGGCCGTAGGTTCTGGGCAGGGCAGCCTTGAGGTCGTCGTTGTGCTCCTCGATGGCCTTCATGGCCGCGTTGACCGCCTTGCCGATGTCCGCGCCCTCGGGCAACTGCAAAAGGGTGTCGTAGCGGGCCTCGGGCGGCACGTACACCACATGCAGCGCGTGGTATTCGTCCTTGTCGATACCGCCACGTCGCTTGCGCTTCTGCTCCAGCTCCTTCGTCGCCTCGGCGAACCGTTGGTCCGCATAGCGCAAGAAGATCAGCGCCAGCACCGGCGTGGCGTACTCGCTGGGCTTGAGGCTGGTGTTCGTCCAAAGCTGGTCGGCCGCGTCCCAAAGGCGCTTCTCGAATTCAGGGGGGAGTGGCATGGAGGGGGACTTTACACCCGGTCAGGCAACGATTACGACTCGCGCTTCGTTTGCAACTCCCCTGGTGATAACCGGTGGGCCTCCATCAATCCTTGAACGGTCGTCTTCTCGCCGTGGGCGATCTTCTCCAGGTAGTCCTCGACCCTGTCCTCGGCTTTCTGCCGAACGCTGAGATTCCAAATCTGCGGTCTGCGCGGGACGGTCTGATGGCAGATGTGCGAAAGATGGCACAGCACAACACCGATGGACTTGATCGGGCTGTGTCCTTCGCCCTTGGCCACCACCAGGGTCAGGCCAGTTTGCGAGAGGACGACCATTTCCTTCGGCAAGTTCAGCATCGAATCGTCGTTCGTGATCAGGCCGTCCCACTGCCGCGAATCCTGATGCAATGCCAGCAGGAGCTGCCAATCATCGACCTCGGACAACCGCGGATCGATCTGGCGTACCGGAACCAGATCTGCCGGCAGCCACTGCTCAAGCGCCTTGCACACCGGTTCCGGGAAGTTCTGGTCCAGCGCGAAGAGGCGTCGCGGTGTCATCTCTGGCGAGGACTACGCGGCAGCCTTGTGAAGCAAGTTGGCGTCGAGCTGGCGTTCGAGATCGATCGACTGCGCGATCTGCTCCCGTGTCAGGTAGGGATAGAGCGAGTGGATTCCTTCGATGCTGAAGTCGTCGTTTACCAGCGCCGCGATGGCACAGGTCTCGTTCCGCGTACCGACCACGTGGGGCGAACCGCCAAGCTTGCCCGGCAAGATGCGTAGCTCGGGCCGCGGCCTGACCAGATCCGGACCACGCGTTCCTTCGCGGGTTTCAAATGGTGCAACTAGGTCCAGCAGCGCTTGGTCGCCAAGCTGGCCATCCAAGTTCTGCAAACCATCGGGGCGCTTCAGATAGATGTGCCCAACCCCGTCCACGAACAGCGCCGAATCATTGCCGGGCTTCCAAATCGGAGCGCCGAGCTTGCGCAACTCATCCAGCGCTTGGCGCACGGCCGGCATGCTGGTCGGCGGGATATCCGTGCCAAAATCGGTCGTCTTGTGCTGGCGCAACCAGTAGATAACCCGCAGGCCCATCAGATCCGAGTACGACCACAGCTTGACCTTCTCGGCCGAGACGCTCGGGATCAGGATCTCGTTTCGCGCCCACCAGTGGATGGTGGACTTCGGCACGCCAGACAGCGCCGCTGCCCGCTCTGCCGTGTATGCGCCCGTGACATCCATTGCAGTCAGGATACCACGTTGGGCGACCACGATCTCTTTCCTGTCCTGCCGCGGCCTTCTCAGTTCCGCAGCGCGAAGTAGAAGATGAATGCTCGGGCGTCGCCCCCGGCGCCGTTGCCGAGGGCATCGTCGAGCTTGAATTCGGCGCCCATGTCCACGCCGTGCTGAAGCAGGTAGTTGATGCCGACGCCGAGGGGCATGTGCCAGCTATTGCCGAAATCGTGGGCGTCGCCATAGAAGCCGCTTTCGAGGAAGAGCGCCGTGGGCGGCGAAAGCTCATACGCGAATTCGACCGGGATGTTGACGGAGTCGCCGTTTCCGTCGCGGTGGCTAAGGCCGATGCCAATGTAGGGCCAGGCCGCGATGGAAAACGGGGCGTGTACGTACTTGAATGCCATGCCGGCATCCAGGCGAACCAGCACCGGGCTTGCAAAGGATGTCACCTCGACGGCGCCCAGCAGGGAGAGCTCCATGCCCTGCTCGCGCATGACCGAGTAGAGCATGCCCAGGGCGAGGTCGTTGTAGATATAACCGCAGCCCTTGGCGTGCCCGCTGAGGCAGAGACCATGGACGGGATGGAAGATGCGCATTTCGAGATCGTCGGTGAGGCCGAGGCGAAGCTCGAAGGGAATGAACACGGGGCTTGCCGCATGATCCTTGGTCAAGGTGATGACCACCGGCACCTTCAACTGGACCATCCCCGTCGGCAGCTGCAGCGGCCGCAGGGCGTACTCGTCGGGATAGCCGCCTTGCGCGCGGGCCGTGCTGCTGATGGCGAGTGCAGCAAGAACAAGCGCCAGAACGATCTTTCGCATGGCCGCGATCCTACGCAAAAAGAAAAACCCGGCCACCCCAAAGGGCGCCGGGTTTTTCGCTTGGATGATCGTGGTTGAGGCTAGAGCTTCACGCCAGCACCCACGGCAATGCGCAGGAAGCTCGCCGTTGCGTTGGTGCCGGAGATCTTCTGGAGGCCGAGCTGATAACCGACGCCGACATTGACGAACACCTGATCCGTCACATCAAACATGCCGCCGACGCCGCCGGCAAGCACGAGGCCCTTGGCACTGTCGCCGCCACCGGAATTCGAGATGATGGAGTAGCCAGGGAGGACTTCGGCGTAGATGCCAATCTTAGGAGCCACCGTGTAGGTATAGGCTACGCGCGCCATGAGGTCGTACTCCTTGGAAGCGTTGACCGTAGCGCCAGAGGGGACATCCTTGGGTTTGACGTTGAACAGGGCCTGAGGAGCCACGCCGACTGTCAGGCCGGGGATGACTACGTAGCCGAAGGACAGTCCCACACCATAGGCCATCGCCAGGTCGCCGGAGACGTCACCGGCCTTGGCCTTGCCGAGAAGCATCGGCAGGAGGTTGAGCCCAAGCTGCATCTTGCTGTCCGAGACAGCGGGCGCTGCGGCAGGGGCAGCAACGGTTTCGGGTGCGGCGGCGACTGGAGCGCCATTGGCGTCCAGGGCCGGGGGTGCGTTCTCCGGCGGCGCCGCTTCATTCTGTGCGCGGGCGGATCCTGCCAGCGCGAACAAGGCCAAACCAAGAATCATACTTACTTTACGCATCTCTCCTCCTTCATGAAGTTTCGATATCGGGCTGATCAAGGATGGCGATTGTAGCTGATGCGTTACTTGTGCGTAAAATATTTTGATGGTTTGCCCCCTAGGCCGGTCATGGTCTCCTAACCCGCAGCGTGCTATCGATAGAAGAGACCTCGCCATGAAATACGCCGTGATTCTGATCGATGGGATGGCCGACCACCCCCTTCCCGAGCTTGGGGGCAAGACCCCCATCGAAGCCGCCAAGACCCCCGTTCTCGACGGGCTGGCGCAAAAGGCGCAGTTCGGTACTTTCGTCACCCTGCCCTCTGCCTTCCCCACCTCGTCGGACGTGGCCAACATGTCGGTGCTGGGCTGGGATCTGGCCTCGTCGTACACCGGGCGCGGCGCCATCGAGAGCTACGGGCTGGGTGTGCCGCTTGACGACCAGACTGTCGCCTTCCGTATGAACATCATCACCACCAAGGGCGACGTGCTGGAAGACTACTCGGCCGGCCACATCAGCGAGCTCGAGGCGGCCGAGATTGTCGACTTTTTGGCCGCCAAGCTGGGCACCACCGAGGTCGAGATCCGCAAGGGCGTTTCCTACCGCCATATCCTCTATCTGCACGGCAAGCGCTTCTCGCCGGCCGTGGACTACGACAAGCCCGATTCCTCGCATGGCATCGCCTGGTCCAAGATCCTGCCGCGCGCACGCACGCCCGAGGCCGAGGCCACCGCCGCTCTGCTGCGCGATCTGATGCTGAAATCGCGCGCTCTGCTGGCCGACCACCCGGTCAACCGCAAACGCATCGACCGGGGCCAGAACCCGGCCAACATGATCTGGCCCTGGTCAGGCGGCTGCAAACCCGACATGCCGTCCTTCGAAAAGCTGTACGGCAAGAAGGGCAGCATCATTTCGGCGGTGGACGTGATCCTGGGCCTGGGCCTTTTGGGCAAGATGGAATCGCTGCGGCCCGAGGGCGCCACCGGGTGGATCGACACCAACTACGAGAACAAGGCGCGCGCTGCGGTCGACATGCTTCGCCGCAACGACTTCGTCTACCTGCACGTGGAGGCGGTGGACGAGTGCGGCCACCTGGGCGACCTGCCGAACAAGATCAAGGCCATCGAGGACGTCGACGGGCGGCTGGCCAAGACCTTCCTCGACGAGTACAAGAAGGTCCACCGCGACGAGCTGCGCGTGATGGTGCTGCCCGACCACCCGGTGCCCGTAAAGTTGCGCAAGCACACGCGCGATCCCGTTCCCTTCATGGTGGCCGGGGCAGGGGTGACCAACGACGCCTCGCTGATCCGCTACACCGAAAAGGACTGCGCTCGCGGTCGCTACCAGGGCCTGGCCGGGCGCCAGCTGATGGATCTGCTTTTCGCACCAACGGTGGCATAGAGAGGGCGGGCAAGACCGAGGACGCGCAGAAAGGGATTCGGACCCAAATTATCCTAATTTCCCCTTTCCGCTCTCTGTGACCTCTGTAGACTCCGTGCTCTCTCGGCAAACCATGACTATGCGTAGGGCCTCGCTCGGGACACTGTTCCTCACCGTCTTTCTCGACCTGGTGGGGTTTGGCCTCATCATCCCGTTCCTGCCGTCCATGGCGCGCGACCTGGGCGCCAGCGACTTCATGGCCGCGGCCCTGGCGGCGTGCTACTCGCTGATGCAGTTCATCGCAGTACCCATCTGGGGTCGAATTTCGGATCGCGTGGGACGCCGGCCGGTGCTTCTGTGGAGCATCGCCGCCTCGGCCATCGGCATGGTCTTCCTCGGGCTCTCACAAACTCTGCTCACGGTCTTTCTGTCGCGCTTGTGGAGCGGCGCTGCGACCGCCAACATCGCGGTGGCCCAGGCCTACATCGCGGATGTGACCACGCCACGCGAACGCGCCAAGGGCATGGGCATCATCGGCATGGGCTTCGGGCTCGGCTTCATGATCGGGCCGTTCATCGGCGGCGAGCTTGGCCACTTCCACGTCCTCGGTCACCAGGGCACCTTGCCCGCCTTCGTTTCGGCCGCGTTCTCCGTGGTCAACCTTGTCTTCGCGCTTCGCTACCTGCCCGAATCGCTGCCTGCCGAAAATCGCACCGCGCCGGCACGCAAGCTGGCCCTCATTGACCTTGGGGCCTTGCGCACCGTCGGACGCCTGGCCGGCGTGACCCCGATTCTCATCATCGCGTTCAGCTCGATCTTCTGGTTCTCGGGCGTGCAGGCCATCTTCCGCCTGTTCACGATGGACGCGTTCAAGATGAACGTGGTGGGCACCGGCCGCATGCTGGGCTTGGTGGGGCTGGTGGCCGTGATCGTTCAGGGAGGGCTCATCGGCAAGCTTACCCGGCGCTTCGGCGAAATCCGTCTGCTTACCGCAGCACTTTTTCTCATGGCAGCCGGCTTCGTCCTGCAGGGTCTTAGCGTCAGCCTCGGTCTGCCCACCTTCATTGTGGCCGTGATCGTTACCGGCGCAGGAACGGCCCTGCACATGCCCAGCGTTTCAAGTTACATCTCGCGCCGGGTGGGCCCAGACACGCAAGGCGCGACCTTGGGCCTCATGCAAAGCTCCGGCGCCCTGGCACGCGCCACCGGCCCGCTGGTGTGGGGACTGCTCTACGATTCCCTCGGACTGCGCGTACCGTTCTACATCGGCGCCGCAGCCGTTGCCCTGATGCTCCTGATGATCCCGCGTCTCCCGCGATTGTAGGCCGCATTATTGCGCTGCCGACCGCACTTGGTTAGCTTGGTCGGGCGGCACCATGAAATGCACAATGTTGAACTGGGCGATCTTGCTGACGACCACGCTTGCGCTGACAACCACCGCGCAGGCAGTCGAGCACGCGGCGGTCAATCGCAGAACCGGGCTCTACGAGCCGCCGATGACCGACCTGCGCAAGGCGGCCGAGCGTGGCGACCGGGCCGAGCTGGCGCGCGTGGCGGCCCGCCTGGGTCCAGCGCGACTGGCCAAGGCGCTTCAGGATCCCGACAGGCGAATCGTGCTGGCGGCACTCGATTCGGTTCCACTGTTGACCTCCGGGATCCTTGTCCTGGAGAGCGTCGTGCCTCTCCTCGCCTCGACCGACGAGACCACTCGCGGTCGCGCGGTGGCTACCGCCTCGGCCCTGTTGGCCGGCAGTGACGGCACCAGCCTCGCCGACTGGGAGGTGGCCGCAGAGACCGTCCAGGCGGCTTGCCGGGCATTGGCCGCAGCGGCGGCCAATGAAGCCGAGCCATTGTCGAGCCGGCTTGCCGCCATCCAAGGGCTCGCGGACTCGCCAGCAACATGTGCCGCCAGCCGTAAGCCCGCCGAGCTTCTTTCCTCGCGTGAGCCGGAAATCCGACGGGCCACGGTGCTGGCCTTGCTGCCCAATTCGTTGCCCATGAGCACCAGCGCCCTCTTGGCGGCCGCGCAAGATCGCAACAGCGGCGTGGCCGCGGCGGCGGGTGCGCGCCTGTGCGAAGGGCGAGCGAAGAACCGGCCTCCGCCGACGGATCCCCCGCTGCGCAAGCTCGCGCTGGCCGAAGGCGCCCTGCCCGAGGACGTGATGGGAATGCTCCCCTGCCTGGCTGCCTCGGCCGATCCCGCGGATCGCAAGGCAATCGACGAATTGCAAACAAGCGGGTCCGCGACGGTGCGCGAGGCTGTCAAGCGGCTACAAGAAAAAGCCGCTTCTCATTGATCGCGAATTGGCCTCGATTCCGGCCAGGCGTACTGTGTCCGAGCGCACTTTCAATCCCTACCCCCAGGCGTATAAGCGGTCACCAGGTTAGGAACAGTACCCGGCCTGGCAACTCCCTTGGCTGCAGACGAACGATATGCGGGGGTCTCCACAACACTGCTGCCCAATAATGCCGCACGAGGCGTCGCAGTAGCCGGAGCTCGTGCATACGTCAGCTGCATTGCTGCATGTCGAACCCGCACAACACAGCTGTCCGAAGCCGCCGCAAGCCATGCATCCCGATCTCACCATCACTGGCATGTACAACGTGCTCGAAAAGTTGCGCTCGGGCGAGGCGCTCACGGCCAAGGACAAGGTCATCCACGAGCAGGGCCTGGTGTCCGTGCTTGGGAAGCTGCACGACGATCTGGACGCGGCGGTCTTCGATGCCTACGGCTGGCCGCACGATCTGACCGACGAACAGATCCTCGAACGCCTGGTAGCGCTGAATGCCGAGCGCGCGGCCGAGGAGCGGCGCGGGCTCATCTGCTGGCTGCGCCCCGCATTCCAAAACCCGACCGGCGCCAAGGCCGCCACCCAAGAAAAGCTCGCCACCACCGACGAGCCCGAGGAAGCCGCCCCCGTGGCCGCCACCGCCGCCGCCTGGCCCAAGAAGCTGGCCGAGCAGATCGCGGCCGTGCGCGACCTCGTCACCAAGGGCGCGGCCGAGTGGTCCAAAGCCGAAGTCGCCGCCGCCTTCAAGTGCGCGAACAAAGCCGACGTCGAAGAAGTCCTCGACAGCCTCGCAGCCCTCGGCATCCTGGCCGCCTACGAAGCCCGAGGCACCCGCCGCTGGAAATCCACCCGCGCGGCTGCGTAGCACGGGAGGACGTGAAGCGGGGAAACATCGTTGTTGGCGGGGTTGCGTGGTACGCTTCTTAACCATGCAAACCAGGCAGCTGACGGCGATCATCGAGCGCGAGGGCGACGGCTATGTGGCCCTTTGTCCTGAGGTGGACGTTGCCAGCCAAGGCACGACAATCGACGAGGCGCGCGTTAACTTGATTGAAGCCCTGGAGCTGTTCTTTGAAACGGCCGACCCTTCGGAGATCCAGAGCCGCATGCATAGCGAGGTGTTTGTGACCCGGCTCGAGGTCGCCGTTGGGTAGACTGAAGATCTTTTCGGGACGACAGCTCTGCGCTTTGTTGGAGCAACATGGTTTCGGCAAGGTCCGCCAGCGCGGTAGCCACATCGTCATGCAGAAGCGCGAGGGCGAGACGACGGTGACAATTCCGGTACCCGACCACGCCGAAATCAAGATCGGCACGCTCCTGTCCATTATCAGGCAGTCGAGCCTACCGAGGGCTATCTTCGAGGCCTGACCGACGTCGAAGAAGTCCTCGACAGCCTGCCGCCTACGAAACCCACGGCACCCGCCGCTGGAAATCCACCCGAGCGTCCGCAGAGCAGAGGCCGGCGCCGCCGCTTCAAAAGCGCCGAGAGGCGGTCTCAGACTCTTCCCTCGCCGCGAGCAACTCGCTCCACGAGCAAAACTTGCGCACCCCGGGCTTTCTTCTGATCGGACACAGTTCGAACGCCAGCGATGAGAGGCCGCAGGCTATGCGCAAGTTCTCAAGGTCGCGCCGCGGAAGAGGCGGCGGCCCCGGCATTTCCTTGGCAGAGCGGAACTTGCGGACGCCCATCACTTGTCTCAGTTGGCCGGGACCGCCTTCGGTGCATCTAGCGCTTGTGCCAGGGTCCCCTTCAGGGTGACCGCAGCCAGCTGCGCCTGGCGGGACATGTCGATGGACTCGCCTAAAATGCGCGCCAGCTCTTGCGGCGCGTGGAAGCCCATGGAGTTCTCGGCGGCCACGAAGTCGAGGCGCCACTGGGCCTTGCGCTGCAGCTCGAGGATGGGTTCGAGTTGCACGTCGGTGGCGCTGGCGGCCTTGGCTGCCTTGATGGCGTCGAGCATGTCGACCAGCGCATTGCCGGTGCGGGTGAGCAAGGCGAAGTGGCGATCCTGGATGGTCACCACGCGCTTGAGGATTTCCTGCTCGGGGTAGTGGTGGCACTGCTGGCAAGCGCGGTTGATGTTGGTGAGCGGCGAGCGCACCCAGTGGTCGGACACTTTGAGCGCGCCCTCGCGCATGTAGGGCATGTGGCAGTCGGCGCAGGCCACGCCGGCCTTGGCGTGCGTGCCCTGGTTCCACACCTCGAATTCGGGATGCTGGGCTTTGAGCACCTCGGCGCCGGTTTCACTGTGCTTCCAGTCGTAGAAGCGATGACCGTCCTCGAACTTGTAGTTGTCATAGGTGGATTCAATTTCCTCGACCTTCAGCCCGTTCATCCACGGGTAGAACAGCGTGGTCTTGGGTCCGCAGTAGTACTCGACGTGGCACTGGCCACAAACGAAAGACCGCATCTCCTGTCGGGTGGCATCGCGGTTGGGGTCAAAGTCCGCTATTCCCTCGTGCGCTTTGAGCGCCTTGATGCCGTTGATGAAGCCCGGCCGGGTCACGCGCAGTTGCATGGACTTGGGGTCGTGGCAGTCGACGCATGAAACCGGATGCTTGTGGCCCGACTTTTCCAGCTTGGCGCTTGCCTCCCAATAGTCGAGCTTGCTGATGGCTTCGAAACCCTTTTGCAGTTGCTCGGCAGGTGGCGCGCTAGGCGCCAGCTCGGCCCCAGCCTGGCGATAAAGCGGAATTACCGAGGCGTGGCAATGCAGGCACGACCCCGGCTGTTTGCGCTCTTTGGTGCGCTTGGTGTTTTCTTGGTCGGTCAACATGAAGGCATGGCCGCGCCGATCGCGATAATCGATGGCGAAGGCGTAGCCCGCGAACATGCGCGTGAGCCACGGGTTCTTGTCGGCCTTCTCGGGCGGCGGCATGGTCTCCGAAGCCGAGCCGCCACCGTACTTGGTGCGCGTGGGCGTGACCGTGCGCAAGTATCCGTCGTACTCGCGCGGCCAATTCTTGCCCCATTCCGCCGGATCCGTCGTGTCGCCCGTGACATCGACGAAGCGCAGGTAGGGGTTCTTGGCCTCTTGCTTGCGCTGGAAGATGTTCACCAGCAGGCCCGCGATGACCGCGGTGGAGCCCGCCACCACGACGATGATGGCGACGAGCAGGGCCATCTTCGGCCGGCGCGACGTCGGCGGTTTACCTTCGGTACTTGGGTTCTGGTCAGTCATGTCGTCACCTAGTGGAGTGTTTTCGAAATTCAGCTGCCGTGCCCGACCGAGCTGTGGCAGTGCACGCACGTGACAGCGTTGGCGTCGGTGGTGCTGCCCGCCACGATGTCGTGCACCAGGCCGCTATGGCAGCCGAGACACGCCTCCTGCAGAATGCGCGAGTTGTGCGGCTTGATCATGATGGGCTCGTGAAAGTCCTGAAAGGTGAAGCCCTTGGAGTGATGGTAGCCGTTCACCGCCTTGGCCCATAGCTTGGGAACAAGCGAGCGCGGCAAGTGGCAGTCCACGCAGCCGGCCACGATGTGGTGGCTCGACTTGACCCATGAATCGTACTCGGGATTCATGATGTGGCAGTTGGCGCAGGCCTTGGGATCGGTTGTGAAGTAGGAAAATCCCTCGGCGTAGATGAAGGTGAACAGGCCAAGCCCGAGCAGCACGCCCAGGCCGACCGCCGCAATGATCAGCACCTTCCTTGAGAACCGAAAAACCACCGGGCGTTGTCATGTCCGACGAAGCGCGCCCTGTCAACCGTCACCTGCCATGTCCCCGTCGGCGAAGGTCCGCGGGCACCGACTGTGGTAGTTTGATGTCGTGCTGTCGTTCCTCGGCAAACTGTCGTTCCTCGTGGCCGCGTTTCTTGGCGCGTGCGCCACTCAACCGCCGCCCATTACGAAATTGGTGGACGGCAGGCAGATCACAACCCGCTCGGTCGACCCGACGGCCTACGAGCACGTGAGCCGGGCCTTGATCTACGAAGAGCAAGAGCGCTGGCAGGACGCGGTGGCGGAAATTCAGCGCGCCATGGTGTTCGACGAGGACGCACCCGAATTGCACGCGCACTTGGCGGAGTTGTTTCTGCGTCTGGGCCGAGACAAGGACGCAGAATCCGAGGTACGCGCGTCGCTCAAGCTCGGGCCAAGCGCCAGCGGCTTGCTTGCCGATGCCCACGTGCGCCTGGCGCAGGGGGACGCGGCGGGACAGGTGGCCGCGCTTCGTCGGGCGACCAATGAAGTCGAGTTCGCGGCCGGCGACGACGATGCCGAGGCCGTCTATCTCGAGCTCGCCGAGGCGGAGTTGCACACGCTCGACTTGCCGAGCGCGCAGAACACGCTCGAAGTCCTGACCCAGGCCGAACCGGCTTCCGCCGCCGGGCACATGCGCCTGACCGCTGTCTACTGGGCGCTGGGGGCAATGACCAAGGCGGAGGCGGCGCTGCACGCGGCCCTGGCCGAAGAGCCCAACCAGATCGAGGCCCTGACCGCGTTGGCCTGGATCTACGCGGCCTCGGGCAAGAACGACGAGGCCCGGGCGGCCTTCCGCGAAGCCGTCGACCGTTCCGAAGGCACGCCCGAAATCGCCGCGGCCTTTGCCCGGTTTCTGGTCGGCATCGGCAGCCAGAAAGAGGCGGAGCAAGTGGCGGACGATCTGGCCGTACCCGATAGCAGCCTGGACGCCGAGTCGCTGGGCGGGCGGGTCGAGCTGGAGCGATCCGCGCGCCGCCTGGATCGCGCGCTGGCGCTGCTGGCGCGCGCGCGCGACCTCGGCATCGCCGAAAACCAGAAGACGCGCGTGGCTCTCACCCAGGCCACGCTCCTGAAAGAACAGGGCAAGTCCGACGAGGCACAGGCAGTTCTCATGAAGGTGGGCAAGGACTCGCCGCTCTATTTCGAAGCCCGCCTGCGCGCGGCCGAGCTTCTGCGCGATGCCGGCAAGGCTGCCGAAGCGGCTCGCGTGGTCGAAGAAGCCGCGGGCACGGCCAAAGGCGAACGCGATTCCATCGAGGCCGAGGCCGCGGTCAGCCTGGCGCTCACCGACGAGAAACGCGGTGACGCCAAGAGCGGTGTGGCCCGACTAGAGAAGATCGTGGCCCATCATCCTGACGAGAACCGAGTCATCATGATCCTGGCGGCCATCGAGGAGCGGCGCGGGAACTGGCAACACGCGCTCGACATCGTCGAACGCCATCTGGCCAAGAACCCAGGCTCGGTCGAGGCGCTCAACTTCTGGGGCTTCGTCGCCGCCGATCACGACCACGCGCTCGACCTGGCCAAGAAACGCTTGCAAGCCGCGTGCGCCCTCGACCCAGGTTCGGGCGGCCTCATCGACAGCCTGGGCTGGGTGCATTTCCGCGGCAAGGATCTGGCGAAGGCCAGTCTTTTTCTGGAGCAAGCCGCCCGCCTAGAACCCGCGGATCCCGAAATCCAGTGGCACCTGGGTGAGCTCTATGGTGCGAGCAAGGATAGCGCGCGAGCCGCCGCGGCCTACAAGCGTGGACTTGGGTTCAATCCTGACGAACGCGTACGGCGCAAACTGGAAGACAGCCTGGCCAAGCTCGGTGGGAAGAAGGGAAGAGATTGAACACAGAGGACACAAAGGACACAGAGAATTCAGAGAACTCGGAAGCAGAAGGAGTCCCAATCCAAAATCCGAAGACCCCATTTTTCCCGTCCTCTGTGTCCTCTGTGTTCTCTGTGTTGATCCCTCTCGCGCTACTCACAGCTGGTTGCGCGGGGAGTGGGCAGATGATTCGCAGCTACCCCGCGCCCAGCGCCGAGGAGTTGCTGCAGGCCGTGCGCGCGCGGCAGGGCACGGTTCGCGGCATGAACGTCGAGACGCGCGCCACCAGTTGGCTGGGCGGCGAGCGCGTGCGCGGTACGGTGCAAATGTTGGTCGCGCGTGGCGGCCGGCTTCGCTTCGAGGCTGAGGTTTCGCTGCAAGGCACGGTGGCGGTGCTGACCGTCGACGGTGGACAATTCGCGTTCATCGACCACCAGAAACACCTCTTTCGCAAGGGTCCGGCCTGCCCGGCCAACGTGGCCGCCATGATCCGCATACCGCTCGCGCCGGCCGAGGTCGCCGCCATCTTGCTCGGGGATGTTCCGCTGCCCGACGGTGGCAAGGCCTCGGCCGTCGCATGGGACGGCAGCCGCGGGGCCGATGTCCTGGCCGTCGAAAGCCAGGTGGGCGCCAAGCTGTGGCTGGGATTGCGGCGGCCGAACTCGCAGATCGCGGCCTGGGATGTCGTGTTCGTCGAAGGCTTGGACACGGGTGCACGCGGTCGTTGGCGGGTGTCGTACGAGGACTTCGAGCGCGTCTTGGGCGTGGCCCTGCCCCGGCTGGTGCGCTTCGCCGAACCGGGCAAGGATTTCGACGACGGCGTAGAGATCAAAATCCGCGAGCGAGCGCTCAACCCGACCTTTCCCGAGGGCGCTTTTGCCCTCGCACCGCCGTCCGGCTACAAGGTCGAGCTCGCGGCCTGCGGCGCCCCAAATTGATCGCGGCCAGTCAACGGTTCGTTCTATGTTCGCCAGGTGATTGCCCTTCTTCCCTTCGCAGCAGCCACGCTGGCAGCCACGCTGGCAGCCGCCCCCGCAGACCAGGCGTCTCTTCCGCAGCCCGAGCTTGTGATTTTGCCCGCCCCCGTGCTGCCGACCGAGATGCATCGCTTCTGGGACGGGCAGAACCTGGCTTTGTTCTCGGGCGTGGCGGCTGCCCGGAGCTTCGACTACTTCTCCACGCGCAAGTTCCGAGAAAAGCACCTCAAGGAATGGTTTCTCGACGACAAAACGGTCGACAACCGACCTCTCTTCGCGGCCATTGAGGTCGCAGGCACGGCACTCTCCATCGGCGCGGCCTACGTCCTTCACCGCACCGGCTACCACCGCCTGGAGCGCTGGGCCTCGGTCCTGCACATCGGCATCGCAACCGCCGGTGGAATCTGGAACTGCACCCTACCCAACGGATTGTGAGACCGTGTCGAAAACGTAGCGAAAGCCCCCCAAACAGGGGCAAATGGCCGTATAGTAGCGGCGCTCTCGCCTGGTACGTTGTGCGTTGCGTATTCAGGGTCGCACTGTGAATAGATACGCACGTGCGTACGTCCAGCACCGAGAAGACAAACTCTCAACACTTCCAAAGAAACGCAACACACACAGGAGATGAACATGCACTCGCTCAAGAACATTCTAGGATTCGTGGCTCTTGCCTCGCTCACCACGTTGGCCGCCTGCGATCAGTCGAAGCCAGCCCTCGACAAGGCCACCGCCGACCTGGCCGCCATGACGACCGAGCGCGATGGTCTCAAGGCTCAGCTGGCCGCCAGCAACAACCAAATCGCAGCGCTTAGGGGCCAGGTAGCGGATCTCCAGGGCAAGCTTGCCGCCGCCACCGCGCCTGCTCCGGCCCCTGCCGCCGTGGAAGAGAAGAAGCCAGAGCCCACCGCCAAAAAGGGCAAGAAGGCGGCGAAGCCGGAAGCCAAGGCAGAGCCCGCGGCACCCGCGGCGCCCTTGCCCGCCGGCGCAGTAACCGGTCCCTCCACCGCGGCCAAGAGCGGCCGAAAGCACTTCTAGTCAAGCTCTGGGCGCTAGAAATCGGAGACACTCATGAATAGAAACTTCATCCTCGCTCTTGCGTTGATGGCCGCGCCAGTCCTTGGCGGATGCGGCAGCAACACCACAGAGGTTGTCGATAGCGGCGCGGATGCCGGCGCTACGCTCTACGGTCTGACGACCGCTGACAGCTGCTTCACCATCACCGCCATTGCCACTGGCTTCAGCGACGGCTGCGGGCTTGGAGTCGACACGATCGTCGGCACGAGCCTTCCGCTGAACTACGATAACACCACTGCGATCGTTACTCTTGGCACCAACGGTTCTCTCGGTGGTGGCGCGATCGCGAACAACGTGGGAACGCTGGTTCGCGTTGCCGACCAAACCATCGACGGGACGACCTGTACGTTTCACGCGAACGTCAACTCCCAGCTGCAGATGACTGCGGACAACCAGTTCACGATTAGCGTGACGGAGGTGCAATCCACTTTCGGAGCCATGTGCGCCGCCACCGATGTGCCCACGGGCGGCACCTGCACCTCGACATGGACCTGGACGATGCAGAAGTCGGCCGTTACCACGTTGGTGCCTCCGGCCTGCGGCTCCTAGTCGCAAAGCCATCACACCATTCTCCAACCAACTATCCAAGACGAGCCCGGCTATCGGGCTCGTCTTTTTTTCGCCCAACTGGCGAACGCATCGAAGAAGACCGTTCCTTGTCGGCGCCGAGCTCCAGCGCGCGAAAAGAGGGATCTTGATTTGCAGGCGGAGGTCCACGCGATTGTTGCTCGCGCATCCGACCGGGCGACGACGCGTGTCGCCAGCCAGCCTACGGCTGCATCGTGATGGTCGACGAAGCGACGAGGGTTTCCTTGCCGATATCGGGCCCGACTTGCTCCACAAGATCGCCATCAATGGGGAAAGTGCCCACGTCGGTGATGCGGAATGAAGACAGCAACATGTGCCCGTACGACTGCGGATTCGGGTAGTCCTTCTGGGCATACGTGCCTTTGCTGATGTAGAGCCTTACAGCCCGGCCGGCCATGTCGGCTGCGCTCTCCAGTTTGAAGTAGATCTGTCCCGTGGCGCCCATGAGCCCGACGGAAAACGTGGTGCTCTCGCCGAGGAGATCGAAACCGGTGCCGCCGAGACCAGTACCGAAGGTCAGGCTGTTCTTGAAATCCGAGGTGGTGTTGCTGCCGCAGGCGCCAAGGAAAAGGACGCCAACCAGCACGAGAAACAAGAAGGCTTTTCGCAGGAAGTCCATGGTTGATTCTCCCAATGACAGTCGCCCTGCGATCATAAACCGGATCGCGTTTTTCCGCGCCGGCGGCACGCAAGTTTTTCGGCGGGAACTACTACTGGAACTTGCTTCGCGCGGAACCTGCTACGTGAAGGTAGCGATGGCACCCACAGTGGCACCAACAGCGCGCAGGTAATCGCCGGAGCTGCTCGCGATGCGACGGCTCGGCCCGAATTCGATGCGGTAGTGCTAGGTGGAAATCGTCAAATCCAGCGTGATTTCCAGCTTCAGCACCTTGGAAATGGGGCAACCGGCTTTGGCGGCAGCGGCGGCCTCTTCGATCTTCGCCTTGTCCGCGCCGGGCGCCTTCACGGTGGTGGCGAGCGCGCTCTTGGTCAGGGTCAGGTTCTCGAAGGTGACGCTGCAGGTGGTCGCGACCGACTCGGGCGTGATGCCTCGCTCGCCCAGCTGCGCGCTTAGGGCCATGCTGAAGCAGCCGGCATGAGCTGCGGCGATGAGCTCTTCCGGGTTCGTGCCCGGGTCGGCTTCGAATCGCGTGCGGAACGTAAAGCCTTGGTCCTTGAAGGCGCCGCTGCCCACGCTGAACTTGCCCTGCCCTTGTTTCAAATCGCCGGTCCAAATAGCACTCGCACTACGCTTCATGGTCATCTCCTTTTGTGAATGGTCTGGCGGGGAAAGCTCCCATGAAACCGGGATGAACGCCCGCCCTACATTCACGCATCGAGCGCTCGGGCTGGCCAGGCGAAAGCGAACGCAGCACGAGAGCCTTGCAGGACATTCTGAAGACGCTGCTCGACCTTGGGCGCACCCTCGACGGGGTCACGCACGCAAGACTCGACCCTCGTCAAAAATCGGACGGCAGGAGTCTTCCCGCCCGAAGGGCGGGACGGCGGACCTGGGTGGCAGGCGCGCGGTTCCGGCGTGGTTTGGCTTCCGCGCTCTCAAGGCGCTTGGTGGGGAGGGACGCGGCGGTGCCAACCGTCGGCTTCGAAACATCGGTGTCCGGGGCCGCCGCAGGTAGGAGAGCAGGACTAGGCGGACTCGGCGAGCTTACCGGACTTGGCAGAGGCGTCACCTGTGGCTCGTGCGCCGGGACGACAAGTGGGTGAAGACTCGGCGAACGTCCGTCGCGCGAGGCACGACCCATCAATGAACGAGGAAGAGCAAACCATGCCGTCAGAACCAAGAAGGCCGCGACCGCGGCGCTGATCGCGGCTCGCCGATGCAGAAATCGCCCCAAGTCGAAGACCAGCGTGCGCATCGTCCGCGCCAGATGGAGCGTCCGCGTCTGTTCTCGACCCTGGGTGACAGGCTTCTCGGTCTTGCGCAAGGACTCGCCCGCCATCGAGTAGAGCATCATGGTTTCGCCATGAAAGGCCGCGCCCCCGCTCGGAGTCAGCGTGCGCAGCACCGGCACCGGCGGCAACAGCTGGTCTTCGATGGCGCGGATGAAATGCTCCACGTCTGGAAAGCGATCCTCGGGTTTCTTGGCCAAGGCACAATCGACGATGTCCGCCACCGTGGAAGGCAGGTCGGGCCGGAGCTCGGTGACCTTGGGCGGAGGATCGCTCACAATGCGCGCAAGCAGCTCGGTTCCCGGCTCGCCCGGAAAAGGCACGTTGCCGGTCAGCATCTCGAAGAGCAGGACGCCGAACCCGTAGACGTCCACGCGTCTATCGATGTTCGGAGAGCACTCGATAGCCTCGGGCGGCATATAGGCTGGCGTGCCGAACATGGAAAGCAACCCCGTCGCGGTTGCTTTTTCGCCCACGCGCTCGATGGTGGTCGCAACACCAAAGTCGAGAACCTTGCAGGCGAGCAGGCGCCCCTCGTTGTCACCGCACAGGAAGATATTGCCCGGCTTCAGATCCCGATGGACCACGCCCATGGCGTTGGCAGCCGCGACACCGCGCATGGCCGGCAACAACAAAGTCGTGGCCTCGTCCAGGCCGAGAGGGCCCTTCCTCGCCAAGTAGGCCGCTAGCGTCTCGCCTTCTAGCAATTCCATCACGATGCAAGTCATGCCTTCGTGATCGATGACGTCGAAGATGCTGACCACGTTGGGGTGGTTGACTTTGCTCGCGGCCAACGCCTCACGGCGGAAGAGCTCTGCGGCTTCGCCAATCCCGGCGAACGAACGAAGGATTACCTTGAGAGCAACGCGCTTCCCGGTGCGCAAGTTGACTCCCGCCCAGACCGCCGCCATACCGCCCTCGGCCATGAGCCGCTCGACGCGATATCGCCCCGCCACGATCTGGTTGGGTCGCAGGATCGTCTCAAGGTCGGTTTGGCGTTGGAATTCTCCGCTCATCGGTGTTCTTAGGATGCTGTTCGGGCCCTTCGGTTCTTTCATTGCCGTCGGCAATCGACGCCTCCAGTCGCGGTCCCGTCGACGCTTGGCGAAGGTTTACCTGGAAGTTTCCAGCCTGATTCAGCCACGGTCGGGTCCCAGCTCGACGCCGGTCCGCGGCCGTGCCCGTTCCAGGCCCTGGCTTGAACTGCGTTACACTGACTAGTACCGGAAGCGGCGATACGCAAGGGGATCTTTTTGTGTGGTTGTGACCGCCTGATCGATTCAAGACCGGACTGACACCGAACCCCTCCGGGTTGCTCGACGCGACAATATCATCCTCCTCATGCATCGATACCTCCTCGGGGCTGCCAGCCGTGGTGGCGATCACAGCCAATAGGGACTCACCAACCACGGTCGGGCGTACAATGACTCCCCATCGGCCTAGAAAATCAAGGAGACGACCATGCGTTGTTCTATCTTGCTCACCTCACTCATTGGTTTCTTCCTCCTGGTCGCCGGGTGCGGATCGGACCAGGGGAAAAGCACGCCGGACGCGCTGCCAACCGACAAGCAGGATGCGGCAGCAGTCAACCCATCCGACGCGGTGGCGGACGCCCAGCAAAACGTCGCGGACGTACCTCCGCAGGACGTGGCAGCAGCCGACACGCAGAGTGCGGCGGAGGCGAATGCGCAAGACGTCGCGGGTGTCGACGCGCAGGTGGTGACAGAGGCTGGAATGGGCGAAGCAGGGGCCAGTCCGGGGACGATGGCGAGCTCGTCATTGGCGCGCGTGACGGCAACGCTGACCGATGCGGAAAAAAGCGATCTGGCGACGAGCCTGTCGGGCTTTGCCTTTGCCCTGTGGCAAGGGCTGCGTGGAGATCCGTCCACCAAGAACAACTTCGCCTTCTCGCCGACCAGCATCTCGCTCGCCCTAGGCATGACATACGCCGGTGCCCAAGGAAGCACGGCTTCGCAGATGAAGAGCGCGATGCACGTCGCCAGCTCCAGCGACGTCTATTTCCGCTCGCTCAACTGGCTCGACCAGCAGCTCGAGTCCAGGGCGGACGCGGCGCTAAAACAGGCGCAAACCATGTACGCGAGCAGCGGCAGCTCCGGTGCGGCTCCGGATCCGGCCAACTTCCGCTTGCACGTGGTGAACGCATGTTGGGGCGACCGCACGTTCACGTTCGAGCAGCCGTACCTCGACACCCTGGCCACGGACTTCGGCAGCGGCGTCCACCTGGCGGATTTCAGGACCCAGCCGGACACCGAGCGGCTCGCCATCAATGCATGGGTAAGCCAGGAAACGCTGAACCGGATCAATGACCTCATCCCTCAAGGCGCCATCGATACCACCACGCGGACGGTGCTGGTCAACGCCATCCACCTGAAGCTGCCCTGGAACGATCCGTTCCTCGATGCGAGCACTCAGCCGGCGCCGTTCACCAAGACGGACGGCTCGACCGCAAGCGTCCCCTTCATGAACAAGGGCGGATACTTGGCCTACGCGGAGGATGAGACCACCCAGGCGGTTGCCATCCCGCTGTCCGGCTCCTCGGTCCAGTTCGTGGTCTTCCTGCCCAAGGCGACCTCGTCGCTCGCCGCGTTCGAAGACTCGCTGTCGCAGGGCCATGCGACAACGCTCGTGGCGGCCATGGGCTCGCACCAGGTCACCCTCGCTTTGCCGAAGTTCTCGTTCACGACCGCATCCGTGCGACTCGGCAGCGAGCTCACGGCCCTGGGAATGACGGACGCCTTCACCCCCAGCGCCGACTTCACCGGTATCTCGAAGGAGAAGCCGCTCTTCATCTCCGACGTCGTCCACAAAGCCATGGTGGCGGTGGACGAGCATGGCGTCGAGGCAGCGGCGGCGACCGCCGTCATGCTGGCAGGAAGCGGCCTTCCCACGGACATCAAGCAGGTCAACGTGAATCGGCCGTTCTTCTTCGGGATCTACGACCAGCCCACGTCGACCTGGTTGTTCTTGGGTCACGTCACCGATCCGTCGTCATGAAACGATCGTCGTGGGCGGCCGTTCCCAGGCGTCATCGCGGCTCGGCCTGGACGACGAGCAGAGCAGGCAGAGCCTGACCCGAGCTCGTCTCGATCATTGCGCCGTTAGGCACGATCGTTTCCACCAACTACCAGGTGGACGATGCCCCAGTTACGTTAGAACTGCGTAAAGAACGTCCAAAACTCTTGTTTGGCAGCAGCGGTGGTCGGGCTAGCGCGACCTGGAATGCTTGGCCGTCGACTGGTCCTTTTTCTGATCAGCGATCTTATTGCTGAGCTCGTCGACCTGGGCCTGCAGTTTGGCATTTTCCTGCTTGAGGGCGTCTTGATCCTTCATCGCCTGGTCGAGCTCGGCCACCTTCGCGTTGTAGGTTCTCGATGTGACGCACCCGGTGCCAAGGATGGCGAATAATAGTGCTGCAAGCTTGATGCTGTGTCTCACGTTCATCTCCTCTGTCGCGAAGGGGTCGATTCCCCGATTGGCGACAAAAACGAATCAACCCGTTTCTTTACTGTGGTGCAGTGGCGCCAGCGTCACCTATCCGTCACGCTGATCCGAAGGCCCATCTTCGAGAACCTGCGCGACGAGTTCGAGCGAATCAAGAAGGCCATTGAGGATTCCGCGCTGCTTGCCATCACGGCGGCGTGAAGGTAGGCAAAGCCAGCATCAGCACCGGGTCGGGCATTTTGAGGAGACGCAGCGCAAATCATGATAAAAAGGTGCTCCTCTGAGGAGGCTTTCGATGCGCATGTTGGATCGCACAGTTGCTCTATCCGTTGGTGTTCTCGTAGCCGGCGTTCTCGCGCCCGGTGTCGCCCAGGCAGAGGCACCGCAGCACCCACCTCAGCAGCCGGTGCCGGCTCAGCCAAGTACCCCGGAAGCCACACCCCAGCCACCGCCCGCATATCCTCCACCGCCAGCCACTGAACCGCAGGTTGCGCCGCCCGCTCGCCCAGCCACGCGCCGCGGCCTCCTTTTCCTGCCCTATGTTGGCTCCGGCTCGCTTGTCGGCGCCGATTCAGACAGGTACTTGACCGGCCTTCGCATGGGCGCCCTGCTGGGCGGCCATATGGGGTCTCTATTCTCGATCAATGGTGAGCTGAGCGTTGACATCATGAGCCCCAACACGGGGGGCTACCCCGACCTCAGGCTCTACCGCGACCTCAAGATCACCGAACGCTTCTTTGATCTCACTCTCAGTCCGCTAGTCCACTTTGGGATTCCCCACGTGGAATTCGTGGCTGGCCCCAAGATTGGCGCGTTCGCTTGGACTGCGTCGACGACCTACCCAGCCGTATCAGCGGACTTCAGTGGATTTGGGCTGGTCTACGGTCTCGCCGCAGGCGCCTTTTTCCCGATCGGCAGAGTGGCCATTGGCGGAATCTTTAGTTTCACCGCCCGTAAATTCTTGGAGGATTCCTGTACCATCGGTAGTGGTGGTGGGCATTGCTATGACTACTATTCAACAGTCGACACGAAGTTGATCAGCTTCAGTGTTGCGTTGATACTCTAGTGACGTTCATCCGGTCGATCGACTGAGCCGCGCACTCCTCGATGTCCGTTGGCTACGCCGAGAGCTTCTTCGCGATCATTGCCGCGTGCTGGCCTTGGAATCGCGCCCCCGCGAGCTCGTTCTTGCTTGGCATGCGCTCACCTTTGCCGCCGGCAATCGTAGATGCTCCGTACGGCGAGCCGCCGGTGATCTCATCGATGCGAGTCTGGCCCTGGAAGGCATAGGGCAATCCGACAATGACCATGCCGTGGTGAAGGAGCGTGGTGTGGAAGCTCAGGATGGTGGATTCCTGGCCGCCGTGTACAGTTATGGAATCCATGGAAGAGCGATCGGATACCGAGCGGCGTTTCCACCTGCGCACCTGGGAGTAGGGGGAGTAGCGTGATGGACTGGCTCAGCAAGATCACCGAGTTCTGGCCACACCTGGCGGTGGCCTTCCATCTCTTGGCCTCGCTGCCGGCTTCAGCGCACGCCCTTTTGCACAAGCGTGATACCCGCGCCGCAACTCTCTGGATCGCTTTCATCTGCTTGATGCCGGCGGTCGGTTCGCTGCTCTACCTCGTCCTGGGGATCAACCGCATCCGCCGCCGCGCGCTGATGCTCGGCGTGCATCGAGTCGCTGGTCGGCCGATTCCGCAAGACCTCGACGAGCGGGAGTATGCAGGTACGGAACACCTCAAACTGATTGCCCGCGTCGTTAGTCGGATCGTCGCGGAACCGTTGACGGCTAACAACCGCGTCCAGCCGCTGGTCAATGGCGACGAGGCCTTTCCGGCCATGCTGGCCGCGATAGAATCTGCGCAACAGTCCATTTCGTTGGTCAGTTATATTTTCGATAACGACGCCAGCGGAAAAGAATTTGCCGATGCGCTTGGTCGTGCTGCCAAGCGCGGGGTGGCGGCGCGGGTGCTGATTGATGCCACCGGGGCCCGGTACTCGTGGCCCCCCATTACTTATCGACTCAACAGAAATGGTGTCCGATGTGCAAAGTTTCTGCCTGCGTCTCTCCTTACGCCGTGGCGCGTGGCCACGATCAATCTGCGCAATCACCGCAAGATCATGGTGGTGGACGGCCGCACGGCCTTTACCGGCGGGATGAACATCCGGCACGGCAACGTGCTGTCTGCCCACCCCCCAAGTCCCGTCCAAGATCTCCACTTTCGCATCGAAGGTCCCGTGGTTTCCCAACTGCAAGATGCATTTGCCAACGATTGGGCGTTCACTACGGGCGAAATCCTCGACGGTCAGACCTGGTTTCCACAATTGCAGGGGGACGGCACCGTCATTGCGCGCGTCATTGTTGACGGTCCCGACGCCGATTTCGAGAAGGCGCGCTGGACGTTGCTTGCGGCGTTGGCTGAGGCGCAGACGTCCGTGCGGATTCTCACTCCGTACTTTCTGCCGGACCCAGCGCTCGTCACCGCCTTGAACCTGGCGGCCCTGCGTGGGGTGCGGGTGGACATCGTATTGCCCCGCAAGAACAATCTGCCCTTCATCCACTGGGCCTCGCGGTCGATGTGGTGGCAGCTGCTCGAGCGTGGCTGTCACATCTGGCTTACGCCGCCGCCGTTCGATCACTCGAAACTCATGGTGGTGGACGGCCACTGGGTGCTGCTCGGCTCGGCGAACTGGGATGCGCGCAGTCTGCGCTTGAATTTCGAGCTGAATGTGGAGTGCTACGGCCGGGAGCTGGCGCGCGACTTGGCGGCGGTCATAGAAAAGAAACTGGTCGATGCGCGCGAGGTTACGCTCGCCGAGATGGATGCGCGGATGATCGCGGGAAAGGTCCGCGACGCGGCCGCGCGGCTATTCTCACCATTCATGTAACGGTTGAACAGATTCCGCCGGTGTTTTCGCGCACGAACAGCGCGCGTTGCATCCGCAGGGCGACCCGGTTATCGTGGAAGCATGGTTGCAAGGGCCCGCCCGGTTGTCGCCGCTGTGGTTATGACACTCGCCACCGTTGCCGCACACGGCTGCGGCGGATCGTCGTCGGACGGCGCCAACAAGACCCCGCCAACGAATCCGCAAGACGGGCCACCCGCTGGCTACCCGGATGGCCACGCGGTCGTCCCCGCCGAGGGGCAAGCTGAAGACGTGTCGTCACCCACCACCGTCATTGGAACAGGAGATCCCCAGACCTGCACCGGCGATGCATTCGTGAACGCGGTCGCCAATGGCGGCATCATCACCTTCAACTGCGGGCCGGATCCAATGACCATCGTTCTGACCAGGACGGCGAAGGTCTTCAACGACAAGGGGACCAAGCTCGTGATCGATGGCGGCAACAAGGTGACACTGAGTGGTGGCGGCACGACCCGAATCCTCTACATGGCCACTTGCGACAAGGCGCAGGTCTATCCCCCGGGACCGGGCGACTGCAACACGAACCCAGGCGTCCAGCTCGTCGTACAGAACCTCACCTTCGTCGACGGCAGTGCGAAAGGCATCCCCGAGGGCTCGAACAACGACGGTGGCGGCGGCGCGATCCACGCGCAGGGCGGAAGCCTCAAGGTGGTGGGCTCGCGCTTCTTCAACAACGTGTGCGAAGATCTCGGCTCCGACGTCGGCGGCGGCGCGATCCGCAAGCTCGACTACCTGGTTGCGGCCGGCGCCGGTCCGCGCCGTCCGGTGTGGATCGTCAACAGTACGTTTGGCGGCAAGGCAGGTTTCGGGAACTCGTGCGCCAATGGCGGCGCGCTCAGTAGCATTGGCGTATCATGGAACATCCTCAATACGCTACTCTCGGAGAACACCGCGGTCGGTCACGGCGCGAACAGTGGCCAAGGTGGCAATGGCGGCGCCATCTACAACGACGGTAACGAGATCGTCCTCAATATCACCAGCAGCCTGATCGAGAACAACGTCGCAAACGAAGGTGGCAGCGCGGTCTTCTTCGTCAGCAACGACCTAACCGGCTCCATCACGATCACGGACTCGATAACCCGCAACAACCCCCGCGGCACGTTTGAAACTCCCGACTTGCCCGGCTTCTACGTCCTCGCCAAGAATCCTGCCCAGGTCATCAACTCGCAAATCCTACGCTGAAGGACTGCCTTCAGTGGCCGAGCCGACGGTCGACCCGGCGGCTCCTCCCGATCCGGTCGCGCCGCCAGCAACGGTCACGCCGCCCGCGCCCGTGGCACTGCCCGCAGCGGTTGCTCCGCCCGCGCCCGTCCTGTCACCGGAACCAACCGCGCCGTTCGCAGCGCTCTCCCCGCCCGCGTTGCTCACGCCGCCGCGGGCGTCATTGCCGCTTTGCCGGTGGCACCGCCGCTACCGACAGAGCGCACGCTGTTGCCACCCGAGGCCGAGTCGCCCTGGCGCTAGAGGCTAGCGCCCCTTGGCATCCGTTCTCGCTATGCCCAACGAGTTGGCAAGGTCTCCGCCTCGGCCAATTTGGAAGGACAAAAATGGAATGACAAGAAATCGGCGGACGAGACAATCATGACAAGCCGTGCCGTTTACCCAGGACAACTTGTAACGGACTGCCGTGAAGCTTTCGTTCAACAGCATTGACTAGACATTCGGGAGATCTCATGCGAAATGGACTGATCGGACTCGTAAGTGCGATGGTGCTCGCCTCGACCATGCCGACCGTTGGCTGTGGCAGCAACACCAGCAGCGTGGGAGGTTCGGGCGCGGGTGGAAGCTCTAGCAGCGGCGGAAGCTCGGGCACGGGCGGAAGCTCCAGCAGCGGCGGAAGCTCGGGCGCGGGTGGAAGCTCTAGCAGCGGCGGAAGCTCGGGCACGGGCGGAAGCTCCAGCAGCGCGGGAGGTTCGAGCGTGGGTGGAAGCTCTAGCAGCGCGGGAGGTTCGGGCGCGGGCGGAAGCTCTAGCAGCGCGGGAGGTTCGAGCGTGGGTGGAAGCTCTAGCAGCGGAGGAAGCTCGGGCACAGGCGGAGTTTCCAGCAGTGGTGGAACCGGAGGCACGGGCGGAAGCTCTAGCAGCGGAGGAAGCTCGGTCACGACCCTCGGCGACACGAAGGCGCTGGGCGCGCTGACGACGGCGGAGGCCACCCAGCTCTGCAAGGACACCTATGCCTACTTCGGGAAAAACATCTCTATGGCGACCGCCTGCAAGTATAAGGGGCTGTCTTACGCGACCTCGAGCAGCCCCCCCTCGGACTCTCAGATGCAGCAAGTCTGCAAGGACCACGAGAACACCTGCACCCAAGCCGGTACCGGCGTGGGCTCGGCGGACGACCCCGGTTGCAACGACATCCCCTCGACCTGCACGGCGACGGTGGCGCAGTACTCCGCCTGCATTAGCGACGAGGTCGCGGCCTTCAACCAGGGTATGAACGGGCTCCCAAGCTGCGCCACGGCTACGAGCGCCGATATGTCCGCTGTCTGGGAGGTCATGGTCCCCGGCACTCCACCGTCGAGCTGCGACTCGCTCAGCAACAAGTGCCCGGATCTATCCCCGCCGGCGCCGAACAACTAGGCGCATGGGCCAGCGGCCCAACAACTATTTGTCGCTACGGCAAACAACAAGGAGGCTGTTCGTGCAACATTACAACTTTGGCTTTCCGTTTGTTCTTCTTTGCCCAATACTGGGCGCGTCGATCGGCCTGTTCGGTTGTTCGTCATCGAATTCCGCCGGCAACCCCGGAAGCGGCGGAGCCAATGGCTCCGGCGGTGTGACCAGCTCGGGCGGAAAGACGGGTAGCTCCGGGGGCGAAGTCGGTTCCGGCGGCAGCAACTCCGGCGGCACGACCGGTGCAGGAGGTGCCGCCTCGGGTGGTCGTAGCGGATCGGGTGGGAGCAGCGCCCTGGGCGGAGCGTCTACCTCGGGCGGACAAACCGGTTCGGGCGGCAGCAGCGCCCTGGGTGGAGCGTCTACCTCGGGCGGACAAACCGGTTCGGGTGGTGCCACAGCCACGGGAGGCTCATCAGCGGGTGGGCGGTCCGGTCTAGGCGGCAGCGCTGCCGGCGGCGCGACGGGAGGTCCCGGCTCGGGCGGCTCGGCGGGAGGTAGCGGTGGAAGCTCGGGCACGATGGGAGCTGGCGGCACCACGGGCGGCAGCTCGCTTCCCGGCGATGTCGCGAAAGCCGCCGGAACGCCCTTCGTTGCTGCTCACTCTATGACACGCGCCATGTTCGCCTCCTACACCGGCCCTCTTTTCAAAGCCCTGCGCGTGTCGGACAACCAGGAGAAGGACATCGGTACCGTGGCCGGCGGGCTCGTGGACACCAGCACCTTGAATACGTTCTGTTCGGGTACCTCCTGCCAAGTCACCACGCTGTACGACCAGGCCGGGAACGGCAACGACATGTGGAGGGCAGACAGTCTGAGCTCGAATCAGCCAGGCACTCCGAAGATCTGCCACCTCCTGGACATCGTCTATTGGCAGATGACCGACGGAACCAAGATTCCCATCGCCATGGAGCCCCAACAGAAAGCGTCCGACGGGTACGGGGCGTGCCTTAGGAATCGGGACAAGACCAAGAACATGCCCACAGGGGCCTCGCCCGAAACTCAGTACGGCGTCTTTCACAAGCAGTATGTCAATGGTGGGTGCTGCTTCAACTACGGCAATACGGGCAACGCCGTTCACTACACCGGTCCCGGCACCCTGAGCTCGCTCAACTTCTCGCAGGAAAACTGGTGGTCCGAGGGCAAGGGGAACGGCCCATGGGTCATGGTCGACTGGGAAGCAGGAGTCTACGCTGGCGACATCTGTGTGTGCGGACGTAGCTCGGCGTGCGGTCCGCCGAGCGGTGCCGATTGCCAGAACGCCGGTTCCAAACCCAATGACAACCCATCCGTCACCTACGCCATCGCAACGGCGCTCATGAAACACGACGGAACCGCCCATTGGGCACTGAAGAACGGAAACGCCCAGTCGGGGGCGCTGGCGGTTAGCATCGACGAGCCGACCCTGCCCAAGGGATACTCGCCCCTCAAGCAAGAAGGCGGACTCGGGCTCGGCGAAGGCGGCGCTGGCGATAACGGCGGCTCGGGTGGGTTCTCCGAAGGGGGCGTCATTGCAGCCCAGACCACGGATGCAACCGACGACGCAATTCAAAAGAGCATCGTAAGCGTCTTCGGAAAATAGGCGAAGAAGTCGGTAGCGGGATTTGCATCGAGGGATCCTCCAGCGATGCTCTAAGGTCCCGTCAGCGCGGCGATGAATCCCGTGTCGGTCGCAGGGGCAGGGCCGTCTGCGCAATTGGGGAGAGACTGGAAATTCGTCTCTACACTGGAGGCCCAGAAGACCTGGTAGGTTCCGTTCGACGAGTTGACGGCTGTCCAGCCGGCATTGGGGATCGTCTGCGCGGGCGTCGTGGCCAGCACGTGCTCGTACTCGGTGCGGTCGAAGGTTGTGCACGACGGCCCGACAGCATGGAAGCTACAGATGGCAACCATCGACGCGGATACTCCGAAGATGTCGACGACTTCGGCATCGCTGAGGTTGGGCAGGACGATGCCGCTTTGTTCGTGGAAGCGCACCTTGCCACCTTCGCCATCGCGAATCTCTAAGGCTTGGGTCGTGTAGCTGCCGCAGAAGGGACAGACGACAACTTCGTGTTCTTCGTAGTCTGCCTGGACGTGGTCTCCGGTCGCGCTCCTGATGTAGGGTTGCGCTTCCCTGGGCAGATCACCTGTCCAGGTCAGCTCACCACCGCCGTCGAACGTGACGATGGGCCCGTTCGCCCCAGAGTGGAGCACAGCACTGCCATGGCAGCTGGTCGCTCCGGCATCCACAGCCCCGCCATCTATCCCGCTCGGTGCAACGAAGGTCCATCCGAAGCTTGGTCGCGGCACCTCCCAGGTGCTCAGCGGACCTCTCGTCGACGCTGGGCAGCCTCCAACATACACCGTGCCGCCCGCGCCTGTGCCGCCGGTTGAAGCTCCCCCTGTGCCGTCGATTCGCGCCACCGGTTCCACCGCCCGCTGCGCCTCCGGTTGGACTGTCGCTGGTTGAGCCTCCACCTGTGCCGCCGGTCGCGCTGCCGCCGGTTCCACCCATTCCGTTTCCTCCGGTACGTGTGGAAGACCCGCACGCATCCAAAGTCAGCATTCCCACCAGCGCGAAAGACCACAGAGGAGAATTCGTCATATCCGTGTTATCAGCAAGACGTATGCCCGGAAATCCTCTGAATCGCAGCATTGTTTGGCCAGCCGACCTCGAAGAGCGCCCATTCGCCTGATTCGGACATTATTGTCGTCATCGCGGCGACTTGTGCGTCCGGGTGACCACGCAGCTGGGCTGGCGCAAGCTCTGCGCCTGCCGCTGCCTCCACCGGATGTCGGTCAACGGCTGCTCAGCCGGAATAGGCGGGCACCGTGGAAAGGGATCTCGGGGGTGAATCGTCCTTTGGCGGTGCCGAGATCTGCGTGCTTCCACAGGTCTCGGACTTTGACCTCGCCGATGATGCCGAGCTGGTCGAGCGCAACCTCGACCGGCAGCCCCGGGCGCTTGTCCTCGTTGCTTTCGGTTCCGACCACCGTGAGCACGCGGACTTGGTCCTGCGTCTCGTGGTCGTTGGGTCTTTCGAGCCGTGCGCTAGCACGGAAGCGTCGGGCGCCGGCAGGCACCGCATACTCTACGAGGGCGGCCGGCTGCGCGCGCAACTCGCTGGCTTGCCCGGCGCTGCCCTTCTTGAACGTGGCGCTGTCCCACAAAGCGTCGGCACTGACCCACGGAAATTCGTCGAGGCCATGCTCGTTGCCGTCGGCGAAGACAAAGCGCGGATTCTGCCAGCGCACAGCCAGGAAACCCTCGATGTCGGACAAGGGCATGGCCAGCAGGAATAGCCGTCTGCCATCGGTGACATCCGTGTCGATACTGGCCACGCTATCCGCCGCTGGCGTAATCACGGCTGCCGGTTGTCGCGCGTTGCTTTCGTCGAGTCGGACTCGGTCGCGCTCGTTGAACACGGCCAGGTATTTGTCTCCGTTGCCGGGATCTTCCGCGGTCCAGGCGACGAGCCCGTCGTGATCGAAGAGGGGCCGGTTGCCGGTGCTGCGCTGATTGATGGCCAGCACTTCGTCGTTGGTAAGAAGCGACATCGTCAGCTCGTCGAGCTTGGTCATGTCTCCGCCGTACATCAGCGGCGAGCGCGCGATCGACCACAGGGTCATCAGCGTGATCTGCTCGTCGACGGTCAGTCGGGTCCCGCGCTGGCCGAGAACCAAAGTGCCGAGCGGAAGCATGTCCGCGTCCGGCCACGCGCCGACGATGCGATGCTGGTTCCACAGCGCAAGTCGCGCGAATTGGTCGCGCACCGACAGCCAGCGATCCCACAAGTCGTCGCTGATGCGCCACAGGTTGGCGTGCGCAGCGACGTGCGCAGCGGCCTTGATGTCGGTTGCCCCGGGCGAGAGGCTCAGCACCATCGGCCGGCCGGTCTTGTCGATCGCACGGCGGACGGCCTCCACCTCGGGCAGATTCCGGAAGTACGGGCGGCTGAGGTCGTCCACCTTGACGTAGTCGACGCCCCAGTCGGCGATGAGCGCGAAAACCGAGTCGTAGTATTCCTGAGCGCCCGGCTTCGACATGTCGATGCCGAACATGTCGGCGTTCCACGTGCAGGTGTGGACCTTGTCGGCGATGTCCTGGGCGTGAAAACGCGTGCCGAGGATGGGAAGGTTCTTCTCGACCGCCTGGCGAGGAATTCCGCGCATCAAGTGAATGCCGAATTTCAGCCCGAGGCTGTGGACATGAGCGGCCAGGGTCCGAAAACCGCTACCGTCGGCAGCCGAAGGAAAGCGATTGGGCGCAGGTTGCAGCCGGCCGAAACCGTCCATGGTCAGCACGGCGTCCTTGCGGTACTCGTGGCTTTGTGCACCGGGCTCGAACCATTGGGCGTCGATGACGATGTATTGCCAGCCGTGCGCTTTAAGCTTGTCGGCCATCAAGGCGGCTTGGGCCTGGGTCTGCCCTTCTGTGATTGTGGTCGCGAAGCAGTCCCAGCTGTTCCAGCCCATGGGAGGCGTGGGCGCCCATCGGTGAAAGTCCGGTGCCAAAGCAGCTCTCGCGGCTTGCAAAGCGCAGCCAGCGAGCCCGAAAGCGGCGAGCAAACCTGCAACTGCGACCAGGGGAAGAAAACTCTTGCTTGCGGTGGGTAGGATACGCATGTTGATCGCCGCCAGCTTGGCCCAAGCGAATGTGATTGTCGACTAACAGTGGCCCCCCACTTCTGCAGCGAGGCCGGACGATCGAGGATACCGGGCTTGACGTCGGGGTGGCCGATGGCGCCCAGGAACATGGAATCGAACTTCTTGAACTCATCGATCGCGCTGTCGGGCAGGATTTCGCCGGTTCGCTTGTAGCGCTCGCCGGCAACCAGCAGATCGCATGCCGGAATGTATCGGGAACCATCATCGCCTGCGACAGGCTGGCCTCTGTCCTCCCTAGGATGGGCTACGGGGCGGCCAGTTGCACAGCCGCCGCGAGCGGCGGGTGCGCGTGCTCGGCCATAGTCAAGCAGACCGGCTTGGTTGGCTTGGTATTCCCCTACGCGCAATCGAGCGGCACATACAAGACCTCTGACTACATGCTCACGACCGACGATGTTGCGCAAACTTGTCCGCGAACACGGTTGGCGGCGACCACGCCAACGTGTTCATCCACCCAAGCCCACTGTCGGTGTTCGGGCTTCGACTTACTCTTGGCCTCCGAGCCAGATGCCGGCTAGTCAAGACGCGCCCCTGAGAATGTCGATCGTGTGTTGAATGGGGTAGAACGAATCGACGACGTCGCTCGCATCCGAGAAGGTCATATGACGGTTCAGCGCGTGTCGAAGCGCGATCGTGCGCAACCGTGCCGCCCTCGCGGCTCGCACGCCAACCTCCGTGTCCTCGACAACCGCAACCTCCACTGGATCGACGTTGAGAAGCGAGACCAGGCGAAGGTAGCAGTCTGGTGAGGGCTTGGGATTGGCAACCTCTCCCGCGGTGACGGTCGCATCAATGAACGCGGATATCTGAAGACGCTCCAACGTGTCGTTTAGTACATCATTTTCGCTCGACGTCGCAATCCCCGTCCGAATGCCGGCCCGCTTGAGCTCGGCCAGGAGTTCGATCGCCCCCGGGATCGCCCGGGCACCTGGGACTTCTTTCGCATGCAGGGTCTGAAAGCGCAGCACGTACTCCTTGACTGAGCACGATAGCCGTGCGAGGTCAATCATGTGACGTGCCACGGAATCGGCGCTCTCACCAAGGACCTGAGCGTAGTCGCCGAGGGCGATCTTTCCGCCGAATGTCAGCACGGTGTCGACGTGAGCGCGCGCCTTGCAACCCTCAGAGTCGACAAGAACGCCGTCAAAGTCAAACGCGACGCCTGCAAGATACATACGTTCCTCTCGCCGTTCATTCTAGGCTTGCGTCGGTCTTCTGAAGAGAGGAATCTTCTGGTGATCGCCTTCGAACCTACTTGACAAGGAGCTGCATAGCATGTGGCCCCCATCCTCGCTACTCGAAGACTACGACAGGATTCGCACAGCATTCGGCCATTCGCTGGCGAAGAAACCAAAGATAACAGTGATCCTTGGCAACGGCGCAACCCGCGCGGCGGCGACCGAAGCGAAGCTTGTCCGTTTGGGTCCCGTTCAACCAAGCGGTTGGAACGACGCCGTCCGCAGCGTGCACAAGGAGGTGTGCGGGGGCAGCACGTCTGCAAACGATCTTGTGCTTGCTGAGGCCATTTCCCGGAAGCCTAACGGCAGGGAGAGGTTGCTCGACAGGATCGAGTCGGCCCTGCAAAGCCTGCAGCCCTGCCAACTTCACCGGGAATTGTCGGCCTTGAATCCCACCTGCTGGATCACCACGAACTACGACACCTTGATCGAGCGGCAGTTGGCGAAGATTCGCGCGTCGTGGGGGTGCATGGTGGGCTTGGCGGGCTCAGATACCGCGTGCCCTGAAACTGCCGTTTTCAAGATCCATGGCTCCTTCATCCCGGATTGCTCGCTTGGAACGTGCTGGGCAGGCCTGAAACCCGGCTCAAGCAGTATCGTGATTTCGGAAAGCGACTACGACCAACGACTGTACCAGCTCATGTGCGCCGCCAACGCCGAGGCAAGTCAGCCGTTGGCAAGCGGAAACTCAGCATGGGCCTCCCTTTTTTGGGAGGCACTTTGCAAGAACACAGTGCTGGTGGTCGGGAAGGGCTTGTATTGGGAGGACCTTTCCTTCAACTACGTCTTGAAGGTGCGCGAGCGTCGGCTGCGCGCGCTGGGCGAAAAGCCCGCTAGCACGGCATTCTGGTTGGAGCCAGACCTGCCACCCTCGGCTTGTACGGTGCTGCAAAACATGGGCATCACGCCAGCCGTGGCCGGGCTCCCCAACAAACGTGAAGACATCCACTACTACTATGCTGGCCTCGCCAGCCTTCGCGAGCTCGTGTTGCCAGGAGTCCCTTCTGGCGGCAGCGATCGTGACGACGCCCCCTTCGTCGCGGTAAAAGCGGAGCTCAGCGCCCGCCGCCCCGTCGTTCTTGCGGCTGGCCTGAGTGCCTACAATGTCGCTGGCGTTTTGGACAATCGAGCTGCAGACAAATCATGGCAGCTCCCGCTGCCCGGAAGGCGCAATCTGTCTTTCCTACCTGATCGTGTCGAGGAATACGCCGGTGGCGCAGCGCTGACGGCCATTGCCGTGTTCAGCGCACTGGCAAAGCGCAATACTCCCTGCGCGATCGTGAGCAACATCGGAGACGATCACTATGCCCCGATCATTGAGCGCTTCTGCGACGAATGGAATATTGACCACGACGGTGCAGAGCGATCAAAAGACTGTGGTACGTGGAGGTCCACGATATTGGTTCACGATGCCCCCAATTTGGTTCCAACCAAGGACGGCACCACCATCAGCACGCACGTCGCCCCCGAAGGGCGCGGTCAGCGCTGGTTTCTGGACCATGCCAAAGGGGATCGCGACTGGTCGGCCCCGCAGGTCGAGCAATTCAACATCGGACTCGATAGTGCGGCGGTTCTGTATCTCGACAAATGGTTTGCCAAGCGTGGCCCCCGCGGCATATTTGAGGTCCGTCCCCAACCGATGGATGTGTTGCGCACGGCCATCGAGCAACGACAGAACCTCGACGTGCTGTACGAGACCGGGGGTAACGGGACGCAGGACGGGCAGCTTGAGCTCACGTTCGGAACCGTCGTCAACATCATGACAGCCGGCTGCGGATTCTTCTGTCTTCGCATCGTCGCCGACTCCGATGATCCGTTCGAACGCGTTCTAACTTTTCACGATGAGCTAGCGTACATAGACAGGATGTTGACGCGTCACTTCGATTTACGAGACCGATCGGGTTGGGGCACGTGGTGTGACATCCCCCGGTCGTGGCGAGACAAGGCGAAACAATACGTGCGCGCGGACGCTCGCCGGCGTTGGTTGATTGCCACCCTCCACAGTCGCGGCGCTGTCGCCCTTGATGTGGAAGCGGGCCGCATGTGCTACCTCATGCTCCCAACAAACTACTCCGTTGCCAACACAGCGGGCGCGGGTGATTCCTTCCGTGGCGCCGTCTGTTATGCGCTGGCGCAGCTAAGCCCAGGGCCGTCGGCGCCGCCACTCGCGTCCGGCGACGAGTTGCTGCTGTGCACGCGGTTTTCCATCGATATGGCGTCGCTACGATGCTCCTTCCCGACAATGAAGGAAGCATTGGATAACTTCGAGCAGACCGGCGAGGACGCCTGGAACGAGCTTCTCAATGAGTACTCGGACCGATCAAAGACGGCGTCGTGACTGCCTCCGTGGTATGCCGCGACATTGTGCCTCGCCCAAACCCGATCCGCGGCCACTGACGTGTGTAATGGTGACCACAACAGCAAATCAGTGGGCATGGGCATGCGTTTGCAGGCCGGGGAGCCATAGTGGACTTGGACTAGCAAATCGCGAGGCGGCGACGAACACACGCCGGCGGATCTCGGCCACCGTCGCCAGGTTGTCATGCCGGTGTACTTGGGTGCGCTGCCGCCCATGGGCTCGAACATGGACACGCCCTCGGGGTTGATGTTGCCACCAGCGGCGATGCCGAGGCCGCCTTGGATGATGGCGGCAAGATCGGTGATGATGTCGCCGAACAGGTTCTCGGTGACGATCACGTCGTAGTACTCGGGCTGCTTGACGAACCACATGGTGCAGGCGTCCACGTGGTTGTAGTCCTGCTTGATCTCTGGATAGAGCTTGTCACCCATCTCTTTGTGCACGCGCACACACAAATCCCCGCCGTGGGTGAGCACGTTGCACTTGTGAACAAGCGTCAGCATCTTCTTCTTGCCCTTGTGGGTGACCTGGCATTCGACAGAGCTGTTCTGCTTTCCGACGCCTACGACTACCCGAAAAACACAGCTTCGAGGCTACTCAGTAGCCTCCCTCCCGGAACTGCCGAATTGGATCATGCCATCCTGAAGACGACTCGGGCGCTTCTGCGCCTGTCATATGCAGATGCAAACCTTCTCATCACCCAGCGCGGTCGTCTTCGTCTCTACCGCCTACGTGACGAGATTCTAAATCGAGACCGTGTTCGCGACGATTTTGGAATCCTGTGGTCAAAGCGACACTGGCTTCCAGACCTGGAGGTGAGGCTTCGTTTTCGCCAGCCCACCGAGCCGTTGTCGCTACTCCTCCTGGATGTCGACCGCCTTAAGCTCATCAACACGACCTTCGCCCATGCTGGTGCTGACGAAGTACTTAGGGGCATCTTCGAGATTGTTCGCGACAAGATTCAACCTGCGGATGCCTACCACGATGAAGCGGGTACCATCTTACCTGTCGTCGATAATGCTCACGCCCGGAGCATAGCAGAGGACATCAGGGCTACGATCGAGCGCACATTCGAGAAAAGGAAGATGGAAGGTAGTCTCACACCGACGGTGACTTTGGCTGTCGGTACGGCAATCGATTCAGTAAGTGCGGAAGATTTCCACAGACGTGTCGATTTGTACCTGACCGCCAAGAAGGACCAGGGCGGGCTGCGAAATGCAGTTCACGTGCTGGAGGGGGAATGCGCCGCCAAGTGAGCGCAGCCCTGCTTCCGCATGGTGGAGTTCTCGGCACGCGGCTCAGAAAAAAGTTACTCGACCTGTCTAGCTCACCAGCTTCGCGATGAAATCCCCGACCTCGCGCGTGCCCATGCCCATCTTGCCGGCGGAGAGGCTCTTGATCTTGCCCGAGGCCAGGGCGTCGTGGACGGCTTGGTCGACGGCCTTGGCGATGGCGGGCTCGCCAAGGGTGTCCATCATCATGCCGCCGGCGCAGATGGTGGCAAGGGGATTGATGACGTTCATGCCGGTGTACTTGGGGGCGCTGCCGCCCATGGGCTCGAACATGGATACGCCCTCGGGGTTGATGTTGCCGCCGGCGGCGATGCCAAGGCCGCCCTGAATGATGGCGGCGAGATCGGTGATGATGTCGCCGAACAGATTCTCGGTGACGATCACGTCGTAGTACTCGGGCTGCTTGACGAACCACATGGTGCAGGCGTCGACGTGGTTGTAGTCCTGCTTGATCTCTGGATAGAGCTTGTCGCCCATCTCCTTGTGCACGCGCACCCACAGGTCACCGCAGTGGGTGAGCACGTTGCACTTGTGCACGAGGGTGAGCATCTTCTTCTTGCTGTTGCGCTTGCGGGTGAGCTCGTAGGCGTACTTCACACAGCGCTCGACGATGGGGCGCGAGTAGGTCATGACCTGGGTTGCGACTTCCAGCGGGGTGCCCTTCTGGGTGACGCCGCCGACGCCGGTGTAGATACCGCCGGTGTTTTCGCGCACCACCACGAAGTCGATGTGCTCGGGGCCCTTGTCCTTGAGCGGGGTCTCGACGTTGGGATACAGCTTGACCGGGCGCAGGTTGATGTACTGGTCGAGGGCGAAGCGGGTCTTGAGCAGGATGCCGACCTCAAGGATGCCGGGCTTGACGTCGGGGTGGCCGATGGCGCCCAGGAACATGGAATCGAACTTCTTGAACTCCTCGATCGCGCTGTCGGGCAAAATCTCGCCGGTCCGCTTGTAGCGCTCGCCGCCGAAATCGAAGCTCTGGTAGTTCAGCTTCACGCCGTGCTTGGCGCAGGCCGCGTCGAGAACCTTCACGCCCTCGGCAAGAACCTCGGGACCGGTGCCATCTCCAGGAATCAGCGCGATGTTGTACGATTTCATGGTCGCCCTTTCAGAGTCCTTTGCGGGAATCGAGCCCTCGCTGATAGCACGGAGGCGGGATCGGGAACAAGGGGCGTGGATGACAGTCGATGATAGCGCTCCCAGCTATGGGGATGGGGTAGACTGCGTCTGGGTTCCGCACCTGGAAGGAGATCGCATGCCGTATCAGCCGCGTATCGGAGATCCGAGCCTCCCACAACCAAACGTGCCGCCGCCGTTTCCGCTGCCCCCGCCCATCAGCTTTCGCACGCCGTCGCGGACGCCTTGGGTGGTCGCCGTCGCCATGACGGCCGCCGCCGGGTACGGCGCATACTGGGGCTTTGGTGAACGTGCGCGATGGAAAGGGCAAGCCGAGGCTCTCGAGGGCAAAGCCCGCGACGCCCTGGCAGCTGTTGAAACCTTGAAACACCAGGTAGCGACGCTGCAAGAGGAGAAGGACGTTCTCGTGAGCGACAAGGAGGCGCTGGCTACGGAGCGCGACAATCTCGCCAAGAGCGTCGAGGAAAAGTCGAGCGAGCTGGCCTCCCTGAAGGGTACGACCGACGAGCTGAAAGAGAAGATGAAGGACGAGATCGCCAAGGGCGACATCCAGCTGACCGAAAGCGGGGGCAAGCTGCGGGTTGGCTTGGTGGACAAGATCCTGTTCGACTCCGGCGAGGCCTCGGTTTCCAAGCGCGGGGAAGGCGTGCTGGCGCGCGTGGGCACGGTGTTAGCCAACATCGAAGATCGGCAGATTCAGGTTTCCGGCCACACCGACAATACGCCCATTTCCGACAAGCTCAAGCAACAATACCCCACCAACTGGGAGCTCTCCGTGGCGCGCGCAACCAACGTCGTGCGCTTCCTGCAGGAGAAGGCCTCCGTGCCGGCTGATCGCCTAGTCGCCAGCGGCTACGGCGAATACCAGCCCATCGCCAACAACCGGACTGCCGCCGGGCGTGCGAAGAACCGTCGCATCGAGCTGCTGCTGACGCCGTCCCTGGCGCCCAAGAAAATCTCGAAGGCGGCGCTCAAGCATCGGCACGCGTCGGCCAAGGAAGGCGCCGCAGCCGGCAAGAGCGGCAAACGTCACCACCGGTAGTATCCGGGCTAGGGCGCAATCCCTTGCTCTACACGCAGATCGCTCAGCCAGAGGCGGCGGGTGAGGGAAGAGCGATAATGCGTAGGCCATGTTTCGGCCCGCACGCGAAGGCGCAGGGGACCGCCGGCGTGGCGAAAGGGCGCGCGCCAAGCCCATGGTTGGTCAAGCAGAAACACGGGCGAGATGGGTCGGTCGTTGCCCCAGAACCAAATCGAACCGCCTGCCTCTGCCTTGGTTGGATCGGGCGCGATGTCGAGTGTTGCACTCAGGGTGTAGTCGCCTGGCGGAAGCGTAAATTCGGTTTCAACCGTGACCGAGGGGATCTTGCCGGGCACAGGCCTGGGCAGCGCAAGCCCGACCCCATTCCACACGCCTTTGACGGCGGACCGTCCTTCGAGATCTCCCGCACCGTCTAGCGTTCGCCATGGGCAGAACTGCGGCTTGCCCGCCACCACGCACTCACTGACTGCCCAACGATGATGTTCGCGCAACTTGCCGCCCGCCCAGACCAGTGCCGGCGCTGCCGCGAAAACCAGGGCAGCAAGACCGGTGGCCAACACGGCTTCACGTTTCCACGCCGGGGGTGATGTGCGGCGAAAGAGATCGCGCCCGGTTTGCCAGAGCCAACCCAGCGCGATGGCGGACAGGGGCAGCAGCAGCATGAAGATGGGCAGGCGATATCTCGGCTCGGAAAAGATCGCGGTGTACAGCAACGCCAGGGCGACCGCCTGAGGCACAAGCGAAAGCGCGAGCCATTGCTTGCGCGCGTAGGCCAGGGCGCAGCCCATGAGCGCCAGGGCCAGCACACAGAGCCAGAAGGCATCGGCCGCGGCCTCGATGATGCTGCGGTGGCGGTCGAAAAAGGCTTGGTAGGGTGGCGGTAAGGCGCCAGCGCGAAAGAGCGGCCAGTAGAGCAGCGCGCGTTCGTGGACGAGCAGGCGCTCGGCCTTGCTGGCCAGCAGCCCGACAGTGAAAAGCGGATCGAATCCGATCCAGGTCTTGGCGATGGCCAGCGACGTACGATCGGCGTCGCGATGGGGCTCGGCCAAGAGCGTGAAGCCCGTCACGTCGCGGAACATGCGGTTGAGCGAGCGCGAGTAGCAGCCGTCGGTGTTGGGGTTGGCGCCGACCAGCGCGGTCAACCCGCCGTGGCTGTCGGTGAAGAAGGTTTCGCCGTAGCGCAGGCGGTTGCGCACGGCCCAGGGAACCAGCATCAAGAAGGCGACCAGGCACGCGAGGGCCGTGGACTTGGCCGACGCGCGCCAGGTTGCACCGCGCGCGCGAAAGACCAACACCGACAACACGGCCAAGGGCACGACGACGGCGCGCATAGTGGCGGCGAAGCCCGTGAAGATGCCAAACAGGATTGCGGCCACGGTGGGTCGCCTGTCCGCGAAACGCACGAGAAAATACGCGGCGACGATCAGCAAGACCGCGGCCGGCATGTCGGTCCCGGTGACGCTGGCCAAGGCGATGCCAGCGGGCCAGCAGGCGTAGAGCAGGCCCGCCACCAAGGCGACCCGCGTCGAGCCGCCCGCTATTGCGCGCGCGATGCCGTAGACCGCACCCGCGCCCAGTCCGCCCAGCACCGCGCCCACGAGCTTGGTGGCCAGCCAGCCGCCGCCCAGGGCCTGTACCGGGGCGATGAGGAAGATGTAGCCGGGCATGTACACGTACTCGGAATCGAAAGCGCCGTGCTCGACGAGATGCGCGGCCGACTCGACGTACATGGCGAAGTCACCCACGGGCTTGGTGGGCACGACCAGCACCCACAAGACACGCAAGGCGATTGCCAAGGCGACGACAACGAACGACATCAAGCCGAACTATTACACCCTTATGCGTGCCCCGTGCGGCGGCGCAGGGTCCACTCGGCCACCAAGAGCCCGATGGCCAGCAGAAGCAGCAGTGGGTTCGACCAGACCTCGACGGTGCGCAGGCTGCCCACGCGCACTTTGCGCGGTGGGCGCACGCTGGGATCGCCAAGAGCGCCATCGTGGAATTCACCCCCGCTGGCCTTGGCGATCTCGCGCAGCACGCCCTCGCGCGCGACCACATCGTCGAGCTCGTGGCCTTCGGGACGAATGACGAAGGTGGTCTGCTCTTCGGCGGGGCGACCGTCGAGAACCGCGCGGCCGACGAGGCGGTAGGCGCCAGGATCGAGTGCCTCGAGCTCGACCTCGGCCTCGCCCTCGTTGCCCGTCGTCACCTTCAGGTCGCGCAGCGGGGTGACATTCTCAGCCGCCGCGGCGGGCCGCAATTCGAGCGCAACGTCGACGGAAGCGGCGGGACTGTAGTCGGCGCGCAAGGTGCGCACGCGCAGGGACACCGTTTGGCCACGGCGGTATTCGACCTTGTCGAGGTCGATGCGCAAGTGCGTGAGCGCCGGATCGCGAACCAGCCAGCGAATCGCGCCTTCCCAGAAGCGCTGGAATGCCCGCCCATCATCGCCAGCGCCGGCGGCCTGAAAACCCCAGTTCCACGCGCTGTCGGTCAGCAGTGCTAGGGTGCGCCCCTTGCCGACGTCCGCGGTGGCCAACACCGGGGCGGGCTTGCCGTCGCCGCTCTTTTGCGTCGGGTGGACGAGCAGCGCGCGCGCCCCAGGCCGCAGCCCGGCCACGCGGTTGATGCCCGCGAGCTGGGGCAAGGCCGCCCAGCGCGAGTCGTTGATTTTCTCGTCGAGGCTGAGCGAGGTCACCGGGTGCGTACGGCCTTCCGGGGTCAGGCGAGGCCGGAAGGTGTCGGTGCTGAACGAGGCGGCACCGTCGCGCGGAATGCCGGCAAGCTCGACCGGCAGAACGTCGTGCAGGGCGCTTTCGCCATAGGCCCCGCTGGCGAACGAGAGATCGCCGCCCACCATGGCCAGGGCGCCGCCGGCTTCGATGTAGGCGCGCACGCCGGGCAGGTACGGTTCGACCCAGTAGGGTTTGAAATTGAAGTTGTCGAAGATGAGCAAGTCGAACGACCTGAGCTGGTCGTCGAAGATTTCCTTGTAGGGAAAGGGAATGAGCGACATCTCGTCCGGACCCATGGTCATGTCGTCGGTGTCGGTGCGCAGGATGAAGAACGACACCAAGTCGACATTGGGATCGAGGCGCAGCATGGAGCGCAGGAAGCGTTCGTTCCACGATGGCCTGCCGCACACGTGTAGCACGCGCACGCGATCGCGAATGACCTTGAGGGTGAAGGCCTGGCTGTTGTTGCTGTCCAGCGCTTCCCCGGCCAGCACGGGCGTCTTGATTTCGAATACGTGGTTGCCCGGCTGGTCGGGCGTGAAGTCGAAGACCACGCGCACTTGCGGCGCGTCCTTGCGCAACACCACCGCCTTGGCATCGATGAGGCGCCCGTCGCGCAGCAGCGACACCTCGATCATGCGCCCGCCCAGCCCGCTGTGGTGAAGGATGGCCTCCAGTTTCACGGGGGTGCGCACGAAGGCGAAGTCGTCGGCCAGCACCGCGGCCACGGACAGATCGCGCAGCTCTTCCTCCCCGACGAAGACCGTGTGCACGGGCGCGGCCAGCGCCTCCAGAGTCTTTTGCGTGTCGGCGTCGAGTGGGCCATGGCCGATGCGACCGGTGTCGATGCCGTCGGAAATGAGCACCACGGCGCCGAGGTCGCGGCCAGCGAAACGCGTGCGCAGCTCGGACAGGGCCTCGCCGATGCGCGTGGCCTCGGCTTTGGGCGCGGGCAGCGAGGCGCGCGAGGCAGGCACCAGGCCCTCGCCGAAGCCGTACACTTCGATCTTGTGGCCGCTCTGTTCCCATGCCGCGAAAGTGGGTGCCGCGCTGGCCACGAGAGCGGCCGCGCGTTCCGCACGCGTGGGACCGCGATCCGGCGGCGCGACGCTCATCGAGCGCGAGGCATCCATCAGCACGGCGATGGTGTTCGGCACCACGCTGACCTGGCCGAATTCGAGCCGCGGCTGCAAGCAGACCAAAAGACAAGCGGCCACGGCCAGCAGGCGCAGGGTCAGAATGGCCAGGGTCCGACCGCGCCGGCGCTCGCGCCAAAGCGAGATGGCGGAGATTGCCACCGTCAGCGCCGCAGCCACTGCCAGCAGGACCAGCGTACCGCGACCAAGCTGCGTGCCGAAGGTCAGCCGCCAGTCGGCGATGAGCCCGATGCGATTCACGGAAGCGCTCTCCGCGTGCGCATGATGAAATCGATGTGCGCCTGTTCGGTCTTGTAGTCGAGGCAAAGCGCGTACATGACGGCGTTCACGGCGAAACGGAAGGTGCGCTCCCGCTGCTCGTCGCCGCCCGGAACCACGTCGTGCTCCCAGCGCCCGAACCCGTCGCGCGCCATGGCTCCGCCGAGGTCATTCTGGGTGTAGATGACGGCCAGGCGGCGGTCGCGCTCGATGCCCTCGAGCGTGGGCGAGGCCAGCACGCGCCCAGGAACACCGTGCAGAATGTAGAAGGATTTCCACAGCACGTGGTCGTCGGCGACGGGCTTCGGCATGTCCCCCGGCAAGGCGCGCGCTAGCAGCTTGCGCACGGATTCGTCGAAGCCACCGCCAGCTCGGCCCTCGGCCGAATCGACGAGCATGCAGCCGCCGAAGGTCAGATAGCGGCGCAGGCGAATGGTGTCGGCCTCGGACGGCATGGCAAACGCGTGGTCGCCGGACAGCACGCAGAGCGGGTAGCGAAACAGCTCGGGACTCGACAGGGGCAGCTCGATGGGGTCGGGAATCGTCACCAGGCTGGTTCGTCGTTCCAGCTCCCAAGCCAGGCGGCGCAGGGCGCTCGGCCGTGGATCGGGCAAATCCGGCAAGCGCAAGCGCAGGAAACGGAATTTGGAAAGATCCCCGAGGGCGCGGGCACTACGCGAGGAAAACAGCAGTCCGGCTGCTGCCAGACCGGCCAGAAACCGCCGCCGGGGCAGACCCGTCATGCCGCACCTGGCTGACGACGAATGCCCGTCAATCGATCGCGGCTCTGGCAAACCACGCCCACTCATTCGATACTAGCGCCTGCCATGAGGAACCTGTCGGTCATCGCCCTGAGTATGATGGTAGTCGTTCCCGCTGTCGCGCCCAACCCTGCGCGCGCCCAGGATAGCGAAAGTGGCGCCAACGCGCCGGTCGCTGCTGGGCAAGACGCCGCCGGGTCGGCGACCGAGGAGGCGCCCGCCACTGGCGCGGGCGAGAAGGCGCCGAAAACCAAGCGCAAGGCAAAGCCAGTCCAGGCGCCCAGCGAGGCGGCAGAGCCGCCCAAGTTTTTCGGTGGGCCCGCCGAGGCCAACCACAAATACCAGACCGGCCTGTCCATCATGCCGGGCTCTGGGTACCGGCTGATCGTGCCGTACAAGGATGGCCAGAATTGCGGCGACTCATCGGGCATCCAGAACAAGCGCGTGTGCGCCCACAGCGTTCCCTTCTTCCTCGATTTCCAGCTCTCTTTCGGCGTGGCTGCGCGCGCGGATCTCATCGCGGACATTCGCTTCGGCCTGCAGACCGATCCCACCATCAAGGACGGCCATCAATTTGCCTTGGCGCCGGGGCTGCGCTTCTGGCTGGACCAGGACGTCGCGCTCAAGTTCTACACGACCCTGCAGTTCGTGTTCGACTACATGGACTATAAGAACACTGGCCCGAGGAACAGCGACTACGGCGTGCGCAACGCCAACGGACTGATGTACGACCCCATCCGTAACGCGGGGTTCTACGTCCAATTCGGCGAGACCATCGGATTCGCGCGCTGGTTCCGCATCGATCTCGACGTCGGCCTGGGCGCCCAGATTCGATTCCCGTAGTAATGGAAACCCTGCGAGGGCGAGGGCGAAGCCCGAGGGGTGGGCGGGGTGGCGGGCAGGTCCCGAGGGTTTCCAAACCTTCCCGCGCTCTGGCTCCGCCGGGCAAAGCCCGGCTACGCCAACGCGGTCTACTCGGCGATGGCTGGGCGGGCGCGGCGTTTGCGGTACATCTTGACCCCGATGAACAGCAGGGCTAGGGCCACCAGGACCAGAATGCCGTACTCCGAGCGCCGGGCCCATTTGATGACGTGGTCAATCTTGTCCCCGAAATAGTAGGCCGTGTAGACCAAAAATGGCACCGAGAGCAGGGCGGCCAGGAAATCGTAAACGATGAAGACATAAGGCCGGACGTGCAACATGCCCGCGGAAAGGAAAATCGAGAAACGCAGCCCGGGCAGGAACCGAGCGATGAAGACGACCTTGCTGCCGTAGGTGCGGAAGTAGGCGCGCACGCGGCGCTGCCTTTTGGGCGTGAAGTAGCGATGGCCGAAGCGGCTGGCCAAGAGCTTGGTGCCAAAGGTGCGGCCCATGGCGAAGGCCAGGGAGTCGCCTCCGAGCACCGCGGCAAAACAAACCAGGAATACGGCGTGGAGATCGACGGTTCCTAGGTGTGCCAGGTAACCCGCGGAGATGAGCGAAATATCCTCGGGAATCGGCACCCCAAGGCCACAGAGCAGCAAAATCCCCGCCAGCTTGGCGTAGACATGAGAGGTAAGTTGACTGAGTAGCCACTCCATCGGAACGACTTGTGGCGAACCCATAGCACGGATTCAAGCCGCGCGAGGAGATGACGTGATATTCTCCGCCCCGCGACTCGACATTGACAGCGAGTCAAGTACGCCCTAGAAGCCCATCAGAAAGCCATGCACATGAAAAACTACCAATGGAAGCTAGGATTTCTTGCGGCCACCCTTCTCGTGGCCTCGACGGCATGCAAGCCTGAGTACCCGGCTTGCGACACCGACAAGGACTGCAAGACCAAGGAATTTTGCGTTGCTCGCAAGTGCCAGCAGTGCCGCGACAGCAACGACTGCGGCGAAGGACGCGAGTGCAGCAACGGCAAGTGCAACGTCATCGCCGGATTCTGCAAGGACAACTCGCAGTGCCCGGCTGGGCAGATTTGCTCGGCCAACCGCTGCGGACCGTGCCAGTCGGACATGCAGTGTCCCGCCGGCTCGATCTGCAACGGCGGAATGTGCGGCAAATCCCAGTGTATGAAGGATGACGACTGCCCGCAGGATATGGACTGCAAGCGCGGCCGCTGCGTGGGCGGAAAAGCGAAGGCTGTCGAGGGGCCGCCCTGCCCGCTCGATACCGTGTACTTCGGCTTCAACATCTCTTCGCTCACCCAGGATGCGCGGACCTCGCTGTCCAAGAACGCGTCTTGCCTCAAGAAGACCGGACGAAGCATCGACCTCATCGGCCACGCCGATCCGCGCGGCACGACTGAGTACAACATGGCCCTGTCGGATCGTCGCGCTCAGGCAGTGCGGGACTACCTGCGCCAAGCCGGCATCGAAAGCGCGCGTCTCAAGCCCGTTCCGCGCGGCAATCTGGATGCGACCGGCTCGGACGAGTCGAGCTGGGCTAAAGATCGTCGCGTCGACTCCGAGTGGAAGTAGGCTCGGAACCGCGCCGATTCGAAAGGAAAGTCACCGTGCGCTTTCGGGCAGCATGCGCACTTTTCGGCCTCGCCCTGGCTGGCTGTGTGACGACCGGCCAGGGTGACAAGATGGTCGCCGACATCAACCAGCTGCGCCAGCGGCTGGACGTCCTGGATGTGCGCGATCGCGACATCAACCAGAAAGTGGCCCAACTTCGCAGCGTGCTCGACGAGGCCACGGCCCTGCTCGGCCGCAATTCGGCAGATCTCGGTGCTCGCGTGGCCAAGAACGAAACCGACATCGCGGCCATGAATGGGAAGATCGAGGAGGCCAAGTACCTGGTCGGCGAGCTGCAGAAGCAGGTGAACCTGACCACAAGCAAAGCGGCTATTCTCGAACAGAATCAACAGCGCATCGTGGATCGCGTGGCGCCCACCATGCCCGAGGACAAAGAGGCGCTGTGGAAGGAAGCCCAGCGGCGCCTAACAGATGGTCAGCGCGACGATGCCCGGCGTTTCCTGCGCTCGTTCATTCAACGCTTCCCCGACGACCCGCGCGCACCGCAGGGCCAGCTGCAGGTCGGCGTTTCGTTCGTTCAGGAGCTCAAGCACAGCAACGCCGTGGCCGAGTTTTCCAACTTGATCCAGCGTTTCTCGCGCTCGCCCGAGGTGCCCGAGGCCATGTGGCAGTTGGCCGAGTCGTTCGTGGTGCTCAAGTTCTGCAGCGATGCCAAAGCCATGTACCAGGATCTGGCCAAGCGCTATCCCAAGTCGCCGCGCGCATCGCAAGTCAAAGAGCGCCTGCACAACATCCAGAAGATCGCCAGAGACAAGAATCTTTGCACTAGCTGATCACATCCCGAAGAGCTCGAGGACCTTGGCGAAGCGGGCGCTGACGGCCTCACAGATACGCTTTTCCATCTGAGCATCGACGCCGAGCTTTTGGAACGAGGCCGTGTGATCCTCGGGGTAGGGCGGCGGGGCCTCGGTTTCCGGCAAGATGGTTTTGGCCAGCACGTTGGCGATGCAGACTACGTGGCAGACCAGCGGGTGATCGTCGGTTGGCGTGTGATGGTATTGGATGCCGAGCGCAATGGTGCTGGGCAGGCCCCAGTGGCGCGCGATGAGCCCGCCGAGCTCGGCGTGGTTGACTTCCAGGATCTCCATCTCGGCTTCGAGCGGGTGGCAACGGCCTTCGCTTTGGGCTCGCTGCAGGTACGAGAGCAGCTCGGGGTCGAGAAAGCGAGCGAGCACGAGCTTGCCGATGTCGTGCAAGAGCGCCGCCGCGTACGATTCCGGGGGGATCTGCACCTTGCACAGCGCCCCCATGGATTCGGCGGCAAGCGCCGCGGCCACGGAATGGCGCCACAGCATGTTCTCGGCCAACCCGAATTCGGGCACGGCTTGTTGCAGTTGCCCACGGACCTTGGTTCCGAAGCCGAGCGTGAGCATGGTGCTGCGCCCCAGGCGAACCACGGCGTCCTTCACCGTGGTGATGGTCGACCGCGCGGCGCTCGCTGCAGAGTTGGCGGCGCGCAGAGCCCGCCCGGTCAGGGCCTGGTCCAGGCTGACCACTTCGGTGATGCTCTCCAGGGTCGATTCGGGATCGGCGATGAGGTTCGCGAGCTTCGTCCCACTCATGGGAATGGGTTCGAGGTCGTAGGCCTTGGCGACAAGTTGATGAAGGTCGAGCACGGAAGCCTCGTTCGGATTTAGAGCAATGGCTCCTCACATTCGGTACGGACCAGATCATCGACGGTTTCCCGGCGCGCGATAAGCGTCGCGTGTCCTTTGTCCCACAGGATCTGCGGAACCCGCCCTTGGGAAACATAGTTCGAGCTCATGGCCGCGCCGTAGGCGCCGGCGTCGTGAAGCACGAGCAAGTCGCCCGGCTCGGGACGCGGCAAGAGCCGTGGGTCGAGTAGCTCGTGCTCGTCGCGCGTGAACACGTCGCCGCTCTCGCACAAGGGGCCCGCCACCACCAGCGGCTCGGGGGCGCGACCGGCACCCTTGCCGAGGATGGAGATGTGGTGGTAGGCGCCGTACATGGCGGGCCGGACCAGATCGCAAAAACCGCCGTCGACCATGACGAAGCGATTGCCTTTTCCCTTGTCGTTGTCTTGCGTGGCCTTTACGTCGTGCACGCGACACACCAAGATGCCCATGCCCGCCACGGGGTAGCGGCCGGGTTCGATCTCCACGCGGATCGGGCGCCCGCAGACTGCCGCAAAGCGAGCGACCGCCTCGTTGAGCACGGGCCCAAGCCAGTCGAGATCGTAGGCCTTTTGGCCGGGCCGATAGGGATGCGGGATGCCGCCGCCGAAGTTGACCGCTTCGACGTCGGGGAAACCGGGCAAGATGCCGGCGAAGAAATCCACCAGCTTGCGCGCGTTGCGATCGAACTCTCGCGGATCGGGGCCGGTGCCGATGTGCGTGTGCAGGGCCACGATCCTGAGCCCGGCACTCGTCGCTTGCTTGCGCGCGTCGGCCAGGATGGGAGCTTCGTGCCAGATGCCGTGCTTGGACGACGGGCCGCCGGTGTCGCACGATTGAACGTGGCCGTGGCCGAAACCTGGGTTGGCGCGCATGGCGATGGAGCCCCGGTATCCGGCCGCCAACAGTTGTCCGATCTGGCCCGGCGAACCCACGTTGGGCAGTACACCCTGGCGCAGAATCACGTCGAGCGAATTGTCGCGATAGACGTCCGACGTCAGCATGACGACTGGCGGATTGGCGCCGAGTGGGAAACCCGCACGGGCGGCACGCAGGACCTCGTTGCCGCTAACAGCGTCGATCCACAGACCCGCCTCGCGCACGATTTGCAGCACGGCGCGCGCGGAGTTCGCCTTCATCGCGTAACGCACGACCAAGCTCGGGCCGCTGGCCATGGCGGTCAGACGCTTGAGAGCCGCGCGTAGAATGTCGGCGTCGTAGAGATAGAACGGCGTGCCCACGCGGGCCGCGATCGCTTCCAAGGGATAGGCGTCAAGTCTCATCGCAGGCTCCCATCATAGTACACGGGAACCCTAAAAGGGTTCCCGTACCTTCCCGCGATGGTGCGCCGCTGGCAAGCCAGCGGGCTCCCCACGCGAGTAGTACACGGGAAACCCTAAAAGGGTTCCCGTACCTTCCCGCGATGGTGCGCCGCCGGCAAGCCAGCGAAGCGTGGGCTCGCTCCGCCCTCGGCACCCGCCAACCCGCCCAGCCACCCCCGCGCTTCCCCCTTCGGGGACATCGGGACTACACCTCCCCCACCTGCCCCGCTCGCTGCGCTCGCGCCCTCGCGCGCGGCCTCGCCCACGCGAGTAGTCGATGATATGGGATCTTGCTTGTCTGGGCGTCAGCGTTGAAACTCATCAACCACCTCAAGCAAGGAGCGACCATGCCCACCACCACCGAAAATCTCAAGACCGCATTCGCCGGCGAAAGCCAGGCCAACCGCAAATACCTCGCCTACGCGAGCAAGGCGGACAAGGAAGGCTACCCGCAGATCGCCAAGCTGTTTCGCGCCGCCGCCGAAGCCGAAACCGTCCACGCTCTCGCCCACCTACAAAACCTTGGTGGCGTGAGCTCGACGCTGGACAACTTGAAAGATGCCATCGCCGGCGAGACCTACGAATTCACGACCATGTACCCACCCATGGCCGAGCAGGCCGAAAAGGAAGGCCATCGCGGCAAGACCATGCTCAAGTGGGCGGGCGCCGTCGAGAAGGTGCACGCCGAGCTGTACCAGCAGGCCCTACAAGCCCTGCAAGCCGGCAAGGATCTCTCGACCATGGAAATCTACGTCTGCCCGGTGTGCGGCAACTTGGAGATCGGGGCCGCGCCCGACAAGTGCCCTGTGTGCGGCCTGGCGGGCAGCAAGTTTCAAAAAGCTGCGTAACCCGCACAATTCGTCCCGACCTCAATGGGCTTTCGGGCAGGCGTCGGAAGCTGCTAAGCTGCGCGGCCAAGATGACTGCAACAAAACACGACCGTACTGCATGGTTCAAAGGTGGAATCGCCAACTGCCAGGTGACGCTGGCCCCCGGCGCGCGCGCGTACCGCTTGGTATTGCTGGGCGCCCCTGGGGTGGGCAAGGGAACCCAGGCCGAGCTCATCAGCGAGCGGCTTGGGCCTTGCCACCTGTCGACGGGCGACGTCTTCCGCGCCGCCAAGACCTTGGACCCGAGCGAGCGCACGCCCGCCCTGACCGCGGCCCTCGACTACATGAAGCGCGGTGAGCTGGTCCCCGACGAGACGGTCATCGGTATCGTGCGTGAACGGCCGAACTGCCTGCGCTGCCCCGGCGGATTCCTGCTCGACGGCTTTCCGCGCACTGTGCACCAGGCCGAGGCCCTGGCTTCCATTCTGGGCGTCCTGGATATGAAGCTGGATGCGGTGCTTAGCTACGACCTACCCATCGACCAGATCGTGTCGCGGCTTTCCGGACGCCGTACCTGCGGCGGTTGCAAGGCCGTGTACCACGTCGCCACCAAGCCGCCCAAGGTGGCGGAGGTGTGCGATCTGTGCGGCGGCAAGCTCATCCTGCGCGAGGACGATCGACCCGAGGCCATTCGCGTGCGCATGGAAGCCTACGAAAAGAGCACCGCGCCTCTGGCCGACTACTATCGGCAGCGCGGCTTGCTGGTGTCCATTCCGGCCGAAGGCTCGCCGGAAGATATCTACAAGCGCACCGCGGTGGCCCTGGCCGCGCGGCCGTAGCTCGCCTTCTCCGGGCGAAAAGGTCGGGTGATGATCGCGGGTTGCCGTATTCAGGGCTTGTGGTATCAATAATCCAGACTAAAGGACTCCTTAATTCCTCTATTGTCTATCGCGTCCAGACAGCACTGTTTCTCAAGATGATCGGATCTTTCCGCCATGACGATCTCGCCCAAGTCGCCCTCCCCTGCGCTCGCCCGATTGGCCACCTACGCGAAGAATCCCCTGACCCTGCTGGGCTTCGGCCTGACCACGGTGTCCGGCATCGCGCTGGTCGTCCTGCTCATTCTCGAAGCCCTCGGCGTCATCGAGAATCCCTACGTCGGTCTCATCGGGTTTGCCATGCTGCCGGGAGCGTTCGTGACTGGGCTGGTGGTGATGCCGGTGGGGATTCTGCTGCGCCGTCGCAAGCTCTTGAAGAGCGGCAAGCTGGCGGAGGAAGTTCCGGCCTTTCCGAGGCTGGACTTCAACGACGCCCACGTTAGGCGCGCCACCTTCGTCGTCGTCCTTCTGACGGTGATCAATGCCATCCTGCTCGCCTCCAGCTCGGCGGCTGCGCTCAGCTTCATGGACACGCCGAAGTTTTGCGGCACGGTTTGCCACAAGGTCATGCAGCCCGAATACACCGCCTATCAGAACTCGCCGCACTCGCGGGTCAAGTGCGTGCAGTGCCACATCGGCCCCGGTGCCTCGTTCATGGTTCGCTCCAAATTCGATGGCTTGCGCCAGGTCTGGAAAGTCCTGACCGGTACCTATGCGCACCCCATCGCTTCGCCGGTGCACACCCTGCGCCCGGCGCGCGACACCTGCGAAGGCTGCCACTGGCCGGCCAAGCACTACGGCGACAAACTGCGCTTGATTGGAAGGTTCTCGGAGGACGAGAAGAACACAGCCAGTTTCACCGCGCTTCTGCTCAAGACCGGCGGTGGCGCGACCAATGCGGGCCAACAGCACGGCGGGATCCACTGGTGGCACATTTACGCCGACAACAAAATTCGCTACCTTGCCACCGACAAGCGGCGACAGGAGATCGCCTGGGTCGAGCTGACCACGCCGGATGGCAAGCGTACCGAATTCGTGCGCGACGAGAAGGATGCACCGACCCCGGATCGTATCGCGGCGGGCGCCCGTTTGATGGACTGTATCGACTGCCACAACCGTCCGACCCACCTCTTCGAAACACCGGCCAAGGAGGCGGATTCGATTCTGCAACGGCAGGCTGACTTGCGCGCCCTGCCCTTCTACAAACGCGAAGTGGTGAAGGCCGCGTCGGTGTCCTATCCGACCCACGAGCTCGGCGTGGCAGGGGTCCGCAACGCCATTGCCCAGTTCTACGCGAGCACCTATCCCGAGATTGCGGCCAAACAAGGCCCCCTGGTCGCGCGCGCCTCCGAGGAGGCCGCACGAGTCTACGACCGCACGGTGTTCCCGGAGATGAACACCAACTCCAAGACCCATCCGACCAATATCGGCCATGACGATTCCCCCGGCTGTTTCCGCTGCCACGACGGCAACATGAAAAACGCCAAGAGCGGCGAGGTCATCCCCAACGACTGCGACACCTGCCACGGCATCCTCATCGACGGCAGCCCGAACGAGCCCGACTTGACCAAGCTGACGCTGCTCGCGCCCCCCACCGAGACGTCCAAAGAAGCACAGTAGCTACTCCTCGATCTGGACCACTTCCTGGTTGGGAGTGCCCATGGCGACGAGGGGCGACGCTATCGTCGCCCCTTGCCTAGCCGCCCACGCGACGCGAGACAAGTCGCCAGCCGTCGCATGCGCTGGCGCTCGAGAGCCCGCTTTACACCAGGCTGGGCTTGGCATGAAGTGTACTGTACAGCTGTACCTCAGAGACACCAGGAGAACACAATGGACGCAAGCACGCTCAAGGATCGCACCGCCATCTGTGGAATCGACTGCTTCAACTGCGACTTCTTTCATACCAATATCGATGCGTTCTTCGCCAACATATCGCCCGAACGAAAACGCGGCTTCGAGGCACGCGGCATGACCATCGAGAAGGTTCGCTGCAACGGATGCCGCCACGGCGGCTGCACGATTCTCGAAGGAGAGTGCGAGACGATGGCGTGCGCGAAGGAGCAAGGGGTGGACTTCTGTTACGAGTGCAAAGACTTCCCCTGCCAGAAACTGCAGCCGCTGGCCGAGGGCGCGGAAAGGTACCCGCACAACCTGAAGGTCTACAACCTCACGGCCATCAAGAACCGAGGCATCGAGGCGTGGGCTGCCGAGGTCGGCGACATCCGCAAGCGCTACTTCCGCGGGACCTTCAAGAATCGGGGCAGGCCCGCAGCTTGCGCAGACGAAGTGAACAGGGCCGAGTTGGTGCACTTCCCCGAGACTCGCGATCCGAACGGCGCGGCAGTTTTCTAGCGTACATCGTCGTCGAGTTGGGAGGCGCGCGCCTTGCGGGACGCTAGGACGAAGACGAACGGGTCGAGGCGAGCTGCGCCGGGACCACGTGTCCGGCGCGCTCGCGGTATTTCTGCAAGCGCTCGACATAGTCACGCGTACTCTTCGGCATGGGCACTCTGGCGCGGGTCATGTGGAAGATCAGATCCTTGCCCGTTGCGATCAATTGGACGCCCTGACCGACCAGGATCTGCTTATGCAGGGACATCGCGCGCCCTAGTCGAGGTTCGAATGCGCACAGTTTCTCCGCCGCCACGACCAGGGCGGCCCACACCTCGAAAATCTCGGGATCGGTGTGCAGCGTTTCGCATTTGGACTTGGCCGCGTCCACACACCCGCGAATGAGCGGCGCGATGCCCGAGAAGGCGTGCAGGCCGGCAAAGGTGGCAAGCAATTCGTCCTGAATGATGTCGAGGGTGCGCATGGTCTGCGCGATCTTCATGTACCGGCTCTTGTAGAATTCCTCGATGGGGAACGCGAACGCCTTGAAGGGTTCCCCCCACAGCTCGTCGATGCCTTCTTCGCCGCTTCGATGCAGAACCATCCGGCCCAAATCCAGGGCTTCTTGCAGATATTCGCTACATTCGCGCATGAGCGCGTTATCGGGAAGGATCTCGATGCCGAGCGACTGGATCTCTACGACCTTGGTGAACACGTCGGCGGCGCGATTGAACAACGCACCAGCCAGCATGGCGCCCTTGACCCGTTTGCGCCTGGGTTCGTCTTCGGTGTCAAAGGCACGGCGGGCTTCTTCGAGTCGGGAGCCCGGAATGTTCACCCCGTGCTCGACATGGTTGAACAGCCTACGGGTGAGCGCTTCGATGAGCTTCTTCTTGGCCGTGAGGGTGTCAGCGGGAACGTCGTAGGCCTTGACCCAGTAGCCGTCGCAATACACCCGCTTCTGGCCGTCAATGACGCGCTCGCTGCCGACGGGAATGGGCAAATCAGTGTGCGTAATCGCAGACCCCATCGCGCCTAATGTAGCGCCGATTGCCGTCCGCGCAGCCGCCGGAAGGGGTGTGTCGAAATGTTTACGTGGACGAAATACGCCCGAAGCAAAGGCTCACGTCGGGCTAGTCGCCGCCGACGGCAAGGTCACGGATGCGAAGGCAACGGCCGCCACCGGCAGCCCACCGCCTGAGGGATGCCCCATCGAGCAATTCCATGGCGTAGTAGAAAATGCCCTCGGGAGCCAGCCGCCGAGCCTTGTTGATTTCCCGTTGCAGCCCGTAGATCACGTGGAAAGTCGTAACTGCCAAGCCAGAGGTGAGCAGCCACCATGCGGCCGAACGACGACCGGGAAAACCGCCTGCAGCGCTTTGCCATAGACGCAGTCCAGGAGATTGGCGAAGCATGCCCCGCTGCTTGCTCCTGCCACCCAGATTCGCGATCCATCGATTGCATAGTCGGCTTGCACGGTCGCGAACACGGCGGCGAAGAGATCCAGGTTCTGCTGCGTACTGGCCTGATCATCGACCCAACCTGCTCCGAGCGATTTCAGATAGACCATGATGGTCGTCTTCTCGAATTGGGCCTGCAGCCCGTCGCAATCCACAGTACGACAGTCACTGTTGGTACGGCCGTAGCCGTGAAATCCGAAGCCAAGCGGATAGGCAGTGGCTCCAGAGTAACCAGGCGGCAAACTCACTTCGAAGGGCGAGGTTTGGCCGTCCACCGTCGCTTCAAGCTGTACGATCTTCGGACTGAGTGGCGGATCCCCCGCACAAGCGAGCGGCAGCGCGCCCATCAGTAGCAATGCTATTGGCTGGTGTAGGTGCATGTTCATGGTCTGAGCCTCCGTGCGAGTATGCTCAGGCAGCTACAGCGGCGTGGCGCCGTCGACGGCACCACAGGAGGGGATGGGCGTGTGGGTACAGGCGACGTCGCAGGTGGCAGCGCTGCCAGTCATATCGTCGGTCGTGCAGGGGTTGCCGTCGTCGCAGGTGGTGGGGCACGACGACTTCGGGTCGCAAGTCTCACCCGTTTCCACTACCCCATTTCCGCACTTCGGTAGGCAGTCCGTGTCGTTGTTGGCATTGCACCCAACCGGGCAGCAGCCGTCGCCCGCAACGCAGGTGGTGATGGCGGTGTGCGTGCAAGCGACATTGCACGTGGCCTTGCTGCCGGTCATCTGATCGACGGTGCAAGCGATGCCGTCGTCGCAGGTGGTGGGGCAGGTGGACTTCGGGTCGCAGGTTTCGCCTTTTTCCACGACGCCGTTGCCGCACGTGGGAGAGCAGTCGGAGTCGGTGTTGGCATTGCACCCGGCCGGGCAGCAGCCATCGCCCCCGACACAGGTGGTAATGGCGGTGTGGCTGCAGGCCACGTTGCAGTTGGCCCTACTGCCAGTCATCTGATCGACGGTGCAAGCGATGCCGTCGTCGCAGGTGGTGGGGCACGACGACTTCGGGTCGCAGGTTTCGCCCTTTTCCACGACGCCGTTGCCGCACGAGGGGGAGCAGTCGGAGTCGGTGTTGGCGTTGCACCCGGCCGGGCAGCAGCCGTCACCCGAAACGCAAGTGGTGATGGCGGTGTGGCTGCAGGCCACGCTGCAGTTGGCACTGCTGCCAGTCATGCGATCGAGGGTGCAGGCGTTCCCGTCGTCGCAGGTGGTGGCGCAGGTGGACTTCGGGTCGCAGGTTTCGCCCTTTTCCACGACGCCGTTGCCGCACGTGGGGGAACAGTCGGTGTCGTTGTTGGCGGTACAACCAGCTGGGCAGCAGCCGTCGCCCGAAACGCAGGTGGTGACAGCGGTATGGCTGCAGGCCACGTTGCAGTTGGCACTACTGCCGGTCATCTGATCGATGGTGCAAGCGTTACCGTCGTTGCAGGTCGTTGGGCAGGTCGATCCCGGGTCACAGGTCTCTCCAGGTTCCACAACGCCATTGCCGCAGCTCGATGAGCAGTCGGAGTCGGTCTTCGCGTTGCACCCGGCTGGACAGCAGCCGTCACCCGCGACACAGGTGGTGATGGTGGTGAAACTGCAAGCCACATTGCAGTTGGCACTGGTGCCAGTCATATGATCGATGGTGCAGGCGTTGCCGTCGGTACAGGAAACGGGGCAAGAGGATGCGGGGTCGCAGGTTTCTCCGTCTTCCAAGACACCATTTCCGCAGGTCGCCGAGCAGTCGGAGTCAGTCTTGGCGTTGCACCCTGCTGGACAGCAGCCGTCGCCCGAAACGCAGGCGGTGATAGCGGCATGGCTGCAGACCACGTTGCAGTTGGCGCTGCTACCGGTCATCTGATCGACGGTGCAGGCGTCGCCGTCGTTGCAGGTCGTTGGACACGAGGCCGGCGGGTCGCAGGTCTCGCCGGTTTCCATGACTCCATTCCCGCACGCAATTGTCCCCACGCTGCCGCCAGAGCCTGGGACGCCTCCGGTCTGCGGAGCTCCCCCCGTTGCGCGCCCCCCGGCACCCGGGTTCGATGATGTCCAGGTTCCGCCTTGCCCACCTCGGCCTCCGGTCGGGGACGTGTTTGCATCCGCACGGATGCTCGCATCGCCCGCAGGGGTCTTGCCGGAATCCGCTTTTCCGGAAAGGCCCTCACTGTTCAAGCTACAACCAAGAAACCAGACGAAAACCGCCGGCACCCAAAGAACCGCCGCCAGTCCATGCATGACCCGACTCCTTCGCAATATTTGAATTATATTGGGGCAGTGTACCAGATCTGGCCAGCGCAGGTTCGCCAAAGTTGGGCCGAAACAACAAGTCAAGGTGCGGCCGCTACAGCTCACGTCGGATCGTGTCGATGAATCCGACACTGAGACCGAGTGAGCACGTCCGGCCTTCCGCATGAGCAAAAAAGCACCATCGACACTGTCATCCGACGACAGTGTTCCCATCGTCGTCGAGCACCGCAGTGTCGGTACGAGTCGCCCGACCATCGCCGTCTTGATGGACTATATGACCCAGTTTGTCGGCTCGTACGAGGCGCAGTTTCGCGATGCCTTCCACCTCAAGTGCCGTGAGCGAGATCTCAACCTGCTGCTCGTCTACGGTGGCATGGTGGACAATGCCTATTTCGAATCGAGATCGTCTGTGGGTCTATTTGACCTGATTCGAACCGCGGCCATCGACGGTTGCGTGCTCATGGCCCCGGTTATCGGCTCCAAGTGCGGTGCGACGAGACTTAGCCAGTTCGTCAAGACCTTTGGCGCGATTCCGTGTTGCAGTGTCGGACTTGAGGTCGCAGGCATTCCAAGCATCGTGGTGGACAATCGCGGCGGGATGGAAGCCGTGGTCGAGCATCTCGTGTGCGACCACGGCATTCAGCGTCCGATCTTCCTCGGCGGCCCCAGCGAGAACAGCGAGGCAATCCTGCGCTTGGAGGCCTATAGGAGCGTTCTTGCTCGTCACGGCCTGCCCATCGACCCGATGCTCATCAAGACTGGCGACTTCGTTTCCCGCGGCGCTCACATTGCCATGGAAGAAGTGCTTGAAGCTGGACTTCGTTTCGACGCCGTGATCGCTGCGAATGACATCATGGCCATGGTCGCGGTCAACGTCTTGCTTCACCATGGGTTTCGCGTGCCGCGCGATTTGCTCGTCACTGGCTTCGACAATCTAATTGCTGCGGGGTTGGGCAATCCGCCCCTCACCACGGTGGCACAGCCATTCGACTTCATGGCGGAACAAGCGATTCGCACGCTGCTCGACCAACGCGTGGGTGGCACCGTCAAGCCGTGCTCCAGGCTTCCCACCGATCTGGTCATTCGACGGTCCTGTGGATGCGATCGGGCTGCGCGCGGTCGCACGTCGCCGGCGAAGGCGATCGCCGTCGAGAGTGCGGCCGAGTACGTCCGCCATCATGGCGAGCGAATCGTCCGCGAGATCGTCGCGGCCATGGGCACGAAAATCCAGAATGGCGAACGCGATGCCATGGTGCTCATCGATGGTCTGCGCGCCGAATTCGACGGTCGCAAGGGTCGGTTTCTTCAAGTGGTCGATGAGATTTTGGAAGAGACCGGCGACGATCGCAGGCACTGCCGTGCCCTTCAGAATGCGGTTTCTTGCTTGCGCGAGAACTTTCGCGTCTTGGCCTCGACCGAGATTGAAGATCTATGGTACGACGCTCGCGACCATATCCTGGCGATGTTCATTCGCAGCCAAACGCACGAGAGCGTGGGCCTGGAGGATTCGTATTGGCGACTCATCGAGGCTGGAGAACAACTTTCGCACACCATCGATTGGGATTCGCTAAAGAAGAAGCTGGGCATCGTCCTGCCCCACTTGCGCATTTCAACGGCAATCCTATCGACGTGCGTGGACGAATCCCCGGAGATGCTTGCCCCGTTTGTTTGTCTCGTCGATGGACATCCGGTCGAGGCCCTCGAAAGCAAGTACCCGGCGCGCGAGCTTTTCCCCCGGGAACACGGACGGACAAGCGTCAAACCATGCTCGTATTTCCCTTGGATGGGAAGGACCAGCATGTCGGGCTCGCCATCTTCGGCTACGACGGCCAAGCCCTCGGCCAGCAGCTATTGCGCAATCAAATCTGTGCCGCCCTGTCCAATGTTCGCATCTATGGCGAGCTCTTGGAACAGAACCGGCGCAACGAACGCAACATCCAAGAGCGCGCCGCGACCATGAAGCGTTTACAATCGCTGAGTGTGCTCGCCGGCGGTGTCGCGCATGATCTGAACAATGCGCTTGGTCCCTTGGTCGCCCTTCCCGACGTCATCCTGAACGACGTAGAGAAGGCCGGGCTCGTGGATGCTCTACCGGCTTTGCGCTCTGACGTCGACAGCATCAAAGCATCGGCGTTGCGCGCGGCGCAGACGATCAAGGATCTGCTCACCCTGGGTCGGCAAGGGCGAACCAGCAAGGATCCTCTCGACATCGGCAAACTCATCACGTCCTCATTGCAGACCGAGCTGTTGCGTTTCCTCGCCGAGTCGAATCCACAGGTGAGAATCGCCGTCGATGTTGCCAAGCAGCCCATCGCGGTCTGCGCTTCGGAAGCACACCTCATGCGAGCCATCTCCAATCTGGTTCGCAATGCGGTGGACGCGATCCGTGGCACTGGCCAGGTCGCTATCAAGCTTCGCAAGGTCCATCTGTCGAAGCCGCTTGACGGCTACGAGATCATCGACCCCGGCGACTATGCCGTGCTCTCGGTCAGCGACAGCGGAGGCGGAATTCCCGAGCACGATCTCAGCCGGATTTTCGAGCCCTTCTTCAGTCGCAAGCGAGTCGACCATCACAGCGGCAGCGGTCTCGGGCTCGCGATCGTTCACGGCGTCGTCAAAGAGCACGAGGGCTTCGTGGACGTGGCCAGCACGGTCGGAGCGGGAACCACGTTTACGTTGTATTTCCCGTGCATCGAAAGCACGGCTCAAGCCGGTGGACACGCGAGCATCACTCCTCATGTGCAGGCCAAGCTTCTCCTCGTCGATGACGAGGCAATTCAACTACGGACGGGGGCACGCATCCTGCGGCACCTGGGCTACGAGGTCGACGTGCTCGACAGCGGCGAGAAGGCTCAGGCGAGCTTCGTGCTCGCGGCAGCCAAGGGGAAGAGCCCCTACGATTTGGTGTTGATGGACATGGTTCTCGGCGAAGGGCGGGACGGGCTAGCAGTCATTGAGGAGATCCGCAGGCTATTTCCGCAGCAAAAAGCCATTCTGCTGAGTGGATACGCCCCCACCGAGCGGGTCGAATTGGCTATGCGGAGAGGACTTACCTGGCTGACCAAGCCATGCACAAGCGAGGCCCTTGCCAAAGCAGTCCACGCCGCACTGTCGGCGGACACCGCTTCGCTGCCGTGATTTACGGGGGAGGGATAGTCGAGCTCGTCACCGTGATGGGAGTCTGATCATTGGCGGAGATCTGCGAATACTTCGAGTACCACGAGCCGCCGATGTTGTTGGTGATCACCGAGCTGTCGATGAAGATCTTGCCGGTGTTATTGTTGCTGACAAAGAAGATGGCGCTGCCGTAAGCGTTCACCTGGTTGTACTCGATGCGCGTGCCGCACAAACTGAGCGTCATGGTATTGCCGTCATTGTAGATGGCGCCACCGCTTCCCCCGCCTGAAGTGCCGGATGCAGCGGGATTACCACCTTCGCCGATGGCGTGGTTGTAGCTGAATAGGCTGTTGAGAATCGTCCACGACACCCCGATACTGCTGATGCCGCCGCCGTTCGAGCAGGTGTTACCCATACCGTCGGAACCGCCGAACGTGCTGTTCACGACGTAGATGGGCAGATTGTCGTATTGCTGAAAAGCGCGAATGCCGGCGCCGCCCACGTCGGGGCCGGTGTCGGCGCACACATTGTTCATGAAGCGTGAATTGATGACCTTCAGCCGACCTCCGCTGGCGTAGATGGCGCCGCCGCCAGCCGTGGCATCGGGTTCGCTTTTTGAATTGGCGTTGGCGAAAGTCAGGTTCTGCACCGTGAGTTGCGGCGAATCTTGATTGTCGCAGTGGCTGGTGGTCCAAACCTGATTCTGATCGCAGGTGTTCATGTAGAGAATGCGCGTGGTGCCGCCGCCGCTCAGGATGACCTTACCGCCGCCGTCGATGACGATCTTCGGCCCTTTGTCATTGAACACTTTGGCCGGCTTGGTCAACGTGATGGTCTTGTCATCGGGGCCACAGTTGAAGGTGATGATGCCGCCTGCCGCGACTGCGGCGATGAAGGCGTCCGGCGTACAGCTGCCCGCCGTGCCGGTGCCCACGACCGTGGTCGGGGTCGACACGTCTTCCAGCATAGCCTCGGCCGGTATGGGACAAGCGCCGCCGGGATTGCCGGGGTCGCCAGGTTGGATGGCCACCACTGTGCCAGCTGGTGTGCCCGAACCGCCACCGCCGCACGCGGCGAACAAAGACGCTGCGCCGACCACGCAGGTGCGTACCGTCGAGCCGAACTGCCAAATCCTGTTGGGACCACGGTTCTCGCTCATGGCGCTCGCCTCCGTCCCTCAAGCATAACAGAAGTTACCGCACGCAATGTGCCACGCAGCCTCGCAACGCAGTGCTCTTGGGTTATTCTGGTGCTGTGACCAGCTTTGCTCCGAAGGCGATCGCGCCCGATCTTCCTGTCCGTAGCTCCAGCACGGGAACCTCGCACTACATCCAGCAACGGACATCTCTCTTCGCCCGGGTCGCCGCGATTTGTTCGCTTACGGGCTTTCTCATCCGAGGGATCGTCGATTCGGTCAAGGGACACCCCGAACGAATCAAGGGATCCGTGTATGTGTGCTTCGCCATCTGCGCTCTCTTGCTGGCTGGCTTGTGGCTCTTCACACGCGGCAAGCCTCGCTCCTTGTCGCTGGTGCGGTTCTTCGAGATCGCCGTGGTTTCTGGCGCCATGCTGACCGCCAGCTTCGGCTTCCGGCTGTCCACCCCGGGCCTTCTGGCCAGCGCCATCTCCTTTGGTCGCGCCCACCCGGACTTCATGTTCAATACCGATCTTAGTTTCGTCCGGGCAATGTTCGAATTTGCCAGTCTGATGATCAGTCTGTTGGTGGCCACGCAGATCCTCGCGGTGCGCGCGGCCTTGGTGCCAAGCTCGCTCAAGCACTCGCTCATCTTGGCGGCCGCGGTGGGGGTACCCATCTGCATCTTCTCCGGGATCGGCTGGCCGGCGATGTTTTCGTCCGCGTTTCCCTTCGCCAGGGAAGATCGGGCATTCCTCGTCAGCTTCGGTCTCAACTGGTGGTTGTTCACCGGCGCGGCGTGCGGGGTGATAGCCCGCGTGGTGCATCGGCTGCAATCGGAAGTGCAAGTCGCCAAGCGGCTGGGCCAGTACGAGCTGGGCGAAAAGATCGGCGCGGGCGGCATGGGGGTGGTGTATCGGGCACGTCACGCGATGATGAAACGAGCCGTCGCCATCAAGCTGCTTCCTGCCGAGTCCGCGGGGCAAGAGGCCATTACCCGATTCGAGCGCGAGGTGCAGCTGACCAGCCAACTCAGCCATCCCAATACCGTGGTCATCCACGACTACGGCCGCACCCACGAGGGCGTCTTCTACTACGTGATGGAATTCATCGAGGGTGCCACGCTCGAGCAAGTCAGCGTCGCCTCGGGCCCCATGCCCGCCGGGCGCGTGGTGCACATCCTGGAAATGGTCGCGGGCGCGCTGGGCGAAGCCCACGACCACGGTTTGGTCCACCGGGACATCAAACCGGCGAACATCCTGCTTGGCCCACGCGGCGGCGAGCCAGAGGTGGCCAAGGTCCTGGATTTCGGATTGGTGCGAGCGATCGCCGCCGAGTCCCAAGTCACCAACGTCAACGCCATGATGGGCACGCCGCTGTTCATGTCGCCCGAGGCGATGAAGAATCCGGAGCGCGTGGATGCCCGTAGCGATCTCTACTCGCTGGGCGCAGTGGCCTACTACCTTCTTTCAGGCCACCCCGTCTTCGAAGGCGAAAGCGCCCTCGACATCTGCGGCCAGCACTTGCACGCCACGCCCAAGCCACTGGCGGACGTCGTCCCCGGTATCGACCCCGAATTGGAGAAGCTGGTGCTGAGCTGTCTGGCCAAGGAGCCGGACGAGCGTCCGGCATCGGCTCGTGCCCTTCGCGATGCACTATCCCGTTGCCCGGCACGCGCGCACTGGAACAGCGACATGGCGAGAGAGTGGTGGGCCATTCACGAGAGGCTCATGCATCCCGTGGATCCCTCGACGGTCTTCGTCACGGGCAAGGTCCAACCCGTGGCCTAGGCGCTTCTGGGCGGCGGACGCACGGGACGTAGCTGAGGAACGTCCGACGGCAAGGGCATCGCCCTGATGCCGTGGTGGAAACGCTCGGTCATACGGTGCTCGACGAACCCGTTGGTTACTTGACGCACACCAGATAGCTCGTTTGCGGTTCAGGAGCCGAAAACCATCAACGGCTCGCGCACGCTGCCGGGCTCCAGGCCGCGCAGGCGGGTCAAGATGGCGTTCGTCACCTCGTGGCCGCGCGGGACCAACAGCGAGCCCGTCGTCGACATGACGTCCTGGACCAGCAGCATCCCAACCTGCAGGGACGCGAGGGCAATTCCCCCCACGCCCGAGGACGCCTTGTTCTTCGCGCGACTGAGGGCACCGAGCAGATTCGGATCGTAGCGCCCCTTGCGGCCCTGCAAGGTACTGATAGCCACCCCAGGCGAGGTTCCACCCGCCTCCAGGAAATCGTAGTCGCAAACCAGCTTCAGAACCCGTGCGCCCAAGGGGATGGACTCGCCCTGGGGGGCGCCGCGCGGCGAGCCCTGTCCATCGAAATTGTATTCCTGTGCGTCCAGAATGGCGCAGACCAATTCGAGCCGCGGAATGCTTTCCAGCAACTGCAGAGAGATCTTCGACACACACTGGGTCGACTCGGCTTCCACGGGACTGAGAGGTTTACCGTAATACAGCTTCTCGTTGTTTTCCGCGGTAAGAACAATGCAGCCGATTTGGGATAGCATGACCGCCACTTCGAGCTGCCAGGAAAACGGCACCCCCAGTCCCGCCGCCAATTCCGTCGCGTGCTGCTTGAGCCGTGTCGCGCGCCCGAAAATCAGCGGGTTGGCGAGAGACAGAATCTCGGTGAGCGCCTTGATGCTTCCCCGCAGGGTCTTTTCCAGAAGCTCTTTCTCGGCGGTGATGAGCTGGTATTGGGCAACTGCGGCCTGAACGGCCGTGAGAAAAGTTGGCGGGCTACAGGGTTTCGTGAGGAACCGAAAGACTTGTCCATGGTTCACCGCCGCGATCGCCGAGTCGAGGTCGGCCTGTCCGGTAAGCAAGAGCCGGACTGTATCCGGCGAGCGCTCCTTGACCTGGCTTAGGAAGGCCGCGCCGTCCATTTCCGGCATGCGCATGTCGGAGACCACCACAGCGGGCGGATCGGTTCCATCGACAATTGCCAGTCCGCTTTGCCCGTTGCTTGCGGTCGAGACTCGATAGTGCTTCCGCAGATTAAGGACCAGCCCCTCCAAAACTTTGGGCTCATCGTCGACGCACAGGATGTGGGGTTGCTCAGTCATGGCCGTTCCTCTCTGCTTTTTTCTGTTGTCCCGGTTTCTGAATCTCCAAGGGGCGCGCCCGCCGCCTTTTCTGCCAGCATGCGCATGCCCGTGAGTTGGGTTTCGTCGATGCCGATGCCGGCAAGGTACGCGAGGTCCAACTTCGCATCGTTCGCTTCACTCCGACGAACTTCACTGGCCAAGTGGTCGGCGATATAGATGATGTCCACCAGCTCGAACGCCGCATGATCAATCGTCTGAGGCGTCTTGTGGTAGGCGACAGCTTCCATGATGGCGTGGGGCAACCCCCATAGTCCAAGCAAATAGGCGCCAAGAAGCGCCCTATCGACGGGCGAGTCGGAATCCCGGCCTGGTTTGCTCTTCACATTCAACAAACAACCGACCTCGTGGAGCACGCCAGCCAGAAACGCACCCTCGGTTTTCTTCACGGTCTGCGCCTCGATTTGCTGAGCGATCTGGCCCGTGAGAAGCGAGTGATCCTGCAAGACCATGAGGTTCGCTTCCGAGAGGCCGCAGGTCTTGGCCGCAGCCGAGAAGGTCTCGAGAGCCAATGCCAGGTTCTTGATGGTCGAAAATCCGAGATAGGTGACGGTGTCGTTAAGCGAAGAAATCCTCTTGGGCAAGCCGAAGAAGGCCGAGTTCACGAGTTGCAGGAGCTTCGCGCTCAGGCCGACGTCGCGTTCGATGATCTGGACCACCGTGGCGACCGTGCAGGCTGGCTTCATCAATGCCCCATTCAGCGCGACGTAGGTCTTGGGCGCCGTTGGAAGCATCTGAACCTCTCCGGCGGTTGCACGCAGTTCCTCGCTACGCAAGATGCTATTCAGGCGACACGCGCGATCCACCACGCTCTGTAGCAAGGTGGGGTCGCAAGGCTTGGAAAGAAACATGTGGGCGACGAAGACCGATTTCATCGCGCTTTCGAGCTCGGTTTGGCCCGACAGAATCATCCTCACGGCCCAGGGCTGCATTTCCTTGACTTTGCCAAGCAAGGTCGCGCCATCCATGCGCGGCATGCGCATATCGCTGACCACGACATCGAACGACCCCTTGGAAAGGTTGGCAATCGCTTCCTCTGGACCGATGGCGAACACCATGTCCCATTCGCGGCGCTTGGTTCGCAGCACGTTGCGAAGGCCAGTAAGGACGTTGGGATCGTCGTCCACGAACATGATCCGCTTCAGGCTATTCGCCGTCTCTCCCATGGATGCGGAGTACATCGGCAGAACCGTCTCGGGCTTGATTTCCGCATTCATGCGCATCGCCAGCGGCCCGCCAAAGAGTAACGCGGTTCTTGCCCGCCGCTTTGGATTGATTTAGGGCCGCGTGCGTCCATAGACGGCGGCGTCACGCGTTGTCTATAGCGGGCTCCATTTTTCTTCGGCCACTGCCGAAACAAGCAATGGGAACTGGCCATGGGCAAACTGCATGATCGGGCGACAGTGGTAATGGCTGGCGAGACTACCGAATCCTGCTCCCCGCAGGAGAGCGAGAAACTCTATCGTTCTGTGTTCGGACACATGCTCAACGGTCTCGCCTATTGTCGGATGGTGTTCGACGAGGGAAAACCGCACGACTTCATCTACCTCGCGGTCAATGCCGCCTTCGAACGACAATGCGGCCTGAAGGACGTCGTCGGCAAGAAGGTCACCGATATCATTCCGGGCATCCGCGAGGCCGACCCCCAACTCTTCGAGATCTACGGTCGCGTCGCCACGACCGGCCAGCCAGAGCGATTCGAGACGTTCATTCAAGCTTTGCAGATGTGGTTTTCGATCTCGGTCTACAGCCCAGCTCCCGAACACTTCGTGGCGGTGTTCGATGTCATTACGGAACGCAAGCGCGCCGAGGAGGAACTGCGGGAATTCGAGGAACGATTCGCCACGGTTTTTCGAAGTAGCCCGGTGGCCATGTCAATCACCTCGGTGGCTTCGACGCGCTACGTGGAGGTCAACGAGATGTTCATTCGCAGCTCGGGCTTCAGCCGCGAAGAGATCATCGGTCACACCTCGGACGAATTGCGCCTCTTCGGCGATCCAGCGGACCGCGAGAGACTGATTTCGGAGGTGCAAAAGCGAGGGTTCGCCTACTGCCTGCGGATGTGTTTTCGTATGAAGGGGGGCGACGTACGAGATGGTCTCATTTCCTCGCAGATCATCCAATTGCACGGTGAGCCCCACCTTCTCTCCACCATCGCGGATATTACGGAGCACCAGCGTATCGAGGACGAGGTGCGGTCCGCTAGAGCCTTTCTCGACAGTTCTATCAATGCCATCGCGGACCCAATCTTCGTCAAAGACGCAAATGGGCGATTCGTGCTTGTTAACGATGCCATGTGCGCCATCGTCGGTCGCCCCAAGGCTTGTCTACTCGGCCAGGATGACGACATTTTCCCCGAGGAACAGGCCGCGATCTTCCGGGAGATGGATGCCAAGGTCCTCGAAACCGGCGTGGAAAACGTGAACGAGGAGTCTATCAGCAATCTGTCTAGCAGGCAGGTGCGCACGATCGTTACGCGCAAGACCCGCTACATCGATCCGACAGGCAAGCGCTTTCTGGTCGCCGTCATCCGCGACATCACCGAGCACAAGCGGCTTGAAGGCGAACTGGGACAGGCGCGAAAGCTCGAAGCGGTCGGTCAGCTGGCCGCGGGCATCGCCCATGAGATCAACACGCCTACCCAATACGTTGGTGACGGCGTGCATTTCCTGAAAGAGGCATTCGAGGGCTACCGTCGGCTGGCTGGCAAATACCGGCGTGCCGTTGAAGTGCTGGCCGCCGCTGGCGGGCAAGAAGCGCTGGTCAGGGAGATTCGCGAGACCGAGCAGGACATCGACCTCCCCTACCTTGAAGCAAATGTACCCAACAGCTTTGCTAGCTGTGAGGACGGCATCTCGCGCATCTCGACCATCGTGCGTGCCATGAAAGAGTTCGCACACCCCGATCGAAAGAGAGAAGGCCCCGGCTGACCTGAACCAGGCTTTGCAGACGACGCTGGCCATCGCCAGGAATGAGTACAAATACGTCGCCGACGTCACGACCGATTTCGGCGAACTGCCGGCCGTCATCTGCCACGTGGGCGAGTTGAATCAGGTCTTCCTGAACCTCCTCGTCAACGCGTCCCACGCTATTGGCGACGTGGTGGGGAAGACAGGCGGCAAGGGCACCATCCGCGTCAGGACGTCGAGGGAGGGCGAATCGGTGCGTATCGATATCACCGACACGGGATCGGGGATTCCAGAGTCCATTCGCCATCGCATCTTCGATCCCTTCTTCACCACCAAAGAGGTGGGCAAGGGGACGGGGCAAGGCCTGGCCATCGCCCGCTCAACGGTGGTGACCAAGCATCGAGGCGCCCTGACGTTCGAGACCGAGGTGGGCAAAGGGACCACGTTTACCGTCCGACTGCCGATTCACGGCGAGCGGCCGGAACTGAGCGCCGGAGGCCCTGAAGGGAAGGAGGAGCAAGGTGGTCAATGAGGTGGCAGGCAGCTGCATTCTTGTCGTAGACGATTGCCCCGAACACCTGCGACTCCTGAGCGCCATTCTGAAGCGCGGCGGTTTCGTGCCCCGGCCGGTCACGAACGGCAGGCTCGCCATCGAGGCGGCGGGCATCGATCCCCCAGATCTCGTTCTGCTGGACGTGTGCATGCCGGAGATGTCCGGGCTGGATGTGTGCCGGAAGTTCAAGCAGGACCAGCGCCTGCGCAATATCCCCATCATCTTCATCAGCGCGGCCGAGGGGGGGACGACAAGGTCGAGGCCTTCCGCGCCGGTGGCGACGACTATGTCTGCAAGCCATTCCACGAGCAGGAGGTGCTTGAGCGGGTCAAGACTCGTTTGCGGCTGAGCAAGCTGCATGTGGATCTTCTTTCCCGCGCCGCTCCTTACGTGGCTCGCGATCGTCACTCCGTTCTGGTCGTAGATGACGACAGTCAGATCCTGAGGGTCTTCTCGGAGATATTGTCCCAAGACGACTGCGATGTGCTCACTGCTCCAAACGCTGAGCAAGCCATCGCGCTACTCGACAAGAGCCTGCCCTGCATGATCGTCCTAGACGTGGAGATGCCCGGCATGAACGGACTTGCGCTTTGTCGCCGCATCAAGCACGACCCGCGCACGGCCCACATTCCCGTGGCACTGGTCACCTCAAGGGTTGGAAAAGATGATGTCAACGCGGGGATCGCCGCCGGTGCGGTCGACTACATCAAGAAGCCTTTCGACACGGTTGAGGTGCACATGCGCGTACGCATGCACATCCGCTTGCACGAGGCCCTGACTGAGCAACAGCGTCTTCATGAACATCTGTCGGTCATCAGCGCGACCGCCAATGATGCCATCATCATCCTGGACGGCACTGGCAGGGTGTTGCACTGGAACGAGGCCGCCGAGCGGATGTTCGGATACACGCGCGCCGAGGTGCTCGAGAAGGATCTCCACACGCTCATCGCCCCGGCCCGGTTCCACGCTGCGCAAGGCAAGGCCTTCCAGGTGTTTCAGGAGACGGGCCAAGGAGCCGGAATTGGCAAGACCATGGAGATGGCTGCGACCAGGAGAAACGGGGAAGAATTTCCCGTGGAACTGTCACTCGGCTCGACCCGGTTCAAAGATCAGTGGTGCGCGGTTGGAATTGTTCGCGACATCACCGAACGGAAGAACGCGGAAGCCGCCCTACGAGAGAGCGAACGTCGTCTCCAGGCGATGTTCGAACAGGCCGCAGTCGGCCTAGCCATTGTCGGTACAGACGGGAAAATGCTTCGCGTGAACCATCGTCTATGCGAAATCCTGGCCTACTCGCCCGACGAGCTGCCCAAGCTGCGCTTTCAGGACATCACCCATCCCGATGATCTGGTGGCTGATCTCGAAGCTCGTCGTGCGATGGTGGCCGGCGAGCAGGCCAGCTATTCCAGGCGAAAGCGCTACTTCAAGAAGAATGGGGAGATCGTTTGGATCAAACTCGTTTCATCCGCGATCCGAGGTGAGACCGGCCAAATCGACTACTTCGTCTCGGTGTTCGAGGACATCACTCAAGCCGTTCGTGCCGACGTGGCCTCACGCGAGAATGAGCAAAAGTATCGTTCACTCTTCGAGTCGTCCCATGACGCCATCATGACGCTAGAGCCGCCCAGCTGGCAGTTTACCGACGGCAACCCGGCCGCGTTGGCCATGTTCAGAGCGAAGAGCCTGGGGGACTTCATCTTGCACGGGCCTGCTGATGTGTCGCCTGGGAATCAGCCCGACGGTCGACCATCCGCCGATTCCGCAAGGAAAATGATTGAAACCGCGATGCGGGATGGGTCCTCTTACTTCGAATGGACGCACAAGCGGCTTGACGGCCAGGAGTTCCCCGCAACCGTGCTTCTCGCCCGCATGGATTGGAACGGGAAACAGTTTGTTCAAGCCACGGTCCGGGATCTCGCCGAGCAAAGGAGAATCGAGATCGAACTCGGACACGCGCGCAAGTTGGAGGCGGTCGGCCAGCTCGCTTCGGGAATCGCCCACGAAATCAACACGCCCACGCAGTACGTTGGTGATGGCGTGCACTTCTTGAAGGAGGCATTCGAGGGTTACCGCCAGTTGGTCTGCCAATACCAGCGAGTCGTGAAGATGCTTGAGACCACAGGCGGACACGAAGCTCTCGTGAGCGAGATCCGGGCGACCGAGGAAAACGTCGACCTAGCGTACCTGGACGCGAATGCCCCCAATAGCTTCGAGAGCTGCCTGGACGGCATATCCAGAATCTCGACCATTGTGCGTGCGATGAAGGAATTTGCGCACCCCGATCAGAAGGAAAAGGTGCCCGCCAACTTGAACCAGGCGCTGCGGACGACACTCGCGATTGCCAAGAACGAATACAAGTACGTCGCCGATGTCACGACCGAGTTCGGCGACCTGCCTCCCGTTTTGTGCCACGTGGGCGATCTGAACCAGGTCTTCTTGAACCTCATCGTCAACGCGGCCCACGCCATCGGCGATGTGGTGGGCCGAAGCGGCGGCAAGGGTACCATTCGCATCAGGACGTCGACAGAAGAAAGCTTCGCGCGTATCGACATCACCGACACCGGAGCGGGAATTCCCGAGAGAATTCGCCAACGCATCTTCGAACCCTTCTTCACGACCAAGGAAGTCGGCAAGGGCACAGGCCAAGGGCTCGCCATCGCGCGATCCATCGTCGTCACCAAGCACGGCGGATCCCTGACCTTCGACAGCGAAGTGGGTAAAGGAACCACGTTCACCATCCGGCTGCCCATCGGTGATGGCGCCAACGGGGAAGGCGCAATTTGATAGACCCGACCGCAGCCCCTTCCCCGAGGGGATCTTGGCGCTCACGTGCGCTTCGGCTGGTCGCCGTCCTGCCGGTTTCTCTGATGCTGATTGGCATCGTGGGTTTCGCCATGATCGAGAATTCTCTCGACGTACGGAAGGAGCAGCTATCCCTGCGCATTCAGGCCGCCCACAACAACATCGAGCCTGTGACCAGCATCCGTCGGGACGCACGTAAGAACTACGTCGCGCTCCTCGAGCGATGGCTCGCGCCACAGAGCGACTGGCCGAAGCTTCGGGAAGGGATCGCCGCGCAGACCCAGGCACTGCTGGTCTCATCGCAACACTTCCTGCACGGGCTTGCCCTGACGGCGACCGAGCAGCAACAACGCGAAGATCTTGCCGTCCACCTAGCCGCCTGGGGCACCATTGTCGATCGGGTTCTCGATACCACCGCTGGACCAGAGGTGTTGGGCGAGGCGAAGGAGCAACTCAGCGAGATCGATCGACACTGCACCGTCATCCTATCGACCAACCTCGACGGTGCGAGCCGTGATAATGCCGCCCGAGAAGAAGTAAACCGGAAACATCGTTGGGTCCGATTTGCCGTCATGGCACTGCGACCGCTGCTCGTCGCCTACGTTGTAGTGTGGTACCTGAGAAGGAGATCCAAACGGAAGCTTGCTGAGGTATTTCACCAGCAACAGCAACGGGACGAGCAGAACTTGGCTCTTGAGCGCCTGGTGCGCCAGCGCACGGAGGAGGTGAAGAAAAAGCATGACCGGCTTGCCGAGCGCACGGCGCAGCTATTTTTCGCGAAGGAGGAGCTGGAAAAGCGGATGCACGAGCTGGCCACCGCGAAGAATCAGCTCGTTCAAGCCGAGAAGCTGCAAGCCGTCGGCCAGCTTGCCGCGGGCATTGCCCACGAGATCAACACCCCGGCCCAGTTCGTCGGCGACGGACTCCACTTCTTGAAGGAGGCATTCGCCGGCTACAAGAGGCTCGTCGGCCAGTACCAAAGTGCCGTGGAAGCGCTTGCCCCTGAGACGACCGGCCCGGGGCAGGTGCTGGTGAGCGAGCTCCGGCGGATAGAGGAGGATATCGACCTGCCCTACCTCGACTCCGAGGTGCCGAGCAGCTTGGTGAGCTGCATGGAGGGAATCTTCCGCATCTCGACCATCGTGGAGTCGATGAAAGAGTTTGCTCAGCCCGAGCAACGAGAAAAGTCGCCGGCCGATTTGAACCATGCCCTGCAAAGCACGCTTGCCGTCACCCGGCACGAATACAGCTCCGTGGCCGAGGTCACCACGGAATTCGGCGATTTGCCGCCCATCCTTTGCCATGTGGGCGAACTGAACCAGGTCTTCCTGAACCTCATCATCAACGCGGCCCACGCCATCGGCGACGTAGTGAGCAAAGGAGGCGACATGGGCACGATACGGGTCAAGACATCGCGCGAAGGCAACCTGGCGCGCATCGACATCGCCGATTCAGGAGCTGGAATCCCCGAGGCAATCCGGGATCGCGTTTTCGAGCCCTTCTTTACGACCAAGGAGGTGGGCAAGGGCACAGGCCAGGGCCTGGCCATCGCCCGCTCGGTCGTAGTGACCAAGCACAGCGGGACCTTGACCTTCGAAAGCGAGGTCGGCAAAGGGACCACCTTCACGATTCGGCTGCCCATGACTGCCGAATAGGCACGTGCAAAATTCTGAGCCGCGTGAGATCGTTCTACTCCGTGAGTCAACAATGAAGGAACAGGGCGATGAGCGATGCTACTGGGGAGCGCAACCTTCTGGTCGAGGAGAACGAACGGCTTCGACGCCGGGTCGCGGAGCTTGAGGCCGAAACACGGCGATCCCTCACCACGGAAAGCGAACGCCGCTACCGCACCCTCGCGGAATCGCTACCGCACCTAGTCTGGACCTGCCGAGCCGACGGACCTTGCGACCACCTTAGTCCCCGCTGGGTCGAGTACACGGGGATCCCCGAGGCGGATCAGCTCGGCTATCGCTGGCTAGAGCAGGTACATCCCGACGACCGCGACCGCGTGCTCACCGAGTGGAGCGAAGTCGCCCCGCGCGGCGTCTTCGAGATCGAGTTCCGCATCAGGCGCGCGGACGGCGCGTACCGCTGGTTCAAGACACGGGCGATCCCCTTCCTCGACAACAACGGCCAGGTGGTCAAGTGGTTCGGCAGCAACTCGGACATCGACGATCAAAAGCGGGTCGACGAGGCGCTGCGCGAGAGCGAGGAACTCTACCGCTCGCTGTTCGACAACATGATGAACGGACTCGCGTATTGCAAGATGTTGTTCGATCAGGGACGCCCAGTGGATTTCATCTACCTCGGTGTGAACCAGGCCTTCGAGACCCAGACCGGGCTAAAAGGCGTCGTCGGCAGGAAGGTTTCCGAGGTCATTCCGGGCATTCGGGAGAGTAATCCTGAATTGTTCGAGACTTACGGGCGCGTGGCCGTCACCGGCAGGCCAGAGGTTTTCGAGATCCAGGTTGAGGCACTGGACAACATGTGGTTCTCCGTTTCGGTCTACAGCCCAAAGCGGGAGCACTTCGTCGCCGTGTTTGACGTGATCACCGAACGGAAGCGAGCCGAGGAAACGGTTCACGCGGCAGAACGCCGTTTTCGCTCAACCCTTGATGGCATGATCGAAGGCTGCCAACTCCTAGGGCACGACTGGCGCTACCTCTACATCAACGGCGCCGCCGAGGCCCACAACCGACGACCAAGCCACGAGCTACTGGGCAACAGATACATGGACGTGTGGCCGGGCATCGAGGCCACGGAGGTCTTCGTCAGGATTCGTCGGAGCCTGGTTGACCGAATCGTGGATCACATGGAGAACGAATTCAGTTTTCCAGACGGCACCCAAGGATGGTTCGATCTCCGATTCGAACCTGTCCCCGAGGGGGTGATCATTCTCTCCATGGACATCACCGAGCAAAGGCGGGCCGAGGCCGCACAACGGGAGAGCCAGCAACGGCTGCATCGATTCTACGAATCCGGCTTGCTCGGCGTGATCTTCTGGAACATGCGCGGCCAGATCACGGACGCCAACGACAAGTTTCTCGAGATGGTCGGCTACACGCGTGCCGAGCTCAACGCTGGCCAGATCGATTGGCTCAACATGACGCCGCCTGAATACCGTCATCTTGACGAGGCATCTATCGCGGAGCTCAAGGCCACGGGGGTCAACCGGAAGCCGCTCGAAAAGGAGTACCTTCACAAGGACGGCACCCGCATCCCGATTGCCGTGGCTGGCGCGATGTTGGACGAGGAGCGGGCCAATGGCGTGGCTTTCGTCCAGGACATCACGGAACGCGTGCGCGCCGAGAAGACCGTACGTCTCCTCAACACCGAGCTAGAACAGCGCATTCGGGATCGCACGGCCCAGCTCGAAGAATCCAATCGGGAGCTGGAGGCCTTTTCGTACTCGGTCTCCCACGATCTTCGCGCGCCGCTTCGAGCTATCGATGGTTTCACGCGCATCCTTGCCGAAGAATATGCTGCTCATCTGGACGCGGAGGGCAAGCGGCTGTGCGCCGTCGTTCGCGAGAACGCCAACGGCATGGGCCAGCTGATTGACGATCTCTTGGCCTTTTCCCGTCTGGGCCGCGCCGAAATGAAGCTCTCCGTTATCGACATGGCTGGCATGGCTTCGGCGGTTTTTCACGAACTGACCACCGTGGAAAGCCGGCCCCGCATCGACTTTCAGCTCGGCCCCTTGCCGACGGGGGTCGCGGACCCGACGTTGATGCGCCAAGTGTGGATGAACCTGATCGCCAACGCCATCAAGTTCTCCTCCAAAGTGGAGCGGGCCACGATCAAGGTTAGCGCCCGGCAAAGCCAGGGGGAATGCGTCTATACCGTGCAGGACAACGGCGCGGGATTCGAGATGGAATACGTGGGCAAACTTTTCGGCGTGTTCCAACGCCTGCACAGCGCCAACGAGTTTGAGGGAACCGGGGTGGGGCTGGCCCTAGTTCAGCGGATTATTCGTCGCCACGGTGGCCGCGTCTGGGCCGAGGGCGAACCCGACAAGGGCGCGACCTTCCATTTTGCCCTACAAGAAAGGGGACCGGGATCATGAAGGAGCTGGAAGCAGTGGACATCTTGCTGGTCGAGGACAACCCGCGCGACGCGGAGTTGACCATCAGAGCGCTAAAGAAGAACAACCTGGCCAACCTTCTCATCACCGTCGAGGACGGCGCCGAGGCCCTGGATTTTCTTTTCTGCCGCGGCAAGTACGCGACGCGAGACGGCGGTCATCCCCCCAAGGTGGTTCTGCTCGACCTCAAACTTCCCAAGATCAGCGGTCTGGAAGTCCTACGCACGCTAAAGCAGGACGAGAAAACCCGCACCATCCCCGTGGTCGTCGTGACCTCTTCGCGCGAGGATCCCGACGTCAAAACGGCGTATGCCCTCGGGGCCAATAGTTACGTGGTCAAGCCGGTCGACTTCGACGCTTTTGCCGAAGCGGTCAGCCACCTGGGACTGTACTGGCTGCTGGTGAACCAGCCCCCCAAATAGAGAGTGGGCCCGAGAGAGAAAGATATGACCGAGACTACCCGTGTCCTGATCGTCGAGGATCTGCCGACAGACGCCGAGCTGACTGAGTGGGAGATCCGCAAGGCCCTACCCTCTTGCGAGTTTCGACGGGTGGAGGATCGTACGGAGTATCTCAAGGCGCTGGATGCATTTCGCCCCGAGCTTATCGTTTCCGACTTCAAGCTGCCCCACTTCGATGGCCTGACCGCCCTTCGTCTCGCACAACAGTGTTGCCCGGACGTACCGTTCATCATCGTCACGGGCTCCATGAACGAGGACACAGCGGTCGAATGCATGAAGGCGGGTGCCTGGGACTACGTCATCAAGGAGCACCTCAAACGACTGGGACCGGCCATAGAGAGCGCGCTGGAGCGGCATCGCCTGCGCATGGAGCGCAAGCAAGCCGAGAATGAGTTGCGCGAGAGCGAAGCGCGCTTTCGCGACATGTTCGAACGCTCGACCATCGGCAAAGCGATGACCGCGCACGATGGGAAACTGCTGAAGGTCAATCGGACATTCGCCGACATGCTGGGGCTTTCGATCGAAGAGTTGCAGCAGTTCACCTTGGCCGGGATCACCCACCCCGACGATGTCCCCGAAAGTTTCGAGTGTATTCGCTCTCTCCTGGCCGGTGAAAGCACCGCCTATCGAATGGAGAAGCGGTACAGGCACAGAGATGGACACTGGGTGTTCGCGGACACGAGCGCGACGCTGCTTCACCAGGTCCCTGGGACGCCGCGCCGCCTACTGGCGAGTATCGTCGACATCACCGAGCGCAAGCTGGCTGAGTCGGAGCGCCACGGGCTTGAGGAACAGCTTCGTGCGGCGCAGAGGATGGAAGCCATCGGCCTGCTCGCGGGAGGCGTCGCGCACGACTTCAACAACCTACTCTCCGTGATCCTGTGCTGCACGGAGTTCGCCATGGAGAGGGTGCGAGGGGACGACCGGGCCAGGGAAGAGATGGTGGAGGTGAGGAAGGCCGGCGAGCGCGCGGTTGCCCTGACCCGCCAGCTCCTGGCCTTCAGTCGCAAACAGGTCCTGCAACCGGCGGTGCTGAACCTGAATCAGATCGCTTCTGGAGTCGAGAAGATGCTGCGGCGGATCTTGGGCGAGGACATCGAGTATATCCAGGTGCTTGAGCCAAGCCTCGGCCTGGTCCGGGCCGATCCGGGTCAGATGGAACAGGTGCTGATGAACTTGGTCGTCAACGCCCGCGACGCCATGCCGGGCGGGGGCAAGCTGACCATCGAAACCCACAACGTGCTTCTCGACGAAGAATACGCCGCACGCCATGTGTCCGTGAAGGCCGGGCCCTACGTTCAGTTCACGGTCAGCGACACTGGCTCCGGCATGGACAAGAAAACCCTGTCGCGCATCTTCGAGCCGTTCTTCACCACCAAGGAAAAGGGCAAGGGAACCGGCCTCGGGCTTTCCACGGTGTACGGCATCGTCAAACAAAGTGGCGGGAATATCTGGGTCTACAGCGAACCGGGACAGGGCAGCACCTTCAAAGTCTATCTACCGCGTGATCCATCCGCCTCCACGAGCGTGACTTCCGGCCGACTCACGGCGATCACCACTTCCCGAACGGGCACCGAGACCATCCTCGTGGTTGAAGACGAGGAAGCCATCTGCGCCATCACCAAACGGATCCTCTGCGAGGCCGGATACACCGTGCTGACCGCCGCAAGCGCCGCCGATGCGCTGCAGATCTGCAACGCGCACCAGGGGAAGATCCACTTGCTACTGACCGATGTTGTGATGCCGAAAATGGGCGGACGTGTGCTTGCCCAGCGCCTGCTTCTGGACCGTCCGGAGATCAAGATCATGTACATGTCCGGCTACGCCGACGAGGCCGTCGTTCACCACGGCGCACTTGATTCGGGAACCAACTTCATCTCCAAGCCGTTTCGTGCCGCCGATTTGATAAGAGGGGTTCGCGCGGTGCTGGACGGCGAAGTTGCCGAGCGTTCTGGCGAGCACGAGGCACTTGATGCCGACGCCAAGACCGAGGAGCAATTTCTTGAGGATAAGCTGCAGGAGCTTCCTGCGGAAATACTGGATAGGTTGTGGGAGGCCGTGATCGCCGCACGCTACGACGAGATGGTTGCCATCATCGAGACCATTCGCACGCTGAATCCCGAGCTGGCGGCTTGGCTTGGGCAGAAGGCCGAAGGCTTCGACTACGAAGGACTCCGCCGTCTGCTCAGTGAGTGATGATCCTCGAGCTACCGCGGGCAAGACCTACTGCACGCGCAGCACCCCAAAGCTGCGGCGACCGCCGCCAGCACCGGGGGTAAGGAAAAAATCGCTTTCTGACGATGGAATGCCTCGCAACGGATGAGCCATGCGCCTCGTCAAAGTACAAGAGATCGTCCCGGGACAAACCGTGGCCGCCGACGTCGCCAACCTCCACGGACAGGTCATCCTCCCCGCCTGGACCGTCATTGGACCTCGTCACCACACGCTGCTCAAAGCCTGGGGCATCGTGGAGATTCCCGTCGCCGACGACGCCGCCATCCCACCCACCGCGGAGCCTTCGAGCACTCCACGGGCTGGCGCCGCCCCCCTCCCCCTCACGACCAAGGAAATCCTCCATCCCGCGTTGGCCGAGCTCTCGGCCGTCGCAGCTCGTCTGGGACGGAAGAGCGCGTCCGCGGACGAGACCACCTCACCTCTTCCGACAGCCACAACCTCAGAACGCAAGAGCTATCGTCCCCCCTGGCCGCCCGTCAGCGCAGAGACTGTCGCTGGCCACGCCAAGACCCTGGTTTCGCTTCCCACGATCTTCTTTCAAATCGACCGAGCCATCAATCACCCAAGCAGCTCTAGCGCTGACATTGCGAAGGCATTGTGTACCGACCAGGGCCTGAGTGCGCGACTTCTTCGCATTGCCAACAGCGCCTTCTACGGTTTCCCTCAGCGCGTGGAGAGCGTCGATCAAGCCATTCGCATCATCGGCACGCGCCAGTTGCACGATCTGGTGTTGGCCACGGTCGTACTCACTCAATTCCGTGGTGTGGACGCCAACCTGGTCACCATGAAGTCGTTCTGGCAACACAGCTTCGCCTGTGGCATCGCGGCCCGCTCGCTGGCCACGCTTCGTCGCGAGAGCAACGTCGAGCACTTCTTCGTCGCGGGTCTGCTTCACGACATCGGCAGTCTCGTCCTCTACCAAGAATTTCCAAAGCGCGCGGCGGTCGCTTTGGAAATGCACCGACGCGACAAATCGGCTCTCGACGAAGTCGAGCGCGCTGTCATTGGCTGCGACCACGGACAAGTTGGCGCGGCCCTCATGGCCTCGTGGAAGCTGCCAGAGTCCTATCGCGAGGTGGCGGCCAACCACCACAATCCCGCCGGCGCCAGAGCTCCCTCCATGGGCGCCGCGGTCGTTCACATCGCGGATCTACTGGTCGCAGCGCTGGAATTAGGTGGCAACGGAGAAGTCGGCTTACCGCGTCTTTGCGTCGAGGCCTGGGACGCGGTGGCCTTACCGCCGTCGGACCTGGGTCGAGTGGCCGAGAATGTGCTCGGCCTCCTTGAGGAAACCTTGCGCCTGTTCACCGAGGAGTGAGCCAAGCATGGGCGACGCCAAAGACCTCGACGATGTCGGCGACGATGTCGAGCTGCTCGAGACAAGGCACCTTCGGTCCCTGGAGGCCATTCTCTCGCTCGACCGTGCGCTAGCGACCATCCCGCAGGATGCCCCCACTGAAGCGATGCTCAAGACGGTCGACCTTCACCTCAAGCAGGCACTGAACTTCGAGGCCATTGCATTCTTCCTGGTCAATCCCAACACCTTCACCCATGAGCTCGCATTCACCGATCCGCCCGAGGAGAAAGCGGCCCTGTCACGGGAGACCGACCAAGCCATCGAGACCGGCATCTTCGGTTGGGCTCTCAAGCGCAATCAAGCCTTGGTCCAGATGGCCGAGGACTCGCGACAATTCGTGCTACATCCTCTGACCACCCCACGCTCCACCATCGGCATGCTGGCCGCTTTCGCGGCCCCGGAATTCAATGCCTCGCCGTCCTCACTGGTCTTTCTTTCCGTCATCCTGTCCAAAGTCGCGCTGAGCATCGAGAATGGACTTCTCCACGCCGAGCTTCGCGCGCACAACCAGCAACTCAACCAGGCGGTCGTCCGATTGGGTGAGAGCGAAAGTCGGCTGACGACGGTACTCGAAAGGATGCCGGTGGGCGTAGCCATCCTCGACCCCAAGGGCCGTATTCTCGAGCTGAACGAAGCGCTCAAAACCATGATCGGAGCGACAAGCAAGGAGGAAGTCATCTCGCGCAAGTGCGCCGACGCCATCTGTGATTCGAGAGAAAACTGCATTCGAGGCAACCAGGCCGAACGCGAACAGAAGATTGTCCGCAAGGATGGTAAGGACATCTCCGTGTTGCACTCGGCCCACCCCATCGAGATTGGAGGCGATGAGCACTCGCTCTGCATCTTCTTCGATATTACGCGCCGACGAGCGCTGGAAACCGATCTCAACCGCGCGCGCAAGCTGGAGGCGGTTGGGCAGCTAGCCGCCGGGATTGCCCACGAGATCAACACACCCGCCCAGTTCGTCGGCGACAACGTTCAGTTCCTGGCCACCGCATTCTCCGACATGCTCGCGCTGACGACAACCTACCGGAAGGCGATAGCCAAGGTGGCGACCGACCCGGCGTACGCGCACCTCACAGAGGAAGTGCAGGCGGCCGAGGATGCCGCCGACCTCGCGTATATCGAGCAGAATGCTCCCGCGGCTTGCGACCGGGCTCACGACGGCGTCGCGCGCATCGCCGCCATCGTAGGTGCCATGAAGGAATTCGCACACCCTGACCAACGCGAAAAGACGCCCGCGGATCTCAACCGCGCCCTCGAAAATACCCTCGTCATCGCTCGCAACGAGTACAAATACGTCGCCGATGTCGAAACCGATCTGGGCGACATACCGGCCGTGCTCTGCCATGTGGGTGACCTGAATCAGGTCTTCTTGAACTTGCTCGTGAACGCGGCCCATGCGATCGCCGACGTGGTCAATGGCAACGGAGCCAAGGGAAAAATCAACGTGCGTACCCGGCGGGACGGAAGCCGCGTGTGCATCGAGATCTCCGACACGGGCTGCGGAATTCCGGAAGCAATCGGAGAGCGTATCTACGACCCGTTCTTTACCACCAAGGAGGTCGGGCGCGGCAGTGGTCAGGGGCTTGCGATTGCGCGCTCGATCGTCGTTGGCAAGCACGGCGGCTCGCTCAGTTACGCAAGCGAGATCGGCCGCGGAACGACCTTCAAAATCCTGCTGCCCATCGACGGCACCGCGGACGCTGGCCGGATCCCAGAGCCGTCCTAGCTACTTCGTCCAGAACGCCTGTGGTCACAGCCCCGCCAGCCCTCCCCAGCCCGAGCGCCACCCTACTACCGTTCCGTGACCCACTTGATCGCGTCACGACAATAAGAGCTCTGCTTCGACACTTAAGCCCGCCCGTGGCCTCGCACCCGGCCTTGGGCCGCGCTCTGCCCAACGCCGGCCGAATGTAGTCCCGCCCGCAAGTTGTCCCCCGAGATCCAGCCCAGCCGCGCTCCCCGCACTCTCCGCAGACCTCGCGCGATCTCATCCCCGGCGGACAGAAGCGCACCCAGGAGAGACGCAACAAGGTGCGTGCGACTATAGGCGTCCGACCGATTACAGGGCATCACTCTGTCGCTGCCCGCACAACTTGTGCTTTCTTCTTACAGCTTGATCACGCCCTGCTTGAGGGCGAATTTCACCAGCTCGGTACGGTTGTGGATGTCGAGCTTTTGCATCACGCGCTCGCGGTGGGACATGGCGGTCTTGACGCTGATGCCGAGTAGCTGGGCCACCTCCTTGTTGGAATTGCCCTCGGCGACGAGCTTTAGGACCTGCTTCTCGCGCTCGGTGAGACTGAGGTAGCGCTCTTCCCCTTCACCGGCTCCGGACGGTGGGGCCGTGGGCAAGAGGGCCTCACGTGCCAGCGACGGATCCAGCACCAGGCCGCCGCGGTGGACGGCGCGCACGGCGGCGGCCAGCTCCGATCCCGCCGCCCGCTTGAGCACACCCAGCGCCTCGTCGCGAGCTTGGAACGCGACGTTGTACGAACGCAAAGGCCGCGCTAACCTTGCCCCATGACCGTAGCTGCCGAACGAATCGGTTCCCATATCGATGACACCGTCTCGCGACCGATTGTTGCGGGGACCGACATCAAGGTCAGCCAGATCGCATCCGAATACGAGCACCTTGGTATGACCCCAGACGAGATCGCGGAAGCACACCCGCACCTCGGCTTGGCCGAGATCCACGCAGCACTAGCCTACTACTACGACCATCGCGACCTCATCCGACGCGACTGGGGAGATGCCGAAGGCTTGATCGCAACCCTGCGCGAGCGATATCCGAGTCGGGTGGGTGGGCGAACGGGATCGTCTCGGTAGGGGCAGGCTTTGGCGCTTGCTCTGTACGCAGACGAGTGTGTCGACGCTCGAATCGTGGCTGGTCTCCGACGTCGTGGGGTCAACGTCGTCACCGCCGCCGAAGTTGGCCTGCTCGGCAGCCCTGACGAGCACCACCTGGAGAAGGCGTGTGCTTTGGCGCTTGTGATTCTGAGCGGCGACCAGGACTTCCTGGTTCTCGCGCACAGATGCGCGACTGACGGAATTCCTTTCCCCGGACTGGTGTTCATCCAACCCAAGGCCACGGTCGGCGAAGTGATTCGGGCGGTCGCGCCGTCGTGCTTTCTTCTTACAGCTTGATCACGCCCTGCTTGAGGGCGAATTTCACCAGCTCGGTGCGGTTGTGGATGTCGAGCTTTTGCATCACGCGCTCGCGGTGGGACATGGCGGTCTTCACGCTGATGCCAAGTAGCTGGGCCACTTCCTTGTTGGAATTGCCCTCGGCGACGAGCTTTAGGACCTGCTTCTCGCGGTCCGTGAGGCTGAGGTAGCGCTCTTCCCCAACGCCTGTGCCGGGCGGTGGGGTGGTGGGCAAGAGGGCTTCGCGCGCCAGTGAGGGATCTAGCACCAGGCCGCCGCGGTGGACGGCGCGCACGGCGGCGGCCAGCTCCGATCCCGCCGCCCGCTTGAGCACGTAGCCCGAGGCGCCGTTCTTGAGAAAGCGGGTCACGTACTCGCGGTCGTCGTACTGGGTCAGCACCAGAATCTTCGCGCGCGGATTGTTGCGCCGGATCGCGGGCGTCGCTTCCAGGCCGCCCAGGCCGGGCATGTTGATGTCCATCAGCACCACGTCCGGATCTAGGCTTCTGCGCAGCCGCGATGGCTTCGCTGCCGTCGGCAGCCTCGCCCACGACTTCCAGATCGTCGCACAAGGAAAGCAAGGCGCGAATGCCCTCGCGGACCAAGGCGTGATCGTCGGCGATGAGGATGCGGATCTTAGCCACGGTGATTTTCCTCCTCGAAGGGAACGCGCAGGATCACGCGGGTGCCGGCGTCGGCCGACGAAATCACCTCCACCACCCCGCCCACCATGGACAAGCGCTCGCGCATGCCGAGCAGGCCCAGGCCGCGCCCCGACGGTCCGGGTACAGCCACGCTCGCGGGATCGAAACCGTGGCCGTCGTCCTCGATTTCGACCTGCAGGTCGTGCTCCCGCTCCTCGACCTGGATGAGCACCTGGGTGGCTTGCGAGTGGCGGGCCACGTTGCGAATGGCTTCCTGAATGGCCCGAAACAAGGTGGTTTCGCGCTCCGAGCTCAGGCTGCGGTCGGGCAGCGCGACCTCGCAACGGTAGGCGATGCCGGCCGGGGTGAGGTTGTGCTCGGCCAGCCAGCGAATGGCGGGAAACAGGCCAAGGTCGTCGAGCACCGACGGGCGCAGCTCGTAGATGAGGGCGTGGATGTCGGCCAAGGTCCGTCCCGGCGAAGGCGCGCGCCTCGGTCAGGCGCTCGTGCACGATGCTCGGGTGTGGGCGCGGACAGGGCGGCGTCGAGCTTCATGCCGAGCGCAGCCAGGGTCTGGCAGGTCTCGTCGTGCAGCTCGCGCGCGATTCGGCGGCGTTCGTCCTCTTGCACCGAAACGATCTTGGTGAGGAGCTGCCGCAGCTCTTGCGTGCGCGCCTGCACACGCTGTTCGAGAACGTCGTGGCTGGCGGTCAGATCGTCGAGCGACTTCTTGAGCGCCACGCGCATGGCCTCTAGCGAGCGGCCGAGCTGGCCGACCTCGTCGTCGGCCTGCGCGGGCACGGCGGCTTCCAGGTTGCCCTCGGCGATGCGCCCGGCGGCCACATTGAGGGCCTTGAGCGGCTCGGTCACGCTGTGGGTGGCGCCCCAGGAAAAGAGCAGCGCCAGCACCAACAAGAGCGGCGCCAGCACCAGGATGCGGCCGCGCTGAACCGCAAAGGGACCCAGCGCCTCGTCGCGAGCTTGGCGCAAGACGATCCGCCAGGGCGCCATGGACAAGGCACCCGCGGCGGTGATGTCGTCGGTGTCGGCTAGCGGCGACGTGGAGGTGAGGCCGGCGCTGGTGACGATGCGCCCCTTGTCGTCCACATGCTGGCGCTTCCGCTGCCGAGGGCGCCTTGCCTGAGCATGGCCAGCCACGCTCGGCGCGGCGGGATTGGCGACCGCGCATACCACGTTCGTCACCTGACCGTTCCAGTCGCGCACGGGCACCAGGAACACCAGCCGGCTTCGCTGCGGCTCGATAAGGTGCGCGACGCTCTGGCGGCCGAGGCCGAGGGCCGCGTCCACTTCGGGCAGGGCCAGCAGCGTCGCGTTGGCCAGGTCCTGGTGGCGCAGCTCTTGCCACAGCACCTTCTTGCCGCCGTCTCGGCTCCTTGCCCACGACCACGATGGCGTCGAGCACGGGCGAGCGCAGAAAGGCCGCGCGCAGCGAGCGCTTGGCATTGCCCGTCAGCCAATCCTCCGGGGTTCCCGTCGCCGCCGAGAGACTGGCCAGATGATCGCGCAGCTCGTAGTCGAAGTGCAGGGCCAGACTGCGCGCCAAGAGCTGATGCTCCGCAAAGAGGTGGCGGGAAACATCGTCGAAGGCCGAGTGCAGGGCCCACAGCGCGAGCAGGGTGGGCGCGAGCGCGCCGACCCCGACCAGCAGGGCCACGCGCCGGCGAATGCTGTAGGCATGACCTTGGCTCGTCGGACTCATCGTCCGTCCTCGGTAGGCTGGGCGAGCTGGGCTAGCTGTCGCGCCACCCGAAGCAATTCCACCGTGCGTCCATTCCAGCGCAGGGCGGTCCTGCCCGAGTCGTCAGACCATTCCAGATCTTGCCAGACCGAGCCGTCGGATTGCCTTTCGGCCTTGAGCGAGCCCGTGCGGCCAGCTTGGATAGGAACCGCGATTTCGTGAAACGAAGGCAAAGATGGGCGCAGCGAGGTCGGAATGGCACCGCCACGGCTTCGGAAGAGCGTGAGTTGATTTCCCTCACGGTCTTGCATGGCAATCGCGAGCGCCGGAACGGGCCTTGCCGTCGCGCGAATGCCGTCGGTGGCGATTGCATAGCCACCGAGAACACGGCGAATGGCGCCAAGGTGCCGGCCCGTGCGGGCCTCGGCTTCCTCCACATTCGCGCACAGGTGCACCCCACGTGGCACGCCGGCGATCCATCCCGACATGGCGTCTCCAGCCCGCAAGGCAAGCGCCATCCCCGCAAGCACGGCCAGGGTCGTGAGGCCCAACCCATTCTTGGGCGACTCTTCGTTTCGATAATGAGACGCCATGGCAGTTCACGCGACGGTCAGGAAGAGTATGACACCGAGTCCGATGGCGGTGGCGGGAAGGATCCAGGCTGGCTGCACCTCGCCGGCCGGCCGCTGTTCGTGGAGCAGCGCCTGGCAGCGCGCCTCGATGGCCGCCAGACGGAAGCCGTGCCAGGTGCGCGCCTCGCTCGGGAATGGCCGAGCCCCATCGATGCCGGACAACTTGCGCAGGCTTTGCACCACAGCATCCGCGCTACCCACGATGCGAGCTGCGGCTTGGTCGGCCCTGCGCTCGACCTCCAGGGCCGCAGCTCGCGCAGCCAATTGCACCGCGGGATTGAAGAAGGCAAGCCCGCGCATCACCATCAGCCCCCAGCCAAGCACAGGATCGCGGTACTTCGCGTGGGCCATCTCGTGCGCGATGCATGCCTGCAATTCGTCGGGGGCAAGCGTCTGGCAAAGGCCGATGGATACGACGATGTTTGGCCGCCGTAGGCCACGACAAATCAAGATGGGATGCTTCGAGGAGAGCACCGTCAGTCTCGGCACCGCGATGCCCAGGGCCGCCGCGGCCCGACTGGTGGTGCTGACCAGGGATGGGGGCTGCTCGCTCACCGCACGCCTCGTCGCTCGACCGCGCACGAAATCCAGGGCAAAGGGCAGAAGGTCGCGGAGATAGAGCAAGGTGCCGGCCAGGGCCAGCAAGAGCGCGACCGTGCCCGACAGGGCCACGCCATGGAAGGTGTAAGGTGCAAGGTGGCTGGCCGAGAAGAGCGACCACTCATCGCGGAAGCGCTCGCTCCCGCGCCAGGGCGCGAGCCACCAGTAAAGCGGAGTCGCCGACAGCGGCAGACCGCTGGCGAGCAGCCAGAAACGAAGGCGGGTGTTGGGGACGCGGATGCGCTGTGCTCGCATGAGCACCATGACCACGATGGCAGCCACGATGCCGTGGAGGATGGACTCGGCCGCCCGGTTACCCATCCTTTTTCTTCGCGGGATCGTCTGCGTGGTGGCCGAGCACCTCGTCGGCCTCCTCTGGGAACATGCGCGCGTACTCGAGCGGGTGCTCGTGGCGCATGCGCTCGCGCGGGATCTTGCCCGTGAAGATGGTCTTGCTGCCGGGGAAGACCTCGGGCGCGAAGACCACGTTGTAGATGTGCCAAAGAATGACCACCAGGAAGGCCATCAGGCCCTCGTTGCCGTGCGCGACCTTGGCGGCGGGGATGATTTGGCCAGGAAGGAAGCGCGTGGCCTCGATGGGATACAGCAGCGCGAAGCCGGTGGTGATCATGATGAGCCCACCGAACAGGATGCCCCAGTATTCGAACTTCTCCTTGTAGTCGAATCGATCGAACTGGGCGCGCACATCGGAGATGCGCAGGTAGTAGCGCAGGGTCGTCACCACGTCGCGGAAGTCCTTGGCCCCGGGAACCATGGCCAGCGACGAGCGGCCGGCAATGACCGCGGCCAGCACGCTGACCAGGTGAACCAGGGTCATGGCCGAGAAGAGCACGCCCGACATGCGGTGCAGATAGCGGACCTGGGCGATGCCGCCCAGCGCACTGACGATGGTCTTGGAGATGGCGGCGTCGTGGAATTTCTGCGGCAGGCCGGTGAGGGCCAGGGCGAAGAAAATCACCATGACGAGCAGGTGCTCGATGCGATCGCGCAGTCCCGAAGCGGACGACCTCGTCGTTGCTGTTGTTGTTGCTGCGCTTCATCGATTCACCACCGTTCGCCAGAGATGCAGAAGAATTTGCAGCAAGAGTCCTCCCACGATGAAGGGGATGATGAGTTTGTAGAAAAGCTTGACCATGTACACGAGCGGCGCCCGTTCGAGCGACGGCTCGTAGTGCGAGAGCCAGGCGGCGGGGAAATTGTCAGAGGCGCCCTTGTGGCACTTCTGGCAGGTCTTGACCAGGTTGGCCCGGAACGCGGGGGCGCTTGCGCCCGTGACTTTGCCGATGTTGTGAATGCCGTGGCAGTCCACGCACAGCGCGACCACGGGTTCACTGTGTGTCGCGCGCCCCTTGGCACCGAAGGCGGCGGTGGTGCCGTGAAAATCCGACAGGTACGTCGACACAACCGCCGTGGACAGACCGTACTTGCCCACCAGTTTGCCATCGGCGTGGCACTTGCCGCACAGAGAGGGCGTGTTCATGAGCCAGGCCCGATCCTTGGGGTCGGCGATGTCGTGCGAGCGATGGCAGTCGGTGCAGATGGGAACGTCCTGGTTCTGCTCCTCCAGCAGGGCACGTCCATGCACGCTCTTGGCGTAGGCCTCGGAGATGGGGCGGTGGCAAGTGGCGCAGGTCTGCGAGATGCGCGAACGCGGCTGCGCCGGGCGGGCGATGTCGTGCGAGCCGTGGCACTTCACGCAGGTGGGGGCAAAGACGTCGCCGCGCGCTTGTAAACCGTAGTGAACGCTGTCCAGGGTCTTGGTGTAATTCTCGAAATGGCAGTTCTTGCACGCCTCGCCGAAGCTGGCGCGAAACTGCGCCAGGTTCTTGTAGTGACGCTCGGGGTGCGGCACCTGTTCGAGACCGGCGTGGCAGTCTGTGCAGCGCAAGTTCTTGTGGACCGAAGCATCGAGAAGCTCGCGCTTCATGAACAGGGGCGCTTCCTCGCCGCTCTCCAGGGTCACGCTCAGATCGTCGTTACCATGGCAGGAAAGGCATTCCTCGATCTCGTCGGCAGCCGTGGTTTGCGCGAGCGCGGGCAGGACCCCGTACAGCGAGAACAGGACAAGACTGAGAGCGAAGGTTGGATTGCTTAACCGCGCGTACATCGAAACCATCCCGTTCATCGTCTGATCGTCAGCAATACTGCGCGTGGAAATTATCTCGCCTTGCCTCCGACACGGTAGTCTTATTTGCAACCGAACCCACTGTTCCGGTCAAAAAGGGATGCGAATCGTCTTTTTTGTCACGATTCGAGACGCCCGGCTCTAGGGTGTTTTCCCTAGTCGCCTCCGGACTTTTCCCCAGGAAAACCAGGGATTTCCCGCATTGGCGATCCTTCCTTCTTCGCTTAGCCTGTATTCAAGAGGCAATGACAGAATTTAGGACCTAGAAAGGAGTTCGTCATGATGACCGCAGGAACAATGGTTAAAGGTGGTTTCTACTTCAACCGCGACAAGCTGGACCTCATTGCGGTGAGCGGCAAGGAAGGGATGCTTCCCGGCGCTGACGGACAGCGCTACTTGCGCGTTCCCGTTCTGGCCGTGATCCTGCTGGCGCCCGTGCTGGGCGGCCTTTTCGTGATGTTCATGCCGTTCATCGGCTTCGCCCTTGTCTTCCAGCACCTTGGCCGTCTCATGGTATCCGGAGTGAAGCGTGCGGGTCGCGGGCTTCTCTTCGTCGTGACGCCCACCTGGCGTCCGGGCGAAGCCTACTTCGCCGGTAAAGAGGGTGAGAAGAAGCAGGCCAAGGAGACGGCCGAAGCTAAGGACGACGCGGACAAGTAGCAGAGCGCGGTAACCAAGACTCCAGGCTCCAGCTTGCTCTGTCGAGAGCGGCAATCGGTCACCCGAACCTTGACGAATATGCCGGCACTTCAGCCTGAAGCCTGTAGCCTGAAGCCTGTAGCCTGCAGCCTGTAGCAGCTCAATGTAGCAGGGCGTAGATGGCCAGCACGGCGACGGTCAGACCGATGCACACGGCGGTGGTACCGATGATGCGACCCACGGTCGTGAGACTCTGCGAGGGAGGATTGGTCATCACCTTCGCCAAGGCATCCTCGGTCACCAGGCGCTCGTACTCGGCGGGCCGCTCGTGCTTGAGTTCTTCGACCGAAACGCGGCCGGTGAAGATGACGAGGTCCATCGGAAATTTGTCCGGGCGCAGGTGGCCGTTGAAGAAGTGCACCGTGAAGATGAAGACCATGGCCATGAGCGCCTCTTCGCCGTGGATGACGAGCGCGATGTTGAAGATCCAGCCGGGCAGAAGCCGCGCGAAGAAGGCCGGGAACCACAGCATGAGGCCCGAGGTTCCGATGATCGCCATGCCCCAGAACACCGCCCAGTAGTCGAACTTCTCCCAGTACGAATAGCGATCGAAACGCGGGCGCGGCCCGAGGCCGACGAACCAGCGGAAGTGCTGCAGAAGCTGAATCAGATCGATGGGCTGAGGCACGAGCGATCGGGGACCCCACAGCATGCCGTAGTCCTTGCGCACGAATAGGCGGTGCGCGAGTCGGACGAGATGGGTCGTGAAGACCAGCATCGAGCGTGACCGCGGCAATGCGATGCAGGACGCCGGTCACACGATAGCCACCGAAAAGTTTGGCCAGGGTCGTTGCCCAGGCCGCCTGTGGGAAGAGCAGAGGCATGCCAGTGAGCGCGAGGGTCAGGAAGCTGGCCATCAGAAAGCCGTGCAGCAGGCGATCGTAGCGATGGAAGCGCAGGACGAAGCCCGCGGCCGCAGGCGCCGGCTGCGTCGACGACGGTGGGGACGTGTCCGGCCTGGCCCGGATTACTTTTCGTCATCGATCTTTCCCTCGGCTTGCAGCTTGCGCACGAGCACGAGCGAGCGTCCCAGCCACAGAATCGTGTGCAGCCCGAAGAAGGCGAAAACGCTGAGGAGCAAGAACTTCATCGCCATGGTGATGAAGTACAGCACCGGGTTACGCTCGCGGCTGCTGGCGTCGGCGTGGGGATCGTAGCGCGAGAACTTCTCGCTGGCGCCGGTGTGGCACTTGCGGCAGGTCTCGGCCCGCCGCCCGTCGGAAACCGTCGACTTGGGATCCTTCTTGGGCAGGATGCCGTGGGTGCCGTGGCAATCGGCGCAGGTGGCGGCGCGCGAGAAGCCGAGCGTCGACACCTTGCCGTGGAAGGTGTCGCGGAAGGTGCGCATGGATTCCTTGTGGCAGGTGCCGCATTCCTTGACCAGATCCATCTTCCAGGCGGCATCCACGACCTTGGTGTCGTGGGCCGTGTGGCAGTCGATGCACACCGCCGCGCGGGGATTGCCTTCGCGCAGGGCCGCGGCGTGCACGCTGGTTTCGTAGATGGCCAGGATGCCCGCGTGGCACGATCCGCAGGTCTTGGGAATGTTGTAGCGGTTAACCCGGCTCTTGTCGTCCGAGGCGCGGCGGATTTCGTGGTTGCCGTGGCAGGTGGCGCAGTTGGGCGCCACCACGAGGCCGCTCTTGTTCAAGGCCCGGCCGTGGATGCTGTCCTGGAAATGGGCCGGAACATTGCCCGCCTCGATGTGGGCCTTGGCGATGACGGCTTCGTCGGCGTGGCAGCGGCTGCACGTGGCAGGCAGATTGAAGTGGTAGGTCTTGGACTGCGGATCCTTCGAGCTGCGCATGTCGTGCACCCCGTGGCAGTCGCTGCACCAAGCCGCATCGCTGTTGTCGGATTTGCGCCGCGAGCCCGCGTGGACGCTCTGGTCGTAGGCCTTGACCGCGTCCTCGTGGCACTGCGAGCAGACGGGTTTGGCCAGCTTGTCGGCGTGGGGCAAGTCCTTGCCTTGCAGGTCGGCGTGGCAATCCACGCAGGCCAGGTTGATCTGACCGTGAACGGATCCGGCGAATACATCGCCGATGGCTGGAATGGCGCGCCCCTTGCTGCGATCCAGCTCATTGCTGTGGCAACCCAGACACTCATCGTTCGAGGGTGAGGTTTCTGCGGCGGCGGTCGGGGCCGCGGGTGTTTCCGCCCGCACGGGCGCGGCGAACAGCAGTGGCAGCAAAATGATGCCTATTCGAGTCGGAATTTTCGAACTGCTGATTCCCATTGTCGACAGCGCCACCGGTCGGTGAAGTCGGCGGAATATAGTACGCGAGGCCGTCCGCCTCAAGGCCAACCTGGAAGAATTTCGGATGGAAGATTCCTAAATAGAACTCAGGACATCCTATTTTCTTGGCGTGGTTCGCTGACGCCCGAGGGAAGCTCCACGGTGAAGCGGGCGCCGCCTTGCGCCGATTGGCCGACGGTGACATCGCCGCCGTGGTCGATGACGATCTTGCGCACGATGGCCAGGCCCAGTCCGGTGCCGCCCTCGCGGTGGGTCACGTAGGGGTCGAAGATGTGCTGGCGCTCGGGCTCGGGCACGCCCGGGCCATTGTCGTCGACGATGATGGCGGCGCGCTGGCCACGTGGTTCGGCCTGAATGCGGATCTCGGGATCACGGCCCGTGCCCTGCGCGGCTTGCAGGGCGTTCTCGACCAGGTTGGCGATGACCCGACGGAAAAGCGTGCGGTCGCACATGGCGTACACGGGGGCCGGGTTCGCGACCACGCGCACGGTGGTTTGCCACTCGGGCTGAAGGCGCAGGATTTCTGCCAGCAGCAGATTGAGATCGATGGCGGCCGGCTCGACCTTGGGCAGCTTGGCGAAGGCCGAGAAATCGTCGACCAGACGACGCAGTCCGGTGATCTCCTCGCGCAGGATTTCGCTGGCGGTGTCGAGCAACTGGCGGTACGAGGCGTCGTCGCCGCGGTACTTGCTGGCCAGCTCCTGCACGGCCAACTGAATCGGTGTTAGCGGGTTTTTGATCTCGTGGGCCAGCCGCCGCGCGACCTCCTGCCAGGCCGACACCTTCTGCAAATACTCGAGACGCGAGCGCGCCTGGCCCAGCTCGGCCACCATGCCGTCGAAGGCGCGGCCAAGCTCCGCCAGCTCGTCCTTGCCCTTGGGTGCGACGCGCACTTGCAGATCTCCGGCGCCTACGCGCCGAGCGGCATCGTGCAGACGCGCTACCCGGCGCGTGACCTGGCGGGCGAACAGCCAGCCGATGAGCGGCGCCGCGGCCAGCATGACCAGCACCATCAGGACATACTGGCGCAGAAATCGCGGAATCATCAAATCGTAGACACGGTCGAGCTGCTGCTCTTTGTCGATGGCGTCGCGCAGGGACAAGAAGTTCTCGTACATGTCGAGCGGGATCCCGAAGGTCAGCTCCAGCACGCGCATGCCTTCGTCCTTGTTCTTCGCGGGAATCGCCACCACGATGGGCGGTGCCTCGCGCGAATGGGCCAAGGTGGTGGAGTCGGTTTCCCACCCGTCGATCTCATCGTCTCCGTCGAGCAGGCGCGCGCGCAAGAGGCCCTCGGTTGCCGCCAGGCTGGCCACGTCCGTCACGCCATTCGCGGCGATGAGGTGAGCACGGCGGCGGAATTCCTCCTTGCGATCGGTGAAGTACGAACGAAAGACCTCCGCGGCTCGTTGCGAAGCCATGGCAACCCGCCCCGATTGCTCGATGGAGAAATCGGCGAAGCGGTGAACGACATAGTAGAAGGCATAGGCGGATAGCAGCGCCGACAGCAGCGCGACCAGGAGCATCTCGCCCAGCATCTTGAGCGCGAAACGGCCCGGCCATCTCATGGCTTGGACGCTCCTGGCGGGACGAAGGATTGCGACAGGACCTGAAGTAGGCGCTCGCTGTCGTCGACGCGCGGATTGACGAAGACGCTGACGAACGATCCGAAAAAGCTGTCGCCCGATCCGGCGCGGCCACGACCGCTTGGAAGGGACAACCAGCGGCGCACGTTGCTGACCAATTCCTCCGAGATGGGATTGAGATCGGCGCGTAGGCTGAGGTGGTAGGTCGCGTTTGCTTCAAGCCGGCCCATCTCGGTCAGGGGAAAGGCAACCAGCGAGGTGGCCACATCCACCGCGGCCTTGGGCGTGGCCACGACCTGGGTTTCGGCCGCGCCGGGCTTGCTGGTCGAGATGCGCACGCGCAGTTTCTCGTCCCACAGATCGTAGACGATTTCCGCCAGGCGCATGGCCTGCGCCACCGGTTCATTGCCACCCTCGCGCAAAAGCGCCACGCGGATGAGCACACGGGTCGAGAATCCAGAGAGCAGGCGCTCGACGTCGCGCGGACCGAAGAGATCTTGCAACCCGACGCTCACCACCAGCTTATCCGCCGCGCGCGCAATTCCCACGGTGCGCGGGCCGGGGGTCTGCGCATGCGCCTGCCCGGCGCCGAGCAGGGCGAAGAGGCCGAAACAGAGGATGCGCGCCCGCCGGGTCATCAGAACGGGATCCGGCCGATGGCGTTGGCCACCGAAAGCGTGAAGATACCGATGGTCGTGTCGAGGCGGATGCCGAGGTCGGCGGTGAGATCGCTGGCGATGGCGCGCGACAAGGGCAGGTCGCTGCGCTTGAGATCGTCAGGGTTCGAAACCGCGAACACGCCAAAGGCCGCGAAGGCATCGCCGCGATAGAGCAGACCGTGCCGGCTCCAGATGGGGATGGCGTACTCGACCAGGGCGCGACCCGCGAGATTGTCGTAGCGATGGGCCGCGATATCCGTGCCAAGTAGATTGTGGGACGGCTGGGTCGAGAAATTGAGGCCGAGGGCCCGTGGTGGCAACAGTTGATTGAGGTCGCCGACGAAGAAACGGTCGAAATAGGGGGCATCGCCAAAGATGCCGCCAAGATAGCCGTGGATGCCGATGACGTGTCCCCAGCGCAGGGGAAAGTAGTTGGAGGCCTGGGCCACGCCTTTGACGAAGCCGTAGCTCGACGCGAACGCGGTGGTGGTCGCCTCGACGGAAAGCGAGATGTGGTGGCCGCCCCTGGGCAAGACCGGATCGGCGCGCGAATCGATGTCGAGGATGAGGCTGAGCGAGCCCAGGTGGCTTTGCCCTTCGCGCACAGCGAACGGGATTCGGTGACCTGCCCGTCGGGCGAGGTCTGCGAGCGTTGGCTTGGCAGGTCGGCGCGAATCGACTCGAAGCGCGCCTCGCCGGTCAGAAAGAAGGTGCGCGAGAGTGTCCGGCCCGCGCCGAAGGTGCCACCCAGGCGGCGCAGGTTGGCGGCGACGAAGTCCGCCGGATCGGAGCTGCTGCTATCGCCTTGGGTGCGAAAGAACTCGCTGCCGCGCGAAGCGGTGAAACTGGCTTGCAGGGCCAGCCGACCCGAAAAGAACGCGGGCGGCCCGGCGACGTGCACGGTCCCGGCGGCACCGGGCTCGGCATGGGCAATCTGCGGGCGGGTGGAGCCGACGAAACCGCCACCCAATGAAAGCCCGCGGCCAAGCAGATTGCGTTCGGTGACCGCCAGTCCACCCCACACCGTCGTGGCTTGACTGGTGCCGAGGTAGAGGGCGTCGAGGATGATGGTTCCGCGCTCCTCGACCTCGATCACCAGACTGGCGTGGCCGCGCTCCGCGCCTTTGACCAGGGACAGGTGCACGTCGAGAAAGAAGCCCAGGGCGAGCAGGCGCAGCCGGGCCAGGCCCACGCGCGCATCGGTGGCGCTGACCACATCGCCGGTGTGCAGGCCGACCTCGCGCAAGATGAGCGCGGTCTTGGTCTTGTGGTTGCCGCGCACCTCGATACCTTCCAGCATGTAGCTGGGTTCGAAGCTCGGATCGGGCGGAAACTCCGGCAGCGCCGCCGCCTCGCTCGCATCCGCCGGCTGCCCCCCCACTGGCGGGTCAGCGCTGGCGGAAAGCGCTGGACCGCCGACCACAAACACGATGAAAGCAAAGGCTAGGCGCATGGACCCCGCGATTCTACACGGGGAGAGAGCGCAGAGATCATGGAGTGCACAGAGGCTGAGGATCGTGGATCAGCCACGATCAACCTCGCCGCCCTCTTCCTTTTCTGCGTTCTCTCAATTAATGCTGAGGCGCGGGGCCAGGGCCACGGCCTGAACCACGGAATCCAGGCGGCGTTGTACTTCCTCGGACGGATTGAGCAGGGCCATGCGTTCGAGGACGAAGCGCAGTCGGTCTTGGTCGCCGCGCAATTCGTAGATGGCGCGCAGGTTGTTGAGCATGCGCAGGACGACCTGACGGCGCGAGGCGGGCGCAAGGAAATGTTCGTCGATATCGCCGGGATCCCCGGTTGCCGATTCGTAGATCGAACGCAAGACCGAGGGCGAAATCACGCGGCCGTCGAAAGGATCGATGGTGGCCATCTCGCCCGAGGCCTTGGCCACGCGCACGAGAAAATGGCCGGGGAAGGACACGCCCTCGGCGGCAACCCCGGCGCGCCGGCACACCGCCAGCAGCACCACGGCCAACGACAGCGGGTTGCCCGTGCGGCGATCGATGACATGGTTGAGGAAGCTGTTCTGCGGGTCGTAGAAATCGGTGACGTTGCCGCGATAGCCGAGCTCGCCGAAGAGCAAGCGCAGGATGGGGACCATGCGATCCGCGGGGGCCGAACCGCGACAGCCCTTGAGCTTGATGCGCGCCAACTCGCCCATCACGTTAAGCTTGTTGAGGTAGGCCTGAATGTCCAGGCCAGGGTGCTCCGGCTCAGCCAGCAGCAGCGCCAGGTGCTCCACTTCCAGCTTGTCGTCCGTTCTCGCGAGGAGATGCGCGAACAGCAAGAGATCAGCCGGACCACTCATCGATAGGGAAGATAGCACCGCCTACGGCGGTGGCACTGGCTTTCTCGCAGCTAAGTCCCACACCTTGTCGAGAGGAATGGCTGGGCGCACGAACCCGCAGGTAGGTGTGTGTGTGTGCGAGACCGGCAGGCTCACGAGGTTGGCGGTTGCGCGATCCGGGCCTCCAGCGCGGCCACCGTGGCTTCCAGCGCTGGCACGCGCGCGGCGGCCATGGTCGCCGCCTGGTACTGCGTTTCGAGGTCGAAGAGGCGCTGGTAGACCTCCTCGGGATCCGGGGCCTCCGCGCGCAATTCGGCCAGACGACGCTCGCGATTTTCGTTCTCGCGCACCAGCGCTTCGAGCTCCGCCACTCGGCGCTCGCGATTCTCGCTGTCGCGAACCAGCGCTTCGAGCTCGGCCAAACGTCCGGCATCGGCGCTAGGCCCGGCCGCCTTGCTCGCCGCCAAGGCCTCCTCGACCTGGCCCAAACGCGCGCGCAGGCTTTCGACCTCGCCGCGGCTGGCGGCCACGCGGGCACGCATGTCCTCCAGCTCGGCCAAATCTTGCCGCCTCGACTCGGCCTGCTTGGCCGAATCGTGCTCCGCGCGCAACATCAGACCTTCCAGCTCGGCCAGGCGCGATCGGCGCACGCGATCGGCATCCTCGATCTCGGACAGCGCCTTTTGCAACCGCGCCACCTCCGCGGTGTGGTCGGCCAGTTGCTTCTCGCTCTCGGCCAGGGCTTCTTCGAGCTCTGTCACCAGGCTGGCTTGCTCGTTGGCGGCGTCGCGCAGGCGATTCACCTCGTCGACATGCGCAGCCGCGGCCCGGCGGAAGTCCTCGATCGTCGACTCCTGCGCCCGCAGCGTTGCCTGCACATCGGTTTCGGCCTGCGTCCGCGCGAGCGCACGATCGCGCTCGCTGCGCAAGCTGGCCAGCTCGGCGCGCGTGCGACCCAGCTCATCGTAGGTGGCATCGGCCCGCCACGTCGCCTCTTGCTTGGCGGCTTCGAGGGCGGCGATGCGATCGTCGCGCTCCGACAGCGCCGACTCGCACTCCGCGAGCTCTTTCTCCCGCCGCTGCAACTCCTGGGTGAGCGCTGGGCCTGGTTCGCCAGCGCGCAGCCCCGAGGTCAAGCGCTGGGCCAGCGCGGTGAGCTCCTCGGTGGTCTTGCGCGTGAGACTGACCACCGATTCGTCGGCCTCCATGAGCGACCGGCGCAATCGGCGTACTTCCTCGTCGAGCTCGGCGCGCGCCTCGGCGGTGCGGCGCAGGCGTGCGCGCAACTCCTCGATCTCCTCGCTCTGGGCGCGCGACACGCGCACCAGGCCCTCGGCCTTGCCTTCGCTCTCCGAAAGTTTCTGACGAAGCTCAGCCAGGGCTGTGTCCGGCGCCTTGATGCCCGGGCTGACAGGCGCCCGCTCGGCCTGCGCAGGGCCATCCCAATCGCCCGCTGGGATTTGCACCAAGGCATAGCCCAGGCCCAAGGCTTCGTCAGGGCCAGCCAGGGCAATGTAGTGGGTGGGCTCTTCGGATTCCTGCTCGGCCAGCTCGACGTCGACGCGCAGGTCTGCGGCGGCCTCGTCGAATTCGGCGATGCCAAAGGCCAGGAAGGGGGTCTGGCCGAACATGCGCACTCTTGGAAAATGCGGCGTCAGGGCGTCGACCACGTCGTAGTAGGGAACGCCTTCGCCGCGATCGCCGTTGGCGACAATGCAGGCCAGCTGGCCGCCGGGAGCAATCACGGCCAAGAGCGACGAAAGCTGGGCCGGCCCACGCCCGCGTAGGATGTCCGCGGCCTCAGGCAACAACACCAGGTCGAAAGCGCCAGCCGCATCGTAGGAACCTGAGTCCAGGGCGACGAATCCCAGAGCGCCTTTGTGGAAGCGCGCGCGTGCCGCGCTTACCTCGTCTGGGCTGCCGGCACCGGTCACGCTCTTGGCTCCCAGGCGCACCAGATGGGCCGTGGATTCGCCCGTGCCACAGCCGATTTCGAGGACGCGTCGCCCTTCGATGACAGGGCGCAAGTAGCTGTAGACAGCCGAGCGGCGAATTCCGCTATTCAAATTGGATTGGTCGGCCATTGGCGCCGCACTATACAATAAGAGATGGCAATGCGCGGGTTGGACGCGGCAGCCTCCTGCATTAAGCGAGGCCAAATCAAGAATTCGCGTACTGCCGCTTGCCCTTGGGCCAAAGGCCGACTATAAATCCCCCCTTCACACGAGGTTTCGCGTCATGCCCAAGAAGGGGATTCATCCAGCCTACAAGCCCGCCACGATCTCTTGTGCCTGCGGGCACAAGGTCGAGACCTACTCGACACGTGCATCGTTCATGGTGGACATCTGCTCGAACTGCCACCCGTTCTACACGGGCAAGCAGAAATTCTTGGACACCGGCGGTCGCATCGAGCGCTTCAACAAGAAGTACGGCCGTCCCTCCACTCCGCCGTCCGAGACGTAAAGGAATCGGCAGTGCGGCAGTGCCCGCACGCCTGGTTTTTCCATGCTCGACGATCTGCTGCTCGGCAAGCTTGCCGCTGTAGAGAGCCGTTCCGAGGAGCTGTCCGCCAAGCTGTCGGATCCGGAGATTCTTGCCCGCCCGCCCGTCATGCAGAAGCTGGCCAAGGAGCATGCGGACATCCGCGAGCTGGTCGACACCTTGCGCATCCATCGGCAGACCGTGGCGCGCATCGAGGAGGCGCACGAAATGCAGAAGGATCCCGAGATGCGGGATCTTGCGCGGCAAGAAGAGAACGAGCTGTCGGCCGAGCAGACGCGCCTGGAGGAACGGCTGAAGTTCCTGCTGTTACCCAAGGATCCCAACGACGACAAGAACATCTTGCTCGAAATTCGTGGCGGCACGGGCGGCGAGGAAGCGGCGCTTTTCGCGTCCGACCTTTTTCGCATGTACACGCGCTTCGCCGAGCGCCGTCGCTGGAAGGTCGAGATCTTGTCCATGTCCAGCGCCTCGGCGGGCGGGCTCAAAGAAGTCGTGGCTGCGGTCGAGGGCAAGGGCGCCTACGCGCACCTCAAGTACGAATCCGGCGTGCACCGGGTGCAGCGCGTGCCCACCACCGAGGCCCAGGGCCGCATCCATACGTCAACAGCGACGGTGGCCATCATGCCCGAGCTAGAAGATGTAGACATCAACATCGATCCCAAGGATTTGAAGATCGAGGTCATGCGTTCCGGCGGCCCGGGCGGCCAGTCGGTGAACACCACCGATTCCGCCGTGCGCATCCACCACATTCCCACCGGCCTCTACGTTCACTGCCAGCAGGAAAAGAGCCAGCACAAGAACAAGGCCATGGCCATGAAGATCCTGCGCTCGAAGCTCTATGAAATCGAGCTCGAGAAGCAGGAGACCGCCGAGCGCGAGGCCCGGCGCAGCCAGATCGGCAGCGGCGACCGCTCCGAGAAGATCCGCACCTACAACTTTCCCCAGGATCGCCTGACCGACCACCGCATCGGCTACACCCGGCACAACCTGCCCGCCATCATGGACGGCGATCTGGAAGACATCATCAATAGCTTGCGCGCCCATTTCCAGGCCGAGGCTCTCCGAGGCGACGAAAAGGTTTGAAATAGGAACCCTGGGCTGGGAAACCTTCCCTCATGGCAAGCCATCCGTCCCTCTCCGCCGCACAGGATCCTTCCTCGACGCTGCGTCCACGCAAGGATGTTCCCGCGGGGGATCAATGGGATGTGGCCAAGCTCTACGGCGACGAAGCGGCTTGGGAGCGCGATCTTGAGCGTTACCACTCGCTCGCGGCCAAGATTCCCTCGTTCAAAGGCACGCTTGGCAACGGAGCCGAAGCGCTGGCGACGGCGCTGGTCTTTCTGCGCGACCTGGGCCTTGTCGAGGAACGCTTGGCTTGCTACGCGGCCCTGCGCGAGTCGGAAGATCAAGGGCTGTCGGCCTCGCGCGATCGCACGGCGCGCTTCATGAAGTCTCAGGCCGATACCCAAACCGCTTGGAGCTATTTCGATCCCGAGATCCACGCCGTTCCCGACGACCGTATGGCCGGTTACCTCAAGCACCCGGCGCTGGCCGAATTCGCGATCTGGTTGCGCAAGCTCTTGCGCTTCAAACCGCACGTGCTCACCGAAAAGGAAGAGCGCCTGCTGGCCATGCAGATCGAAGCTAACCAGACGGCGTCGAACGCGTTCAGCGTGCTCACCGACGTGGATTTCGATTTCGGCACCATCGACACCAAGGACGGCAAGAAGCCGCTCAGCCATTCGACGTTTTCAAGCTACCTGCAAAATCCCGATCGCGAGCTGCGCCGCCTCGCTTACGAGCGCTACTACGCGCAATACGATCAGTACAAGACCACCCTCGGCGTGCTCTATGAAGGATCGGTGCAGCTCGACCGCTACGCAGCCCGGGTGCGCAACCACGCTTCGTCGCGGGCCATGGCCTTGTTTCCCGACGCTATGCCCGATTCGGTCTACGACAATCTGGTGGCCACGGTGCACGCGGGGTTGCCAGCCCTGCATCGTTACTACGAGCTCCGCCGGAAGGCGCTGAAGGTCGACCAACTTTGCCACTACGACGTTCGCGTTCCCCTGGTGCCCACCGCGACGTGGCGACACAGCTACGATCAGGCGGTCGATGTGGTGCAAAAAGCCCTGGCGCCGCTCGGCCAGGAGTACGGCGCCGAGCTCGGCCGGGGCCTGCGCGGCGGCTGGGTCGATCGCTACGAGAACAAAGGTAAGGCCTCGGGCGCCTTCTCCTACGGCAGCTACAGCGCCGAGCCCTACATCTTGATGAACTTCAAGGAAGAGTTGCTCGACGACGTGTTCACGCTCGCGCATGAGGCGGGCCACTCGATGCATTCGTATTTCAGCTCGCGCAGCAACGCCTTCTTGCACTGGCACTACACGACCTTCGAGGCCGAGGTCGCCAGCACCTTCAATGAACAACTCCTCGGCCGCTACCTCGCGGGCCAGGCCGCGTCCGACGAAATCCGCGCCTATCTCATCAACAAGGAAGTCGACTCCATCATTGGCTCGCTCTTTCGCCAAACCATGTTCGCCGAGTTCGAGGCCAAGACGCACGCTCTGGTGGAATCCGGCACGCCGCTCACCGTGGATATCCTGCGCGCGGAATACCGCGCCCTGCTCGAATGCTTCTTCGGCCCAGGCGTGAAGCTGGAGGCGGTCAGCGACCTCGAAGGCCTGCGCATCCCGCATTTTTACCGCGCGTTCTACGTCTACACCTACGCTACCGGCATCTCCGCCGCCATCGCGCTAGCCGACCGCGTGCTCGGCGGCGGCGACAAAGAGCGCAAAGACTATTTCACCTTCCTGCGCTCCGGCGGATCGCGCTACCCCATCGAATCGTTGCAGGTCGCTGGCGTCGACATGTCCAGCCCCGCCCCCGTGCAGGCGGCAATCGCTCGCTTCGAAAAGCTGGTGGGCGAGCTCGGCAAGTACCTGGGCGTGGGCTAGCTGTTTTTTTTCGAGCGCTGCTGTTCGTTCCTACATTCGGGAGAGCGGCGCTCGGCTTCCGCGGGCTTGTGCCGGGGACGACCCCGTGGCGGCCGCGTGCCAACGGCCGCGCTACGCGCGTCCATGGCACGCTCGGCTTTCGGGGCCTTACGCGACCGGCGGACCGGTCGCTGGCCCCTATCCCGACTCGCTGGCGCGCGAGCGCAGACGCTCGCGGCACTCGTCTACGCCGCCGCGGGGTCGTCCCCGCCCGCCCGCGCGCCGAGCTTGGCTTTGGGAACTGATCAATCGGTAAGTCGGTAGGGGAACCTGGGCCACACACCGGGCGAGATGATCGGACATAGTGGATCATGGTCGACGCCATTCACAGATGATGATTGGGCTGGAGGCGGTTGAGCAGACCTGAGGTTCTCCGACCCAAACCGTTTCCAGCCCTGGACAATCAGCCCAGAACTGGTCGGGTGGCGTACCGATACGTTCGTCGACCGTGCGCTTCCAGTCGAGCATGGCCAACGCATCAAACATTCCGTGGTTGCCCTCGTCCGGGTCGCGTGTCTTGATCATCGTGATAGCGAGACCTGTCGCAAGGCCACCTGGCAGCTTGCTCGCAGCCAAGAATTTCTCCATCCATTTTTCTCGCGCCCATTTCTCAATCCACGCCTCTAGTGATCCCATGGTCTTATCAGCTTGCGGATGGGGCGAAACGCAATCGATCCAGAGAGCCTTGGAGTCCTTTTCCACCCAGAAGTCGGCATTCTTCCGCCTGTCCCCAGGTAGCGGGCGTTCCTCCTCTACCTTGGGGAAATTGTCAGCGAAGAAGAGTCCCCAGGAGCACTCCATGATGGTATCGAGGCAATCGTAACCAGTCGGCGATGGTGTCGGTTTGGGCGTCTTGAGCACGAGGAGCTTGCGGCGCACAAAGGACGGCCGTTTTCTCACAAATCCCTTGGCCACGTATTCATTCAAGATCGCCAGATACCCGTGAATTTGAGTGTCGCCTCCCAGACCCTCCAGGAACGGATTCTCGACCGGAATCTGGCTGGCTCTGACGTCAGCGCAAAGTCTCTCAAGGTCGTAAAAATCGTAACCGTGTGCGGGGGCGCGGTCTGCGAGAGCTTCGAGCGTCAGGCCACTCACTTCCTGGACGATCGCCGAGAGAGCCGGGTATTGAGCATCCAGATCAAGCAAGGCCACTATTCCTTCGTCTTTTCTCGGACTGTTCACAATCGTAGCAGCCGCCAGCCTCCAGGCTACGTGCTTGATGTCCCATGTTCGGCATTCACCTAGGCAGGCCGTCGAGCAGGAATCCAACGAAAGCTCGGCGCGCGGGTGGGGTGGGGACGGTTTCGAGTCGGCGTAGACGAGCGCCGCGAGCGTCTTCGCTCGCGCGCCAGCGAGTCGGGACAGGGGCCAGCGACCAGCGCTTCGCTGGTCGCGTAAGGACCCGGCTGCCGAGCGTGCCATGGACGCGTCTGCGCGGCCGTTGGCATGCGGCCGACGAGGGGCCGTCCCCACCCCGCCTGCAGAAGCCGAGCGGCCGCTTTGAGAGATCTCAAGTTCGTGGAATGTAACCATTGGAATTTATGAGTCTTTACGGCGTTTTTCTGGCACTCGCCACGGCTGCTTGACAGAGGCCAAAGGGTGCTTATTCTTCCCTCTGCCCAGCTCTCTGGAGGGAGCTGGCAACCCTAGACGCTGAGCGCCAGATGCCAATTTATGAATACGAATGCCAAAGCTGCGGCCATCGCTTCGAAGAATGGCAAAAGATGTCCGACAAGCCGGTCAAGGTTTGTCCGAAGTGCAAGGCGCGCAAGGTTGAGAAGCTGATCAGCCACACCTCGTTCCAGCTCAAGGGCGGGGGCTGGTACAGCGATCTCTACGCCAGCCAGAAGCCCGGAAGCGGATTCCGCCGAATCGTCGGGCGGGAAACCCGAGTCCGCGGGCGCCACGAAGTCCGAGCCCTCGAAGAGCGGGGACAAGGCCGGCGGCGACAAATCGAGCTCCACACCCACGACCAGTGAAAGCAAGGGCAAGAAGGGCGCCTCCAAGGCGGCCTAGCAGATCACGGCCCGAGCCTGGCACCACCATCCGGCAGCAACCGGCGGGTCGTCATTGCAATCAAGGAGAAAGCACGATGAAAGTAAGACCCCTGTACGACCGAATTCTCGTTAAGCGCGTCGAGGAAGAAAACAAGACCGCTGGCGGGCTCTTCATTCCCGACACGGCCAAGGAAAAGCCCCAGAAGGGCCTGGTCGTTGCCGTCGGCAACGGCAAGGTTCAGGAAGACGGATCCATTCGCAAGCTGGACGTCAAGGAAGGCGACAAGGTCCTGTTCTCGAAGTATTCGGGCAACGAGATCAAGATGGACGGCGTCGAGCATTTGATTCTGCGCGAGGACGATGTCCTCGCCATCCTCGAGTAGGCACACAAGGAGACCAACATGGCAGCCAAAGAAATTCTCTTCTCTCAGCCTGCTCGCCAGGCCATCGCACAGGGACTCAATCTTCTCGCCAACACCGTCAAAGTGACGCTCGGCCCGCGCGGCCGCAACGTCATCATCGAGAAGTCGTGGGGCTCGCCCACGGTGACCAAGGACGGCGTGACCGTGGCCAAGGAAGTCGAGCTCAGCGACAAGATGGCCAACATGGGCGCCCAGATGGTCAAGGAAGTCGCGTCCAAGACCTCGGACGTCGCGGGTGACGGCACCACCACGGCGACCGTGCTCGCGCAGGCCATCTTCAACGAGGGCGCTCGTCTGGTTGCCGCCGGCAACAACCCCATGGACATCAAGCGCGGCATCGACGCGGCGGTGGCCAAGGTGGTCGAAAATCTAAAAGACCAGTCCAAGCCCACGAAAGGCAAGACCGAGATCACCCAGGTCGGTACCATCAGCGCCAACGGCGACACGATGATTGGCGAGATCCTGGCCGAGGCCATGGAAAAGGTCGGCAAGGAAGGCGTCATCACCATCGAGGAAGCCAAGTCGATGGAGACCACGCTGGATGTGGTTGAGGGCATGCAGTTCGACCGCGGCTATCTGTCGCCGTACTTCGTCACCGACGCCGAGCGCATGGAAGTCGTCATGGAGGATGCCTTCATCCTCATCAACGAAAAGAAGATCTCGAACATGAAGGATCTTCCTGCCCGTGCTCGAGCAGGTCGCCAAGTCGGGCAAGCCGCTGCTCATCGTCGCCGAAGACGTCGACGGCGAGGCGCTCGCCACCCTGGTCGTGAACAAGCTGCGCGGCACCCTGCACGTGGCCGCGGTCAAGGCCCCGGGCTTCGGCGATCGACGCAAGGAGATGCTCAAGGACATCGCCGTGCTCACCGGCGGCCAGGCCATCACCGAGGATCTCGGCATCAAGCTCGAAGGCGTGACGCTCAAGGATCTCGGCCGCGCCAAGCGCGTGACCGTGGACAAGGACAACACCACCATCGTCGAGGGCGCGGGCAAGAAGGCCGACATCGAAGGTCGCGTGAAGCAGATCCGCGCGCAGGTCGAGGACACCACCTCGGACTACGATCGCGAGAAGCTGCAAGAGCGGCTGGCCAAGATCGTCGGCGGCGTGGCCGTGGTCAAGGTCGGTGCTGCCACCGAGAGCGAAATGAAGGAGAAGAAGGCCCGCGTCGAGGATGCTTTGCACGCAACCCGCGCGGCCGTGGAAGAGGGCATCGTTCCCGGCGGCGGCGTGGCGCTCATTCGCGCTCTTGCCGCCATCGAGGGCCTGAAGTTCGACGACGACCGCCGCTTCGGCGTCAACATTATCCGTCGCGCCATCGAAGAACCCTTGCGTCAGATCGCCGCCAACGCTGGGGTGGACGGCTCGATCGTGGTCGAGAAGGTCAAGGGCGGCAAAGGCGCCTACGGCTTCAACGCTGCCACCGAGGAGTACGAAGACCTGGTCAAGGCCGGTGTCATCGATCCGACCAAGGTGGTGCGCGCAGCCCTGCAGAACGCGGCATCCGTAGCCGGCCTCATGCTGACCACCGAGGCGCTCATCTCCGAGAAGCCGAAGAAGAAGGAAGAAGCGGCTCATGGTGGCGGCGGCGGCGGCATGGGTGGCATGGGCGGCATGGGCGGCATGGGCGGTGACGATTACTAGTTGAGCCCAAGGTTCGGTTTGGGAACCCTTTCAGGGCTGCCCTTTCAGGGTTCCCATCTCGACCACACGTTTTTCTTTAGTGCCGCGGGGCGCGCCAGCTACAATGTTGACGTGAGTCCAGAACCCGCCGCATCGAACCGCCGCACCAGCCAACGCATCGAGGTTTTCGCCCAGGCTGAGGTCAAGGCTCGCGATATTCACATCATGGAGGTTCGGAACGTGTCGTCCGGGGGAGTTTACCTCGTGGGCACCCCCCTGCAGTATCCCGACCTCGTCCCTGGCAGAAATCTTGGGATTGTCATCTTCGGCTCCGAAGAAGGCATCGGCGACGATCCGGATTTCAACATCAGTTGCCACGCTCGCATCATCCGCGTCGACCCGGGTAATCCGGGCAAGCGCCCGCCGGGTTTTGGCGCAACTATCGATCCCGTGGATGAAGACGCCCGCGAGCGCTTGACCAAGCTGCTCTTGCGCGCCGATCACTTCCGCGTCGGCGACCCGAGACGATAGTCACAACTACGTCGAAACTGGCGGGGACTCGCTGGGAGTGGTAACAAAAAGTCGTGTTTCGCCTGCTTCGGCTGATCTTCGTGCTAGGTGGCCTTGGGGCCATCACGTGGTTCGGCATGACCGTACGCCTCGGCGATCGAACCCTGTTCGAGCACGTGCAGGCCATCTGGAAGACCCACGAGTCGCAAGATCTCCTGCGCGGGACGAAAGAGAAGGTGGGCAACCTTGTGGATCGCGCCTCGGAAAAGGTGGTCAGGGGCGTGGCCAAGAGTGCGCCTGGCCAGACGAGAGTGCGCGACGAAAGCGCCGAGGGGGAATCCGCCAAACCGCCGCTTGAAGAACTGCCGGACAAGGATCGCAAGGCGCTGCGCGGGATCATCGGGCACCATCTGGAGAAAGAGTGATGGGGGAGTCCGCAAGCCCCGCAGAGGAAGAGGGCGCGTACCGCCGGCGCGTGGATGAGGCGCTGGCCAAGCTCGACAAGTGCTTCGAGGACGTAGACCCCGACTTGGCCGAGTCGGACTTTTCCCAAGGCACGCTTGTCATCACCTTCAAGCAGTCGCACAAGCTGATCCTGTCGCCCCAGGCGCCGCTACGGCAGATCTGGGCTGCCTTCCGCGACCGCGCCTGGCACTTTGGCCTGGACAGCGCGAGCGATCACTGGCTTGACGACCGCAGTCGGAGCGTCGAGCTTTTTGCACTCGTCGCCGATCTCGCGCGCGAGCACGCCGGCATCGACCTGAGTTGATTCTAGCTAGTTCGACCCGCAGAGCAGGGTCAGGCCGAAGGTGTCCAGGCCGTTCGATTGGCACGTGCCGCTCGGACAGTTGCTCGATTGGCACATGTTCGCGGTCGTGCACGCGGCGCCGTTCGCACCCTTGGCCGCGCACAGCTTCGTGGTCGAGTCGCAGTAGTCGCCGTCGATGCATTCGGAGCTGTCGCTGCCTTTGCAAGTGCTTCCCGTGGCGACATGGGGCGTACAGGAACCCTTGGTGTAATCGCAATAGGCTGAGCGCACGCAATCGGAGGTCGAGCTGCATGTTGCGCCCACCGCGATGAGCGCCACGCAGGTGCCTGACTTGCATTGAATACCATCGGCAACGTCGCAAACGTAACCCTGCGGCGCCAAATCCGTTGCATCGCTCGACGCGTAGGATGCGAACTCCGCACCGTCCTGGGTTCCCACGCAGGGCGTATCCCCGGCCTTGCCCCGGATCTGCACCTGGCACTTGTTGATGAAGGCACTGTTCACGTAGAGGTCCGCGCAAACGACCTTGCCTTCGCTCGATGAGGCGCAATCGCTGTCGAAGGTACAGACGTCGCCAGGCTTCTTGCTACCTGTTGTGCTGGACGTCGAATCGCAGGCCGGCGAACCAAGGTTGGTGCAGAAGGTACCCGCGGCAACCTCCGACTTCATCTCGGCTAGGCACGCATTGCCAGCCTGGGAACTGTAGGACCCGCTCGACATCGCAAGGTGGCAGAGATTGCCATCGCTGGGCAAACTGGCTTGGGCACAGCATTTGACGAATTCACCACAGAAGCTATCGGCGAATTTTTCGGCGTCGCTCTTGCCGCAGCCAAGAGAAGACGTGATTGTCAAAGTTGCCAGAAGACTTGGCGAAAGTTTCATGGTGGTTCCTTTCCAGGCTCTTAGGCGACTACTTCTTCTTGGCCAAGTCGCCGGCGCGTACCTTGGCCAGCTTCTCGGGATCGATGAATCGCTTCATCGCTGCGTTGACGTCGGCCACGGTGAGTTTCTCGATCTTGCTATTGAGATCCTTCCAATACTCAAGCGTGCGGCCGAGGAAGAGACCCTGGTTGAGCTCGCCCATCACGAAGTCGTCCTCGGCGATGCGGCCTTCCCAGACCTTGGCGTAGCTCTTCTTGGCGTCGGCCAGTTCTTTGTCGTTCACGCCGGTTTGCACCATGCCTGCAAGCTCGGCGAGCAGCCCGGACATCGCCTTGTCCATGTTGGCGGGCGCGGCGATGGCGCCCGCGAAGAAGAAGGCGCTCTTGTCGATGGGGTGGGCAAGAAGCTGTGAAAATGCGCCATAGGAGATGCCTTCCTTCTGGCGCAGGCGCAGGAACAAGCGCGAGGTCGGGCTACCGCCCAGCATGTAGTTGAAGAGGAAGAGCGCAGGGTACGCGGGATCGTCGTCGCGCGCCTCCAGCACCTGGCCAGCGGCGACGAAGGCCATCTCTTTGTCCGGCGTGTTGATGGTTTCGTCGCTGGGCTTATTGGCTTGGAAGGGAAGCGGGATGCGCTGGTAGGGCTTGGGCGACTTCCACGTGGCGATGGCCTTGGCGATGTCGCCCTTCACCGTCGCCGGGTCGAAGTCCCCGACCACGGAAAGCTGGGCAGAGCTTGCGCCCCACAAGCGCCTGTGCAGCGACGCCAGATCCGCGGCGCTCACCTTGCGCAAGCGCTCGATGGCTTCTTTGATCGTCGGCGTGTAGCGGACGTCGTCGGGTGGGAAGGGCAGCAGGCGCTGCATGAGCAGGACGCTCGCGTTGGCGATGGGATCGGACAGCTGCTCTTCCATCTTGGACAGCATCTCGGCGCGCAAGGATTCGAAGTCCTTCTTGGTGAATGCAGGTTCGCGCAGCATCTCACCCAAGAGCTCGATGACCGCAGGCAAGTTCTCGCGCACGGTCTTGACGTGGACCTGGGCGACGTTGACCGTGCTGGGCGAACCACGACCGTGGCCGAAGCTGACCTCGGCCTTGAGCAGGTCGAGCTTGTCCTTGAGCTGCTCGAAGCTGTGCTTGCGCGTGCCGCGCAAAAGCATCTCGGGCAGCAGGGACGCGGCTTCGACCTTCCCCTTCAGGTCGGTTTCGCCACCGAAGCGCACGGTTAGGGCCAGGCGCACCTGGCCGCCCTTGGTCTTCTTGGGCAAAAGCGCCAACTTGAGACCGCCGGGCAAATCCTCACGCGTCGTCCGCTTCTCGATGTTGTCGACCGTGGCCACGAAGGCCTCGCCGGCCTCGGAGGCGACGCTGCCCTTGTAGTCCTTGAGCATTCCCGCCACGTCGGGCACGGGCGGCAAGGGAGCGCGATCGGCATCCTTGGTCGGCTGGAACAACCCGAGCGTGCGGTTCGACGGTTTGAGGTAGGCCTTGGCCACGCGGGCGACGTCTTCGGCCGTGGTGGTCTTCACGCGGTCGCGCATCAGGTAGAGCAGCCGCCAGTCGCCCATGGCCGCGAATTCGGATAGTACGACTCCGGTTTTGGCGGTCTCGGTCAGGATCAGATCGAGCTCGCGAAAGAAGCCGGCGCGCCAGCGTTCAATTTCCTCTTTGGTGATAGACGACGAACCGAAGGCCTCGATGACGGCGGTCATGGTGTCGCGGATTTCCTTGGCCGAGCCGTTCTTGCCCGCCTTGGCCGAGAACAGAATCACGCCTGGCTCGGCCATGGGGTAGGCCGTGCCGCTGACCTCGCTGGCAATGCCCTTTTCGACCAGCGCCTTGTACAGGCGTCCGCTCGGCTTGTTGGTCAAGATGTCGACGATGGCGTCCTCGGCCACCTTGTCCGGATCGGCGCCGGCCACGCCATGGTAGGCCAGCTCGACGATGGCCACGTCGCCGCTTCTGCGCACGGTGACCTGGCGCTCGCCGTCCTGCACCGGCTCGACCGTCCAGGTCTGGGCCAGCTTGCGCGTCGGGCGCGGAAGTGCGCCGAAGTACTTGGCGACGAGATCCAGGGCGCGCTTCTGGTCGAATTTGCCCGCGACGATCAGGATGGCGTTGTCGGGCTGGTAGTAGCGCCGGTAGAAGGCGCGCAGGTTGTCGATGGGTACGCGCTCGATGTCGCTGCGCGAACCGATGGTCGACTTGCCGTAGTTGTGCCACTGGTACGCGGTGGCCAGCACCTTGTCTTCGAGCACGACCTCGGGCGAATTTTCGGTCTTCTCGAATTCGTTGCGCACCACCGAGAATTCCTTGGCCAGATCCTCGGCCGCGATCTTGCTGTTCACCATGCGGTCGGCCTCGAGCGCGAGGGCAAAGTCCAGGTTCTCGCCGCTGGCGGGCAACTCCTCGAAGTAGTTCGTGCGATCCCACCAAGTCGTGCCGTTGAAGTTGGCGCCGTGATCCTGCAGCAGCTTCCACACATCGGGCCGGCTGGGCGTGCCCTTGAACAACATGTGCTCGAGCAGGTGCGCCATGCCGGTCTCGCCGTAGCCTTCGAGCCGAGAGCCCACGAGGTAGGTGATGTTGACGAGAACGGTGGGCTTGCTCTGGTCCGGGAAGATGAGGACGCGCAAGCCGTTGTCCATGCGGTACTCGGTGATGCCCTCGACGGCGGTCACCTTGGTCAGGCGCGCGGGCGCGGGCGCGGGTACGGGATCGCCCGCCAGGGCAGGTGGCGTGGAAAGAAGGAACGCAAGAAGGGCGAGGCTAGGAAGTGCACGCATGCTTTTCTCCTGGCCAGCAAGATAGCAGCAGTGGGGCTAACCGGAGAAAAAGCGTTCTGAAAGCAGGCTGGTCCACGCCCAGCCTCACCGCACCGGGCGCTTTCGGGGTATTCTCTGGTCAGCTTCAAGACGGTGGGACCGATGGAACCCACCGAACGCAAGATTATCATTCTTGCCGCCCCAATGGCGCTGGGAAGACGACCTTTGCGCGCGAGTACCTGCCCAAGGAGGCCGGTTGCCCCGTCTTCATCAACGCCGATTTGATCGCCGAGGGCCTTTCGCCCTTCGATCCTTCGCTGGTCGCGATTCGCTCTGGCCGCATCATGCTGCAAATGATTCGCGAGCACGCCGAGCGCGGCGACAGCTTCGCCTTCGAAACCGCGCTGGCCGGCCGCAACTACGCCCGCGCCATCCCGCGCTGGCAAGAGGCAGGCTACAGCGTCACACTTCTATTCTTGTCGCTGCCCACGCAGAAAATAGCAATCTCCCGCGTCGCGGAACGGGTCCGCCAGGGCGGACACCATGTTCCCGATGACGTAGTCAGGCGGCGATTTGTCGCCGGGCGTGAGAACTTCGAAACGCTGTACATGCCGCTCGTCGATGAATGGATTCTCTACGACAATGCGGATCGCGAGCCTGTCTTGCTGGACAGGGGGAAGAAGACATGAGCGACGAAAGGCTGAAAAACGGGCGTCCCGCCACGGACGTGAACGGCGTTCTGGCTGCGCTTCGCCGCGCCAGGCGACGCGCCGAACGTGTAGCCCTGGTGACCGGGACGTGCTTGGTCGAGTCCATAGACGGGAAACCGGTTCGCGTGCCACCGCGCGCGGACACAGCCAATGCCGCTCGCGAAGACGAGCCCGATTGGAAGTAGCGCCTCCGGGGTCCATCTTTAGCCACTCGGCCCTGCGCGTGGGCTGGGACAAACCGAACGTGTTCCAGATTTGCAGCCTGCGCGAAATGAATTCCGAAGGTAGAGGTTAGCCCAAAAAAAAGCGCTCAGAAAGCAGGCGGCCGGCGCCCAGCAAGGCGATGGCTAGGCCTGTGGCCGCGAGCAGCGCCCCCACCAGATCCATCGGCCGGCGCATGCCGGTCGCAAGCAGCAGGCCCCAGACGCATCCGGCGAGGCCCAGGACGATGAGGAAGAGCGCGAGGAGCATGGACTTGCGCCAGGATTCTTGATGTAAAGTCACGCGATGTCCACATCCGAAGCATTCGCACTGATCCTCGCTGGCGGGGGCGGCACGCGCCTGTGGCCGGCTTCTCGGCGCAGCCGGCCCAAGCAGCTACTCGCCCTGGGTGGCCACGAGTCCCTGCTGGCCGGCACCTTTGGCCGGGTCAGCCGTGTCCTCGGCGTGGAGCGCACGCTTGTCGTCACGGCCGCGGATCAGGCGGATGCGGTTCGCCTCGCGCTTCCCGACTTGCCCGCCGACAACCTTGTGGTAGAGCCGGCCGCGCGCAACACCGGACCCGCGGTCGGGCTGGGCGTGGTCACGGTGGCCAAGCGGGCCGGCGACGGCGCGCGTCTGGCCATCTTGCCTGCGGACGCTTTCATCGCGGACGAAGCAGAATTCGCACGGGTCATGGGCGCGGCTCTCGATCACGCCGACGAAACCATCGTCACCATCGGCATCAAGCCCACCCGCCCAGAGACCGGCTACGGCTATCTCCAGCGCGGGATCGAGGTGCGCGGCGGCGTTTTCGAGGTCGCCCGATTCGTGGAAAAGCCCGACCTCGCTACGGCCGCGCGCTATCTGGCCGCGGGGGACTACCTGTGGAACTCGGGCATGTTCTTCTTCACTGCGCAAAGGCTTCTCGACGAGGCCAAGCGGCACATGCCCGATCTGGCGGCCATCCTCGGCGAGATTCGCAACAGTGGCAGTCCAACCGCCACCGCCCTGGCGCGCTATCCGGCGGCACCCAAGATCTCCATCGACTACGGCATCATGGAGAAGGCCAGTGGCATCCGCGTGGTGCCGGGCAATTTCGGGTGGAACGACGTGGGTAGCTGGTCCGCCCTGTCCGACATTCGCGACAAGGACAAGGCTGGCAACGTGGTTTCCGGCGATGTAATCCTTAGCGCCGTCTCGGGCAGCGTGGTGGTGAGCGAACCGGGCGCACCGCTGGTGGGCGTCGTGGGCGTCGACGACCTGGTGGTTGTGGCGACCAAGGATGCCGTGCTGGTGGTGAGGAAGGATCGAGCACAGGAGGTTCGGGCCGTGGTGGACGCGCTTGCCGCCGGCAAACGCAACGAGCTTCTCTAGGTGGCAAAGCAAGGATTAGAAACCACGTCAACGCGACACGAGCTGTACCACGAGATCTTCGGTTCGATCCTCGATCGGACCGAAATGACGCCGTACTTGTTGCTGCGCGCGGCCGGCTACCGAGTCGCGCTTCGGCAAGCGACGCGCATGATGGGCAATCGTGGTTTCGACACCCAGGGCAGCGATGAGCTACGTCCCCGGGAAAAGGCGCGCGCCCAGGCCTACATCCGCCAGGTGCGCCGCTACTTTCTCGATTGGCTTCTGCCCTTCGTGAAAAAGCAACTGGCCGAGTTGGCTGCCCTGAAGTCGGGCAACCGCGGCAACTACCGGGCGTGCCAGCAGGCCATCGGCAAGCTGCAGGCCACGCTCGCAGATGAGGAGCTTCGCCGCCTGATCGATCGCGATCCGCGCCACCTATTCCTGCTCGCTTCTTCGCGCAAGTATCCCGGCCTCTTTCACGGTTACCGCGGGCGGAACCTCGTCATCCCGGAGGCCTGGCAGCGCATGGCGTGCGCCATCCTCAAGATGGGGCACATCATCAAATCCATCGAGGAAGACAGTCAGGACATCCACGACTATGCCCGGCTCGGCATCTTTCTGGAAAGCCGGGCGCGCCGCCTTGACGACCTCTTCAATTTCAACTGGGAAAACCCGGACATCCTTCCCGACGACGAGGCGGCCAGGCGCGCCTTTGTCAAGGTGTCGATCTTCTTCCACAAGCTGAAGGAATCGATGACCTTCGACCGGACCAAGTCCTGTCTGGTCTTCAACAGTGGCGACGGCGTGGAAGTCGACATCGTCGACGTGAAGGCGCGGCTCAAGAGTCCGGAAAGCATGTTCACCAAGCTGGGCAAGAACGTGGAAGGTGAGGCGCACGACATTCGCGACATTCTTGCCATCACCTTTCTGCTCAAGAGCCGCGAGGATACGCTGACTCTGTTCCACGCCCTGCAGAAGCGGGGCGTGATCCTGCAGGAGAACACCGTCTCGCACTCGATCACGCAGACGCTCTTCGACACGCCGGACGACATGATCGAGGCAGTGCGCCGCCTCGCCCTGGCCCTGGCGCGTAGCGAAGGCAGCGTGGCACGCGCGCCGATGCGGCAACTACGGGCCGAGGCGAAGGAGTTCTTTAACGCCCTCAGCGTCAATGCGAGGCAGAACGCAGATTCGGCTCACGGGCACCGCAAGTTCCAGTGCAAGATCAACTACTCGCTGCCCATCCATCGCGACGCCGCGACCAACCAGATCCTTGTTCCTGGCACGGCGGACTACGCCGCTAGAGATGTTCGCCAAGTTGGGACCCATCAGCACACCCTCGGGGTCGAGTTGCGCATCTCGGACCGCCAAAGCTGGCACGCTTCGGAGCTCAAGGGCGAATCCCATCACGACGCGTACCGCTTCCGCCAGCTTCTCGCCCTCATGAATCGCCTTTTTCGCCCCAGCTTTGATTTTCCGCGCGCGGCTGATGCACAGCTGCGCAGGGATCAGGGCCGCGTTTTCGCCTGAACCCGGTGGTTGAACTGCCGGGCGTCGGCGTCGACGCTTCTCATCCCTGCATTGCGGTCCTTGAAGTATGCAACTGCAACCGACGTGCGCCGTCCATCGATTGCGGCCACAATAGAAGGGTAGGTTCGTGTCCTTGCCTACCGGCCGGCATCTAAACCTTAGGAAGTAAGTACCCAATGCCTACCTCATCCCTCTTCGAACCGTTCACGCTCGGGAAACTCGCGCTCAAGAATCGCATCGTCATGGCGCCCATGACGCGATCTCGGGCGGTGGAGTCGAACACCCCCAACCAGCTCATGGCCGAGTACTACGCCCAGCGCGCGGCGGCCGGCCTGATCATCACCGAGGGCACATCGCCGTCGCCCAACGGCACAGGGTACGCCCGCATTCCCGGCCTGTGGGCTAAGCACCAGGTCGCGGGCTGGAAGAAAGTCACCGATGCCGTTCACGCCAAGAACGGACGCATCTTCGTGCAGCTTATGCACACCGGCCGCGTCGGACATCCGCTGAACTTGCCCGCAGGCGCGCAGGTCCTGGCGCCCAGCGCGGTGGCCGCCGAGGGCACCATGTTCACCGATGCCCAAGGCCTCCAGCCCTATCCCGTGCCGCGCGCCATGAGCGAGGCCGAAGTGTGGGCCGCCGTGGACGAATACAAGCTTGCCGCTCAGAACGCCATGGCCGCTGGATTCGACGGCGTGGAGTTGCACGGCGCCAACGGCTATTTGCTCGAACAGTTCTTGAGCCCGCATAGCAACCAGCGCGAGGACTCATGGGGCGGCTCGGTGGACAAGCGCATCGGCTTCGTGGTCGAGGTGGCCAAGCAAGTGACCGCGGCCATCGGTGGCGAGCGGCTCGGCATCCGTCTTTCGCCCTACGGAACCAACGCGGGCATGAAGCCCTACCCCGAGATTGACGAAACCTACAAAGCTCTGGTGGCGCGGTTGGCGCCCTACGGCCTGCAGTACATTCACCTCGTCGACCATTCCAGCATGGGCGCGCCCATGGTTCCGGAGCGGCTCAAACAGGCCTTGCGACGGGCCTGGCCGCGCACGCTCATCCTGGCCGGGGGACTTGACCGATCTTTGGCCGAGGCCGCGTTCCGCGACGGCAAGGGGGATCTCTTCGCCTTTGGCCGCGCCTTTCTCGCCAACCCGGATTTGGTGCTGCGCCTCGAAGGCAATCTGCCACTCAATTCCCCCGACGCATCCACATTCTACACGCCGGGCCCCAAGGGCTACACCGACTACCCTTTGGTGACCGCGCTCAGCTTAGGGTGAACGGGTAGCTGACAATCTGGCTCGTGCCGGCGGCCGGGAAGCGGATGCTGCCCACCACGTTCCTGATGCAGCCGAAAAGGCCATTCTTCTGCAAAACCGCGGGCCCTTCCACGCGCACGCCGCGCACGGTACCCGCGCGCTGGATGCGGAACTTGATGGTCACGCGGCCAGGCACATAGGTTTCCGGATCGGGGCGCGCGCGGGCGATGCAGTCCAGGATGGCGGACTCTTGGCCGCGAAAGCGTTCGTCGATCTGATCTTGCGAGAGCTCGGGCAGCTCTTTGTCGTTCGACATATCCAGACGAAGCACGTCGGGTTTGGACAGGTCGTCGCCTTGGGCGACGGGGCGCAGATCCGCGGCCGATAGGTGAACAGGTTCGGGCTCGGGCTCGGCGACGGCCATGGTATCGCCAGCCGCCGGACCGCGCGCCACACGAACGGCACCGCGGTTGCGTTTCTTCGCCTTCTTGACCGTCGCTGGCACGCCCGCGTCCGCGGCAGACAGCACGGGCCCAGCCGTCCTTGGCTGCAAGCGCTGCCAGTAGAAGTAGCCGCCGATACCGAGCCCTGCGACCAGCAGACCGAGGAGAAATCCCTTCATGCGGGCCAGAGCTTCGCACGCGCCTACCCTCCGAGCAATGCGCGCTCGATGAAGGCCCAAACCTGCCGGTGCAGGAAGAGATACCCGAGGGCGCTGGCGGCCAGAAACGGGCCGAAGGGAACCTCGCTGCGCCGAATGGAAGGCCGTTCCGTCGGTTGCGCTTCGTTTGCGGCGACGCTGGCCTGAACCGGATCGGTGACGGCGACTGCGCCGGCAATCGCGGCTGCCGCCCCACGCTGCCGCCGCTGCACCAGCAGCACCGGGATGCTGACCAGGATGCCGATGAACGAAGCCGAGAAGACAATGGGTGGCAGCGCCTTCCATCCCAGGAGCGCCCCCATAGCGGCCAGCAGCTTTCCGTCGCCAAGCCCGAGCCCTTCGCGGCCGGTGGCGTAGTAGTATCCGTCAGCGATGAGCCGCACCACCGCGTAGCCGGCGACGCCGCCGATGGCGCGTTCTGGCCACCCGACGTCTCCCGTCGCGAAGCCGCCCAGGAAGAACACGACCACCGCGGGCAGCGTGATCCGATCGGGCAAGCGCTTGGTATCGAGATCGATGAATGTCAGCACTACCAGCACGGCCGAAAAGGCGAAGTACACGGCGTAGCGAGCGACGCGCATGCCGAGGGGCAGCCCCTGCGCATCGAGGGCGAAACACCACAGCACCAGCACCGAGAGCGCGGCCGTCAGGGCTTCGATGAGTGCGTGGCGGGCGGAGAACTTGGCCCCGCAGTGCCGGCACCGACCGCGCAGCAAGAGGTACGAGAAAATGGGGATGTTGTCGCGGGCGAGCACGCGCGCGCCGCAGGCGAAGCAGTGCGACGGCGGCGTCACCACCGACATGCCGCGCGGAATGCGGGCGATGCACACGTTAAGAAAGCTTCCCCAGATGGCGCCGAAGGCGGCGGCGGCGAAAAGCGCCGGAATCCTCCAGGCCGCCAGGTATTCAGCTAGGGGTGGGTTCACGGCTAGACGGTATCATTTGGTGGTAGATTTCGCCGCCCCTTGATGCCGACTTCCCGTTTATTCACGCTCGTGGCGACGATGGTTTTCGTCGTGGCGGGGACTGGCTGTGGCCGGAGGAAAACCGTGGCCGTGCGCGGTGGGCTCGAAACCCTGGACGGCGCCCTGGCACCGGCCGGATTCGCGTCGGCCCTGCGCAAGGCCGGCGGCGGTCATTTTCACGCCACAGCGCTCTTCCACGTCGACGGGGCAGGCAAGACCGACCCCGGCGACGGGAGCAAGCCGGCGTCGCCGTCCGCCGTCACCACCACGACTGACCTATGGGTGGATAGGCAGGGCAACTTTCGCTTGGTGGAAAGCAACGACCAGGACGGCGGACGTGAAATCGTCCGCGTGGGCGGCGAGGTGGCGGTAGCCTTGCGCTACGGCAAGACGGTCAGGCGAACCGCGCAGGACTCCGAGAACGCGCGCTTCGTGGCCGAAGCCGTGGGCACGCCATGGGCCGTCTGGGAAATCATACGCCGCCAAGTCGAGCTGGATGAATCGGGCCAAGGTGTCTATGGCCTGCGCCTGGGCAACCGTCTCGCCGATCTGCCCGCTGGCTTTCCGCCCGCGCAAGGCTTGCGCAAATGGCGAGACACCGTCGAGGTCAAAACCCTCGAAGGCCAGTCGACCGTGGACTTGGGCAACCACATGCCGCTCGCCTTCGCGTGCAAGGCAACCTTCCAAGCCGTGCGCGACCAGCTGCCCATCGCGGGCGACGTAACTGTATCGGCTGCTCTCGACCAGGTGGGCAAAGTGGCGGACATTGCCATGCCCGAGGCCGAAGCCTTGCACGTTCGCCAGCGCACCATCCTCGAAGAGCGCGCCTTGTTGGGCGGACTCGGGGCAACGCTTTCGCCAGCGGGCAAGAAGGCGGGGCCATGAGTCGCGACAGCCACGTGACCGAGGTTCACGCCGAACCCGTGATCGCCCACGACCCGGAGCAACTCGCGCACTTCGCGCTCCATCGCACTCTTATCGTGCGGCGGGCACTGCTGGCGAGCGCCATCCGTGGCTTCCTGCCAGTGCCCATGGTCGACGACGTGCTGGCCCGCCGCGTGCGCGCCGGACTGTACGCCAAGGTAGCGGCGGGCCGCCAAGTGGATCTACCGCCCGCTTCGGCCGCGGTTCTGGCCGAGGTCAAGGGCCAAGGGGTTGCCGCGAAACTGACCTTCACGGCCGCCGCCGCCGTCATCGCGAAATTCGCGGGGCGGAAGGTCCTGGCGCTTGTGGCGGCCGGCCGCAGTGCCGAGGAAATGGCGCGGACCTACTACAGCGCCACCTTCTTCGATCACTACTGCGCCAAGCTGCACGTGGGCGGCGAAATCACCGAGGTCCAAGCCAGCCGTCTGCACGCGTGCCTCGCCGTCAAGGCCTCGGACGTGTCGCTCGGCCCGGCGTGCGCCGCCTTCGGCGAAGGAAGCCGCATCCTGGGACACTCGTTGCTTGAAGCCCCGCGCTGGGTTTCCCAGCGCATCACCGTGCTAGGCGAACGCTTCGTCCATAGCGGAGGCAATCCCGACGTGCTCGACGCATTTCCCGAGGAGTCGAGCGGCGAAACCGCCTGGCTGGACCGCGCCGCGCACGCGGTCGAGCAGGCCATGGCCCGGGCGGGCAACGAGCACCTTACCCGCGTCGTGCGCGCCTTCGAAGAGCGCTGGCAGGAGCGCGAGTAGGGTTCTTTCCGGGATGACAGAAATCTTCCGCGCCGATTGAGGAGCGCCGTGCGCTTTGCTAGCATGGAGTGTACGTGACGAAAAAGAACCCCCCCAAGCCGACCGCCAAACACCGCAGAACGACAAAACCCGTTGCCGCAGCCAAGAAGAAGCCCGCGCGCGGGGGGGGGGCAAAGGTCAAAGGGGGAGCCAAAGGCAAGTTCAAGAAACCCGTCGCCCGGCCGGCGCGCGATTTGGTTTCGGCTTTGCCAACCACCCGTCCAGCCGACGATCGCGATCGTCGCGAGTCCCTGGCCACGGCCAAGGCCGCCATCGCGGCGGCCCTGGAGAAAAAAGGCGTCGAGCCCGTGCTCATCGATGTGTGCGGTCGGGCGAGCTATGCGGACTTCATCGTGGTGGTCAGCGGTCGCAGCGATCGTCAGGTCGAAGCCATTGCGGACGGCGTGTGCGAAGCCATGTCCTCGCGTGGCCGCCGTCCCATGGGCCGCGAGGGCGCGCGCAACGGGCGCTGGGTGCTCATCGATTTCGCCGATGTGGTGGTGCACGTCTTCTACCATCCGCTGCGCGAGGTGTTCGACATCGAGAGCCTGTGGATCGACGCACCTCGGATCAAGCTGCAGATCCCAGCCGAGGCGCGGGCCGATGCGGTACCGGGCCACGACACGTTGACGTGAAGATTGTCATTCGCGCCGTCGGCAAGATGCGGGACCGGCGGCTCGATTCCGTGTGCGAGGAGTACTGCGCGCGCATCCGGCGTCACGTGCCGGTCGAGATAGGCGAGGTCGAGGAGGATGCGGCACTGCTGCGCGGCCTGCCAGCGGGCACCGAGATCGTCGCGCTCGAACCCGGTGGCGACGCCTGGACCACGGCCGAATTCACCAAGTACCTGGAGAAGCGGATGGTACAGGGCACGCGGGCCATTGCCTTTCTCATCGGCGGCGCCGACGGCCTGGACGCGGGCACCGTCGGGCAGGCCAAGCGCCGGCTCTCGCTCTCGCCGCTGACCCTACCCCATCGCTTGGCGCGCGTGCTTCTGTGCGAGCAGATCTACCGCGCCATTTCCATCATTCGCGGCGAACCATACAATCGTTGAAATGCGAACCCTGCGAGGGCGAGGGCGAAGCCCGAGGGGTGGGCAGGGTGGCGGGCAGGTCCCGAGGGTTCCCAAACCCTCGGCCCCTCCCACCCACCACCACCCCGCTCGCTTCGCTCGGCCTCCCGCGCTCTGGCTACGCCGGGCAAAGCCCGGCTCCGCCAACGCGATCATGAGAAACCCTGGCTTCCATACCTTCGGCTCCGGCGGCACCTGCGCTAGACTCAAACCTGATGAGCATCGGTAAACGGCTTTTCAATCTGGCGAAATCGGAGCTGAATTCGCTGCTCGATCGCGCCGCCGAGGCGGAGCACGTGGTAGCGCACGGCCGCGATCCCGACGAGGATCTGTACCGCCGCTTCAGCCTGGACGAGATCACCGACAAAGAGCTGGAGGCCGAAATCGAACGGCGCCATCGTGCTCGCCAGGCGCAAGCGAGAGGCGCGTCCGCGGGTGCGGGAGCTGCGAGCGGGTCGACGGCCCGTGCGCGAGCCTCGAACAAGCCTGGGCCGGGCAGCTCGCGAGCGTCGAGCGGCACACAGGCACGCAAGCCCTCGTCCGACGATGAGCTCCGGCGCGCCTACGCGGCCCTGGAAGTCCCGTTTGGCTCCGACTTCGCCACCGTCCGCAAGTCGTACCGGGTGCTCATGCGCAAGTACCATCCCGACCGGCACGCCGGCTCGCCCGACAAGCAAAAGGCGGCCACCGAGCTGGCGCAGAAACTCTCGGCGGCCTACCAGCTGATCGAACAGCGGATGGGTAAGTAACCGGTAAGCTGTCCCTGCCGGGAGAGCGGCGGTCGGCCTTGGACCCTCGACGCCTGGCCACCACCCACTCCCTCCGCTCGTTTCGCTCGGCCGCAGCCGGCTATCGCCAGGAACGTATTCGTCCAAAGCTGTCGAGCGCCGCTCTCCCTATGCGAGATTTTTCAAATAGGCCCTAGTCTAAGTTCATTTCGCCTTCGGCAAGAATCGTGTCCCCGGAGATCGCTCGTCTGAACGAAACGCAACAAGTAGCCGTGGCCGGGCATGAAGCCATCCTCGGGGCGCACGTCGAAGCGCATGGCCACCAACTTGGTGGGCAACGTATAGACGTCCCAAATGATGACGGCTTCCTTGTTGACAATGGCGTCAGGGTCGTCCTTGTCGAGCAAGACGACATGGATGGGCGCGACCGTCGACGGGGTCTTGAATCGAGCCACGACCTCGACCTGCCAGGGACGCTCCTTGGGCGGCGCTGTCACGGCGCCCAGGCTGGCGACGTGGACGCTGCGCTTGAGCACGGGGACATACATCATGGGCGCTGTCTCACGCTCGTCGCCATAGGTCTCAGCCCCGCCCGCGAAGAAACAGACCGTACCCGGGGCTCGACAAACTTTCGTCAAGGCCGGGGCGGGCTTGAGCACCTGCGGCGGCTCCGGCTCATCGGCGCCGGGCAATGGCGCAAAGGGCGGCTCGATGGTGCTTGGTTCATAGTGGGCAGTTGCGACAATAAGCAATAGTGGATAAGCGGACATTTTCGACCTCCAAGCAGCTAAGTCTCATGCCTGTCGGATGCAGCTCGATGGAGGAGGGTTGCTAGATTTTCCCGTCGACCAGGTGTGCTTCCGAACAGTGATACGAGGAAGATACGCGGCTGTATCACATTCCTGCGGCCTTGGTGATTCTTCCGGACTTGTGGCGGGATGCGCGCTAGGTACTCGAACATGAAAGCCATGGCAGCTTCCGCATATGGGCCACTTGAAGGCCTCAAGCAGATGGACTTGCCGCTGCCGACACCTGGACGCGGCGAGGTTCGCGTTCGCGTGGCTGCATCGGCGCTCAATCCGGCCGACTACAAGGTCTTGCTCGGGAAGATGAAGTTCCTGCACGGCCGCAACCGACCGCTTGTCCTCGGCTATGACTTCTCCGGCACCGTCGATGCGATCGGGCCCGACGTCAACGGTCGGTTGGTGGGCGACGAGGTTTTCGGATTTCTGCGCTACGGGCCCTTCAATAAGCAGGGTGCATTCGCGGAAGCACTGATCGCGAAGTGCGACGAAATCGGGGTGAAGCCGAAAGGGGTCTCGCACGAGGTTGCTGCGGCGTCCGCCACGACTGGTCTGACCGCGATTCAGTCCATCCGCGATCTCGGACGGCTACCGGCCAGCGGCGGGCAGGTTCTGGTGACCGGCGTCTCGGGCGGAGTGGGATCGATCGCCGTGGGCATCGCCCAGAAATTGAATGCTTCCGTGACGGCCGTGGGCTCTGGCGCGGGACTCGATCTTGCGCGGCGACTCGGCGCCGTCAAAGTCCTGGACCGCACCCATGACGAACTGCCTGGAAGCATGCAGAGTCAGCTCGACGGCCAGTTCGATGTCGTCTTCGACGCCGCCGCTGCGTACCGTTGGCGCAAGTGGCGAGGGACGCTCAAGACCGGCGGCGCCTTCGTGACTACGCTGCCTTCATTGATGTTTGCAGTCGACAAGGCCGCCAGCCTTTTCGCGCGCACCCGGGTTCATTTCGTCAACGTCAAGTCGCGCCCGGCGGATCTCGACCTGCTCGCGGGCTGGCTCGAACACGACCTCGATGTGCCCTTGGCAGCGACCATCCTGGTTCGAGATCTAGCCCAGGGCCTGGCGCAACTTCAAAAATCAGGCGGACGCATTTCCGTTCGGGTCGCGGACGGATTCTGAGAACCACCGATGGACAAGCTCTACCAGTGTCCGTATTGCGGAGAGCAGGATGCCCTCGACCTGGAATCCGATGTCGACGTGGAGTCGCCGGGCGACCAAGTGTTCGTCCGGGACTGCTCGGTGTGCTGCCAGCCTTGGACAGTGACGGTTCATGTAGCCGCTGATGGTAGAACGTCGGTCACCGTCGACCGGTAGGGTCACCTAAGCTCGGGGTAGACTTCCGTCCATGCTAGGAAAAGGACTAGGCGAGTTGATTCCGCTGCTGCAAGTGGCGGTCGGGCCGGTGATCTTGATTTCCGGTGTTGGACTTCTGCTGCTTTCGCTCACCAACCGATTCGGACGAGCGGTGGATCGCTCGCGCCAGCTCATTCACGAGATGCGCGAAGCGGGCGAGCCCGACCGGCGCCACCTGACAAGCCAGGTCGAGGTTCTCTATCGCAGGGCGCACCTGATTCAGATCTCCATCATTCTCGGCGCCACCAGCGTGCTGTTCGCGGCGCTGCTCATCATCACGCTGTTTTTCACCGCGCTGATGAAATGGGAATCGGCCGTCATCATGGGCCTGATGGTCAGTCTGTTCTTCATCGGCTGCCTACTGACACTCATCGGATCCATCGTGATCTTCATCGTGGAGATCCACCTGTCGCTCAAAGCCCTCAAACTGGAAATGGGCCACGAGAAACCCGGCGCGGCGGCCTAGCCGCCCAGGCTAACGGCGGGGCGCCGGTGCCTGTCGATCCAGATAGCCCAAAAGATGAGAAGCCAGAGCGACACGTTGTTGACGAGGGCCACGGCGGTGGCTGACAGTGGCGGCGGGCCAAGTGGACCGGCAACGTAGGCAATCGCGAGAAAAATGACGAAGACGGCAAGGGCCCAGCGACCCATGCTGTCGTTGGCGCGCGTCGCCCGCCGATACAGCGACACACCGGCAACGAACAGAAAGCCTTCGACCGCGAAGGTCGCGGTGATGGATTTCCACAATCCGAGTCCGACCATGGGACCCGCCAACCCCACCGGCATGTCAGGCACGTGCGTGATGACGTCGAGAATCCAGTGGCCAAGCACGAGGCCGGCCAGAATCACCGCCGCCTTGGCGTTGCGCCGAAAGACCCAGTAGAGGGCGGCCAATACGGCGCCCGCGACAAGGACGCTTACCAGACTGTGCGAGTACGGGTAGTGGGGAAACGCCATGGCTATCATGGCGGTATGGCCGGGCGCGATTATCACCTGTTCCCACCCGCCGATGAGAAGTAGCGAGAACAGCACGTCCGGCCAGGTCGCAGCCAGAAGGTAAGTGCCGAGCGATGGTCGAGGATCGAGCTTCTTCGCTGCCAACGCGGTCGCGACGTGTCCGATGAACATACGGACCAGCTTGGTTCACTGGCAGCCGGCGATCAAGTCGGCACGGCCCCGTCCCATCCAGTTTGCTCCCGGCTATCCTTCCGCCACTTTGCTCGATGGCGGCCTTACGCTTCTCCGCGATCGATCCACTTCGAAACACTCGCGGCCTTGTAGCACTCAAGATGTGACTCTGACCTCGAACGTACTGGGGGTGTCTCCGATGACGGTGAATGGGCAAAACGTCTTCGCTCCCGCACCGCGAAAGCAAGCATTCGCCAGGGTTCAATGGGTTTGCCATTAGCAGGCTGTCGCACCTGCCGGAGGGCAAAGACAATTCTCTGGTATCGCCATCATCATCTTTCTGTCGCACCTGCCGCCAGGAATGTTTCGAAAGGCTTCCAGCAACTCGATAGAATGGACAGCCTCATGCCAAGCCGACCAGGTGTTGTGTTCTCTGTGCTGTGTTGTCTTCTCGCATGCTCGTCCAAGAGCGAGCAGCTGTCTTTGAGTCCAATGGGGAGATTGCTCGGTAGCTCGTCAGGTTCAATCAGCCCATGCAGCGCTCGGTGTCCAACGCTCTATTCCGACGTCCTCAGTGTGGGCGCCGCCAAGCCGCTCCCACAATTCTACACCGACTTACGATTGGCCCGCAGAGGACAACTCCACTATCCCTGCGAGGGTCTGGCAGGCTGACCGGCAGCTCGTGGTCGGGAATGGAAAAGCCGGCCCGCGGGTTGGCAGGTTCGCAGTTGCAAGGGCTGCGCGTGCTCCGGGGACCGGCTTGTTGGCGGTTGGGAACGGGGGTGGCCGTGTACGCTACTTCGCCTTGCCCTGATTGGCGACCGCGTTCATGGCCGCGGCGATGGCGGCCTGGTCGCCTAGGTAGTAGTGCTTGATGGGCTTGAGGCTTTCGTCGAGCTCGTAGACCAGGGGAATGCCGGTGGGAATGTTCAGCTCGACGATTTCGCTTTCGGGAATGTTGTCGAGGTACATGACCAAGGCGCGCAGGCTGTTGCCGTGGGCGGCGATGATCACGCGCTTGCCGCTCTTGATGGTGGGCGCGATGGTCTCGTGCCACAGGGGCAGAAAGCGCGCCACGGTGTCCTTGAGGCACTCGGTCAGCGGCAGCTGGGCCGGCGTCAGGTCGGCGTAGCGCCGGTCGTGGCCGGGATAGCGCTCGTCGGTCTTTTCGAGGGGCGGCGGCGGGATGTCGTAGCTGCGGCGCCAGATCTTGACCTGCGCGTCGCCGTACTTGGCCGCGGTCTCGGCCTTGTTCAGGCCCTGCAAGCCGCCGTAGTGGCGCTCGTTGAGGCGCCAGTTGCGGTGGACGGGGATCCACATCAGGTTCATGGCGTCCAGGGTGAGCCACAGCGTGCGGATGGCGCGCTTGAGCACCGAGGTGAAGGCGATGTCGAACTCGTATTTCTCGGCCTTGAGCAGCTGTCCCGCGGCCTTGGCTTCGCCGAGTCCCTTCTCGGACAGGTCGACGTCGGTCCAACCCGTGAAGCGGTTCTCGCGGTTCCATTCACTTTCGCCGTGCCGAAGCAGCACCACTTTGTACATGTCGTATCTCCTATGAATCCTTGAGCGTTGCGGGGCGTATTTCTAGCATGGCCAGGTGTACGGATGCTCCTGCCAACATGCGAACGTGGTCAGGCCATTGTTCGATTTGCAGAAACTGGTCGCCAGAGGCGCGATAGCGCCACAGCGTGCAGGTCCGTGGATCGCCGCCAGCGGTCGTCACCTTCGCCACACCTGTTACCTTGAGCAGGTAACTTTCGCCTCGATGATAGATGGTGGCCGGGGGCGGCGTCGTGATGTCGATCCCCGCAATCTCGGCCAGCACCAGCGCTCGGTCGTCTGCGTAGCGGGTTGGGGATTCGAGAAAGCGAACCTCGCCCGCCGCCACAAGTCGTGCCACGCGCAGGCTGCGGTCGATAAGGGCATAGGTCAGGATGTCATCGACCCGGTAGTCGATGCCCTGGTAGCCAACCCTATCGTTCACATTCAGCTTCATGTGGCGTCCGCGCCCGAGTATTGCGCCACGCCTGCGGCCTTGACAACCCTCGGTCGCGCCGCTAGGCAAGGTGGCACGTGAAGCTGGAACTCCTTCGTATTCTCGATGCGGACGGCAAGGTTTGCCGGCCCGAGCTCGAACCCGAAATCCCGGGGGCCGAGCTGCGCCGCATGCTCGAAGCCATGATCGAATCGAGCCTGCTCGACGAACGCCTGCTGCGTTTCCAGCGCCAGGGTCGCATTGGTTTCTACCTGACTGCGTGGGGCGAGGAAGCCACGCTCATCGGCCCAACCTGGGCCCTGCGGCCCACCGACTGGATCTTCTCGTGCTACCGCGAGCAGGCGGCGGCGCTCTTTCGCGGCTATTCGATGCGCACCATGATGTGCCAGCTCTATGGCAACGCCGAGGATCCGGTGAAGGGCCGCCAGCTTCCCGCGCACCACACTGTCCGCGATCTCAATTTCATGAGCGTGAGCTCCGTGGTGGGGACGCAGATCCCGCACGCCGTGGGCATGGCCATGGCGGCCAAGATCAGGGGCAAGGACGACGTCAGCTTCGTCTACTTCGGCGACGGCGCCACTTCGACCGGCGATTTCCACGTGTCGTGCAACCTGGCCCAGGTGAAGAAGGCGGCGTGCATCTTCTTCCTGCGCAACAACGGCTGGGCCATCTCCACGCCGCGCGGGATCCAGACCGCCTCGCCCACGCTGGCGCAAAAAGCGGTCGCCTACGGCATGAAGAGCGTTCTCGTCGACGGCAACGACATGCTGGCCTTGATTCACGTCACGGCCGAGGCGGCGACGCGCGCGCGCAAGGGCGATGGACCCACGCTCATCGAGGCCCTGACCTACCGGCGCGGGGCGCACACCTCGTCCGACGATCCCACCGTGTACCGCGATCCCGACGAGCCCAAGCAATGGGAAGCCAGCGATCCCATCAAACGCTTTCGCGCCTACTGCGCGGCCAAGGGCTTGTGGAGCGCTGGCGAGGAAGAGGCTTTGCGCAAGGACTTCGATGTCCGCTTCGCCGCGCTGGTGAAGGAGGCCGAAGCGGTGCCAGCCCGGCCGCCCGTTGCGTCGCTTTTCGACGACGTCTACGCCGAGCGACCCTGGCACATCGAAGAGCAGGCGCGCGAGCTGGAAGCCAAGATCAAGCGCCGAGGCGAAGCCGCGCCCAAACACTAGCTCGGGTCGCGCCGTCAGCAGCCGGCCCTCTTGTCGTGCAACGTCCCGAAAACACGGCCCCAAGGGCGGGGGAACCTGTTACTATCTGCCTCCTAAAAACCTTTGCTCCAGCGAGGGGACATGAAGCGGGATTCGAGCACAACGGGTTCGCGGTCGGTCGACTCTGAAAAGGGTTACTTGGATAAATTCAAGGCTGCCTTGCGCAAGGCCGAGAAGCAACCGGCCGAGTTATCGGTCTGGGACGACCTGGAAGCCCTGGCTGCCGAAACACAAAAGCCGGACGACGTGGCGGCTGCCTATCGCAAGGCCCTCGTGCCCGGCCTCTCTCCCGATCTGGTCGGCGTCTTGGGTCAGCGCGCCCTCCATTTTCTGGAGGAATGGTATGCCGGCGAAACCGCGGTGATCGTCGAGTTCCTGGACAGCATCCTGAAGCTGGACGCGGGCGCGGACTGGGCCCTCGAACGCCTCACCATCCTCCGCTCCGTGAACCAGCAGTGGGACGAATTGCTTTCTTCCTACGACAGCGTTCTAGACGGGCTGGCCGACGGTCCGCGCCGCCGCCGTCTGTTGCAAGACGCCGCCAGCGTGGCGCGCGATTCGGGCAACACCGCGCGCGCCGCGAGCTACCTGCGCGCCCTGCTGGAAGCCGCGCCGGGCACCATCGAGGTGTCGTCCGAGCTCGAACACCTGCTGGAAAAACTGGGCGACTTCGCGACGCTGGCGTCGGTTCTGGGGCTGCGTCTAGCGGTGATGTCGGGCAACGATGCCATTGATGTGCGCGCGCGCCTGGCCGGGCTCTACTTCGACCACTTGGGCCAGCCCGAGAAGGCCCTCGACGAGGTCGAGAAGATCCTGTCCCAGCCATCGCTGGCCGACGATCGAGTGCCCTGCGCCCTGGCGGATCGCATTCTGAACGACGGCAAGCTTCCCCCAGCTGTGCGCCGGCGCGCCCTCGATATCTTGCGCGCGCGCCACGCCCAGCTTGGCCGTCTCGACGGCGTGGTCGCGGCTTTGCGCGTGGCCTTGACCTTCGCGACGCCGGAAGAGACGCGCGCTCTCGTCAACGAGTCCGCCGACATGCTCGAGCGCAAGGGCGATCTGGCGGCGGCGCGCGAGCAGTTGGTCGAGCTGGTGGCGTTTCAGCCCGACGAGGCCTCGACGCGTGCGCGCCTCAAGTTCCTGGCCGAGGCGACCGCGACGCCCGCCGCGTACGTACGCGGTTTGCTGGTCGCCGCCGAGGCCACCAAGAACGCCAAGCTGCAAGTCGGGTTGTGGCTGGAGGCCGCGCAGATCGAGGAGACGCGCGAAAACGGTGCCGGCGCCGACCAAGCCATCGAGCTCTACCGCAAGATCCTGGCCAGCAGCGCAGCGCAGACCGAACAGATTCTGCTTGCCCTGCGCAAGCTGACCGCCCTGCTTGCCCCCGAAGCGGACGAGCGACTCGACATTCTCGAACGTCAGGCCAAGCTGGAACCCTCGCCTGGCGTGCGCCGGGGAATCTTGGGCGAGGCCGCGGATCTGGCCCGTGCTCGCGGCCAACTCGATCGCGCGCTCGGTCTGTGGCAAGAGCGGCTGGCCGCCGATGCCAACGATCGCAAGGCGCTGGCACGCACCATCGAAATCCTAGAGGGCGGCGAGCGCTGGCAGGATTTGGTCCTGGCCCTGGCCCGGCGGGCGAGCGCCGATGTGCCGTGGATCCAGCGTCGCGCCGATCTCATGCGCGTGGCCGAGCTGGAACGCGACCAACTCAAGAATCCGGTTGGCGCCATCGCGGCGCTGTCCCAGATTCTGGAAACCGCGGCCAGCGATGCAGGGGCCGTGGCGGCCATCCTCGATCTCTTCGCGGTGGCGGGTCGTTGGCAGGAGCTGCTCAACTTGGGAGCCCGCGTGGGCCAAGGCACCCAGGGCGAGCTGGTGACGCTGTTCGTGCGCCTGGGCGATGCCTGCCGCAGCCAGCTTTCCGATCCACAAGGAGCCGCGACCTGGTACGCCCGCGCCCTGGCCGTGGATCCGCGCACTCAGGGACTGCGAGACGCCTTGCTGGCGTTGGCCGACAACGAAGTGGCGCGCGTTTCTGCCGTCGACGGGGTCGTGCGCTGCTGCACCGCCACCGATGACTGGCAAGGCTTGTTGGCCGTTCTTCCCCACCGCCTGGCCCTGGCCCAAAGCGACGGCGAACGCGTGCGCATCCACCGCGAAGCCGCCGAGATCGAGGAGAAGCGCGCCCAGCGTGCGGGCGATGCCCTCGGCCATCACATCGAGATCCTCAAGCTTCGCCCCGACGACACGCAAGCCGAGGCCGAAATCCTGCGTCTGGCGGCGGCCACCGGCGAATACGCGCGGGCGGCGAAATCCATCGAACAGGCGAGCGCGGCACTACCGCCCGCAGCGCCGCGCCTGACCCAGCTCCTCCTCATCGCCAGCCGACTCTTCGAAGAGAACGAGGGCGACAGGCCCGCCGCCCTCGCCTGCGCCGAGAAGGCCGCAAAGGCCGCGCCCGCCGACCGTGCCGTGCGTCTCGTCGTCGTGCGCCTGGCCAGCCAGCAAGGGGCCTTCCAAACCGCGGTCGAGGCAGCCCTGGCCGAGCCCTTCGACGCCGGTGTCCTGGTCGGCGATTTCCTGCCCTTGATGGAAGCGGCCGCTGGCGGTGCCAGCGACGCGCAGGACCGTTTCAGGGCCCTGGGGAGATTGCTTTCCGCCGCGCTGGCGAAAAAGGCCGGCGTCTCGGGCGCGCTAGGCCGCGCCGTCGAGGAGCGCATCGCGGACTACGCCGTCGCGCCGGACAAGGCAGCCCAGTGGCGGGAAAAGGCACTCTTGCGCGCGCGGGACTGGGACCCGTCGCACGTGCCGACGCTGCGCAAGCTAGCCGAGGCCCAGCGCGCTCGCGGCGGCAAGCCGCTCTATGAAACCCTGGTGCAGATCGCGACGCTGGTGCCGCGCGAGCTCGATTCGCTGGTCGAGGCACTGGACGTGGCCGAGCAGGAGAGGAAGGAGCCGGGACTTGCGCGGGCGGTTCTGACCAGCTTGTTCGATCGCTGCGCGGGACTTCTGCGCGCGGGGCTTACGGCGGAAGGCAAATCCACGGCCACGGATTGCCTGGTGCGCGCGACGCAGGGGCTGGCCAAGCAGCTCGGGGCAAGCCGGGACAAATCCGACATCCGTCGCGCCGTGGACTACCTGCTCGAAGCCAGCCGTCTGCCCATCGCCGCCGATGTGGCGCAAACCCTGCGCGCACGGGCCGGCGAATTGGCCACCGAGGTAGACAAGAAGCTGGCGCGCGAGCTCCTCCGTCAAGCCGTGGATCAAGATCCGCGGAACCGCGGCGCGACCAAGGCGCTGGCCAAGCTCTACGAGGAAGCCGATCTGCTGAGCGATCTGCTCGCCCTGCGCCGGCGCGAGCTCGACGACGCCATCTCGGCCGACGAGCGCCTGGCATTGCGCCTGGACATCGCCCGCCTGGGCGAAATCGTCGAGAGCCGCACCGGCCGTTTCGAAATGCTGCTCGCCAATCTGGAAGACAGTCCCGGCCACGTGGCCACGCTCGACGCGATTGGACAGCTGCTGCGTTCTCGAGGCCGCTACCCCGAGCTGGCCGACATCCTGATCGCCCAGGCGCGCAAGCTGGAAGACCAAAGCGATGCCTTGCCCGCGGCCCGGCTTTGGCAAGAAGCCGCTCTGCTGTTCGAAAAACAGCTTGGCGATCCGGCGCGCGCCATCGGCGCGTACGAGAAGGTCGCGCAGCTGGCCGCCGATCCGTCGGCCATGGAAGCGCTGGCGCGCCTGCACGAGGCCGCGGGCGAACCTTTGGCCGCCGCGAGCTGGCTCGAACAGCGCATGTCCACGGGCGCGCCCGCCGAGAAGCGCGCGGCGGTGGCCAAGCTGGCGCAAACCTACCTCGAAGGTGGCCAGCGCCATCGCGCGGTGGCCGCTCTCGAACGCGCCCTGGGCGAGGAGCCCGAGGCCTCCGAGCTGTGGACCATGCTGGCACGACTGCACCGCGAGGCTGGACACCACGAGGCGCTCTTGCGCGCGCTCTCGGCCTTTTCCACGCACACGCAAGACCCCGAAACGGTGGTGGCGAACGCGCGCGAGGTGCTGGCGCTTTGCCAGGAGAAACTGCGCGATCCCGCGCTGGCCGTGCCGGTGCTGGAGCGGGCGGTTGGGCTTGCCCCCGAGGAGCGGGATCTGCGTCTGGCGCTTGCCGACGGCTTGCGCGCGTCCGGCCGCCTGGCCGAGGCGCGGGCGGTGCTGGAAGGGCTGCTGCAGGAGTATGGTCGCCGGCAATCGCGCGAGCGAGCGGGACTGCACCTGCAGATCGCCACGGTGGCGCGGGCCGAGAAGAACCCCGACCTCGCGGCCAAGCACCTCGACCAAGCCGCCGCGGTTTTGCTCGACAGCGTGGACGTGCAATTGGCTCTGGCCGAAGTGGCCGAGGAGCGTGGCGAGCTCGAGCGCGCCGAGAAGGCCTACCGCGCGCTGCTCGTGCTCGCCCGCCGCGGGCACAGTGGCGATTCCACCATGACCGCGGGCGAGGTTCTGGTGCGCCTGCGCCGGCTCGCGCTCCGCCAGGGCCAGAAGGCCCAGGCCGCCGAGCACCTCGAGTCCGTCGTGGCGCGCGCCCTGCACGATCCCGTGGAGGCGCGGCGGATCCAGGCGGCGCTACTCGCGGACGGTGACCACGAAACCCTGCTCGATCTCCTCGCCAAGCGCCAAGCGGCGGCGCTCCACATCAGCGGCGAGGCCTTGGTGGTATGCGAGCGGGCGAGCGTGCTGGAAAAAGTCGGTCGTGCCGAAGAGGGGTTTTCGGTCGTGCTGGAGATCCTGACCAAGGTACCGGACAGCGCCGAGGCGCACACCCTGGCCCGCGGCATCGCCGTACGGCTTGGCAAGGCCGAGGCCTATCTCGATGCCGTCGTGGGCGCGGCGGACAAACTTCGGCGCGCCGACGACGCGGCGACGCTGGCCGATCTCTTGCTGCGCGCGACTGACGTGACCGAGAAGGATTTGCACCTGCTCGATCGCGCGCTCGGCTTCCTCCGTCGCGCCGAACAGACAAATCGGCGCCAGGCCGAGGTGCAGAGCGCTCTTGTCCGCGTGGCCGCGCAGATTGGCGATGCGGCGGAAATCAAGCGCGCCGTGGCCGGGCTGCGCCGCTTGCTGCAAACCGCGGCTTCCGACGCCGAGAAGGGCGATCTTCTGTATCGCTTGGCCGAAGCCCAGGTCGGCCAGGTGGACACGCGCGAGGATGGACTTGATGCCCTGGCCGAGGCGGTGGAAGTGCAGCCCGACTTGCCGCGCGCGACGGCCATCGTGCTAGGCGCGCAGGTTCCCGATTCGGCGCTGGCGCGCGTGCTTCCGGTCTACGAGAAGGTCGCACGGGCGTCCAAAGACGAACGCATGCTGCTCGACTTCCTCGAACGGCGGGCGTCCCTACCCGGGGCGCAGCTTGGCGACGTTCGTGAAGGCGTCGAGCTGGCGATTTCGCTGAGCGAAGGCGAGCGGGCCGAGCGCATGCTCGCGCGCGCCATCGAGGTCGCGCCCACTTCCGCGGGCGGTTTGCGCGAAGGCCTGTGGGCCGTCGGCGATCTGTCGCGCCGGCTGCGCGCCCGAGGCGACATGGCCGGTGCAGCGCGCGTGCTCGACCAGGCACGCGAGGAGTGGGCCAACCCACGGCTTACGCCGCTCGTGCGCGAAACCGCCAGGGCCGCCGCCGCCGTCCCCGAATTCGGCGCGGTGGCCGCCCAGTTGCTGGAGCACCTGCGCGGGCTGTACCCGACCGACCGCGAGGTGTGGGAGCCGCTGCTCGATTTGTACGCGCGGCTCGGTCAGCGTTCGGCCCTGCAGGCACTGGTTGGCGATCTAGTCGAGAAGCTCATGGGTCGTGGGGATCGCAGCGCGGTTCGAATGGCCTGGGCGAAGTACCTGCAAAAGAGCGGCGACGCAGGCGAGGCCATGTCTGCGGCGCTGCGCGATGTCCTGCTCGAAGAGCCGGGACATCCCGAGGCGCTCACGCTGCTCGCCGATATTCATGAACAGCGGGGTGAAGTCAGCGAAGCCGTGACCTTGCTTTCCGAGGCGCTGTCGAGCGGGGATGGTTCGGCGGGCGGCGCCGCCCGCGCGACCTTGGCGCGGCGACTTGGCGACCTGGTCAAGAAGGCCGATCCGGCCCAGGCCAAGGAAGTCTATCGTTCGGCCCTGGCGGTATCGCTGCCCGACGCGGCCGTCAAGCGTTCGCTGCAACTGTCGCTGGCCGAGCTTCTGACCGGCGAGAACGAAGTGGCCGAGCGCGCCGCGCTTTGCGAAGAGGTGTTGCGGGGCGAGGCGGGCGAAAATGCCGCGGCCCAGGCCATCGCGCTTTGCGATCTGCGCCTGGGGATTGGCGACGAGAACGGAGCCGAGCGCGCCCTGGTTCTGGGTCGCGAGCGAGCTCTGGGTAGCGCGGAGATTTTCGAAAGGCTCGCTGCCTTCTACACCCAGCGTTCGCGTTGGGCGGAGGTCGTGCAGCTCTTCGGCCAGGAGGCGAGCCGACAGCCCGATGCCGACAAGACCACGCGCATGTTGCGCAAGGTGGCCCACCTGCAACGTGAGAAACTGGGCGATGCCAAGGGTGCGGCCCAGACTCTGCGCCGAGCGGTGGAGGCCGATCCATCCGATTTCGATCTGGTGCGCGAGCTGTGCGATTCGCTCATCGAGGCCGACGATACGGCGCAGGCGATTTCGGCGGTCAGCGAGATCCTGGCCAGGACTCCCGAGGGCGCCATGCGCGTGGGGCTCTTGCGCCTGCGCGCCGAGTTGGCCGTGCGCAACCACGACGACACAGCCGCAGCGCGAGATCTGGAAGAGGCGCTGGCTCTCGGCGCCAGCGACACCGCAACCGAGTTGGCCGCGGTGCTGACCCGCGCCGCCGGTCGCACCACGAGCGCGGAAGACAAGCCAGCCGCACGGGCGGCGACCTTGCGCTTGGCCGAGATCCTGCGCCTCGGCGGCGACCACGAGCAGGCCGATCAAGTCCTGTTCCGTTGGATCGAAGCCTGCCCGGACGATCGCGAGTTTCTCTGCCAGATGCGCGACATCTTCATCGCGGCCGAGCGCTGGGAATCCTCGGCCAATGTGTGGGCTCGCCTGGTGCACATCGAAGAGGGCGACGCCAAGGTCCAAGCCGTGCTGGCGCTGACCGACACGTGCGAGAAGCTCGGGCGCGGAGAAGAAGCCCTGCCCTGGCTGTCCGGCGTGCTGGGCGAGATGCCGGGTCATCGCGGGCTGCAATTGCGCCTGGCCGGGCTCTACGCCTCGACCGGCAACATCGTCGAATCGGCGCGCCTGCGCAACGAGATGGCCGACAGCGAACCCGACGAGAAGGAGCGCTTCGGCCTGTACGTGCAGATCGGCCAGGCCCTGCTGGCCGTCGGGGAGGGCGCGGATGCCGCCGTGGCGCTGGAGAAGGCGCTTGCGCTGCCGTCCGCGGACAGGTCCACGCGCTCAATGTTGCTCGACGCCTACACCGCCGCGGGCAGGCTTGATCGAGCATCCGTCATCCTGACCGACCTGCTCGCCGACTCCAAGTCCATGAAGTCCGAGGAGCTCGCGACCCTGTACCAGCGCCAGTCCAAGCTGGCGGCGGTCATGGGCGATCGCGATGGTCAATTGCAAGCGCTCAAGAAGGCGCTCGATGTGGATCGCCGAAGCGTCGCCATCGCCAACGAGCTGGCCGATCTGGCCGAGACCATCGGCGACGACGAACTGGCCTTGCGCGCTTTGCGCGTGGTCGCGGCGAATCCGGTGAAGGACGCCAAGGTTCTGGCGCTTGCGTACCTGCGCCAGGCACGCATCGCTCACCGGGCGAAGGATCGTTCGCGCGCCATCATCTTCGTCAAGCGCGCCTTGCAAGAAAACCCCGATCTCGAAGAAGCGCGCGCGCTCCTCGATCAGCTGCGCTAGGCTCGGTCGGGCCTCGAGTTCCATCGAAGGATATCTTGGGGCCGATAGACGTTGAACCGTTGTTGCGTGTCCCCACAACCAGGAGCACAAGATCCGCTTTAGGCCGATGCCGAGGGGCAGTCGACCCTGAAACAGAAGCCCCAAGCTGTCTCTTGACAGAGGCATATATTGAGTGCACGCTCAATATATGATGCGCGGACGCCCAACCAGCATCCGGGAAGAAGAGATCCTCGACGCCGCACGAGATGTGTTTCGCGAGGAGGGGCACGCGGCGACCACCGCCAAGATCGCGAAGCGGGCGCGGGTGTCCCAGGGAATCCTCTTTTACCGCTATCAAAACCGGGAAGCCTTGCTCGCAGCAGTGATCCAGCGCGAGACGCAACCGCCAGCGCTGCTGCGCGAGATCACGAGGAGCGCCGGGAAGCGTGGCGTTGTGGAGAACCTCGAAAGGATCGTCGAAACCTTGCTCGATAGTGTGTCACGTGCGCACCCCTTCATCGAGTTGGCCATGACCAGCCCCACCTCGGGAGAGATCCACAAGCTGCTCTTTGCACAGACCCCAAAGCCACCACCACAGCAGATCGTAGAGCTTATCGGGAATTACTTCGAGGCGGAGAGCCATCTCGGTAGAGTGCGTGCCATCGATGCGACTGTCGCGGCCCGCGCGATCTTCGGAGCGTGCATCGACTACGTGCGATCGGGGCAGGCGGCGCAGAGCCATGACGGCCGGATTGCGTTCGTTAGGGGGCTGGTCGAAATCGTTGCGTACGGGGCCATCAAGACCGCACGGTCGAGACGACAGAGACGACAGAGACGACAGAGACGACAAGGATGAATGTTGTGCGAGCCAGGGTCGCGAATTTCTTTGTCGATTATTTGAGCACGTGCTCAAGAATCACCGTCCACCCGACCAGCAGGCTGGCCTGGGAGCTCCTCATGCTGACAAGTCTCGGCATCCTCGGCTGTACAGTAGTGGGTCCGACCTATCGCAAGACCGAGCCTAACGCTCCAGCCAAGTGGAGCCGACTGGAAACAACAGCGCCCCAGGTGGCGGATGCCAATGCCCGCGGCGACGATGTCGGTCAGTGGTGGCGGCGATTGAACGATCCTCTTCTCTCCCAGCTCGTGGACGAGGCGCAGCGACAAAGTCTGGATGTGCGCAAGGCCGAGGCTCGACTTCGGGAGGCGCGCGCCCGCCAAGGGGTGGCGAGCGCGGGGCGCTACCCCGACGTGAGCGCCTCTGCCTCGGCCAGCCGCTCGGGATCGATCGTTGGCCCAAACTCCGTGGGCGCCGGCACCGCCACGGTCGCGGGAAACCAGTTCAGTGCCGGCTTCGATGCGAGCTGGGAGCTCGACGTATTCGGGGGCGTGCGCCGCAGCGTCGAGGCAGCCGTAGCGGATCAGGAAGCGATCGCGGCGGGTCTCGACGATGTGCGAGTCTCCCTGGTCGCCGAGGTAGCGAAAAGCTACGTCGAAGTCCGCTCTCTGCAGAGCCGCCTCGACATCGCCCGCACCAACCTCGCAAGTCAGAGCGAGACGCTAGAGCTCACGGAGCTTCGCGCCCGGGCCGGCTTGGTCAACGCCCAGGACGTGGAACAGGCACGCAGCAACCGGGAACAGACGGTGGCGCAGATCCCCAGCCTCGACGGCAGCCTGGCGGAGGCGGAGCATCGTCTCGACATCCTCCTCGGCAAAGTGCCTGGAACGCTGCACGCGCGACTCTCGACCGCTGGTGCGCTGCCAGAAATTCCATCTCGAGTCGCGGTGGGGATTCCCGCAGATACCCTACGCCAACGGCCCGACGTACATACTGCCGAGCGAAAGCTCGCAGCAGAAACCGCCCGTGTCGGTGTAGCCGAGGCTGCGCGCTACCCGACTTTCAAGCTCTCCGGATCCATCGGCCTCGAATCGTTGTCTCCGGACGCGACGGGTGGCGGCACCGGTGCTTCCTATTCGCTGCTGGGCGGAATCGCCGCGCCCATCTTCAGCGCCGGGCGCCTGAAGAACCAAGTGATCGCGCAAGATGCGGTCCGTGAGCAAGCGCAGGTGGCCTACGAACAGACGGTACTCACCGCTCTGCAAGACGTCGAGAACGCGCTCGTGGCTCTGGCCCGCAGCCGCGAACGCGGCGAGGCCTTGGTCCGGGCAGGTGCGGCTGCTCGTACGGCGGCCCAACTGGCAAGACAGCGCTACGGCGCCGGCATCATCGACTTCCAGTCGGTGATCGACACCGAACGCACGGTCCTATCCGTGGAAGACAGCCTGGCCAGCACCCGCGCCGACGGGGTTCTTGCCCTCATTCGTCTGTACAAAGCGTTGGGCGGGGGCTGGTCGCAAGAGCCCGAATCCCGATCGGCAGACAAGGGGGCCTCATGAGATCCACCAACGCAATCGACCCAACTCCGCCCGCGCCTCTTGCCACGATCCTCGAGGCCGAATCTGGCGGCTTCTTCTCGCATCGCCGACCATGGATGGTCGGCGCCGCCATTCTGGCCATCGCGGCCATGGCAGCATTGCTGGGGCCTCCGGCCGGGTGGCCAATCGCCAGGGCCGCGTTACACGACCGAGCCGGTCACGAGAGGCTCACTGGTAGTCATGGTGTCCGCCACGGGCAACCTGCAACCAACCAACAAGGTCGAGGTTGGCAGCGAGCTTTCCGGCATCGTGACCCAGGTGCTGGTCGACGAGAACGACCGCGTGAAGAAGGGCCAGGTGTTGGCACAGCTCGATCTCTCCAAGCTCAAGGACGCGGTGACTAAGTCGCGCGCCAGCCTGGCCGCTGCAGAGGCGCAGGTGCTGCAGGCACGCGCCACGATGGAAGAGGCGGGTGCCCAGCTGGCGAGGTATCGCCAAGTCGCAGACTTGTCGGGGGGCAAGGTACCTTCAAGAAGCGAAATGACCACGGCCGAAGCCAATCTGACGCGCGCCGAGGCCAATCAAGCCAGCGCTGGCGCGAGCGTTACCCAGGCTCGGGCGAATCTCCAATCCGACGAAACCAACCTCGCCAAGGCCACCATCCGTTCGCCCATAGATGGCATCGTGCTCACCCGCAAGGTGGAGCCTGGACAGACGGTGGCCGCCGCGCTCCAGGCGCCGGTGCTGTTCACGCTGGCTGAGGATCTGGCGAAGATGAAGCTGCAAGTGGACATCGACGAGGCCGACGTCGGCCAGGTGCGGGTGGGCCAATCCGCCACGTTCACCGTCGATGCCTGGCCCGGGCGCAAGTACACCGGGGTCATCACCCGGGTCGGCTACGGCTCCCAGACCAAGGACAACGTCGTCTCCTACCCGACGGTACTCGCGGTGAGCAACGATGACCTCAGCTTGCGCCCGGGCATGACCGGCACCGCCGCCATCGTCACGGTCACCCGCGACAACATCCTGCTCGTGCCGAATGCAGCCCTGCGCTTCACCCCGCCATCGCCCAGCGCCCCGTCTGGAGGCCCACCTGGCGGCATCGTGGGCAAGCTGATGCCGCGGCCTCCGAGCCAGCCGTCAAAGCCCTCCATGTCCTTGGCCAACGGCCGGCCGAGGGTGTGGGTGCTGCGCGATGGCCACACATTGGCGACCGAAGTCCAAACAGGCACCACCAACGGCCAGATGACCGAAGTGCTCGGCGCAACGCTGGCAGAGGGAACCCAGGTGATCACCCAGGCCATGGGTTCGCCATGAGCGACGACGCCCTGATTCGGTTGTCCGCCGTCACCAAGACCTACGGTCGCGGGCAGGCGGCGTTCCAGGCCCTGAAAGGCATCGATCTCTCCATCGCAGCCGGGGATTTCGTCGCAGTCATGGGCCCAAGCGGCTCCGGCAAGTCGACGACCATGAACATCCTCGGTTGTCTCGACACACCCTCGGGCGGCAGCTACGAATTCCAGGGCGTTCATGTCGAGCGACTGTCGCAGCACCAACGAACCCAGCTGCGGCGACACTACCTGGGATTCGTGTTCCAGGGCTTCAACCTGCTCGCGCGCACGACGGCGCTCGAAAACGTCGAGCTGCCGCTCATTTACCGTCACGAAGCTGCTGCCAAGCGCCGCGCCGCCGCATGTGCAGCCCTGGAGCAGGTGGGGCTTGCGGGTTGGGAGCATCACAGCCCCGCCGAGCTATCAGGTGGCCAGCAGCAACGGGTCGCCATCGCGCGCGCCATCGTCACCCGACCAGTCGTGCTACTGGCCGACGAGCCCACCGGCAACTTGGACACCCGAACCAGTCAGGAGATCCTGGACCTGATCACGGGGTGTAACCGAGACCAGGGCATCACCGTTCTGATGGTCACCCACGAGTCCGACATCGCAGCCTATGCGAAACGCGTGATCCGCTTCGTCGACGGGCGCGTGGCAAACGACAACCGGAACGCGGAGGTCGCCTGATGCTGTGGAACACGCTGCTCCTTGCCCTACGGGCCATCCGACGTAACCTCATGCGCTCGTTCCTCACCATTCTGGGCATTGTCATCGGTATCGCCGCCGTCGTCACTTTGGTGACCCTGGGCAACGGCGCCACGCGATCCGTCTCCGACCAGATCGCCGCCATGGGCACGAACCAGCTCATGATGGTACCGGGCCAGCGCTTCGGACCCGGCTCCGAGCTGGGAGCCCCCAGCTTCAAGAGCGCCGACGTGGACGCCATGCGTGCGCAAATCCTGTCCGCGCGCGGGGTTGCGCCGGTGGTCACCAAGTCGGTGACTGCCGTGTATCAGGCCCACGCTTGGTCCACCCAGATCACTGGCACCAACAACGATTTCTTCGTGGCCGGCAATTGGGAGATGGCCACCGGCCGAACCTTCAGTGACAACGAGGAGCGCGCCGGCAAAGCGGTGTGCGTGGTCGGCGAAACCGTGCGCGACAAGCTGTTCGGCGGGCAGAGCCCGGTGGGCAGCGAGATTCGGCTCAAGGGGTTCTCCTGCGAGATCATCGGCCTGCTCAGAAGCAAGGGCCAGGCAGCCATGGGGCAAGATCAGGACGACATGGTGGTGATGCCGCTGCGCACTGTCCAGCGCCGACTTACCGGGACGCAGGACATCGGCCGCATCATGGTTTCGGTGAAGCAGGAAGCTTCGATGGATGCAGTCAAGTTGCAGCTCGCCTCGCTCCTACGCGAGCGACGAAGGATTGGTGAGACCGAGGAAGACGACTTCCGCGTGATGGACACTCGCCAACTCGCGGAGACGCTCACCAGCACGACCAAGATCCTCACCATGCTGCTCGGCGCGGTCGCCGCGGTGAGCCTCCTTGTCGGTGGCATCGGCATCATGAACATCATGCTCGTGTCGGTGACTGAGCGGACCCGCGAGATCGGCATCCGCCTCGCCATCGGTGCATTCGAGCGCGAAGTGCTGCTCCAGTTCCTCATCGAGGCGGTGGTACTGTCGGGCACTGGCGGCCTGCTAGGCATCGCGCTGGCCACCGGAGCATCGATGGGCCTGGCCAGCCTGATGGGCATCCCCTACCTATTCAACCCATCCATCAACGCGCTATCGTTCATCTTCTCGGCAGCGATTGGCGTCGTCTTCGGATTCTTCCCGGCCCGCAGGGCGGCCGGCCTGAATCCCATCGACGCCCTCCGATACGAGTGAGCGAACGCGGGCCGAGCCAACGCCCCTGCAATACGTGGCGTTACCGTCCTGTGCGGAAAAGTCTATCCCCGCGGACCAGGGCTGACCGCGAACGACTTCAGGCCGCCTTCCGGTAGTGGCAGCTCAGGAGACCGCCGCGACGAGGGTGGCGAACCACAAGGTCCTGCCCGCCTCTGGTCGACTACGACGTGACGCTTGTGGTGCTGGTACTTCCGTTGTCGCCCGCGGCCTCGCCGAGTCGCTGCAACGCTGCCATCAGTTGCTGATAGGCGAACGCCATGCGCTCTTCGGCGGTGACTGTCCCATCGCCGTTGGCGTCCATTGGGTCGGTCGAGCTGCTGGTTTTACTCGTGCTGCCTGTGGTCGAAGTCGTGCTCGACGAGGTGGTTGCGTCCGCGCTGCCCATGTCCGGCGGCATGCCAGGAGGCGGACCACCCGCGGGTGGCGCACCCGTCGGCGGCCCTTGGGGCGGGCCGGCCTTCTCCATGAAGGCCGCCAGCTCGGACTTGGACACGGATCCGTCGCCATCGGCGTCCATGGCCTTGAAGAGGTCGTCTAAGGACGAGCTTTCCGTGCTGTCGGTCGCGGAGGTGCTGGTGGATGAGGAACTGCTCGCAGCGGCCTGACTTGCCTTGGCCAGCTCGCTCTTCGAAATAGCGCCGTCGCCGTCGCTGTCGAGAAATCCTTGCAGCATCTTTTCGGCCATGCGGTCGGCCATCTTCTTGCGCAGCTCTGAGAAATCAATCGAGCTTGTAGAACTGCCGACGCTCGAAACTGACATAAGGGCCTCCTTGGGTGAAGTGAAATGTGAAATGGTCAGATCGGGTTTCGTCACCTCACCGCGCGAACTTTCGCGACTGAAACATTTGGAAACAAACCCACCCACCGAGGACGAATCCGTGCGGCTGTTCGCATGGAGTCACTTCGCCGGGACCAACACGTAACCGGCTCCGCGCACCGTCTTCAGGATTCGCGGCCGGCGCGAATCATCCTGGAGCTTGGCGCGCAACCGCGAAACCTGAACGTCGATGGAACGTTCGAATGCGAGATCTGCGGATCCTTTGACGATCTCCATGAGTTGTTCCCGGCCCAACACCTGACCTGCGCGTTCTGCCAAGGCCGCCAGTAGGGAAAACTCGCATGTGGTGAGCGATAGTGGACGGCCGTCCATCTCGGCCGTTCTCTCCTGTGGCGAGAGAACCAACGACCCAACCCTCAATAGGTGCAAATCCTTGATGCCGGGCGGGCGACGTCTGACGGAAGCGCGCAGGCGGGCCCATAGCTCTTCGCTGTCACAAGGGTAGCTCAAACAATCGTCGGCCCCATGCTCAAGCCAGGTCGCTCTTTCCACGCCCGTCGCCGTGCGAGAAAGAACCACGACACACCCGCTGCCTTTGCGCAGGATCGCGCGCAGCAGAGCGCCCTCGGCGCGTTCGCGACCGACGTGAAGCAGAACCAGGTCGAACGTTACAGATGCACCGGCGAGCTGAGCCAACTCCTCGGGACGAGCCAGCGCGAAACGGAAATCGGGGTGCGCGAGTGCCTGCTCAAGACGGCGGCCCAGATCCAGATCCTCGGCAAGCACCAGAATCGCCCATGGGTTCTTGGTCAGGTGCCTGGCCGGGCTCTTGTGCAATGGAACGGGGCGCATGCGCGTGATGAGAAGACAGTCGAGCGTCCGCGTTCGTTATTGGGCTAACGCTTGGGCCTTCTGAGCTGTCTTGCCATCGAAACCATCCACAAAGGAGACCTCGATGAGCACGCAGACCCTAGGACTCTTTGCCAGCATGGCCTTGGCGGCAATGACTGGCCTGCCAGCCAAGCAAGTGCTTGCGGCCAACGACAACGCAGGTCCGCCCCAACCGCCCCAAGAAGCGGTCGACGCCTGCGCCAATCAAAAAGAAGGAGCCACGTGCACGGTTTCCTTTCAGGGGCAGTCGGTTCAGGGGAAATGCGTGAAAGGACCAGAGGGGCAAGAGCCACTCGCATGCCTGCCGCCACCGCCGAGGCCACCCCAAGAAGCCATCGACGCCTGTGCCCATCAGAAGGAGGGCGCGGTTTGCACGCTCTCGCTTCACGGACAGTCCGTCGAAGGAACCTGTGCCAAGGGCCCTGGCGGGAGTGACCTGCTCGCGTGCATGCCGCCTCCGCCTGCCGAGGCCGTCGAGGCCTGCGCCAAGCTGAGCGAAGGCGCGACCTGCACCGTGTCCCACCATGGTCGCGACGTGGAAGGCAAGTGCAGGAATTCGCCGAGCGGTGCTGGGCCACTGGCCTGCATGCCACCTCACCCGCCACGGCATTAAGATCCGCGCTGGTCCGCGGCCGGGTTCTCTCACCCCACGCGCTTCGCCTGCGACGCCGTCGTCTCCCCGTCTACGTTGCACGCCGTCGAGCCCTGAGCGCACCCGGCCGCGGTATCGGCCTTGACCCTCCTCTCCGCCTGCACCCTGAAAGTCGTTCCATGCCACGTCGATTCAGCTTTCACCTCCTGATCGTCCTCGTCGTCGAGCTGCTCGCTACCCGAGCGCTGGCCCAGAATTCAACGGGTGGGACCACTGGCACCACCGCCTTGGCCGAGAGTGATTTCACCATCTATGTCCAGGTCAAGAGCGCCAGCGGATCGTGGAGTGAGCTCAGCACGAGCGATACCAAGACCTACTTCGACGGCGCTCGCTGCAATTGCGCGAGCACGGTTCGCTTCGTTGTTGAGGCGACGACGACGGCCGTGACCAAGATCAGCACCTTGCTTGCGGCCAGCGGCGCCGACGGCGATGCCCGCCTCTATCTCAGCCAGAGCAACGGATGTACATCCGAATCCGACGGAGTCGTCCTACGACTGCGTCTTGCTCGATGAGGTCGATGACCTCAGCTCTCTCACCAAGAATGGTTACTGGATCTCGACTGAGGTGTCTGTCGCCGATCTTTTCGGTTCGTCCTCTGGCAGTTGCGACCTGCTCAAGACCCAGTATATTTGGTTGTGGATTGATACCGCTTCCGACGGCAGCGCCGATCTGACCGGCGACGGCGCGCCCTCGCTGAGCTTGCGCTTGGATGGCAAGCCTCCAACCGCACCGACGGACTTGTCGGTGCAAGGTGGACAGCAGGCCCTACTGCTCAGCTGGACGGCCAGCACCAGCGCGTCGTCGAGCAGCTCCGATCTCGCCGGCTACCTCGTGTTCTGCCACCGCGGCACCAGCACCGTTGCCTTCAGCACCAGCCCCTACGACGCCCAATATGTCTCGCCGGCCACGCTCTCGGCAAACGCGCTTTGCCCTAACGAAGACGCGCTGGCATCGACGACCTTTGCCGCCACCTTTGACAACCTCGATGCTACCTATCTTTGTTCGGGCCTGATCGCGGCGGACCAGACCAGCTATCGTCTCAAGAATCTCGAGAACGACGTGGAGTACACGCTGCTCATGGTGGCTGTGGACAACGATGGCAATCTCAGCTCGCCCACCGAGGCCATTGCCGCCACGCCCATCCGCACCGTCGATTTCTACAACGAATACGTGAACGAGGGTGGCCAGGCAGTGGGCGGCTATTGCGATGTTGTCCGCGGTGTCGCGCGCCCCGGCGCTCTGGCCTGGTTGATTTTCGGCGCAGTCATCGCATGGGCGAGCCGGCAAATCAGGCGCCACGGCAGGTGGTTCTGGCTCATCCCCCTGGCCGGAATCATCGACGTGCGGCCTGCCCAGGGCCAGGCTGTGTATCACGACCACGAGTCCATGGGGATGGAACCGGACATTTCCTCGGATCTCTCACCATCTGGCTCAGGCGACCACGGCCAATCGCCGCGCACCATGGCCATGGAATTTCGGCTTGGTCCGTACTCGCCAGACGTCGATTCAGGCCTTTCGAACGGGGCCACGCCTCACCAGACCATGTTTGGCACGGGCACGCGCCTTCTCTATCAGCTTGAGGTCGACTACGACCTGCTGAAGAGCTTTGGCACGCTCGCCATCGGGGCTGGCATCGGCTACTTTCGCGAGACCGCCAAGGCGTTCATCGGCACCTCAGACGGCGTGTCCACGGGGGTTCGCTCCGCCGACGTGACCTCACTCCGACTCATCCCGACCTCCCTGCTCGCCGTCTACCGCATGGACGTCTTCGCCGAGAGGTGGAACGTGCCCTTGGTGCCCTATGCGAAGGTGGGACTCAACTACACGTTTTGGAAAGTCACGGACGGAAATGGAGATGTCGCCACCCTGACCCAGGGAGGGCGAGGCGCCGGCGGAACCGCGGGCTGGCAAGCGTCGGCGGGTCTCGCGTTTCAACTTGATATTCTCGATCCAGCCTCGATGCGGGAACTGGACAGCGAAAGCGGACTTAACCATATGTATGCCTTCTGCGAGTACGCCCACGTCGACGCTTCAGGTCTGGGTATGGGCAACCGATTGCACGTTGGCGATAACACCTGGAGCGCAGGGCTGTTGCTGGAATTCTGAATTCTCGTAACAGTCGTGCCCTGTTGGCTGTCTTCTGGTACAGAGCTACCCAAACGTGCTCACTCATGACGCGACCGCCGATTTGGTCCACCGCGCACAGCGAGGTGAGGGAAGACGCCTTCACCGGCCTGGTCCAGGCTTTTCTGAGGCCAGCCTACAGCATCGCGCTTTCCGTGGTGGGCCGGCCAGCGGATGCGGAAGACATCGCCCAGGAAGCATTCTTGAAAGCATTCCAATCCATCGACACCTGCCGCGAACCCGAGCGCTTCGCGGCTTGGTTGTTTCAAATCGTCCGCAACCGGGCGCGCAATTTTCTCGACAGCCGGCGCCTGCGCGACGTCGCTCCGGCCGGAGCGACGATCCTCGAATTCGCAACCGTGCCTTCTGAATCGGCCGGCATGCGCGAGGCACTCATTTCCGCTCTGGGCGATCTCGAAGTAGAAAAGCGTGAGGTGGTTCTCTTGCACGACTTGGAAGACTGGACACACAAAGAAATCGCCGAGGTGCTCGACATCTCGGAGGTGCATTCGCGCCAGCACCTCTTCCAAGCGCGCCAAATCTTGCGCGCGAAACTGGGCGGCGAGCTGCCCACAAAGACAAGTGCCGGAGGAGAGGGAAACCATGCCGGATGAACGGATGAATGATCGGCAAGATGATCGGCAAGACAATCGGATTGACTTTTCTGCGCTCGATCCCAGCCGCAACGAACTTCGTTGGGCACGAGCCGTGGACGGGATCGTGGGCAAAGCGCTGGCCGAACGGCGCAAGCGACTTTCAGTCGAACAGCAGCTGCTGCGCTGGGCTCGGCCCGTTCTGGCCGTGGCGGCGGGCCTTTGCCTCGTGGCGTGGACAGCTGGCCTTCTCGCATCGGGCAGATCTGACCGGGTGTCGGTCGTGCAACGGAGCCCCGCGCTGACCCTGGCCAACTGGGCCGCCAACAACCAAATCCCTGAACCAAGCGACCTTTGGGGGACCTTGGGAGGCAATTGATGACCACCGAACGCTCTCCACGCCAGATCCGCCTGCTCACGGCGCTGCTTTTGTTTGGCACCTTTCTACTCGGGGCGGTCGCTGGCACGGGCTTCTCACGTTGGAATCACTGGCCGCCGCACCCGCCCCGGCCGCCAGCGCCCTTCTTGCCCGGCCCGCCAGGAGCCCTGAAGCTCACGCCCGAGCAGGAAGGGAAAGCGCACGAAATTACCGAACGCTACCGTCCCCAGCTCGAAGCGATCCTGCGCGCGAATTTTCCCAAGGTGCAGGCACTCAACGAGCAGATGGAAAAGGAACTGCGCGAACTTCTCACCCCCGAGCAGATCAGGACCCTCGACGAAATGAAGGCCCACCGCCCATCCATGCCGCTGGGCGGCCCCATGCCTCCAGGCGGCGGTCCACCCCGTCCGGGAGATCTCGGGTTCATGCCTCCGCCGGGTGGCGGACCGCCACCGTGGCCGCCAGGTCTTGCACCGCCACCACCGGCCCCGTGAAGGCCTTCTGGCTACCCGAAGTGAGCGGAAATTTGGCCAAGACGTGGCAACGTGTGACGGTGGTGTGGCGGTCCCGGCGAGGTCTTCGGGACATGCTCCTCAGGAAAGGCAGCAGGCATGGCGGTTAATACCAAGAAGGTTCTCAGTGTCATCTTGGGCGGCGGCGCAGGGACGCGATTGTTCCCGCTCACTAAGGATCGGGCCAAGCCCGCGGTGCCGCTGGCGGGAAAGTACCGCCTGGTGGACATCCCCATTTCCAACTGCATCAACTCGGAGCTGCGTAATATCTACGTGCTCACGCAGTTTCAGTCCGCCTCCATGCACAAGCACATCTCGGGATCGTACAAGTTCGACCCGTTTACCGGGGGCTTCGTCGAAATTCTGGCCGCGCAGCAGACGTTTTCCGACGCTTCATGGTGGCAAGGCACGGCGGATGCCGTCCGCAAGAACATGATTCACTTTCTGACCCACGGGCCCGAGTACATCCTGATCCTGAGCGGCGACCAACTGTACCGCATGGACTTCCGGGACATTCTGCAGCAGCACCAGGACACCGGCGCCGAGATCACAATCGCCACGATTCCCGTGATTCGCAAAGACGCCAGCTCCCTCGGCATCATGCAAATGGACGCCGATCGTCGCATCCGTCGCTTCGTCGAGAAACCCAAGGACAAGGCCGTGTTGGACGATTTGCGCCTACGACGCGACTGGTACGGCCGTCTTCGCCTCGGCAGCGACGACGAGCTGTTCCTAGCCTCCATGGGCATCTATGTCTTCAACCGCGACGTGCTGGTGGAGGTGCTGGAGAACGACCAAACCGATTTCGGCAAGCACATCATTCCGAGCGCCATCGGTTCGCGCTCGGTGTTTTCCTACGTGTTCCAGGGTTACTGGGAAGACATCGGGACCATTCGCGCCTTCTTCGAGGCGCACCTGGATCTGGCCGCCGAATTGCCACGCTTCAGTTTCTTCGACATGACGGCACCCATCTTCAGCCGGCCGCGCTGGTTGCCCGGCTCGAAGATCAACGGCGGCACCCTGGATCACGCCATGTTGTGCGACGGTTGCATCGTCAACGGCGGACACATCGAGAACTCGGTCATCGGCATTCGCAGCATCATCGGCATGGGCTGCAAGATCTCGCGCACGGTGATGATGGGCTGCGACTACTACGAGTCGATGGAATCCATCCAATCCCACGAAGCGCAGGGCCTGCCTCGCATCGGTATCGGCAAGAACGCGCGCATCGAGAACGCCATCATCGACAAGAACGCGCGCATCGGCGACGAGGTCGTCATTTCGCCCGCAGGCAAGGACGAGAACGTCGACCATCCGCTGTACTACATTCGAGACGGCATCGTGATCATTCCCAAGAACGCCGTGATTCCGTCCGGAACCGTCATCTGACCGCCGGAGGCGCACTGCGGATCCAGACGGCGAAGCGGTTGCTGAAGGACATTGTCCTGATGAACTTGTCGCCCAGAGCGCGCTGCAGGTCTGACGAGGGCGCCGTGCCGTCTGCGATCACGACGGCATTCACGTGATCAATCACCTCTGGCAGGCCTGCGGATTGGGATGTCACGGATAGCTCTGGCACCGGCCACTGTTTGAACTGCGCGGGAAGCGGCTCGTAGACGCCCAAAGCCTCAACCGGATAGACGCCATCGGCGTAGTTCCCCAAGCCGAGCAGCAGCGCCCGGTAGGGTGGCTCTTGCGGAGGAAGCTCTCTGGGAAGCTCGATGACCTCGTACTCGCTCTCGCGGTAGGTGTTCGTCGCGTAGTGGGCGAGAAAGGCCGCAAACACCACTTCTTCCTGCTTCGACAGCGCAGGCCAGACACTTCGTTCGTGGACGATGTGTGTGATGCCAAGGGATCGATAAAGCTGGCACAGCTCGCGCGCTGTCTTCACGCTGCGGTAGTCGATGAGTCCCTGGTATCCAGGAATATCATGAAACACAGGCCGATTGACACCTAGGCTGAGGCGGGTGTTGTGGAACAATAGGACCGCGTCTGGAGGAAGTCGGCGGTTAAGGGCAACTTGCGTACTGAGGTAGTGATCAAATCGTGTCTTCGCTCTGCCCTCGTGCCCGCTACGGATTAGATTGAGCGCGTCGTCCATGCGCCCCTGTCCAGCGTAGTAGGGGATATCCCCGCCGACCACCACTTGGAAGCCGACCAGGCCCAGCACGCCGACACGTGCGAATAGACCGAGCTCCCAAGCACGGATGATCAGAGCAGCGGTTACCCCGGCGATCACCGGGAAGACACATTGAAGATAGCGCTCGACCGGATAGGTGTAGGCCCAGGTGATGAGAGCGATCATGCAAAAAATCGAGCCGGTCCACAGACGCCTCTGCTTGCGCAGAAAGGGGATCGTCGCTAGCAGCAGGGTGAACAGCGATCCCATCAAGGTTACCTTGATCTTGAACGAGAAGGTGAAAGCGAGCTTGATGGCGTCGGCCAGGATCTTGGCCAACGGCCCCCGCGGGATGGTGCTGTCGCCGGTAAGCATATAGGTGACGAGGATTGGGGAATCGGGTTGGCGGGGCCGGCTGCTCGCGAAGAGCTCGGTCATGAACGGATACAGTGGGTTCCGATAGAAAATCCAATTCTTCAGGAAATGGGGCGCCGTCAGCAGCGCTCCGGCCATGAGAAGGATGAGCGGTCCTCGCCAAAGTCGGGCGCGCCACAGTTGCGCCAACCGGGCCATCAACCCGGCGCCGCGGACGGAGAGAATAGACAGCCAGAACCACCGCCAGACCATCAGAATGGCGATGGGGACGACGAGGTAGATGGCCTGGTATTTCGACAGCACCGCACCGGCAGCCAACACCCCGACCAGGGCGCAATGGCGGAGCGACAGATCTCGGGCTGCGCGAACTGCTGCCAGAAAGACGGGTGCCGCGAAGAACCCGACGAAGTGATCGGCACCGCCGCCCAGATTGCTGTCGTAGTCGAAGATGATCGGGAACAGGAAGAAGGCCGGCCACGCGCCTTTGACCCGCGTACGCTCGACCAGCCAAGCGGCCGTCGCACCAACGCCAGCCAGGGCCCAAAGCAAAAGGCAGAATTCGAGGTGCAGCGCCAGCATCCAACGCAGGGGATCGTCCAAACCCGGCAGCAAGAAGCCCCAGGTGTTCACGATGCTGGCCAAGTGCGGGAACGATTTGTTGTAGTCTGCGGGAAAGGCGACGATGCGGCCTTCGCGCGCATAGTCCTGGGCGATGGTCAGGTGATACCAGCGCGAGTCGTAGTTGAGCGCGGCTGGTGTCATGCATTGCAGGTACGCGAACCCCACAAGGATCACGCCAGCGACGATTGCCGCCTTGACCAAGACGTCGGTCCATGGTGACGGCACCCCGGTGGCGGCGCGGTCGGCGCGCCAAAGCCGCACCAACCGCAAGAGCGAAGGACCACCGGCCACGAGCATCCCGATCGGCAAAGCGACTGCGAACCAGATTCGGTATAGCGACAGCGCTCCCGCCACGAACATCGCCATCGTGAATGCAACCAAACCAACCGCCACGCTCGTGATGATCGTCTCAAGAGCCGGTCGGTCGCGTACCTTGAGAAAGCGAAAGAGAATCAGGTGACCGAACGCCAAGCAGGCGACGTTGAGGACCGCACAATACGACCAGAGAATCAGAAGCTGCCAGAACAGCCAGTCTTTGATGGGATACTTGGGGTCAAGCAGCGAGAGGTAGAAGCCGAGACCGACAAGGCATACTACCGCGACAGCGAGCGAACGAACCCAGCGCCGCGAAGCGAGGTCGAAGAGCAATTGCATTGGCCTCTCCATGCGGCGACGCTCAAGCTCTCTGCGTCAGCAGCTCCAGACGGTCGACGATTGCGCGCGCCGCCTGCGGCCGGGCCAGCTTGCGCATAGCCGCGCCCATCTCGGCCCGTTTCGAGCTGTCCTTCGCGAGTCCCGCAATGGCCGTCGCCACATCCTCGGCGCGGGCCACGCCTTGGTCGAGAACCAGCGCCGCGCCGACGCTCGCGAACTGCGCGGCATTCTTGCGCTGGTGATCGTCGGCGGCGGTGGGCAGCGGAATGAGGATGGCCGGCTTTCCCGCGATGGCGAGCTCGGCCAAGGTCAAGGCGCCAGCGCGCGCGACCACGAGATCGGATTCTGCGTAGGCGGCCGCCATGTCCTCGATAAACGCCTTCACCGCCACCCGCTCGGCGAGACCAAGCGCACAGTAGCGTTCTTGAATGCGATCGCGATCCGCGCTTCCGGTCTGGTGGACCAAGGAGAAGTCCAAATTGGCCGCGGCCAGGATCGCTGCCGCGGCCGTCACCAGGTCGCTCACCGCCCGTGCGCCCTGGCTGCCGCCCACCACCAGGATGCGCATCTTGTCGGGCGCTGTTTGCGCGTCGCCCACGCGCTCCAGAGCCGCCACGATCTTCTGGCGCACGGGATTGCCGAGGCGTTCGATCTTGCGCGAAGGGAAGAAGCGAGTGGCGTCCTCGAAGGCGATGAAGACTGCGCGCACCAGCTTGCCCAGCACGCGGTTGGTGATGCCCGGCACGCTGTTCTGTTCTTGGATCGCCGTCGGGTAGCCCATGAGCGCGGCGGCGAGCACGAGCGGTCCCGAGGCGTAGCCGCCCACGCCCAGCACCACGCCCGGCTTGAACCGGCGCAAGATGGCCATGGATCTGGCGAGCGCGAGCGGCACGCGATAGAGGCCGCGCAGGGTGCCCCAAAGTCCCATGCGCTTGAGCCCGCTTACATCCAAGGTTTCGAGCGCATAGCCCGCGGCGGGCACGGCGCGGGTTTCGATGCCGCGGCGAGTGCCCACGAAAAGAACCTCGCCACCGCCGCGCCGGATCACCTCGTCGGCGATGGCAATGCCGGGAAAGAGATGACCGCCAGTTCCGCCACCAGCGACAAGCAGGCGCAACTTACGGCACCTCGACGACCACGCGCACATCGGCAGCGCCGGTGCGCCGGTTCTTGGACCGCCTGCGCACCGTACGCAACGATTGCCACAAGGTCATGCGCGAAGGTTCGGGCAACCGAGCCGAAATATTGGCCAGCACGCCAGCCATGAACAGGCTCATGACCAGCGCCGTGCCGCCGTAGCTGACGAAGGGCAAGGGCAAGCCCTTGGTCGGCAAAAGGCCCAGCACCACGCACATGTTGACGATGGTTTGCAGGCCGAAAAGACAGGTGATGCCGAAGGCCAGATAGCAACCGTAGGCATCGCGCGCGCGCATGGAAGCGCGCAACCCGCGCCACACCAGCAGGGCAAAACACAGCAGCACGGACAGGATCCCGACGAGGCCCAGCTCTTCGCCGACCACGGCGAGGATGAAATCGGTGTGCGCCTCGGGCAGGAAGAACAGCTTCTGATGGCCCTGGCCGAGGCCCTGGCCCCACACCCCGCCCGAGCCCACGCTGATGAGCGATTCGTAAAGTTGGTAGCCGGTGTTGCGGCGGTATTGCCAAGGATAGAGAAAGGCAAGCAGCCGCTTCATGCGCCAGGATTCACCGGTGATGAACACCTTCCAGCCGATGGGCGCGGCGATGAGCACGGAGATCAGGATGTAGCTCGTGCGCGTGCCTGCCACGAACATGAGGCCGAGCGCGGTGACGCCGATGATGACGGCGGTGCCAAGGTCGGGTTGCTTGAGCAGAAGCCCAAGAAACACCCCGGTCATGATGAGCGGTGGCAGAAAGCCGATGGAGAAATCGCGCACCTTCTCGGCCTTGCGCGCGAGCAGGACGGCCAGGTAGAGCGCGAGCGCGAACTTGGCCAGCTCCGACGGCTGGAACGACAGCGGGCCGAGACGAAACCAGCGAACGGCGCCGTTGATGGATGGGCCGAGCTTCAGCACCGCCGCCAGCAGGAGCATGCTCGAAAAGAGCAGCGGATAGGTAATCTTGCGATACACCGAGTAGTCGAGGCGCGAGCCCACGAAGAATGCAAGCAAGCCAACGCCGGCGTAGACCGATTCGCGCTTAAGGAAATAGGTCCAGTCGCCGTAGGTCTTGGCCGCGAACACGGCGCCCGCCGAAAACACCATCACGATACCAAAGCCGGTCAGGGCCAGCACCACGGCGACGAGCCAAACGTCCGGGCCTTCCGACGGCTGCGCGCCTTCGCCGTACTCGGCGCGAAGATCGCGTTTGCGTCCCGGCCACAAGCAGGCGATGCGTTCGCGCACGGTCATCAGTCCATCTCCGGATCCAGGGGAATCTTGTCCGACGTACTGCTGATGAGAACCTGCACCGCCGTCCGATAGACCTCGGCTCGATGGGCGTAGTCACGGTACATGTCGAAGCTGGAGCAAGCGGGCGAAAGCACCACTGCATCTCCGCGCTCGGCCAGGCTGGCGGCCAGCTCGACCGCCTCGTCCATGTCCGACGCCATTTCCACCGGTACGACCGGCGCGAGAGCGGCCCTGATCTTGGGCGCGGCTTCGCCGATGAGAACCGCGGCCCGCCCGTACTTTTTCATGACCTCGGCCAGCGGCGCGTAGGAGCCGCCCTTGTCCCTGCCACCTGCGATGAGCACGACCTTGCGCGGGAATCCGTCGAGCGCCGCCACCACCGCGCCCACGTTGGTGCCCTTGGAATCGTCGTAGAACTCGATGTCGTTGAAATCGCCCACGAGCTCCATGCGGTGGGGCAGCGGGCGGAACGAGACCAGGGCATGGCGCGCCTCGGCCGGCAAGGTTCCGATGAGCCGCGCAGCCATGAGCGCGGCGAGGGCGTTCTCTTGATTGTGCCGGCCGACCAGGCCTGGCAGTTGCGCGGGATAGTATTCGATGGGACCGCCGGGAAGACGGACGCACAAGGAATCGCCTTCGAGCCAACCTCCGACCCCGAGCGCCCTGTGGGTCGAGATGAGCACGCACCGGCTTTGGATACTGCGGGCCGCGATCTCGACGTTCGGGTCGTCGATGTTGAGCACCGCGAAGTCCGACGCCGTCTGCGCCGAAAAGATGCGCTGTTTGGCGGCGATGTAGCCCGCGAAATCCGGGTACCGATCGAGGTGGTCGGGCGAGATGTTGAGCAACACCGCGACCTGCGGGCGAAAGGTGCGCACGGTTTCGAGCTGGAAGCTGGACGCCTCGACCACGCAGTTACCGCCCAGCCGCCCGGCGTGCGTGCCGACCGCTTCAGACAGTGGCGTGCCCAGGTTGCCGCCGACGAAGGTGGGCCGGCCATTGGCGCCCAGCATGGCGCCACACAGGGTCGTGGTGGTCGATTTTCCATTGGTGCCCGTGATCGCCACCATGGTCGATTCGATGAACCAGGAAGCCAGCTCCAGCTCGCCCGTCACGAACACACCCTTGGCCCGCGCGGCGTCGAGCTGGGGCATGGGCGGCACGCCAGGAGAAAGCACGATCATGTCCTGGGCGACAAAAAGCTCGGCGGGATGGCCGCCCAGCTCCTGGCGAATGGTCAAGGGCAGAAGCTCCAGCTCCGAACGCATCTGGGCGGTGTTCTTGGCGTCGTTCACGGTCACGTGCGCGCCGCGTGTGGCGCACAGCCGCGCCGCCGCGATCCCGGAGCGGCCAAGACCGACCACCAGGACGCGCTTGCCTGCCAAATCACGGTACGGGGACTGCATCAGCGAACCTTCAACGTCAGAAGCAGTCCAACGATGGCGCAGAAAAAGGAAACGATCCAGAAACGCACCACGATTCGCGATTCCGGCCAGCCCTTTTTCTCGAAGTGGTGATGAATAGGGGCCATCAGGAAGATGCGACGCTTGGTCGCCTTGTAGTAGCCGACCTGGATGATGTCGGAAAAGCCCTCGACCACGAAGATGCCGCCAATCACGGGCAAGGACAGCTCGGTCTTGGTGGCCAGGGCCACGAATCCGATAGCACCACCCAGGGCCAAGGCGCCCACGTCGCCCATGAAGACTTGGGCCGGGTGCGTGTTGTACCAAAGGAATCCGATGCCCGCGCCGCCGATGGCGCCGCAGAAGACCGCCAACTCGCCCGCGCCCACGACGTGCGCCATGCCCAGGTAGTGCGCGATGTTGAAACCGGCCAGGGTCTGTCCTGCGGCATAGCAAAGCAACATATAGGTGAAGGCCGAGACGATGACCGGGCCGATGGCGAGGCCGTCGAGGCCATCGGTCAGGTTCACACCATTGGAACAACCCATGACCACGAAAACGAGGCCAAAGGTAGCGTAGAGCATCAGCGGAATCTGGATGTGGTGGTGCTCGAAGTTGAGCAGCGGTACGGCGAGACGTTGGCGAATGTCCGGCTCGAGGCCGCCACCATAGAACAGCCAGCCCACGGCCACCGCGCCCACCACGAACTGCACCAAGAGCTTGAGCTTCCCGGGCACGCCGCGTTTGTTCTTCTTGGTGATCTTCAGGTAGTCGTCGACAAATCCCAGCGCCCCGTAGCCGACGGTCACGAAGAGAGCCGGCCACACCAAGGGGCTGGTGAGGTCGCACCACAAAACCGTGCCCGTAACCAGCGCCATGATGATGAGCGCTCCGCCCATGGTCGGCGTGCCCTGCTTGCTGGCGTGACCAGCGGGCCCGTCGTCGCGAATCACCTCGCCGAGCTGGCGGGCGCGCGCGCGCCGGATGAACCAGGGCGCCACCAGGAAGGTGATGGAAAGCGAGGTCAGCGTGGCGAGCATGGTGCGTGTCGAGACGTAGCGGAAGACGTTGAACGCCCCCACTTCACCGCGCAGCCGTTGAAAGAGGTGGAAGAGCATGGCTTAGGTTCCCAACTTTCTTTCGAGCGCATCAAGGGCACGCTCCAGGCGCATTCCCCGCGACGCCTTGACCAGAATCCAATCGCCCGGCTTGGACCACTCGGCAATCGCCGACGCGGCAAGAACCGGATCCAGCGTCGTCAGCACGCGATTGCGGTGCAGCCCGGCCGCGCGAGCCCCGGTCGCCAGCTGCGACGCCAACTCGCCCACGGCGGCCAGCCCGGCAAAACCAAGACGCGCGACCTGCTGGCCAAGCTGGTGGTGCGCCTGGCCCGTTTCGGGACCGAGCTCAAGCATGTCGCCCAGAAGCGCGAAGGCACTTCCCGAGGCGTCTGCGGACACGGCCACGGTGCGGAGCGCGGCCAACATGGATGTCGGATTCGCGTTGTAGCAATCATCCATCACCCTGCGGCCGGCGAAAACGTGCAGCTTCGACCGGTGCGGCGGCAAGACGGCTTTCCCCAGCGCCTTGGCGGCCTCGAGAAGTGGCAGCTTGAACGCCGAGACCACCGCCAGGGCCGCGGCGGCGTTGCGCGCGTTGTGCTCGCCCGCCAGAGGCAGGCGCAAAACGACCGGCGTCGATCCCACCGAAAGGCGAACCACGGATCCATGCTCGCCGGCGGGAACGCATTCGAGAATCCGCACCTCGGCGCGCACGGGGCGCGGGCCAGCGTGCACGAAGCGAAGCTTGCGCCCCTCAGGTAGGTGGCTGGCCTCCTGTTGCAGAAGCGGTTCGTCGGCCGGCAAGACCGCCACGCCGCCGTCGGCGAGGCCATAGAATATTTCGCCCTTGGCGCGCGCGACCTCCTCGATGGAGCCCAGGCGTTCGAGATGCGCGCCAGCCACGTTGGTCACCACCCCGACGTGCGGCTTGCCGATGTCGGCAAGATACGCGATCTCGCCGCGCGCCCGCATGGCCATCTCCAGCACCCAGAAATCCTCATCCTCGGTCGATTCGAGAACGGTCATGGGCAAGCCGATGTCGGTGTTCAGGTTGCCCCGCGTGCGCAGAACCCGACCCGAGGCCGAGAGCGCGGCGGCGATGAGCTCTTTGGTTGTGGTCTTGCCGTTGGAACCGGTGACGCCGACTACGCGACCTTTGAATCGCGCCCGCACCGCCCGCGCCAAATCGCCAAGCGCGCGCCGCACGTCGGCCACGGCGATCACGGGCACGCCCGCGCATCCCGTCGGCACGCCTCGCTGGGCGGCCACGACCACGGCCACGGCGCCGGCTTTGGCCGCGACCGCGCAGAAATCGAATCCATCCACGCGCTCGCCAGCTAGCGCGAAAAACAGCCGTCCTGGTTTCACCTCACGGCTGTCGATGGATACGCCCGTGAAGGTCACGCCCGCATGCCTGGGCTCAATCAGCATGGCTCCACCCATGGCCGCACAGGCCCAGCCGAGCGGACGGACTTTGGGCGGGGGGCTGGCGGCTTCCGTCACGCGCCCCTCCGCGCCGCGAAAGCGGCCGCCGCAATCTCGCGGTCGTCGAAGTGGGTCTTCTCGCTGCCGACGATTTGGTAGTCCTCGTGTCCCTTGCCGGCCAAGAGCACCACGTCCCCCACGCGCGCTAGAGCCACAGCGCGCGAAATCGCGGCTCCTCGGTCGGGCTCGACGTAAATCCGGTCAGCCCTTGCGCAAGCTCGGCCGCGCTCCTTTCGAGCTTTCCCGTTCGGCGAACGCCCTCGACGATCATCTCGATGATCGACTCGGGCTTTTCCGTGCGCGGGTTGTCGGAGGTCACGAGGGCGATGTCGGCCCGAGCAGCGGCGGCCTCGCCCATGAGTGGACGCTTGCCGCGATCGCGGTCGCCGCCACAGCCAAACACGCAAATGAGCCGGCCCTTGGTCAGCGGTCGCAACACGTCGAGAGCGCGTTCGAGCGCATCGGGGGTGTGCGCGTAGTCGACCACGCACAGCACACCCGCTTCATTGGCCACGGCTTCGAGCCGGCCTGGAACCCCGCGCAGTCGGGCCACGCCCGCGGCGATGGCGCTGGCGGCAATGCCATGAGCAAGCGCGATCCCAACCGCGGTCAGGATGTTGGCCAGGTTGAATTCTCCCACCAGTGGCGAAACGATCTCGAGAGCGCCCGCCGGCGTCCCCAGACGCGCGCGAATGCCGTCCGCGCCGAGCCACCGCTCCAGCACCGCGATGTCGGCCCCGCGATCTCGCCGGGTCATGGTGAGAACCTGGCAGGTCGCCTCCTTCCTCATGGCCACGCCCTGCGCGTCGTCGACGAAGAACACGCCGACGCCCTGCCCGGGCGCCATCAATTCCTGGAACAGGATGCGTTTGGCGGCGAAGTAGCGCTCCATCGTGCCGTGGTAATCGAGGTGATCCTGGGTGACGTTGGTCAGCGCGGTGACGCGGAAGCGGCAGCCGGCCAGGCGGCCCTGTTCGAGGGCGATGGACGAGGCCTCCATGACGACATCGCTTGCGCCGGCTTGTCTCATCTCGGCTAGGTTGCTGTGCAGCTCGATGGCACCTGGCGTGGTCAGCGATGCTTCCTTGTGCCTGCCGCCAAAGCAATAGCCGACGGTACCGATGACGCCGGCCTTGCGGCCCGCGGCGGCCAGGATGGACTCGACCAGGTAAGTCGTCGTGGTCTTGCCGTTGGTGCCGGTCACCGCCGTCAAGGTCAGCACCGAGGCGGCCTCGAAGCGATTGGCCGCCACGATGCCGAGGGCCTGCCGAACATTGGGAACCAGAATCCGCGCGGCCGCACTCGCCAGCTCGCTGTGCGGGCACGCCGTCCGACTCGGTCAAGATGGCTACCGCGCCCTTGGCCAGGGCATCGGTGATGAACTTGCGTCCATCCTGCTTCGAACCGGGAACCGCCACGAAGAGGTCGCCGTCCCGAACCCGGCGCGAGTCGTCGCGAACCTCGGCGATTTCCAGGGCATCCGTACCCGAGACCACACGCGCGCCCGCCCACATTCTTGAGCAGGTCTGCAAGTCGCGCCATGGAAAGCTTCTAGCCTCCCCTGCGCTGGAAGGAAACCCGGCAGACCGCGCCCGCGGACGCCGTGCCTGGCCTAGGCGACTGGCTGGTTGCCACGCCGCTGCCCGAAGGAATCAATTCAACGCCGGCTTTGCGCGCGGCCCGGATGGCCTCGCCCATGCTCATGCCGGTGAAATCAGGGAGCGCAACCGGACCGCCGCCTGATCGCCGCGCTGGGTGCTTCGTCGTCTTCGGCCAGCGCGCTGTCGTCGACGTCGCCCTGCTCGCTCGCCACCACCGCGGGCGGCTCGTCGAGACCGGGGCTGTCGGGCTCGGCCTCGGCTGCGGCCGGCTTGGGCGCGGGCTTGGCAGACTTCTTGGTCTGCTTGTCTTGCGCGATCGCTGGCGACGAAGGCGCCACGCCGAGATAGCGAAGCGCAATTTCGGCGATGGCCTTGAAGGCGGGCGCCGCCACCACGCCGCCATAGTGGATGCCTTGCGGCTCGTCGATCATCACGGCAACAACCAGGCGAGGATTGTCGGCGGGCACAATGCCGACAAAGGACGAGAGGAACTTCGACGGATCGTAGCGACCGTTGGTCACCTTCTGCGCGGTGCCGGTCTTGCCCGCCACCGGGTAGCCTGGGATGGCGGCGGCCTTGGCGGTTCCATCCTCGGTCACGCCTTGCATGATCGCCGAGCAGGGTGCGCGCGGCGCTTTCGGACATCACGCGGGTGTCGCCGCGCGCTTCCGCGGCCGCTCCACCGGCTCTGGTTTTCCGTCGCTGCCGATGTAGTGCAGCGCGAGTCGCGGTGGATGGTAGATGCCGTAGGCGGCGATGGCGGCAAACCCGGCCGCGAGCTGCACGGGCGTCACGGTCAGGCCCTGGCCGAAGGCGTGGGTGGCGAATTCGATCTCGCCCCAGCGCGAGATGGGGCGCAGGATCCCGCGGCGCTCGCCGGGCAGGCCCAGGTAAGTCGGCCGGCCGAAGCCGAAACGGTCGAGCGCGTTCCACAAGGCTTCCTTGCCGATGCGCCGGGCGATCTTCACGGTGCCGATGTTGCTCGAGAACTTGAACACCTCGGCGGCGCTGAGCACGCCCTTGGGGTGGTCGTCGCGGATGTGGAACTTGCCGACCACCAGCTGGCCCATCTGGCAGTCGAATTTGTCCTCGGGCCTGACCTTGCCGGCGTCGAGGGCCGCGGCGAAGGTGAAGGTCTTGAGCGTCGAGCCGGGCTCGAAGGTGTCCGAGATGGTGCGGTTGCGCGCGCCGCGCTTGGCCGCGTCCGACGGATCGTTGGGGTTGTAGGTCGGCACGCTGGCCATGGCCAGGATCTCGCCCGTGCGCGGGTCGATCATCACCGACATGCCGGCCTTGGCGTTGTGCTTGGCCACGGTCTCGGCCAGGATCCGCTCGGTTTCGTAGGTCAGGTAGCGGTCGAGGCTGAGCACCAAATCCTTGCCCGCCGACGACGACGAATCGATGGCGCCGTCGACCAGCAGGTCGCGGCCCAAGCGATCGTGCACGCCCACGACTTCCATGCCCGTGCCTTGCAAGGCCTTGTCGAAGCCCAGCTCCACGCCTTCCAGGCCCTTGCCGTCGAGACCCGCGTGGCCAATCACGGTCGCGGCCAGCGCGCCGTTGGGATAGACCCGGCGCGGCTCCTTGCGCATGCCCACGCCTGTCAATTCCGAGGGCCGTCACGGCCTTGCTCTCGTCGGGCGTCACGCGCCGTTTGACCCACGCGAAGTACTGCTCGCGCTTGCCGGCCAGGTTCTTGTCCAGCTCGCGCACATCCATGTGCAAGGCCACCGCCAGCTTGCGACTGCCGTCGGGCACGAAGGCCAGCTGGCGCGGGTTGCAGTAGACCGAATCCAGATCCGCGGTCGAGGCCAGCTCGTTGCCCTTGCGGTCGAGGATGCGGCCCCGGCGCGGAGCGATCTCGATCTCGCGCAGGTAGTTGTTCTCGGCCCACTCGCGCAGCTGCGCCGATTCGCGCACCTGGAGCTGCACCGCGCGCCGGCCGACCAGATAGGCCAGGCCAAGCAGACCAAGCCCGAACAGGACCACGCGCAACTTGGTCCACGTGGTGATCATTTCTTACCCTGTCATGGAACCCTGGGCCGCGCGACCTGATCTGCCACCCAACCGCGTGAATGTCCACGGGTGCGGGTGGGCGCATGCCGAGGTGGTCACGCGCGATGGCGATGATGCGCGCCGGATCTTTGAGCATGCCGATCTCGATCTCGAGGTGACGGCGCTGCAAGGTCAGCTCGCGGAAGGCCCGCTCCTCCTTGCCGAGCGCGATGGCGACCTCGATGCGCTTGGCGTGAACGGCCACATGCGCGGTCGCGACCAGGGTCACGCCCAGCACGATCAGGCCAATCAACCCGAAGCTCAGCCGGCGCCTTGCACCGCTGGAGTCGACCACCGCTTTGGTGTCGGCGACCTGAGGATGTCATGCGGGCAGCCTTTCCGCCGCGCGCAGCTTGGCCGAGCGCGAGCGCGGATTGCGCGCGCGCTCTTCGTCGCTGGCGGTGACCACGTGTTTGGTCAGAATGCGCAGACACGGCTCGACGCCGGCATCACGCGCCGGCAAGAGCGCGGAAGCTTCGCTTGACCATGCGGTCCTCGAGCGAATGAAAACTGATGACGACCAGGCGTCCGCCGGGCTTGCAGGCACGACGGTGCCGCGGCCAGAAACCTCTCAAGCTCCCCGAGCTCGTCGTTCAAGGCGATGCGCAGGGCCTGAAAGGTTCGCGTGGCTGGATCCTTGTTGCGCTCGCGCCTGCCGATGGCGCGCGCGATGAGCTGGGACAAGGCCCCGGTTGTGGATAAGTCCTCGCTGGCGCGCGCCTCGACGATGGTGCGGGCGATCTTGCGCGCGAAGCGTTCTTCGCCCAGATCGCGCAGGATTCGCTCGATCTCCTCCTCATCGGCTCGGCGCAGAAAATCGGCCGCAGTTTCGCCCTGCGACTGGTCCATGCGCATGTCGAGTGGGCCACTATGGCGAAACGAGAATCCCCGTTCGGCGCGGTCGAGTTGCATGGACGACACCCCCAAGTCCACCAGGCAGCCGTCCACCAACTGGGCTCCGACGCTTTCCAACGCGGAGCGGAGCGACCCGAACGGCGCGTGTGCAAGCGGTCACCCGGTCGCCATACGTCGCCAGGCGCGCCCTCGCCCGTTCGATGGCATCGCGATCCCGATCGATGCCGACCAGCCGGCCATCGGGCGACGAGCGCTGCAGGATGGCGTGCAGCATGCCCGCCCAGCCCAATCGTGGCATCGCAGTAGATGCCCCCGGCGGTCGGCGCAAGGAACTCCATGGCCTCTTCCAGAAGGACGGGCGCGTGGCCGGAGTCTTGAGCGATCTGCGGTGGTCATGGATGTCGAATACTGTCGGCGTGCGCCTGAGACTCACCGTTCCATCTCCCACGCTGGATGGGTAGTACCCAAACCCCGGCGGAATAGAATGCGAACATGAGCAGTTCATCCCAGGTGCACGAAACCCACCATCATCTAACTGCCACCCGCTAAGTCAATTTTTTGCGATGTGCTTTTCCCCAATAATTGCAAGCAGATTGAATGAATTCCTGGATCGGAACGGAATTTGCGTCTGAAGAAATACTAATTCATGGTCAGTAACCAAAATCACATACAAACTGACACATAATACGCGTAACCCCGCTTGACTAAAGGCTTCTTTTGAGCGATAACGCGTATGTCAAGAGACGGTTCAGCCAGGAGAAGGAGTGGTCGTCCATGGAAGCGAGGTTGTTCGAGCTTGACGCAAAAATGGGAATGCTGGCCGAGAAGGCGAGCTGTCTTCCCTGACAAGGTCACGAGTGACTACCAGTACAAGCTGGACATCTCGTGGCTCTTTCACGACAACGCCCTCGATGGGGTCGTGCTGTCCTATTCCGAGCTGAAGGCCGCCATCGATCAGCGAATCATCAGCGACGTTTCCCTCATTCCAACCTACGAAGAGGTTCGCACGCACAAGCAGGCCGCGGACTATCTGCGCGAGCTGGCCAGGGCGAAGAAACCACCGGCCGTGGATCTCGAATTCATCCGCAAGCTCTACGCCATGGTCACGCCCGATGCGGTCGGCCAAGGGCTGCCCGTACCGCAAGGAAAACCCCTTGCACCGGCTCTACTATCACGAGATCTGCCCGCCCGAGAAGATCGTCTACCAGATGCGCAAGCTGGGCGAGTGGCTGGAATCGTCCGAGTACACCTCCCTCCATCCGGTGGTCGCAGGCACCCGCCTGCAGCTCAAGTTGCTGCGCGCCTATCCCTGGACCAAGAACACCGGCAAGGTCGCGAGACTGCTCACCAACTACGTTCTTCTGCGCGCCGAGTACCTGCCCGCCATCATCCATTCCATCGACCGGCAGCGCTACTACGAGGTGCTCCGCCACGACAACGACGGGCTGCTTGGCCTGGTGGTCGAATCGCTGGAAAACGGCATCGACACCACCACCAAGTTCTTCGACGAGCTGGGCGGCCTCAAGGCCCGCCGGCCAGCTAGGTGCGAAGCCGACAGGTCGCACGCGTTTGTGATGGAAACCCTGGGAGGGCTGCCGGCGAAACGAGGGCGTAGCCCAGCGACGTCGTACGCTGCAGTAGGCGAAGGCTGGCAGGCTTCGCACGCGTCTGCGTCCACTTTCTTGGGTCTGGCCGCGGTTGGCGTAAAATCGGCCGTTGGCGGCCAGCGCGCGACTCTGGCGCCGGGGGCTGGTTGACGTCCATCGACCGCTCTTGTCACCGCGCCGGAGGCGAGCCAGGGCATGAACACACTAGCGGATCAGGTCGTCGAGTTCACCATCACGCTGGTGCGCGCCCTCGGCCGGGTGGCCCAGTACGACCCGGCCAAACCCAACTTTCCGCGTCTGCGCGCTCGCCTTCTGCAAAGAGCTGGGACGCTTGCAGCGGACGCAGCCGGAAATCGGCTACGTCGTCGGACCGCCCTCGGTGGCGGGTGGCCCGCCGGAGATCTGGGTCGACGGCACCTCGCCCCAGCGCATCGAACTGCGCCGCATCGTCGGCCCGTCCATCGGCGGCGCCTTCGTTCTGCAGCTTCTCGAGTACATGCAGCAGCGCGGGCTCGTCGCGCTGGCCTTTGCCCGCGGCGTGACCGAGCCCGAGTGGAATGCTTTCTTGGAAATCGTGACCGTGCCTCCGGTGGAAAAGTCCCCGGCCGCTGAAGGCCGCCGCCTCGTCCGCGCCCTGCTCGACAAGAAGGTCGCGCACATTTCCATCGTTTGCGAAGCCGAGCAGCCGCCCGCAAAGCCGGACCTGCCCTGGTACGTGCGCTTGGCCTTCGCGCGCCTGGCGCACGACCTGCGCTGCGCGGTCACCTTGGGGGCCACCACGCCAGACGCTCTGTTCGGACAAAGCGAACGCCTGAGCGCGGGCATGGCCTACTCGTACTTTCGCAAATTCGACGTGCTCAAGCAGATGCTCTTTCACTGCAAGACCGTGGACGAGCTCGTGCGCGATCTGCCAGCCCTACGAGAGGTCCACGCCCTGGACGTCATCCTGCGCGGACTGCCGCTCATTTCTCTCCATGGGACGACCAACCTCATCCTCAAGGAATCGGGCACCAGCGAGCTGCCCGCCCGAGCCCGCGGCGTCCGTCCTGCGCGCCGTCGCCGAACGCATGCTCAAGATGCCGTCATCGCGCCAGGTGGACGAGACCCTGCGCACCCTGTGCCGGCGCAAGATCGTGGCCATCACACGTCTGCCCGTCGAGCTGCAAGAGTGGGTGTTGGCCGAGAACTGGGTCGAGGGCATGCGCACCGACATGGGCAAGGAGCCGCCCAAGGGCAGCGCCGAAAGCAACCCTGTGCGTATCCTGCAAAAAGGGGCGCGCTACGCCTTCATTCAGCGTCTGCCGGTGCAGGCCACCGGGATTCTCGAACGCATCAAGAATGTCGCGCCCAAGGCCGTTGCCGAGGTCTTCGATGTTCCCACCGTCGAGGCGGTGCTGTCGGAGTTTCCCGAGAGCAACGACAGCCGCCGGGCACTCCTCGTCCTCCTCGATCAAGGTGGTGATACCGCAGCCGACTCGGTCGCCTCGGTGATCCTCGGCGGCGAGCCCAAGGTGTGCCAGGCTGCGGCTTGGATTCTGACCGAAATGAAGAAGCGCGGCGTGGCGGCGGCCCTGCGCGTACTTGGCCAGGACATCGAGAAGGAAGAGACCGCGCGCATGCTCATCGCGTGCGTGTCGGGCAAGGCGCCGGAAAGCGCGGCCGACGTGTTCATCCTCCAGTTCAAACACAAGTCCGCGCGCGTGCGGCGCGACGCCCTGACGGCGCTTGCATCGGCTTGCCCACCGGCCGCCGAGACCTACGTGGCCCTGGCCCTGTCCGATCCGGACGAAAACGTGCGCATCCGCGCGCTGCTTCTGTGCGCCAACACGGGCATCGGCAGCGAAAAAATCATTCCTCGCGCCATCCAGCTGGTGGCCAAGGATGCGCGAGGGGCGCCGCCTCAGGTGGTGCGTGCTGCCATCGAGGTCGTCGTGCGCCGTCGCGAAGCCGGTGCGCTGCCCATCGCGGAAGCTGAATTCGCCCTGTGCAGGTTGGCTGCGCCCATCGGATTCTTTGGCCGCCTGCATGGGCCAGAAGTCTCCGCCGGCCGCAGTCATGGTAACCGCAATCGCCGCACTTGGTCGGCTGGGCACGGATCGCGCCGGCAAGCTGCTCGCGCGCCTGAGCCGCAGCAAAGATCCGGACATCGCGCAGGCCGCGCGCCGCGAACTAGATCCGAAGGGTGGACGTGGTCCCATGACGCCCATGCCCATGGTGGACAGCAGCGTCCTCCATATCGGAAAAACGCCCTCGGCGGGATGACGGATCTTGCCCACTCCCGCGTGCTTGCCCTGCCCATGATGAATCCGTGCGGCGATCTCTGAGCGCGCTATACTGGAAAGCATACGAGTCGCAGCTGCGGCCGCATGAAGTTCTCATAATTCCCAGTTGATTGAGGCCAGGTGTTCCGTGGGAGTACGAGTCTAGTGCCGTGACGGGAGGGAGCCCCATGCGCAGAGTTACCTTTTTCATTTGCATCATCGGATCTATCGGTGCATGCGTGAATCTCAGCAAGCCTGAGAAGGTTGCTGAATGCGCGACCGGGGGTTCTTGCGTCAATGGCTCGCCAGTGGACAGTGGCGCAGCGCCCTCAGACAGCAAGAAGGACGGCAACCCCTACGGCGCCAGTATGGACTCGGGGATCCCGGGGTGGACGTCACCCCGCCAGTGGACGCCGGCTCGCTGGTGGTTGCCGTCGATGGCCCAACCAGCGACCTACCTGTGGTCGCGGGTGACGTTCCTACGGATCTTCCCGCTGGAAACCTTGATGTGCCGCCCAGCGGCCCCGACACCAGCGATGCCCCACGCGATGTCGCCGCCGGCATCTGCGCACCCGGTGGCGTGGTCCAACCGGCCGGCACCGTGTGCCGCCCGGCGGTCGATGTGTGCGACGTGGCCGAGAGCTGCGACGGGGTAGGCGCCGATTGCCCGGCCGACAAGCTTGCGGTTGCCGGAAAGGAATGCCGCGCCTCCGCTGGCGATTGCGACATCGCGGAGACTTGTTCGGGAACCAGTGCGGCCTGCCCGGTCGACGGTTTCAAACAGGCCGGCACGGTCTGCCGCGCGGTCGCGGGACCGTGCGACGTCGCAGAGAGTTGCTCGGGAACCGGCGCGACCTGCCCCATCGACGCCGTGGCACCGGCGAGCACGGTTTGCCGGGCGTCCACCGACGGCAACAAGTGCGACCCGGCTGAAGACTGCACGGGCTCGAACGTCACCTGCCCGGCGAACGTGATCTACACCCAGCCGGCAGTGCCCGGCACTGTGGCAGCCGCCACTGGAACCCAGCAGGCAACCATCTCGTGGAACGCTGCGGTCAGTGCGACCGGGTACAATGTCAAGCGTAGCGCCACCAGCGGCAGCGGCTACACCACGCTTGGTAGCACACCGACCACGAGCGCATCGCCGTACGTCGACAGCGGCCTTGCAGCGGGCACGTACTACTACGTGGTTTCCTCCATCAACACGATCCCCACTTGCGAGTCCGCAAACTCGTCGCAAGTGAGCGCGAATCCCTCTGGTTCCTGCACGCCGCCAAGCGCGCCGACCATCACCGCCACGCCCGGCAACGGCACCGTCGCACTGGCCTGGGCAGCCGTGCCTGGCGCGGTCTCTTACTCGATCGCGCGTAGCCTAACCACGGGCACCGGTTACACGAGCCTGGGCTCGCCCACGCCTGCCAACGCCACCACGTTCACAGACAGCAACGTCGCCAACGGCACGACCTATTACTACGTCGTCACGGCCAGCAATGGGACTTGCGGCTCCGGCAACTCGAACGAGGCCTCGGCCTCGCCGGCCTGCACGCCACCCGCCGCCATCACCAACCTGGCGGCAACGCCAGGCGACGGCTCGGTCTCGCTGACATGGACCGCGCCAGCCACAGCGATTTCATACCAGATTCTGCGCAGCACCACCTCGGGATCGGGTTACACCCTTGCCGGATCCAAGGGCACCACGGGCTTTACCGACACCAACGTCGTCAACGGCACGACCTACTACTATGTCGTGACTACCAGCAACGGGTCGTGCAGCTCGAGCAATTCAAACCAGGCGACGGTGACCCCGGCCTGCGTTCCGCCAGTGGCGCCAACGGGTGTCACGCCGACGCCAGGCAACGGACAGATCTCGCTGGCATGGACCGCGCCAGCGGGGGCGACGCTCTACCGGGTCTCTCGCAACACCACGGGCACAGGAACCTTCCCCCAGATCGCAACACCGACCGCCACGAGCTATCTCGACACGCCTCTCACCAACGGGACCACCTATTACTACGTGGTGGCCGCGAGCAACGGCTCGTGCTGGTCCGCCAATTCGGCGGTGGCTTCTGGCACGCCGATCTGCACTCCGCCGCCCGTGCCTGGCGCCATCACCGCGACCCCCGGCGACGCGCAGGTGGCGACTCTCGTGGGGTGCCTCAGCCGGCGCCACGTCGTACTCGGTTTCGCGTACGACGACGTCGGGAGCCACCCCGTTGCCCATCGCCTCGCCGACTGTCACCAGCTACACCGACAGCACCGGGCTCACGAACGGCACCACCTACTACTATCGGATCAGCGCAAGCAACGGCTCGTGCAGCTCGGCCTACAACACCGAGGTTCCGGCCACGCCGATCGCGGCCTGCTCGCAGGGCGCGCCGGGCGGCGTCACCGCGACGCGTGACCACCAGTACGCAGGTGAAAATTACCTGGACGGCTTCCAGCCCCGTCCCCACGGGCGGCTACGACATCGGCCGCAGCACCGCCAGTGGCAGCGGCTACGCCAATGTTGGCCACGTCGGTAACTCGACGCTGACCTTCACCGATTCCGATACCGCGCTCGCCGGTCGGCACGACCTACTACTACGTGGTCACGGCCAACGGCACCTGCTCGGCGGCCTCCACTCCCGCGTCGATTCCACTCACGTGCCAGACACCGGCGGTACCCAGCGCTGGCCTGACCGCCACGAACTCGGCCGGCGCGATCACCGTTTCGTGGACTGCGGTTAGCGGTGCAACCGCCTACACCGCCTACCGGAGCACGAGCTCGGGCGGCACCTACACCGCAATCAGCAGCAACCAGACGGCTGCCACGTACACGGATCCGGCCAGCGGCCTGACCAACGGCACCACGTACTTCTACGAGGTCAGCGCGAGCAACGCGAATCACCAGTGCGCGTCTGCCCAGTCGGCTGCCGTCTCGGTCAGGTCTTGCACGTTTCCGGTTGCACCGGCCGGGCTGAGCGCCAAGCGATCGGGCAACAAGCAGGTCACGCTGGTGTGGACGAACTCCACGGGCGCGAGCTCGTACAACATTCTCCGAAGTACAACGAGCGGGTCTGGCTACGCATCGGTGGGAACGGCAGCAGGATCGCCGTATGTGGACAACACGGCAGCGAACGGAACGGCGTACTTCTACGTCGTGACCGCCAGGAGCGACGCTGGCGGCAACTGTAGCTCTGGCAATTCAGCCGAGGTTTCCATTCCTTCTTGCACCGTCGTCACCGGCGGCGGCAGCCAGCAAAAGCAGAATGACACCAGCCAGTGGTGCATCGTGACCTGCGACGATGTCGCCTGGTGGAGCGATTCGGGTCTTGGCGACAGAACGCTGTACATCAACACCGTCCAGACGGGAACCAGCGGCGCCCTGCCGCTGCCTGCCCAGGGAAACAGCGGATATGCGTTCTATTTCACGGCATCGAACAGCGGTTCCGGCAACTACGCGTACTGGAACTACGGAAATGGAACGACCCATGCCTGCCCGTAGCCGGGCATCCTACGGGACATACGGCGCGACCTTGGCCTCATCCTTGACCACCAGATAGTCCTCGACGAAGAGGGCGTCGAGTCCGGTGGTCATGAGGCACTTGATGGCCTCGTCCACAGTGTTGATGATGGGCTCGCCGCGAATGTTGAACGAGGTGTTGAGCACGCAATCGATCCCGGTGAGGCGGCCGAATTCCTTGATCAGGCGGTAGTAGCGCGGGTTCTGCTTCTCGCTTACGGTCTGCACACGTGCGGTACCGTCGACGTGGGTGATGGCGGGCAACACGTCGATCATCTGGGGCCGGGTCGGGTAGGCGCGCAACATGTACGGCGAAGGCACGTCGCTGCCAAAGTACTTGCCGCAGGATTCTTCCAGCACCGACGGTGCGTAGGGCCGGAAGGGCTCGCGGAACTTCACGGTGGCGTTGAGCAGATCCTTCATGTCCCTGCGCCGAGGGTCGGCGACGATGGATCGGTTGCCGAGGGCGCGCGGGCCGAATTCAGCGCGGCCCTGGAACCAGGCGATGATGAGCCCGTCGGCGACCATGCGCGCGGCGGTGAGCTCGGGCGTTTTCAATGTGTGGTAGCGCAGCTGACCGCGGTCGAGCACGGCGCGAACCTGCGCGGGAGAAAAGCCCGTCCCCAGGTACTCACTGGCGACTTCCATCGAGCGCTTGCCGCCATTCAAGAGGTGCTCGACGACGAGCGCAGCCCCCACCGAGGTGCCGGTATCGCCGGCCGCCGGGTAGAAGAAGAATTTCTCGAAGTCGGTCTCGCGCTGGAGCCGCCCGTTGGCCACGCAGTTGAGCGCTACGCCTCCCGCAACGCATAGATTCTCGGCGCCGGTCAGCTTGCGCGCCAGACGCGCGAGGTGGAGCATGGCCTCCTCGGTCACGGTTTGTAGGGCGAACGAGATGTCCTCGTGGCGCTTGTCGACCGCGCTTTCCGGCACGCGCGGCGGGCCGAGCAAAGCCACCAACTTGTCGCTGAAGCGGTGCGGTCGATCGTGGAAGTACTCGAAGTACGATAGATCCAATTCGAAGCCGCGCTCGGTGAATGCAATCAGCTTGCGCACCTTGGCCAGGTACTCGCTGTCATGGCCATAGGAAGCCAGCCCCATGACCTTGCCCTCGCCGCTGTTAGCGCGGAAGCCAAGGTAGTCGGTGAGCGCGGCGTAGAGCGACCCGATGGAATGGGGGAAATCGATCTCGGCCAAGAGTTCGATCTTCGCGCCCTGCCCGCGGTAGATTGTCGTGGATTGGCGCTCGCCGTAGCCGTCGGCGGTCAGGATAGCGGCGTCCTCGAAGGGCGAGGTGAAGAACGCGGCTGCCGCGTGGCACAGGTGGTGGGTGAGGTAGTGAATCGCCAGCTTGCGCCCGGAAGCCAGGTGCACGGTTTGATCGATGCTGTTCACATGCTCCCCAAGCCTCGGAATCAGGCGCGACGCAACGCTGTAGAGGTACTCGAGGTGGTGGCGCACCGAATTCACCAGCCGTCGGGGTGGCGCCTCGGCGTGAATGCCCGGATTCCAAAAGAACGCCACGGCGTCCAGGTCGCCGAGCTTCAGCCCCTGCGTCTTCAGACAGAAATCGATTGCCTTGTCGGGAAACGCCGGGTCGTGCTTGATGCGCGAAAAGCGCTCTTCTTGGCTGGCGGCGATGACCCGTCCGTCGACGACCAGCGCGGCGGCCGAGTCGTTGGAGTGATTGATACCCAGGATTTTCATGATCCACCTCATTGTAATGGGAACCCCTGCAGTAGTGCTAATCTCCGCGCCGATGAGCGATCAGAACAAGAACGACAAAGCCGGCGCGGCGCCCAAGGCCGGCGGGCGCGGTGCGCGTTTCGGGGCTGCCATGGACGAGGCGGCTGCGGCCTTGAATGCAAGCGTGGATTTCGACAAACGCCTGCTGCGCGATGACGTGCGCGGTAGCCAGGCCCATGCCCGCATGCTGGCGGCCGTGGGACTGATCTCGACCGACGACGCCAAGCAGATCGTTGTTGGTTTGGACAAAGTAGCGGGCGAGTTCGAGCGCGGCGAGCGCACCATGGATCCCGCGCTCGAAGACGTGCACATGAATGTCGAGAACCGACTCATCGAGCTCATCGGCGACGCCGGTCGACGCTTGCACACCGCACGCAGCCGCAACGATCAGGTGGCGACGGACATGCGCCTTTTCGCGCTGTCATCGGCCAGCGCCATCGTGGTCGCTATCGACAAGGCACGCGTGGCCATTTGCCGGCGGGCGCGCGAGCACGCCGCCACGCTTTTGCCCGGCTACACGCACCTGCAGCGCGCGCAGGCCATCACCCTCGGCCACCACCTGCTGGCCTACGCGGAAATGCTCAGCCGAGATCGCGGGCGCTTTCTCGATGCCGCCCGCCGCGCCTCGGAATGCCCGCTTGGCTCGGGCGCGCTGGCGGCCACATCGCTGCCCATCGATCGCGAGAGGACCAGCCAGGATCTCGGCTTCGCTTCGCCCACGCGCAACAGCCTGGACGCGGTTTCGGATCGCGATTTCTGCGCCGAGCTTGCCTTTGCGTGCGCCTTGCTGGGCGTACACCTGTCGCGCCTGGGCGAGGAATTGGTGCTGTGGTCGACCACCGAATTCGGATTCGTTCGCCTGGGCGAAGGGCACTGCTCGGGCAGCTCGCTCATGCCACAAAAACGCAACCCCGACATCGCCGAGTTGATGCGCGCCAAGCCCGGCCGCCTCATTGGCGACCTGGTTGCGCTGCTGACGGTCAGCAAAGGCCTGGCCCTGGCCTACAACAAGGATCTGCAAGAAACCCAGGAGCCGTTCTACGACGCCATCGAAACCACGCGCCTGGTTCTGGATGTGTTGCCGCGCTTGATCGCGGGTCTGGAATTCAACCCCGAACGCATGAAGGAAGCTGCCAGCGATCCGGCGCTGGGAGCGACCGATTTGGCCGAGCACCTGGTTCGCGAAGACGTCCCCTTCCGCAAGGCACACGAGATCGTCGGCAAACTGGTGCGCCACGCAGAACATCTCGGGGTTTCCCTGCGCGATGTTCCCGAGCACGACCTGCCACAGATCGCGCCGGAGTTGCACGCGGCCTCCTTGCAGGCGCTCAGTCCTGCGCGCGCCGTGGCCGGCCGGGCCATCATCGGTGGGCCCGCACCCGCACAAGTCACGCGCGAGGTACAACGCCTGACCGCCGAGCTCAAGGGGCTCGGCTATGAGGTCTAGTCCCTACGGCTGAATCTCGCGCACGCTGCCCTTCTTGTATTGCAGGCCGTCGGTGCCCACCCCGTCGCTGCGGAAATAGACCGTGATGTTGGGTTTGCCGGTCTCGGATCCGTCGCGGGTCGGCGCTGCGGTCAGTTTGGCCGCGGGGTCGATGCCGGGCTTGCATGCGTTGCCGCCCACGCCGAAATTGGTGCCGTCGTCTTCCAATTCGTTGAGCTTCACCCAGTTGCCACCGTTCTGGCCGTCGCTTTCGTCGATGTACAGCTCGATCTTCACGTTGCCGCTCGGCAAATCGTAGATGAGCGACTTGTAGCCGATCCAGACGTTCTGGGGCATCCCGCCGCTCCAATAGGTCTTGTTCGAAACGGCAACGGAGTTGGGGTGGCTTGTCTCTTTTTCGAAATCGATGTGGCCGTCGTAGCGCATGCGCGCGTCGATGCCGCGCGTGTCGCACAGGTTGACCGTCTCGCTGCCGATGGTGCCGTGGTTGGTGCGGGCTAGCGCCACCAAACCGCCCCAGGCGGTGCCGTTGTCGGCCACGCGCATGAAGTACATGGTGATCTCCACATTGCGCCACTGATCGACAAGGGCGGGATCGTGGATATACATGCGTGGGACATTGCCGGTGATTTTGAAGATGCCGTCGCCCGCGGTCTTGTAGGTGGCGTCGCCGTGGTCGGCGTCGAACCACGCATCTTGCGGATCGATGCCAGAGAAAGTGCGCGACACGCCGTTGTCCCACTTCGAGAACCAGACCTTGCCGCCCGCCAAGGTCGGCTTGAGCATGGTCACGCCGAAGGGATCGACCGAGCTTCCGGCTTCGGCTTGTGTGCCCACAGCATCCGCGCCCAGGTCTGGTCGCTCCGCCGGGAGGCCATCCGGACTGGGGGTGAGGCTGTCGTGTCCGCCGTCGGCGAGATCGACCTGGCCATCCTTGGCCGGCGTTCCATCGGGGCCAACCGTCACCCCATCGGAGCCGGGTGCGAGCAGGTCGTGCGCCCCATCGGAGCCCGCGCTCAGCCCGTCCGCGGGGGCGGAGAGATCCGCCTCCGTCACTGCGTCGCGCCTCGCATCGTTTGCCGTGTCCACCGGGCCGTCGGCTGCCGCCCAGTCGGCTGTGTCCGCCTTGACCGTTGCCGTATCAGGCGCGCCGGCCGCGTCGCTGCCAACACCAGCGGCGTCCGGTTGGCTGGAGGGCGACGTGGATTTGCTGCACGCGGAAACTGCAAGCAAGACGACGATCAGGTTTCGTGCGCGCATGTCGCTCCTTTGCCCAACTCGGTGGACCGGCTCATTGTATCGCGTTTGCGGTGGGCGCACATCGGTCTTGCCCGAGCGTGTTGTCCGCGTCGCACGCCTTCGCGAATTGTCCGGCCGCCCCAAGCAGAACCGGCTGCCCGTGGTACTCTGGTGCCTGCTAGATCCGATTGGACGGGCGATTTTGAGTCACAAGCACAAGCGACACACTCCGTCCCCCAACCTGCAGCGTGGACGTTGGTCCCCCGAAGTCTGGCCCCAGCTCGAGGCGTACAATGCCCTCGACGCGCAGGAGCGCGCCGCTTGGCTGGCCCAGCACGGGCTGCCTACGAGCGATCCCGAGCTGGTTCGCATCGTCACGAAGAGCCACTTCGTCATCCCGGGCAAGACCCGCCATCGCTGCGTGCAGTGCGGGGAGTGTTGCCGCTACGCTCGCAAGACCGCGACCTTCACCTACGATCCGTGCCCGTTTCTCGACGAGCACAACCAGTGCGCCAAGCACGCCAACCGCTACAACGTGTGCAAGTGGTTCCCGTTCTGGCTTTTCGATGGAGGAAGCTGGGGCCCGCTCTTGACCATCAAGCCCTACTGCACCGGTTACGGCCAAGGCGACCTTGTCGACTATGCCGAAACCATCAAGCGCCTTTCCGAGCTGACCCAGCAGCAGCAGCACGACGACGCGGATGGAGCGTTCGTGATCCACGAGCTCGTGTACCTGCCCGAACACCACGAATGGGCGTTCCCTACCCGCTCCAACGTGGACAGTCTGCTCAAACTGATGTCCCAGGCCGCCGTCGATTCGTCCACGCAGAGGCAGGCCCAGCGTGCGGAAGAGCCGGAGGAGCGCATGGGTCAGCTGCACTACGCCCACCACTACACCTCGGGGCTGCTCGGTGCACTCAGCGAACCGCAAGCGACGGTGACCGAGCAGGGGATCATCACCGACGCCAATGAGGCCTTCTGCGACCTGGCCGGGCGGAGCCGGGCCGAGATCGTTCGTGCCAACCTAGCCGACCTCTTCGCCAACCCGCAGGCGCTATCTGCCGATGTGGGGCAGTGTTTTTCACACGGCAGGATCACCGCGGTACCGCGCAAGCTGCGCCCGGCGCGCGGCGAGGTCGTTCCCGTCGTGTTCAATGCCATGGTCTTTCGCGATCGAAGCGACGGTCTGATTCACGAGGCCATCGTGTGTGTCAATCGCGTCTCGGTGGCGATCTTCGGCGAGCTCGCGCAATCCAAGACCTACGCGCGCGGCCTGCTGGAAGCCAGCCTGGACGCGCTGCTGGTCATCGACCTGGCGGGCGCCATCAGCGATGTGAACCAAGCGCTTGTCGAGCTGAGCGGCCGTCCCCGCGAGCAGTTGCTGCGCACCAAGTTCCAGGATTTCTTCTTGGATCCCGAGCGCGCCAATCGAGGCTTGGCCGAAACCCTGGCCACGGGCCAAGTGCGCAACTACGAGCTCGATTGGGTTGCGGCCGATGGCTCGTCAATCCCGGTTTCGTTCAACGCCACCGTGTACCGCGATGCGGAGGACGTCGTGCAGGGGGTCTTCGCCGCGGCTCGCGACATCCGCGAAACCCGCCGGCTCATCCATGAGCTGGAGCAGGCCCACGCCTACGCCCGCGGCCTCATCGAAAGCGGGCTCGACCTGATGGTGACCATCAGCCGCGATGGCGTGCTCATGGATGTCAACCACGCGGCAGAGCAGCTGACCGGCGTCGCACGCGAGCACCTCATCGGAACGCGCTTCGAGACCTATTTCACCGATACGGATCGCGCCCGCGCTGGCGTGGCCACGACGTTTGCCAGTGGCCAAGTGCGCGACTATCGCCTCGATTTGGTGACCAGCAACGGCGCACACGTGCCCGTGTCGTTCAATGCCACGCCCTACCGAGGTCCCGACGGAGCCATCCAAGGGGTCTTCGCCGTGGCCCGCGATTTGAGCGCAGGCTGAGCCGGTCTGTTCGACCCGGGCGGAGTCAGTCTGTTTGGGAATGCCTGTCGCCGGGGCGATTGCGGTAGCCAACACGGACCAGCAGGGCGAGCGCTCCAAGCATCAAGAAGACCGCCATTCCGCCACGCGGGGAAGATGATCCCACACTGCATCCGCAGCCGCTCGAAGCGGCCGCGGCGGTCGATCCGCCGGCGGCACCTGCTCCCGTCGCTCCACCCTTGTCCGCACCACTCCCGCTCGATGTGCCTCCGGTACCGACGATGTTGCCACCGGCGCCCTGATTGCCACCTGCGCCGACGAGGCCACCCGCCCCCGTTGCGCCGCCGGTTCCCGCGACGACGCTTCCGCCCGTGCCACTGGCACCGCCATCAGCTCCAGTCGTCCCTGCGGTCGTCGCACCGCCACCGCTACTGCCACCGCCACCGAGACTGGCGTCGCTCCGGGCACTGCCGCCGCTGCCGGGACTTCCACCTGAACCGGTACCGCCGCCTGTGCCAGCCATGCCGCCGCTACCGGCGCTCCCCCCGCTGCCCGCAGTGGTCCCCCCAGTTCCACCGGTCGCCGTGGGGCCGTATTCGTACGCGCCGAGGTCAGGCGCCGCGCCGACGAAGGGAAGACCAACATCCGTGCCCTTGTCGATCATGTGGCTGCCGGCGGTCAGCTTCATGAAATTGCACGCCGCCGGCATGCTGCCATCCGCCTCGCGGGGACCGGTGCAGCCAGTATCCGACGTACTGGCGAAATCGGAGGCCGCCGGCGTGATTTCCAAGTCCCACGTGTTGAATGCGGTGTCGACCCCATTCATGTTGGCGTTCTTGTCGGGGAAGCCGATGTTGTTCCTCATGATGTGCACCTTGCTGCCCGTCAGGGTAATGCCATCCGTCGCGATGGTTCTTCCGTCGGAAGCGAAGGTGGCGGCCAGCATGTTGTACTGGGTGCCGTTGCTGTAGGACGTGTTGTTGTACCAGGTGTTGCCGCCCGATGAGTGGTTTGCGTAGAATCCGGAAGCCTTGTTCTTCCACGCGACGTTGTTTTGAACGAGGTGCCGAATACCGGTTCCGCTGCTTCCAATCTTGAACCCGTTGCCGTTGCCCGCAGTGCCGTATCCACACCCGGTGGCCCAGCTGTTTTCGATGGTGACGGGCACCTCTTGATAGATGAAGTCGTATCCATCATCGGAGTTGTGCCACGAGCGACACCCGCGGATGACGGTGCTGGGACCGGTTGTCTGATAGTGAACGCCGAACCCATCGCCGTTTTGACCATCGCCCTGGCTGCCGTCTTTGTCGTAGTTGTCGTGCGAATCGCAATTCAGAATCAGGTTGCCACCCGTTCCCGTGTCGATGAACAGCCCCGGCCCGAAGCCGTGATGGATGTTGAGGAGCTCGAAGGTGTTGTTGCTCGCGCTCTTGGTGCGCAGCATGGAATAGGAGTGGTCGCCGCTGGCCCCGACCGCACCGTTGGCGATTTCAAGTCCTTTGAGGTGCATCCAGCTTCCGGTCACGAGGATTGCCGGAACGTCCACCGCTGGGTTGGTCGATACGTACTTCGAGAAGTCGAGAACAGGCACCTCGTTCTGATACGCCCAAATCTTGGTGCGGTTGGTATCCGACGTTCCGCTCTTGGAAAGCGCAATCTGGGTCGTGCTGTTGTAGGTTCCCCCGCGTAGCCACACGGTGTCCCCCGCAGCAGCCGAGTTGTTTCCCTTTTGCAGGGTCGCGAAGGGCAATGCCAGGGTTCCGGGATTCGAATCGCTGCCGGTTGGGGACACGTAGTATTCCGCGGCCGACGCGCGCCAGCCCGCCAGAAAGACACAGAAGAAGGCGACGCCAGCGGACGACAGGGCAAGCACCTTTGGCCGCTGCGATCCGCCACGCGCGGAAACCCATGTTTGCATCCGATCTCCTCGAAGTGTCGACTTAGCTTGTCCCGCCGACAAGGTGCAGTCTATCGTATCGCACGCTCGTTGTGTGCGACGCTGCAAGGCAACCGCCACGAGATCGCCAGGCATCGACCAGGATCCAGGCTGCGTAGTCACCTACCGCCGGACCGGCACGCCGCGCGCGCGCAGGTAGTCGCGGGCCTGGCCGACCGTGAATTCGCCGAAGTGGAAGATCGAGGCGGCCAGCACGGCGTCGGCCCCACCTTCGACCACGCCTTGATACAAGTGTTCCAGGTTGCCGACCCCGCCCGAGGCGATGACGGGTATGGGTACACGGTCGGCCACAGCGCGCGTGAGCGCGAGGTCGAAGCCGTCGCGGGTTCCGTCGCGATCCATGCTGGTCAGCAAGATTTCGCCCGCGCCCAGCTCGGCCATGCGCACGCACCATGCAATGGCGTCGAGACCTGTGCCCTTGCGGCCGCCGTGGGTGAAAACCTCCCACTCGCCCGGACGGTCCGGCCGGCGCCGAGCATCGACCGCAACCACCAAGGCCTGACTACCAAAAGCGTCGGCCACGCGGCGGACGAGCTCGGGATCATGAACGGCTGCAGTGTTGATGCCGGCCTTGTCGGCGCCGGCGAGCAGGAGCGCGCGAACATCCTCCACGCTGCGCACTCCGCCGCCCACGGTGAGCGGCAGGAAGACCCTTTCAGCGGTCATGCGTACGACATCGAACATGGTGGCGCGCCCGTCGGACGACGCGGTGATGTCGAGGAAGCAGATCTCGTCGGCACCTTGCCGGTCGTACTCGGCCGCGACTTCGACGGGATCGCCGGCGTCGCGCAGTTCGACGAAACGCACGCCCTTCTTCACGCGGCCCGCGTCCACGTCCAAACAAGGAATGATTCTGCGTGCGAGCATGCGACCTACTTTCCTACTTTTCCTTTCGCCGCCGCCGCCAGCGCCTCTTCGATGGTGAAGGCGCCCTCGTAGAGCGCCTTGCCGATCACGACCGAAGTCGCACCAGTCTTGCGCACTTGGTGGATGTCATCGAGCTTCGACATTCCCCCCGAGGCGATCACGGCGCAGGGCTTGATGGCGGCGGCCAGACGCGCGGTGGCCTCGAGGTTGGGTCCCGTGCGCATGCCGTCGCGCCCGATGTCGGTGTAGAGGACGGCGGCGGCGCCAGCGTTGGCCACCTGCTGTCCAATCTCCACGGCGTCCGAGTCGGTGTCCTCCTTCCAGCCCTCCACCGCGACCTTGCCCGCGCGTGCGTCCACCGCGACCACGATGCGCTTCGGGTAACGCTTGCACGCTTCCTTGACCACCTTGGGCGTCTTGATGGCCGCGGTTCCCATGACCGCGTAGCGGGCGCCGAGCGACAGGATTCGCGCGCACGCTTCCAGGGTGCGAATGCCGCCACCGACTTCCACTTCCATGTCGCCTGCAGCAGCCAGGAGCTTCTGGATGGTTTCGTGGTTGTGCTTGGCTCCGCCCGACAGTGCGGCGTCCAAATCAACGACGTGCAAGCGCGGCGCACCCGCGGCCGCGAACTTGCGCGCCAGCTCCCAGGGCGCGTGCGAATAGATCTTGGCACTTTCTGGACGGCCCTGTTCGAGCCGCACGGCCTTGCCGTCAAGGAGGTCAATAGCGGGGAATACCTGCATGGGGCTTTCTAGATAGAGACGAAACGCGAAAGCAGCGCCAGTCCTGCGCGCTGACTTTTCTCGGGGTGAAACTGGCAAGCAAAGAGATTGTCGCGGGCGACCGCCGCGCAGAAGCGCTCACCGTGCTCAGCGACCAGGGCGACGTCGCGCGCGTCGTCGGGCACGGGGTAGTAGCTGTGCACGAAGTAGAAATACGTGCCGTCGGCCGTGCCCGCCAGCACGGGCGAGATGGCGGAGGAGGGCGGCTGCTGGCAGGCATTCCAGCCCATGTGCGGGACCTTGAGCGGCAACGCAATCTTGAATTTCACGACCTTGCCGGGCAGGACCCCAAGGCCTGCACAGCCCGGCTCTTCCTCGCTGCTGGCGAACAGCAACTGCAAGCCCATACAAATGCCAAGGTAGTGCTTGCCGGCGTGAATCGCCGAAAGCACGGCATCGCGAAGCGAGCCACCATCGCGCATCAACCCCGCCATGCACGCACCAAAGGCGCCTTGGCCGGGCACGACGACTTTGTCGGCGGTCGCAACCTGGTCTGCGTCCCGGGTCACGAAAGCGTCCGCTCCTACCAGGGTCAACGCCTTCTCGACGCTGCGCAGATTGCCGCTGCCGGGGTCGACGATTGCGATGCGGGGCTTGGCCATCGGCGAAGTGATAGGGCGGCCAAGTCAGGCCGTCAATGTCCCTTTGGTGGATGGCACGCTGACTTCGCGCGGATCGATGGCCAGCGCCGCACGCAAGGCGCGGGCGAAGGCCTTGAACAGGGCTTCGAGGATGTGGTGGGCATTCTCGCCGTAGCTCACTTCCATGTGCAGGTTGCACAGCGCCGCCGAAGCGAATCCCGAGAAGAACTCGCGCGCCAGCTCGGCATCGAAGCTGCCCACCCGGCGGCCCTTGAGTGCATCGGCCTGATACACGAATGCCGCGCGGCCGCCGAAGTCGACCGCGACACGCGCCAGGGACTCGTCCATGGGGATGGTGGCGTCGCCGTAGCGGAAGATGCCGCGCCGGTCGCCCAGCGCCTGGCGGACGGCCTGCCCAAGGCAGATGCCGGTATCCTCCACGGTGTGGTGACCATCGACTGGAACGTCGCCACGCGCATCGATTTTCAAGTCGATCAAACTGTGGCGACCGAATGCATCCAGCATGTGGCCGAAGAAGGGCATAGGCGTGGCGACCTCGGTGTTGCCGGTGCCGTCCAGGTTCACCTCGACCTTGATCTGAGTTTCCTTGGTGTTTCGTTCGATCTCAGCCCGACGCATGGCCTGTCCACTATGGCGGTCGTCGGTCCCGAAATCAAACCCTGCGACGCAGGCGTGCGGTTTTCGCTCCGAGCCGCCAAGAAAACGCACGAACCATGTGGAGGAATACGGAGATCGGCTTTAGGCTTGGCTGCGTGCGCAGCCTGCCCTTGCTTGTCGTTGTTGCCGGATGGACCGGCTGCCGAGTATTGACGAGCGGACTGTCCGGCGATGTCGGCACGCCCGAATCCCGGGACATGGCCCCTGACGTGTTCCTGGCGCCCGCCGACGCGCAGGCGGCCATCGACGTGGGCGAGCCGCCCGGTGTGTCCGGCGCGCCGGATATCATCGGCTGCTCCGACGGTACGCGCGAAGGCTTCCGCGACTACCATTGGTCGAACATCGCGGGATGCGCTGGCGCCTTCGACCGACCTGGCGTGCTTGGTGGGTCGCCGAATCTCCAACCAACCTGCGACCTGCTTGCCGGTGACTCCAACAGCAAACGCGACGGGATAGGCTGCTCGGCCGCCGATCTCTGCGCCGCGAACTGGCACGTCTGCCGCAACGGCTACGACGTGGCCATCCATTCGTGGTCCGGCAATTGCGAAGGCTGCGTGTCGGACGACGAACCGCGCTTCTTTTTGGTCGCCTCGGGCGCATCCCCCATGGGAATCTGCTCGCCTGATTCGCAGGAGAGCAACGACTTGCACGGCTGCGGAGGACTGGGTCAACCCGAGGCCCTGGGCTGCGCGCCGCTGTCCCGGCGCATGGGGTTCGCTGATTGCCTTGCCACCAACGGCGTGTGGAACTGCGGAACCCAGGACAACAGCTTGCAGGAAGCCAAAGTGGTCACAAAACCGGGTACGTCCCTGGGCGGAGTGTTGTGCTGCAAGGACTGACTAGGATCGAGATTGGGACGAGGCAGCCAGGACAGCAGGATTTGCGCTATTCTCGTTTGCGGTGGAACAGATGAAGATCTCCGGCGTGGTTCGTGGCGGAGAATTGGCCGCATTCGCGATGGCAGCTCTTGTCAGCGCCTGCACCATCAGCGACACCGGACTTGGACCCACGCGCGACGCCGGGTCGATGGCTAGCGTCTGCCCCAAGGGGCTTACGGACAAGGCGAACTGGCCCGCGAGCACGACGCTCACGTCGTGCACAAAACCTTGCGGCCCCGATGAGATTGGCGTCAGGAGCTGTGGCCAGACGGACAGCACCACGTGCCAGGCGACCGGCGGTTGCGTCTGTTTGGAAGCGCCATGCGTTGCCTGCGCCAATTGCGCGTTTCTGGCCATTTCGGACTGTTACCTACCGACCAATACAGCGTCGGTTCCGTCGTGCAGAGACGAAGTCACCGAGGGTGGCGCGTGTAGCCCAGCGTGCGGCAAGACACTGTGCCTGGAGGCCGACGGCAAGACCGGTTGCGTGTGCAACTCCCAGGGCAAGTACGCCTGTGCGACATGGGGTGAAACGACCTGGAAATAGCCGATTCGGCATTGACGAGACCTCGACCTGCTGGGAAACTCCGCCCCTCTTCGTAACCAAGGGAGATCACCGCATGTCCGAGTATTTGTTCACTTCCGAGAGCGTCACCGAGGGCCATCCCGACAAGCTGTGCGACCAGGTTTCCGATGCCGTGCTCGACGCGTGCATCAGCGAGGACAAGACCAGCCGCGTGGCGTGCGAGACGCTGACCAAGACCGGCTTCGTCATGGTCGCGGGCGAGATCACCACGCGCGCTCAGCTGGACTATCCAGACATCGTTCGCGACGTGGTCAAGGGCATCGGCTACGAAGACTCTTCCATGGGGTTCGACTACAAGACCTGCGGCGTCCTGGTCGCGGTCGAGCAGCAGTCACCCGACATCGCGCAAGGCGTGGACGGCCACGGCGTCTACACGCAGAACGAACTGGGCGCCGGCGATCAGGGCATGATGTTCGGCTACGCCTGCAACGACACGCCCGAGCTGATGCCCATGCCCATCATGCTGGCGCACCGGCTGGCCGAGCGGCTGGCCGAGGTTCGCAAGAACGGCACCGTCAAGTTCTTCCGCCCCGACGGCAAGAGCCAAGTCACGGTTCGCTACGACGAGGAGCACCGCGTTCTCGGCATCGACACCATCGTGGTTTCCACCCAGCACGCCGAAAGCGCGAGCCACAAGAAGATCAAAGAAGCGGTGATGGAAGAGGTCATCAATCCCGTGGTTCCCGATGCCTTGAAGAGCCGCAAGATTAAGTACTTCATCAATCCCACTGGCCGCTTCGTGGTGGGTGGCCCCATGGGCGATTCGGGCCTCACCGGCCGTAAGATCATCGTCGACACCTACGGCGGTATGGGCCGGCACGGCGGCGGCGCCTTCTCGGGCAAGGATCCCTCGAAGGTCGATCGCTCGGCCTGCTACTACGCGCGCTACATCGCCAAAAATGTCGTCGCAGCCAAGCTGGCCCGTCGCTGCGAGGTTCAGCTGGCCTACGCCATCGGCGTGGCCAAGCCGGTTTCGTTCTTGGTCGATGCCTTCGGCACCGGCGTGTTGCCCAACGACAAACTTTCCAAGATCGTGGAAGCCAACTTCGACGCCCGTCCGGGCGCCCTGATCCAGGAGCTGAACCTGCGCCGTCCCATCTTCCGGAAGACCGCCGCCTACGGCCACTTTGGTCGATCCGACAAGGACTTCACCTGGGAGCGCACCAACAAGGCCGCGGCCCTGCGCGCGGCCGTGGGTGGCTCGGTCGGCAGGGCCGGCCGCAAGTCCGCCAAGTAGCTCGCCCAAGTGAGCGCCGTCGGGGCAAAACCGACGGCAGGTCCAACCTCTCCCGCGCCGGATGCAAAAAGAGCCGCTGGTCAAAGACCGCGGCTCTTTTTGTTTTGGCTAGGGCCCGGTACGAACCGGGCAAGCATGCTGGCTAGTCGAGACCGCCATCAACTTCGCTGTCGATCGATGTCTCCATCGCAGCGGTATCCAAAGCCATGGTGTCGATTCCCGCGTCCAAGCTTCCGGCTGGGGCGTCCAAGGCCGCGGCGTCGAGCGCCTGGGTATCGAGGGTGGGACCGCCGTCGAAGCCGGTCGTGTCGTTCTTGATGGGTTGGTCGGTTTGAGCGTCCAGCTTACCAGTATCCAGGGCAGGGCCATCGGCGTGTCCCGCTTCGGGGCCAGGCCCGCCGTCCAGCCCCGTAGTACCGCCAGTGCCGAGCGCACCACCAGTGCCGAGCGCACCACCAGTGCCGAGCGCGCCACCAGTGCCGAGCACGCCACCAGTGCCAACCGCACCATCACTGCCGACTGCGCCGCCAGTGCCGAGCGCGCCGCCAGCGCCAAGCGCGCCGCCAGTGCCGAGCGCGCCGCCAGTACCCGAATCCTTCTTGGCACTGGCATCGCCACCGCCGTCGTTCTTCGTCGAGGTTCCGCTATCTCCGCAGCCGACTGCAAAGACGCCAAAGCTCAGTAGCACTCCCAAACCAAGTACAAGAATCGGGTTCCGTTTCATGAGTCCTCTCCTAGGAATAAAAAAGCCAAGTGCATTTTAGGCGCCTTTGCAAAATTGACAACTCAAAAACTTGGTAATTCCTCTTCATACCAGCCGGCCCTCCCGTGGCGGAAGCAAGGCACTGAAGTTGGCCGAATCACAGGCCGTCCTCCTCAGCAGGCGGATGCAAGGACCCTCAGGGCGAGTCTCCCGAGGCGTGCGTGGGCGCACTCGATTCGCCGCCTTCCAGCCCCGCCCCTTCGGATTCATCGGCCTCGTTGCCGGTCTCGAGGTCCGTGCTCGGGATGATTTCTTCGTCAGGGAGAGGGCCCTCGGCCTTGCGTGCGAACCCCATCATGGCGCCTACCGCGCTCACCTGGGCGGCGCGCACGCTGGTCACCGCGCGTCTCCGGTGCCCTTCAACCAGGATGGAGAACACCAGAACGTCCGAGCCATCGCCTACGAATCCCGATAGGCACGAAACCCCCGTCAGCGTCCCGGTCTTGGCGCGTACACGATGGGCAGCAGAGGAACCACGGAAGCGATTTCTGGTTGTTCCATCCACACCGCCCACCGAAAGCGACTGCATCATCTCGGGACCGATGCGCGGATCGAAGTAATCCGGCGCAAAAGCTCGGCCATGCCCGCTGCGGTGACCCGGTTCTGGTGGCCAAGGCCCGATCCATTGGCGGGCACGTACGAGGCGGACGAAAGGCCAAGCTCCGCCAGCGAATCGCGCAAGACGCGCACGCCTTTCGCGGTGGTTGGCGCTCCGCCAAGGACTTCGGCGCCGACCGTTTCCAGCACCCGTTCCGCCCACTCATTGTCCGAGTCCTTGTTCACCCTGCGCAGGAGAACCACGAGTGGTTCGGATTCATGAAGGGCTAGAAGCTCAGTGGTTCTTGTCGACGAAGGCTCGGCCAATGCCGGCGTGCTGTCGCCGCCCTGCGGAGCCAGCGCGACCATTGCGCCTTCGAGGCTAGGCAGGCTGGAGACCCGCGCGCGGCCCTCGCCTCGTGTAGATGCCCGCAACGCCGCGCACGTCGATACCGGCTTGAACGAGCGCATGGCGGAGAAGGAAAGCGGCGAAGAAGGGCGCGGAAGGTGGAGCTCGGTGGATGACGACCTCGCCCTTGGCGATGGAGATTTTTCCGCTGACCACGACCTGGAATCGGTGCCCTGCTCGTTCGAGGTCCACGTTCAAGCGCCCCTTGCCCTTGGCGCGCGTCTCGGCTTGATTGACGACAACGAAGGCATCCGAGGCAGGGCGAATGGAGACCACGGGCCGGCTTCCCACCTTGTCGCCGGGACGAACGTGCACCTCGATGGAAACCGAACCCACGCGCAAAGGCGAGCGACCGCCTTGCCCAAGCTCGTCTGAGCCAATGCGCCGCGGATCGCCCAGGACGTCGCCCGAGACTCGGGTCACGCCCTGCCTGGCCAAGGATTCGGCCAGGGCGTCGATGTGGCGAGCACGCAGGGATGGATCGCCGCTGCCGCGAATCACGAGATCGCCCGCGATGACCCCCGCAGCGTCGGGCTCTGCACCGGTCACTTCGGTGCGATAGCGGTAGTCGCTGCCCAAGCGCAGGAGCGCCGCGGATGTGCCCAATACCTTCTGATTGGACGCGGGATCCATGAGCGCGCCGCTACGCACGCCGTAGAGGACGCGCCCGCTCGACAGATCTTCGACCCGCATACCCACGCGCAGTCGGCCGAGCACCTTGCCGTGCACGATACCGTCGAGCGCTTCCTGCAGGCGGGCGATGCGGTCGCGATCGGGATCGGTCGCCGCTGGCTTGACGACCTCATTGGCGGGTGCGAGCGCGGGTGGTTTCGTTGGGCTCGCGGTCTTGCAAGGCAGTGCCTTGGTGGATCGACCGGTCTTGTTTTCCGCGTGCTTGCTCTTGGTGGGAGCTTGGGCCTGCGACTTCTGCGCTTTCGCCGTTCCGGCCCAACTGGGCTCGGCCAAAAGCAGAGCGAGTACGATCCACAGCTTCTTCATTTGCTCACACAGCGAAAACCAAGATCGCCGTCGCGATGGCTGGGATCCCATGCGTTGCGATTGGCGGCACGGGGCTCGACGAAGTAGCTACAGCACGAGCCGCCGCGCACGACCCGGCGCGAAGGATCGCGATCGTACTTGTCCGCCACCCATTCCCAGACGTTGCCGGCCATGTCGAGTACGCCAAATGGACTTGCTCCTTGTGGATAGCTGCCGACATCGACAGGTTTGCCGGGATTCTTGCCCGCGCAGGGGCCTTCATTCTCGAAATTGCCCCAGTTGGCGCGAGCGCAATCGAGCTTCTTGCCCCAGGGAAACTCGCGGCCGTCGCCCCCGCGCGCGGCCTTTTCCCATTCGTCCTCGGTGGGCAAGCGTCCGCCCGCGAAGGCGCAAAAGGCGCGCGCCTCGCTCCAGTTCACCTGGGTGACGGGTAGGTTCGGCTCGGTCGTCGAGATCGACAGCCAACGGCTTGCACCTGCCGGGCAGCCACGCAGCGCCCGTACATGGCACGCGTGACCTCGGTGCGATCGATGCGGAATGCCGGCAGCGTGCTGACCTTGACCGGCCGTTCGTCGTCGGCGCCGCGGGTTGACCCGCGCGTGAAGGGGCCGGCTGGAATGAGCACGCGGCCGCTTGAGTCGGCGGCCGCCCGCGAACCAGCGGGACGCGCAAGCACCAGCGAAGAGAGCGCGACGACCAAGCCGACCCGCATCACTTCGAGACTCCAGCCAGGGCGAGCTTCTGGCTGCGCGGTAGCCGCTTGATGGCGGCTTCCCTGCGCAGGGCTGCCGTGTGGCTCGACTTGCGCTCGCTGTGCACGAGCGCAACCGGCCCGCGGCCCCGGGTGTAGCGCGCGCCCTTGCCCTGGTTGTGCTTGGCCAGGCGCGCGGCCACGTCACGGCTGATTCCCGTGTACAGGGTGCCGTCGCGACAGCGCACGACATAGACGAACCAAACGGCCATACCTCGAAAGCACTATGACCAGCCACGGTGCTCCTGGCAAATTCCGTGGGGATCTCAGACGCCGGCGCTGGTCAGCGATTGCAGGCGCGTTTCCGCCTCTTGCGACCAGGGGCTTTCGACGGATTCCAGGTCGAGGTAGCGGCGCAGGTGCTCGGCGGCTTGGCGCTTGCCGCCCAGCTTTTCGAGCGCGGTGGCCAGGTTGTAGTGGGCGTCGGCGAACCACGGGCTTTGCTGCACCACCCGGCGCAACTCGGAGGCGGCGCGCTCGATTTCGCCTTGCTGGTAGAGAATATTGGCCAGGTTGTAGCGCGCCTCGGGCTGTTCGGGATCGAGCGACAGCGCTGCCTCGAATTCGATGCGCGCCATCGACATGTCGCCCCTGCGATAGGCCAGGCCGCCCAGGTTGGTGTGCGCCGCCGCGAGCCCTGGATCGCTTTCCAGCGCCTTGCGATAGCAAGCCTCGGCCGCGGCACCCGCATCTGGAAGCGCTTCCTTCGCCAGGCCGCTCGAGAACCAGTCGTAGGCGCCCAGCGGGTGGCGCGGGCTCGGTGGCAGCTGCCTCGGGTGTGGCGGTGGCGCCCGAAAGCGCCAGAACCTCGGCTGCGCGATCCGCCAGATCGGACAAGCCAAAATCGAAACGCCGCTGTCCCGAGACTTCAAAGGTCACGCCATCCTCGACCAAAGCCAGCGTGCTTCCGTCCCAGGCCACGCGCAGCTTGTCGAGCGGGCGATCCACCGACGGCAGCTTGGTGCGAACCTGTTCCAGTGCCTTGCGGATGGCGGCCGGCTGAAAGCCGCGATCGACCAGCTCCTTGGCCGCGCGCACGCTGACCAGGTCTTGAAAGGAATAGACTTGCCGGCCGGCCCGCCGCAGCGACGGACCGACGAAGCCCGACTGCGACCAGTAGCGCAGCTTGGATTCGGACACGCCCAGGATGCGCGCGGCAGCGCTGAAGGTGTATTCGCTGGGGGTTGTCATGACAGTGCGGCCTCCACGTCGATGTCCAGGTAGACGCGCGTGCCTCGCACGCGGATCCGGGTTTCGCCACGAACCGATTTCGGCTTGCCGTGGGTGATGCGCTCGACCTCGCGGCGGACGATGACTTGCGCCCGGGCATCGAGCGACGGTTCGTCGACCAGCAAGGCGGCCATGCGCCTGGCCGTATCCTCGTCTGCGGGCTCGCGCAAAATCTCGCCCAGGACCGAGACATCAAGAGTCAACATAGTAGATCCCAGGAAGGCCGACCTGCCCTGCGCCGTGCTTGTTTCCCCCTCGGAAATGACTTCCGAGCGGTCGAAAACAGCATCCAGCGCGGCCTGCGACAGGTATTCGCGTACCTCGCGCTCGATGAGGGCAATGCGGCGGACCTGGACCATGGGCCGCATCTCGTAGGGCGAGGCCTTGCGGCTCTCGATCGCCGGGATGGCGGGGGCGGGCACGGTGGTAGGTTCGTCAGGCATGATGATTCTAAGGCGACAATGTGATCCCATGTGTTGACATGTAGGATAACAAGAACTTTTAGCTTGGCAAGAAACCTCGGTATCGCGGCGGTGGATGCCTCCCTATTTCGGCAGCGATGTTAGGGTGCCACCCTACGGCCACACTGCAATGCCAAGGCTCCTTTGGAATCTCTACGCGCGCTGCTACGACCGGATCACCAGGCTTCTGCCCTATCAGGAGATGCTGGATGATGTGGCGGGCGCCCTCGACCTGCGGCCAGGAATGCGTATGCTCGACGCCGGGTGCGGAACGGGAGCCCTGGCCGAGCGCCTGGCCGCAAAACACCCGGACATCGAGTTGGTAGCGGCCGACCTGTCGCCAGCCATGCTCAAGCGGGCACGGAAGAGGATCTCTTGGCCCCCGTCGTTCAAATTCGTCGAGGGCAACATCGACGACATTTTGGCCGGCGACGAGCGTGGCTTCGATCGCATCGCCAGCGTGAACGTCATCTGGACGCTGCCCGACCCGCAACGCACCTTCGCCCTGATGACGGCGCGTCTGCGCAACGGCGGTCGCATGGTCCACACCACTCCCAATTTTCGTCTGCGCGCGCATGCCATCGTGTGGCGGCACTTGCGGGGGCTTGGAAGCCGGGACCTGCCGCGCGCGCTGTTCGGCTTGCCGGTGCTGGTTCTCGCGGGTTTGGTCAACCTGATTCTGCTCGCACAAAGCATGCTGTTTGCCCGCACTCCACGCGCCAGCAAGCGCTGGAGCAGCGAGGGGCTAGCCGAGTTTTTCCGCGCCGCGGGCGCGCCTCCGCGCGAGACGCGAGGTTGCTACGCGGGGCAGAACGTCCTACTCGTGTGCGATAAGGATGAATCAGGGACGGACGCTACGCGGTTGCCAGCGCCCGTGAAGCACCTGTAGACTTGCGACCCTCATGGAAGCCCCACTCGAAATCCGCTACGCAGGTGTGGTCATCGGCCGAGCGCAGGAAGTGCGGGGCGCCGAGGGAAATGCCCCGATGTTCTTCATTCCCGTGCGCGACCCCATGCCCGTGGGCACGGTCTTGCACTTGCGCGCGGGGGATCGCGAGACCCCGGTGCGCGTGGTCCGGGCGGTCGAGACGACTGATGCCGCTGCTTGTGGCGTGCATGTACGCACCATCGGCGAGGCCGAGGAGGTAGCGCGGGACTTCATTCCGCCACCCGCAGCCGTTGCCGAGAAGACCAAGCCCGCCACACCCACGCCGGTGGTCGAGGTCGAGGTCGACGTCGCCAAGATGCAGGCCGAAAGCGCCACGCCCGCCGTTGCGGAAAACCCGAAGGCCAACGCAGATGCTCCGGCTCCGGTCGCCGAGCCCAAGGCCCAAGCCGCCGAGGTCACCCCTGAGGTAATCATTACTGTCGAAGCGACTCCCGAGGTAAGGGTCGTCGCTGCCGAGCCCGAAGGGAAGGCTGCCGAGGCCGCGCCCGCGCCGAACGCCGGCGAACCTGCTGTCGCCGTTCTCGACGCCGTGCCCGTGGCCGTCGCATCGACCATGACCGGCGCCTTGAGAAATGCCACCGAGTCGGTTCCCATCAGCGAACCGGCGCCCGAAGCGCCAATCGTCCAGGCGCGCGAACCCGCCAGCCCACAGTCAACCGTGGCGAGCGCTGCGGATGCCACGCGAGAGTATGGTGCGGTGACCGCGCCCGAAGCGGAAAGCAGCGGACAGACCTCAAGCGAGGACTTGCCACCCGCCCGTCCCATCGCCGGGCCGAGCGGACGGCGCAAGACCAAGCGGCGCAAGTAGCGCCGCGAAGAAACGCGCTGCACATGATCCACGATGTGATTCGCCCGCCCCGCCTGCGGCCGGGCGACGTGGTGCGGGTGATCGCCCCGTCGGGTCCGGTGTTCGAGGATGCGTTCGCCGCGGGCGCAGCGCTTCTGTCTGCCCGCTACCAGCTGCGCTACAACCCAGCGACGCTGTTCTCGTCCGAGGGTTTTCTGGCTGGCTCAGACGACCAGCGGCTGTCGAGCCTGGTCGAGGCCCTGCGCGATCCCGAGGCCCGTACCGTGCTCATGGGCCGCGGCGGTTACGGTCTTCTACGCATCGCCAGCCGGCTCGATCCCGAGCTGCTGCGCTGCCACCCCAAGCCCATCGTGGGATTCTCCGACGGAACGGTCTTGCTGGCGCTGGCGGCGCGGGCAGGGGTCGTGGCCATCCACGGGCCGGTGGTCACCCAGCTCGGCCGCTTGAACGATGCCGACCGGACGGCGCTTTTTTCACTCCTGGAATCGAGCGAGCCGGGACCCTTGCTCGACGGGCTTGAAACACTTCGTGCCGGCAACGCCCGCGGACCGCTTCTGGGCGGCAATCTAGAGGTGTTTTCGCGCCTGCTCGGAACAAAGCTCTTGCCCGACCTCGAAGGCGCCATTTTGTTTGTCGAGGAAGTGGGCGAGCGTCCTTACCGCATCGATCGGTTGCTCACGCACTTGGAGCTGGCCGGGGTTTTCTCCGCCATCGCTGGCGTGGTGGTGGGCGATCTCGGTCGCGTGCGAGGAGCCGCCCGAATCGCGCGTGCATTCGCCCTCCGCCATCGAAGTCGTGCGCGAGCGCCTCAGCCGATTGGACATCCCGGTGGCGCTCGGCGCGCACGTCGGCCATGGCGAGCGCAATCGGGCCCTGCCCTACGGCGTTCGTGTCAGCCTCGACGCGCAGGCCGGCACCCTGGTGGCACTCGAAGCGGCGGTCTGCTGAGACGCTGCCTAGAACGCAAAGTACGGGCCGGGGCCAGCGGGTGTGTTCTGCCCCTCAATGGCGGTGTAGACGGAGCGGCCAAAGTAGAAGGGCAGTCCCCAGTCGAAGCTAGGCTCATTCGTGTTGTAGGCGAAATTCGGCATAGGTCCAGCCATGTCGAAAGCGGCGGCCGAAGCATTCACTCTCGAGGCGTTGCCTACGCTGAAGACGATGGTCGTCTTGGCTCCGCTGAGCGAGGACAGGGTCGCACTGAGGCTGGTGGTCGAGGCCGGACAATACCAGGTGCTAAGCCCGCTGCTCGCGCACATTTTGAGATTCGTCAGGGCGGTATCGAGGAAGAAGAGACCGTTCGAGCCGCTGTCGAGAACGCTGGTGTAGGTCGTGCCTCCCACGGGAAAGGTGGTGTTAAAGTAGTCCAGCTGGTCGATGGCAAGCACGGTGGCGCTGCCAAGGCCGTTGTTGGTCTGGGTTCCAATCCCGAAGGTCAGCACCCCCGACACCGAGGTTGCACCACTGGCGCCGATGCCGCCCAGCTGGATGATGGTGCCATTGTTGTCGACGGGAAATGCGGCGACGGGATTGGATACCTGCTGGCTGACGGGAACCGCGGCAATGGCGCAGGCCTGGGCCGAGCTGCACGCATAGTACAGGCCAGGGTTGGACCGCGACGTCGAAGCGCAAAGGTCGCCACAATCCTGCAACCGCGGGCCCACGCCCAGGACGCCGTTGCTGCCCAATGTCTGGAGATCCATGTTGGGCGTTCCCGTACAGTCAGCCGGCATGGTGTAGGTTGTTTCGCCGATGAGTTGGATGCTCAAATTCTGGGCAAGCTCATCCCCCACCGTCAGGTCCGCAAGAGCCACCGGGCCCCACGTGGTTCCAAGGACGAATGGCACACATTCGGCCAGGCCCTGCCCGCTCGCGTTCGTGACTGCTGGCAGGGCCAGGTGCAGTACCGATTCGAGCACGCGCACGCCATACGAGCCTGTGTCGACCAGCAGGTGGTCGATGATCTGACAGGTCGTGGTGCCCGGCACGCAAATCGTGGCGCTGGCAAAAAGGCCGTTGATATAGGGATTGATCAGACCGGGCGGCCCTTGATCTACGACCACGGCGAGCGTGTTCGGACCGGTTGTATTGACAACGCTACCACCCGAGCCGCCCGCGCCGCCGAGAGGGAAGGCCCTGCGCGTACCATCACCACACTGGCACAAAAGCGCGAGCAACGCCGCGGCCGGGAGAAACCTACTCATGGCTCGCCTGGCTGATGTCCCCGGGCACAAAGCCCGCTGGCAGAAGGTCGGTCAGGTAGACGTGCCCGAAGAAGGCGCGCTGATGCCCGCCCATGACCACCACCATGCCCGGCAGCTCGATGCGCGCCACGCCGCGGGCCATGCGCTTGCCGCGGGTGGCGGCGATGAACTCGTCGTAGTGGACGCCCATGATGTCGCGCAGATTCGGACGCCACCCGCCTGACCAGGACACCGCGAAGACCTTGCCGTCGTCGCCGACGAAGTGGCGCACCTTGGTGCCGGTGGACAAGCCAAGCTCGTGAATCGTATAGTTGCCCTTGCGCCAAACTTGCAGGCTAGCCTGCATGCGCGCCTGATCCGCAGCGACCGCGGACACGTCGTCACCCAAGGCCGCGCGCGCCGCGGGCGAGAGATGAGGAACCAGGGCCAGCGCCAGGACGGCGAACGGCCAATGCAGCAAGCGACAAATGGCGCGGCTATGGGGTTTCATGGCGGGAAAAAGTATAGCAGCAGCTCTTCCCCACCGCCGAAACAGGCGTGCAACGATGGTCACAGCTTGGCGAGCATGCTTTCGGGGATCTGAACCGCGACCACGGTCCCTTCCGCGCAGAGCTCGCCATTCGCCGTGAGCCTGATTGCCACCACGACCTTGCGTCCCTTGTGCTCGATCACGCGTCCACGCAACAGCAAGGGCACACCCATGGGTGTCGGCTTGCGATAGTCGACGTGCAGGGACGCGGTCACGAAGCGGAAAGCCGGCAGGGAATCCTGGCGACCGTTTCTCGGTGCGGTAGGCGGCGGCGACGGCCGTGCCCGTGCCGTGGCAGTCGATCAGCGAGGCGATGAGGCCTCCGTAGACGTACCCGGCCACCGCGGTGTGTTCGGCGCGAGGCTCGAAACGGCAGACCGATTCATCGCCTTCCCAGAAGCTGCGAATGTGCAGCCCTAGGACATTGAGACGGCCGCAGCCGTAGCAAACAGAAGAGTCGTCGGGGTAGAAGTCTTGGAAAGCGCGCTCGTCCATGTGGCCTCGGGCAAAAATTGGGGCAAGAAACGTGAACGCCACAGTACCCATGGCGAGGTACCATGCCAACTCGAAACGGGACAGGGCATGAACCTCGAACCTCGATTGGTCGTGGATTGGCAAACCCAGGGCGACCGGCTGCGCGCCTTCGAGCCCACGCGCGAGGAGATCGCTCGCCATTCGCCCTTGCTCGCGGCCTTCTACAACGACGACTACAACCGCTCGATGATGGCCAACACGGTGGCCATGACGACGGACGAGGTGGTCGAACATTTCGAGGGACTGCGGCGCAAGGGCGGCCGACCGTTCTTGCTCGAACGCGATGGCGCGCTTTTGGGCGACGCGGATCTGCGCCACATCACCGCAAAGACCGCCGAGTTCGCCATCCTCATCGGCCAGCGCCCCGAGCAGGGCAAGGGCATCGGCACACGCTTTGCGATTCTGCTCCACACCCTGGCCTTTCGCGGCCTTGGCCTCGAACGCATCTTCGTCTCGATCATCCCGGCCAACCGTCCGTCGCAGCGCCTGTTCGAAAAGATCGGCTACACCCGCGACGACAGCCCCGCGGCCCGCGCCTTCGCCGACGACCCGACCGATCTCACTTTGTCCATGGCCCGCAGGAGCTTCGAGGCGGCGCAAGCGGCGGCGCTGGACGAAATTCGCTGGTCCTTGCGGTAGCACTACCCGGGTGTGCGGCCGGGCGCCAGCGTGCTAGACCCATGGCGCGATGAAATCCACCGACATCCATCGATACAAGACTGAAACGGTCTGCGTTCAGGCGGGAACGCGCAAGGACACCACCTTCAACGCCGTCGCGGTCCCCATCTACGCCACCTCGACCTTCGCCTTCGAGGCGCCGGGAAAGACCAAAGGCTACGACTACAGCCGCACCGCCAATCCCACGCGATCGGCGCTGGAGGAGTGCCTGGCCGCACTCGAGGGCGGGGCGGGCGCCACGGCCACGGCGACCGGCATGGCCGCCGAGACCTCGGTCATGGCCCTGTTCCCAGCGGGCAGCCACATCATCGCCGGACACGACATCTACGGCGGCACCTACCGCTTGTTCGCCTCGATTCTTTCCGCGCGCGGGCTGACGTTTTCGTTCGTCGACATGTCCAACCCGCGCAACGTACGCGAGGCCATCCGGCCCGAAACCCGCGCCATCTGGATCGAGACTCCGTCGAATCCTTTGCTCGGCCTGGTCGACATCGCCGCCATCTGTGCGGTCGCGCGCAAGCACGGCCAGCTCACCATCGTCGACAACACGTTCATGTCGCCCATCTTCCAAAAGCCGCTGGCCCTGGGCGCCGACATCGTCGTGCACTCCACGACCAAATACCTGAACGGCCACAGCGACATGGTGGGCGGCGCAATCATCTCGCGCACCCAAGAACAGGCCACCGCCGTGGCCGCCATGGTGAATGCGCTTGGCACCTGCTCGTCACCTTTCGATTCGTGGCTGGTGCTGCGCGGGATCCGAACCCTGCCCGTTCGCATGGCCGCGCACGAGCGCAACGCGATGGCCCTGGCCAAGTTTCTCGCTAAGCACAAGGCCGTCGAGCACGTCTACTATCCGGGACTGCGCTCGCACCCGCAGCACCGCCTGGCCCGAAAGCAGATGACCGGCTTCGGCGGCATGCTTTCGTTCGATATTCGCGGCGGCAAACGGGCCGCGTTTCGTTTCATCCAGGCGCTGAAGATCTTCGCCTTCGCCGAATCCCTGGGCGGGGTCGAATCCCTGGTCGAGCACCCCGAAACCATGAGCCACGCCTCCATGACCCCCGCCGCCCGCCGCGCTGCCGGCATCACCGGCGCCAACGTCCGCGTTTCCACCGGCATCGAGAACCCCGACGATCTGGTGGCCGACGTGGCCCAGGCGCTGAAGACCGTCGGGTGAGGATCGGGTCTCCCGCCCCATCCTTCCTCCGCGCCCTCTTCTTCCTCTGCGCTCTCTCTGGCGAAAACCCACTCCTTGCACTGGCCGTAAATCCAGGGCTTGCAGGGGAAGGCCAGTGCCCTTAGTTTATCGCTTCCCGCGCTTGGCGCGGGGCGGAAGGATCCCTTGCTCAGTACCATCGCCAAGAAGATTTTCGGCACCAGAAATGCGCGTGTCCTCAAGAGCATGCGCCCCCTCGTCGCGCGCATCGGCGCGCTCGAGCCCGAGCTCAAGGGCAAGAGCGATGCCGACCTGCGCGCCAAGACCGTGGATTTCAAGCAGCGCATCGCCAACGGCGAGAGCCTGGACAGCCTCCTGCCCGAGGCCTTTGCCGTGTGCCGCGAGGCCGGCCGCCGCGCGGTGAACATGCGCCACTTTGACGTGCAGCTCATCGGCGGCATGGTCTTGCACCGAGGGTCTATCGCCGAAATGAAGACCGGCGAAGGCAAGACCCTGGTCGCCACCTTGGCCCTGTACCTGAACGCACTGGCCGGCAAGGGCTCGCACCTCGTGACTGTGAACGACTACCTGGCTCGCCGCGATGCCGAGTGGATGGGACGCATCTACAAATTCCTCGGTCTTTCCGTCGGCGTCATCGTCCACGGTTTGAACGATGCCGAGCGCCAGCACAACTACCGCTGCGACATCACGTACGGCACCAACTCGGAATTCGGCTTCGACTACCTGCGCGACAACATGAAAGAGTCCATCGAGCGCTACGTCCAGCGCGACCTCAACTTCGCCATCGTCGACGAAGTGGACTCCATCCTCATCGACGAGGCGCGCACGCCGCTCATCATTTCAGGTTCGGGCGAAGCCTCCGCGGATCTCTACGGCAAGGTCAACGGCATCATCCCGACCCTGCGCAAGGACATCGACTACACCGTCGACGAAAAAGCCCACTCGTCCATGCTGACCGACTCGGGCGTGGACCGCGTCGAGCGCAAGCTCAACGTCGGCAATCTCTACAACCCGGAAAACATCCAGTGGTTGCACCACGTGACCCAGGCCTTGCGCGCGCACACCCTCTACAAGCGCGACGTCAATTACCTCATCGAAGAAGGCGAAGTCATCATCGTCGACGAGTTCACCGGCCGCAAGATGCCGGGCCGGCGCTGGTCGGACGGCCTGCACCAGGCCGTCGAGGCCAAGGAAGGCGTGGAGATCCAGGAAGAGAATCAAACCCTGGCCACCATCAGCTACCAGAACTACTTCCGCCTCTACAAGAAGCTGGCCGGCATGACCGGCACCGCCGACACCGAGGCCGAGGAATTCCACAAGATCTACAAGCTCGACGTCACGGTCATCCCCACCAACAAGCCCATGTTGCGCAAGGATCACCACGACCTCGTGTACAAGAACGAGAAGGGCAAGTTCCGCGCCGTGCTGGCCGAGATCGAGGACTGCCACAAGCGCGGCCAGCCCGTGCTGGTGGGCACCGTCAGCGTCGAGAAATCCGAAGTCGTCGCGTCGCTTCTGCGCAAGAAAGGCATCCCGCACAGCGTGCTCAATGCCAAGCAGCACGAGCGCGAGGCCCACGTGGTCGCGCAGGCCGGCCGCAAGGGCGCGGTCACCATCTCGACCAACATGGCCGGCCGTGGAACCGACATCATCCTGGGCGGCAACGCCGAGTTCATGGCCCGCGCCGAGGTCGATCCCGAGGCCGCCGGTCAGCCCGGCGCCGAGGTCGACGCCGAGAAGTTTGCTGTCGCGTTCGCCAAGTTCAAGCCCGAGTGCGATGCCGAGCGCCTGGAAGTGCTGGCTGCCGGCGGTCTCCACATCCTCGGCACCGAACGCCACGAATCGCGCCGTATTGATAACCAGCTGCGCGGCCGATCTGGTCGCCAAGGAGACCCGGGCAGCTCGAGTTTCTTCCTGTCTCTTGAAGACGATCTGATGCGCATCTTCGGCGCCGAGCGCATCACAGGTCTCATGGAGCGGCTGGGGATGGAGGAAGACGTCCCCATCGAGCACCCGCTGATCAACCGCTCCATCGAGCGCGCACAGAAGCAGGTCGAAGGCCACAACTTCGACATCCGCAAGAGCTTGCTCGAATACGACGACGTCATGAGCCAGCAGCGCAAGACCATCTATGCCTTGCGCCGGCAGGTCCTCGAAGGCCGCTACGCGCCCATGCTGAGCGAGGAAGAGATCAAGGCGGGCAAGCAGCCCGAAGCCGCGCAGATCGCGCAGTCGTCGGGTAAGCACACCGTCGCGTCGCTGACCGAGATCGTTCGCCCGACCCTGGCGCGCATCCTGGATGCCCTGACCCAGCCGCAGCCCGGCGAGGATCCCACCCAGCCGCCAGCCCCGGCGCCCCTCGACCCGGCGAAATTCCGCTCGGCCATCTACCGCCAATTCGGGACCTATCCCGAGGTCACGGGCATCCTGGAAAACCGCACCGAGACCCTCGACCACCTCTCCGAGGAAGTGGCCAAGCTGCTGGTGCAGCAGCGCGAGCGCATCCTCGATTTGTCGGAGGAAGTCCTGTCCGACCTGCTCGACGAAACCAGCCCCGAGGGTGGACACGCCGAGGACTGGGATCTGGACGCCCTGCGCGCGGGCATGAAGGAACGCTTCGCCTTCGAGCCGACGATCAACACGAAGGGGCTGATGGAGCGTTCGGCGCTGGCCGATGCCATGTGGCGGGAGCTGGACAAGGTCATCGAAGCGCGCGAGCAGGAGTTGTCGCTGCCCTTCTTCCTCTACTTCAGCCGCCACTTCATGCTGGAAGAAATAGACCAGCGCTGGATCGAGCACCTGCGCAACATGGAAGCCCTGCGGGAAGGGATCCACTTGCGCGGCTACGGCCAGAAGGATCCCAAGCAAGAATACAAGAAGGAAGGCTTCGCCATCTTCGGCGTGATGATGGCCAACATCAGCCGCAACGTGTGCGAGAAGCTGTTCCACATCCAGGTCCGCCGCGAGGAGAGCGAAAGCACGGCCCAAAACTTGGCAGCGGCCAAGCAGAAGCCTCGCAAAGTGATCGAATCGGGCGGCGGCACGGCCCCGACGGACAAGGGGCAAGCGCCCGAAGAGCCGAAGCCCGTTCGGCGAGCCGAACCCAAAGTGGGACGCAACGATCCCTGCCCCTGCGGCAGCGGCAAGAAATACAAAAAGTGCCACGGGGCGTAGTAGTTTGGCCGCCCACGTAATCGGCGGCTTGGCGGAATCGCACTTACCCTCTAAGATCCCCACATGACCAAGACCTTAGGGGTGCTTTGCGCGGTTGCACTGCTCGGGTGCAGTTCAGATTCACCACCAGGTGCGAACGCGGCCCTGGACGTGACCTTGCCGGATTCGGCTCTTGCGCGAATGCCGAACCTCTCGCTCATCCGCGCCGGAGACAGCTTCACCTTGGCCGGCTACGATGGAAAGCAAGTCCTCTGGGGCAGGCTCTCGCTCGACGGAAAGACGCTGACCGAGCAGGCGGGTTTTGCGCTGGCCCAGCCCTTGGTGGGGCCGGTTTTTGCGGCAACCACCAAGACCACACCCGGCGATCAACTGGTCGCCATCATGCTTACGAACAGTGCAACTCCTGGGGGCGGATACGATCTCTCGGCGATCGCACAAGCCGCGGGTGAGACGACGACCACCGGGCCGGTTGTGTTGGACAATTATGTCACCGGAACCGTGCCAAGCGCGGTGCAGATCGCCGCCGGAGCAGCCACTACCGGCAACGTCGGGTTCGTCGCCTGGGGCATTCCCGGCATGGGCAAATCCCCCAAATACCTTCTTCTACCCGCGAACGCGGCGACCACGGCAACGGCGTCCAAGCTATTTGATGACTCGATTCCGGCCAACACTCCGGATTGGGACTGCCTGGCCGCGACCAGCGGCGGGACCGGCCTTGGGTTGGGCGTCGTGACCCCCGATCCTACGACGGGGTATTCCCAATTGGTTACCGGTGAGATCGATGAATCCGGAGGTTGGCCCGGTATCACCTACCAGTTCACCGTAAAGGTAGCCAACTGTCGCGTTGTAGGCTCGCCCGGCCCCGCAGGTACCTACCTCATGGCCATGCAGACCAGCAACGCCATCGACTTCGCAACGTACTACCCACCGCTGGCCACAGCGCCCGCTGGCACAACTGGAGAGGTCACCACCATCGACCCGGTGCTGTCCGCGTCCAGCTTTGGCGATCCGCTGAATATGCCGCACCCGGCATGGGTCGCTCCCGCGGGCGGCGGGGACATCTCCATCGGCCTTCAGCGCAACGGGGGTCCCCAGGTCTTTCGCTACAACTACAACGCAATTCCTCATGGATCCCCGCTGACCTTGCGCAGTGAAAAGGGCCAGACCGGCCCGGTTGCCTCCTCGGTGGGGCTGGATGCCACCTACGTCACCTATAGCGACCAGACCCAGAGCGGCACCCCGGCGGTCAAGCGTTACTTCATGCGCATCGAGAGCCCAGTCATGCCATAGCGCCAAAGTCGAGGCGGGCCGGGAATAGCCGAGGACTCTCGGCGGTTGATCGCATATCGAAAATGTTATTCCAACGCCGCACAGTGCAAGCCGATTTCGAGCGCGAGGTGATGCCTCACCTACAGGCGCTGTATGGCGTTGCCCTGCGCATGACTAAATCGGAAGGCGACGCGGAGGATCTGGTCCAGGACGCCATCTTGCGCGCCTATCGTTTCTGGGACGGTTTCGAGGCCGGGTCGAATTGCCGGGCCTGGCTCATGCGCATCATGACCAACGTGTTCCGCAACCGCTACCGCGAGCGAGCGCGCGAACAGGAGATCCTGGGCGAGGCCGAAAGCACCACGGCCAACCTGGGGCAGTTCCAGGGCGCGGCCCCGCGCGACGCGGAGAGTGCGCTCTTTGGCCGCATGCTCTCGCGCGACGTGGAAAAGGCGCTGGAAACCCTGCCGCCCGAGTTCCGTCTGCCCGTCATCCTGGCCGACCTGGAAGACCTGTCCTACAAAGAGATCGCGGACATCATGGAGTGCCCGGCGGGCACGGTGATGAGCCGCCTGTACCGCGGGCGCAAGATGTTGCAGAAAGAGCTCGCGGACTACGCGACCGTGCCCGAGACCCAGCAGGCAGCTCCAGCCGCGGAGCCTGAAGAGAAGGTGGTGGATTTCGAGGCCTTCCGGCGCAAGAAGCAGGAAGGAGGAGCGGCATGACCCTCAACTGCGCCGAGGCTGATACCGTGCTCCACGCCTACGTCGACGGCGAGCTGGCCGGGTCGGATCGGGAAGCCTTCGAGTCCCACATGCGCACGTGTGAGGCATGTACCCAGGCCAGCCGGTTGCAGGCACGCTTCAAGGCCGCCATCCGCGGCCACCTGCCACGCCCGGCGCTGCCGGTCGGACTGCGCTCGCGCATCGAGACCGCCCTGGCTGGCGCGCCTTCGCCTCGCCGGCGCTGGCCCTGGCAGATCTATCCGCGCGCCTTCACCGTGGGCATGGCCGCGGCCGCCGCCGTGGTGCTGCTGGTGGCCAATACCCAGCGGACGGCGCGCTCGCCCGTGCTGGAGCAGGCGGTTTCGACCTTCCACCACGATCTGCCGCTCGACGTGCTTTCCGAAAGCTGCGCCAAGGTTTCGGACTGGTTCCGCGGCAAGGTCGACTTTGCCATGCAGCCCACCGCTCAGCACACCGGGATGCACTGCCAGGGCGGTCGCCTCGTCAACGTGCGCGACCGATTCGGTGCCTACGTGGTGTACCAGGTGCCTGCGGGTCATCGCCTAGGGGTCATGGTGTTTCCATCGGACAACGAGCCCTTGGCCGGCAACCGCCAGCGTGTCCTGCAGGGCCGCCACGCTTTCGTCGATACCTGTCGCGGCGTCTCGACGGTAACCTTCCGCGAGCCCGGCGGGCTGGACTACGTTTTCACGGCGGATTTGGACGAAGACGCCTTGGCCAACTGGGTTGAGACGGTCTACCTAGGCCGTTAATTGGCATGGGAACCCTGAGAGGGTTCGCCAGCTGCACCGGCGCGAAAGTGAAGCGCACAGTTACTGCTTTGTGGCCTGGGTCTCGTATTTCGACGGACACTTGGTCTCGATGCGATCGGAACGCAGCATGCCGTCGTTGCCGAGCACGCCGGCCGCGATGACCTCGGCGCCGGGCTTGAACAAATCCGGCGGGATGCCGTGGAAGTCGACAGTCATGGTGGCGTGATCGCGTGGTGCCTTGCTCTCCATGGTGAAGCGGTAGTCGAGCGTTCCTGCCTGGTGCACGAGCGTTCCCTCGACCACGTTGCCATGCACGCGCAGCCTTTTCCCGAGAAGGTGCGACTGGCTCGCAAGCGCCTCATCCACGTGTTTGTAGTATTCGGCGCCCTCGCCCAGCGACGCCCACAGCAGGCCCGAGACAGCGACCGCCGAAACCAGAACGGTGAGAAGAATCTTCCATGCCGTGCGCCGATGGGCTGCGCCAGCCGATTTTTCTGACTTCGCCGTCATGCAGAGAATCTACCTGGCTATTGCTATCGTGCAACCCGGCTTTGCCGGCGGGGCGCTGCGATGGCGGCCAGGTTGTGGAAGTAGCGATAGAACATGGCCATGCCGCCTTCCGCCTGGCGCCACGAGAAGCTCTCGTTGATGGCGTGGTAGCCGTCCTCGGGCAAGGAAAGGCCGAGCAGCACGACTTCCTTGCGTAGAAGCCGGGCCATTGTGACCACCGCTCCAATGGAGCCACCTTCGCGGGTCAACGCGGCTCTCTTGCCGAAGGTCTCCTGGGTGGCGCGCCGCGCGGCTTGCAAAAAAGGACCTTGGGAGTCCGCAAGATACGGCTCCAGCGCCGCGTCGAACACGACTTCGGCGTCCGGGCAATTCTGCGTGATGAAATGTTTGATGCGGCGGAAGACCTCTTTGGGTTCCTGACCCGGCACCAGACGGCACGAGAGCTTGGCCTCGGCCTTGTGCGGTACGATGGTTTTGACGCCATGGCCGGCATAGCCACCCACCAAGCCGTGCACCTCGAAGGTAGGCTCGGTCATGATGGCCTCGCGCAGACGGGCATCGTCGGCGAAGCGCAGACTGCGCAGACCGTGCGCCTTTTGGAAATCCTTGCGTGCGAAGCCCGAGCGAGAGAGATCCCTGCGTTCGCCCGCCGTCGGCTTGCGGACGCCGTCGTAGAAGCCCGGAATTCGGACCTTTCCAGTCTTGGCGTCGTAGCACTCGGCGACGAGCGCGCACAGCTCGCCCACGGGATTGCGGGCCGCGCCGCCCGTGGTACCCGAGTGCACGGCCTTGTCGCCAGTCTGTAACCGCACCACGAAGGCGAGCAACCCGCGCAGGCCGACTGGGATGGCGGGCTGGCTCGCCGACGGCCAGATGGTGTCAGAAACTACGATGGAATCCGTGTGCAGCCCAGGCTGCCCCTTGGCCAGGGCGGCCAGGGCGGTCGCGAAGCTGGGGCTGCCAATCTCCTCCTCGCACTCCCACAGAAACTGGAAGTTGAGCTTCACCCCCGCGGCCAAGGCCAATCGAACGGCGAAAAGCGCGGTCAGCGCCGGTCCTTTGTCGTCGGTGGCGCCGCGGCCATGGTAGCGGTCACCGATGGCTTCGAGCGCGAAGGGACTGGTTCGCCAACCGTCGTCCTTCGCGGGGTCCGCCGGTTGCACGTCGAGGTGGTTGTAGATGGTCACCGTGGGAAAAGCCGGATCCTGGATCACGCGCCCGAGTACCAGAGGCAATCCCTTGGTCTCGATAACCTGGGCGTCGACGCCGCTTTCGCGCAAGTAGGAGCAAGCGAGCTCGGCGCAATGGCGTACATCCGCGTGGCGCTCGGGCTCCATGCTCACCGAAGGGGTGCCGACCAGGGCGGAGAGCTTGTCCGCGAATTCCTCGCGCAGATTCGCGATGGTCTGGCGCAGCTCGCTGTTGCTGATCTGGGTCTCGGGTTTCTCGGATGACGAACGGTTCTTCACGGCCGAATAGTAGCAGCAGATCTCAAATCCTGTGGAACGCCAAGAGCCACGCGCCGGCCACGATGGCGACAGCGCCGAGCAGGGCCAGGGCCTGGCCGAGGGTTCGTATAGGCTTTTTGAGCCCCAGGCCGAGCAGCGCGCCGAAGAGCACGCCGAAACCCAGGCCCGTGGCGTGGGCGACCACGTCCGAGCGCTCACCCATGCCAAGCATGGCCAGAAGGCCAAGGGCCGCCGCAATCCCGAGCAGTGCACGCCGCATGCGACCCACCGTACGCAGGCGAAAACGCCGTACGAACTGCAACCCGCCGAGCACGCCCAGGGCGCCGAACGTAGAGGTCGAGGCTCCGACCACGTTGTGCGACGTCTTGTAGATGTAAGCCGTCAGCAAGTTGCCCGCAATTCCGGCCAGGAGCGTGGCCAAGACCGCCAGCCCGCCGCCCAGCCAGCGCCCGAGCGCACTGACGAAGATCAAACTCGCCACGGCATTGCCTGCCACGTGCATGGCGTCCGCGTGCAAGGTTAGCGCGGTGACCGCGCGCCACACCTCGTGGTTGTGAACGATGGCATCCGAGACCGCGCTGCCGTTGCGGAACCAGCCCTGCACGTCAGGACCCGTGCGCGGCCCAGCCACCACGAAGAACGCCACCAGGGTGATGCCGATGCCCGTGCCGACAAAGGACGGCCCGTGATCCGGCGGCTCCACGTCGCGCACCGGCTCTTCGGCGGCCTCCCTGTCCTGGGCGTCGAGCGCGGCCATGGCAGGCGCCACCATTTTCGGCGGCACCATGACGGCGAAGCCGACGTCGGTCGGAACCACTCGGTGCGGAATGGCCATGGCCTCCAGGACCAAGGTCCAAGATTCGGCCTGCCCTCGGTCAGGGGAAGCGCGCACAACGGCTTCGGTTGGGACTTCGGCTGCCACCGCAATTCATGATAGCAGCCAAGAACGCCCGGCGGAGGCTCAGGGGGCGTATGTTGGTTCGCCGGCTAGCCAGTCAGCCGGTCCACAGGTTGGCGGCCCGCTCGGCTGCAGCCAGATCCTGTTGGGTGTCGATCTCGCGCCACTCGCCGTCGATGAAGACTGGCGCCAATCGCTCGCCCGCCCCAGCCATGGCATTGAGCGCGTCGGTCAGGTAGGCCTGGCGCAGGGTCTTGGCTCGGCCGAAGGGAGCATCGAGTCCGCCGGTTTCCAGCGCTGCTTGCCAGGTCTTGCCGAGAGCCACCGCGCCCGCTGGCGAAAAGTGCGCCAGGCCGATGAATTCGCCCACCGCTTGGTCAGGCGCGACCGCGCCCTTGCCGACCTGGATCACGCGGCTTTCGCGGGTCGGCCCAGTCGATTCGACCGCCGCCAGCTCGGCCTCGGAAACGGGGTGCAGGGTGCGCCCGTGATAGGCGTCGGCCCAGCGTCGATCGACGACCAGCGTCGCTGCGGCTGGATCGCGCACGGTCGCGGCGAGATGCGCGACCACGCTCGGCGCGTACACGATGTCACAGTAGGAAAAATAGAAGCCGCTCGGGAAATCGGCCGCGGCGTACATCAGCGAAGCCAGGATGTTGTTGCTCGCCCATTCCGGATTGTCGATGAAGCACACCGGAAAATCGCCTGCATCGATACGGTCTCCCAGGTAGCCGCGCACGATGGCGATGTCGCGAATCCCAGCCGCCGCGAAGGCGCGCAGCTGCCAGTGCAGGATGGGCTGACCGTTCACGCGCACCATGCACTTGGGGATCTCGGAGGTGTTGTCACCCAGACGACGGCCGCGTCCGGCGGCGACGATGATGGCCTTGTTGCATTCGGAATTCATGACCGTCCCAGTTTCAGCGCCACGCCAAGCAGCGCGCGCGCGGCATAGGCGGCGTTGATGACCAGGTAGACATGCAGGAACACGTCCAGCTGATCCGCGATGGCCACAAACAGGAGGTAGCTCGGATAGTGGATGAGAAAGCGACCCAGATCCTCGACCAGACCTACCAGCGATGTCGAGCGCGCGGGCTTTTGCTCGGCCGCGAAGCCGTCGCCGTAGTCGCCCGCCGATTGCGGGCGGGCCGCGCCCGTGGCGGACAGGTACTCGGGCCGACGAATGAACGTGGTCATGCTGATGGCGGCGGCCACCACCGCAAGCCCAAGCAAGGCCTCGACCAGCCAGAATTCATGGCTGTCGGCCTGCCACAGGCGAATGCCCGTGGCGGCGACGAGCAGGAAAGCCTTGAGCTCGTCCATCAGGAAGTCGAGGTGTGCTCCTACCGGAGACGACTTGTGCTTGAGCCGAGCGAGTTGACCGTCGGTGCAGTCGAGGACGTACGACAGCTCCAAGACCAGGACCGCGCCCACGAGTCCAAGGTGTCCGCGCTCTAGCGCGAGCATGACCATGGCGGCCACGAATGTGAGGAGCGACAGGAACGTGATTTGGTTGGGCGTGATCCGGCTCTTGGCCAGGGGAACCAGCAGCACCGCAGCGAGGGGACGGGCCACGAAACGGTTCCAAAGGATGTCCTTGGGCTTTTTCGTCTTGCGATAGACGTCGGCGATGTCGGCGAAGAAACTCACGGCTAGTGATGGCCAAAGGGCAGATACCAGTAGGCCCAGTACGCCAGCACGATGCCCATGCCGATGGCCAGCCCCAGGAAAACATAGACCCGCACCGGGCGTTCGCCACTCCCCTTCTGGGTCGCCGCGTGCGTGCGCCTGGGTTTGGGCGGTCGGCTCTGCGCAAGTACTGGAGTCGAGGGCGGCACGGCCGACGCCATCTGCGGCTCGTCCGCAATCTGGATGGGGGGCGTGGTTGGGGGAAGGTAGTTTCCGTGCTGGGGTTTCGCCTCGATGGTTCCCGAGGCGGGCAGCAGGTCATTCGATATGGCCGGTGAAGGGGCTGGCTTGGACGGACGCGCGGGGGCAGCCTGAGGCTTTTCGGTTGGGGACGCCGCTTGCGCGGGAGGTTGGGCAGCCGCAGCTGCCGCGGGTGCAGGCTGGACCGCAGGCGGGGCTGGTTTTTGCGATGGTTGGAGAGTGGGGGGAGCCGAAAGCGAAACCGCTGGCGGCTTCTGCAGAAGCTGAGGTGCCTGAGCTGGGGCGGGCTTCTGCGGAGTTTGAGGCGCGGGCTGCGCCGCTGCAGGCTTCTGCAAAGGCAAAGGAGAGGACTGGGGAGTCACTGGTTTCAGCGAAGGCTGGGGGGCAAGCTGAACCGCGGCTGGTTTCAGCGAAGGCTGGGGGGCAGGTTGGGATGCTGGCGCGACGGCTTTGGCCTGGGCCGGCGTGGCCGGCTTGGGCAGGACCAGTGGCACTCCCGTGCCTTGCGCGGTGGGACGCGCGGCCGGTTGCGGAGCGGGGCTTGGCACCAGAGGGACGGCAGGAATCGGGGGCGTCCCACGCGTTGTCATTTCTGGCTGCAAAGGCGACGCGAACGTCATGGCGACTGGCTTTGGCGTGATTGCGGCCTGTTGCGGCTGTTGGGCGGGAATCTTGTGCGCGACGGGTGCTTGTGGAAGAGGCGGTCGCGCAACCGCTTGCGGGGTAGGTTGTGAAGCCGGTCGCGGCGTGGTTGATGGCGGCGATACTCGCGGGCCGCCCATCGGGATGGCCGGCTGGGCTGGCTGCGCCGAGCCTGGCCGCGGTGGAGGGGCGGCGGCGGTTCCGGATGCCACAGCCCTAGCCGTCCCGGTCGGGGCGGTAGTGGCCGCGCCCGTTCCGGCGAGCGGGCTCTTCGCGCTCGCATCCGTCTGCGAACCGCCCGGAACGTCCGGCTTCGCCTCCGACCCTGGCATCATGGGAAGTGTGGTATGGCGCTTTCGTTCCGCTCTTGCCCCCGCGCCATCGCGGCTGCGCGACGGCATCTGGGGCAGCACGGGCGCCGGCAGAATGATTTCGTAGACGCCGTCGTTCCACGCCAGCACCTCAGGCAAACGATCGGAACCTTCGCTGCCACCCACAATCGTGCCGATGATTTCCCCGCGCCGATAGCTGATAACGGCCCGATCCTGGCCACGCCAGACCTCCAGTCTGCAGGTCAGGACATAGTCCTCGCAGTAGCGCATCAGCGACGCGAGAGGGCGGTCCTTCAGGTTTCCTTCGTGCGGGCCAGGCTCGCTCAGGGATCCAGATTCCGGATTGGGCAGCCGGCATTCGACTAAGTAGCGCGCCCCTTCCAAGCGTTGCAGGGCTGCCATCGCGTCGTCGCGGCGCAAGCTGCCCGCGAACGCATCGGCCATTCCGCCCGCCAGGAGGTGAACCTCGCCGGCGCTGCTATCCGTCGTGCCCGGTGCGATGACCTCGATGCGAACCGGCTGGGCAGCTGCCTGGAGCATGGCCACGAGCTCACTCAAGGAGCCGCCTTCCCACTCGGCGATGTGATCAGCAGATGGTCCGGCCATTGCGCGCCCTGTTGCTAGCTGGCTCCGACGATGGCCGCGTCGACCAACACCTCGCCATCGACGGATGCCCCGCCGTCGACGGTATCGGCAGTTTCGACATCACTCCCGGCGTCAACCGTCGCATCGTAGGCTGTGGTCGTAGGCGCATCGTTGGACGGTACAAAGCCCACGGCGACGTCCGTGTTGATGTTCATGTCGTGTGGCGAGCTCGAAGAACAACCCGAGAGCAGCAGAGTCGCGCTGGTCACGAGAGCAATGAGAAGGCCGGCGAGCTTGGACCGAGGCAACATGGAACGACGGTACCAAGGCCCCACTCTGCCCGCAAGTGGACAGCCGGGGAAAAGCCAGTATCAGGGCAGAATCGTCGCTTCCTTTACATGGTCGAGCTGTGGGAAGTCGCGCAGAAGGTAGGCGTTGCCCTCGTTCTGAATGCGGCCCTGGTTGGGGCCGCGGCCCTGCGGCGCGCCTTCGCCATAATCGGCGTACAGGGCGTCGACGACATCCATGCCGCTGACGACCTGTCCGAAGGGCGCGAAGCCCATGGTGTCGAGCCGGCTGTTGCCGTCTGCATAGTTGATGAAGAATTGGGTGGTGCGCGTTCCTGGGCCCGCGGTAGCGAAGGTGACGAAGCCACGCAGGTTCGATTTCTTCACCGGATCGTCGGCGATGTGCTGCTCGCGCCAAATGGTGTTGAGCTCGGGCTTGCCGTGAATGCCGATCTGGGCCATGAACCCGCCGACCACGCGGAAGAAACGCGTGTCGTTGTAGTAGCCGTACTTCACCAGGTTGAAAAAGCGATCCGCGCCGATGGGTGCCCAATCGCGATGGATTTCGATGACGAAATCGCCCTTCGAGGTGGCGAATTTCGCCCGGTACACGTCGCTGGCGCGCTCATTCAAGGTCTGGGGCTTGTCGAGCGAGGGTTTGACGGCGGCGGCCTTGGGCACGGGTGCCCCTTCCGCCGATTTCTTGCAACCGACGGAAAGCAGAAAGAGAGCCGAGATGGAAAGCAGGCAAAAAGACGTCGTGCGCATGCGGGCGAGCATAGATCGAACCGAGGGTTCCGGTCGACCATCACGTGCAGACTCTGTACTCTAACCAGGAATGATCTTGCAGAGCGACGACGATTGGCAGCGGCAAGTGATCGAACGGGCCAAGGAGCTCGATCACGAGCACCGTCGCAGGGTACGCCCAGCCTCCGAGAGCAGCCTGGCGCGCGTGCTATCGCTAGGGCTCCTACGCGCGGTGACGGGCCGGCTTTTTGCGCGGCCAGTGCGCGCCCATGCGCGCGAGGTGGCGCATCCGGCGCAAGGCCACATCGCGGTGACCTTCGTCGGCCACGCCTCGGTCATGCTGACCACCCAGCGCTCGCGGCTACTCATCGATCCATTTCTAGGCGAGTTTCTCCTAGGTGTGCGGCGCCGGCAGGCGGCCGCTCTGGCCAAGACAGACGCGTCCGATGCAGATCTCGTATTGATCTCCCATGCCCACCGCGATCGTCTGCACCTGCCCACCCTGCGCAAGCTCTCGCGGCGGGCTGTGATCGTCGTTCCACCGCGATGCGCGTCGCTGGTGCGCGGTTTGGGCTTCGCGCGCAAGGTCGAATTGGCGCCAGGTCAGTCGATGGAGCACAAGGATCTGGAGATCACCGCCGTGGCTGCTCGACACGAGGGCCGGCGCGGCGTCTTCGATTGGACCTGGCGCTCGGCCGTCGGCTACATCGTGAAATGCGCCCAGGCCTCGGTGTACTACGCAGGTGACACGGCCTATTTCTCGGGCTTCGAAGAGATCGGTCGGCGCTTGCACCCGGACGTGGCCTTGCTGCCCATCGCCGGCTACGAACCGCCCAGCCAGCGCGCAGACCACATGTCGCCGCTCGATGCCCTGCAAGCCTTCCAGGATCTCGGTGCCAAACTGCTCGTTCCCGTCGCGTACGGCGAGTTCCCGCTCGGCTACGAGCCCGTCGACGAACCCCTGACCTGGCTGGCGAGGCTGTGTCGGGAACGCGGGTTCGGGGAACGGCTGGTCGTGCTCAGGCCGGGCGAAACCTGCCAGGTACACGGCCGGCCCTTGGAAAGCCCCGCCACGCCCGACCGCCCGTGATCGTTTCCTTTGCGCGGGCACGCTGCTAGAGTGCCGGCCCTGCAAAGGACAGCCACAGTGCACGCATGAGTTTCATCGAGAGATTGCGGCGGATACCGTCCGTTTGGTGGATCGCGCTTTTCGCGGTCGTGCTGGTCCTGCCGCGGCTGGGATCGTTCGGCTTCTGGGATCCCTGGGAGCTCAAGATCGCGGAGCACGCCCGCGACATGGCCGCCAGCGCGTCGGTCTTCGACGTCACCGTGGACAAGCGCTTCACCGCTGAACCGCCGCTCGATCTGGTCTTGAGCGCCATCGGCATGCGCGTGTTCTCGGTGGGTGAATTCGGTGGTCGCCTGGGCAATGGCCTGTGCGCAATCCTCGCCATTCTCGCCGTGTACTGGGCGGGGCTGGGCCTTTTCCGGCGGCGGGCGGCGATGCTTTCGGCCCTGGCGCTCGGCTCGCTGCCGCTCTTCGTCTTGGAGTCGCGGCAGATTGTCTCCGACATGCCGCTGGTCGCTGCGCTGGCCTTGGCCTTGGGCGGATTTGGCCGCTACGCCTGGCCCGCCGATGGCGTCCGTCGCATGCGCGATCTGATGGTCGCGTGCGCAGGCCTTGGCCTTGGGCTGCTCTCGGGCGGGGCCCTGCTCGGCGTGGTGCTACCGTGCCTCGCCCTGGCGGGCAGCCTGCTGGTCGGGTTCGGTTTGCGGCCCCGGCAAGCAGGCGCTGCGAGCGGCGCCGCGCTGTGCGCGCCCGGCGTCGGACAAGACGTCCCCGCGGACACTGCCTTTGGCCGCGCTCTCTTTGTGCAAGGCACGCGCGGTCGCGCGGTGTTCTTCGCGGTGGCAGCCCTCGGCATCCTCCTCTTCATCCTGACCCTCGCCACTGGAAACGTGGCCGGCAAATTCTCGCTTCTCCTCGGCGGCGTTCCGCGGGCCGGCACGCCGTCGACGACCTTCGATTTCTTCGTCAGGCAACTCGGGTTTGGTCTCTTTCCCTGGAGCGCGCTCGCCGTTTTTGCGCTCGGCCGTCCGCTCGTCCGCCTGGGCGGCGGCAGCGAGCCCGACGGCGATCGGCTCGCCTTCGTCCAACTCTACCTTCTTGTCTTCGCCGCCTTTGGCTTCGCGCTGTCGAGCTTCTTCGTGCTCATGACCGGCGAGGCGCGCTTCGTGGCCCTGGCTCCCATTGCGCTTGCCATTGGCGCGCTCTTGGATGAGGCGCTGGAGGGCGAGCGCGCCGAGCCGGTGCTCGGGCTGCTGGTGGCCACCGGCACCATGGTGGTCGCGCGCGACTTCGTGCTGACCCCGGAGGAATTGGTTTCCGTGCACACCTTGGCCAAGGTTCGTTGGCCGCCGACACTGAAAATGGGTCCGGTCTTCATCGCCATCGGGGTTCTTTTCGCCGGCGGCGTGTACACCGGGCTGGCTACGCGCGGCCGCGCCCTGGGTCGCGTGGCCCTGCGCGAGCTCGGCAAAGCTGGTTTGTGGCGACGGCGCATCGAAACGGCCGTGGTCGAGGCCGGACGCTACGGCATCCAAGTGGCGGTGGCGGCGGCGGTGGTCTTCGCCCTCGTCTTGAGCCAATATCTCGTCCCCAGGCTGTCCAAGGATACCTCCTTCAAGCCATTGCTCGAGTCGTATTCGCGCTTCGCCAAGCACGGCGAACGCATCGGCCGCTACAAGGTCGAGGCGCAGGGTGCGGGTTTCTACAGCCGCAAGGAGATGGTCGAGCTGCCCACCACGGAGCGCGTGGCCGAATTCCTGCGCAGCAGTGACCGGGTGTTCGCGTTGGTGTCGGCCACCGAACTAGCCATCCTGGATGTGGCTTTGAAGACCGCCCATGTGGGCTATTTCGTGGTCGACGGATCGTCAACGCGCTTCCTGCTGGTTTCCAACCGGCTGGAGGGTGACGAGAAGGACGAGAATCCGCTCAAGAAGGACGTGTGGATGGCGCCCGTGTTGCCCAAGGTCGTGACGGGCGCCCCCAATCAGCCCGAAGGCATCGCAAAGGCAGAAGGCACAACGCAGACCGAATGGCCCGATCAGCCGGCGCCATGGAAGTGGCGCATTCCAATGAGGACCATGTTCGAGGACGCCATCGAGCTAGTGGGAGCCGATTTCCCGCCCTCCATCCGTCGGCCGGGAACGATTCCGCTCACCCTCTATTTCCGCGTGCACAAGAAGCCCAAACCGGGCTTCCGCGTGTTTGCTCACTTCGATGCGCCGGGCGAACCGCGTCTTTTGGGCGATCACGCCTTGCTCAATGGCACTTTCCCTACAGACTATTGGTTGCCGGGAGAATACATACGCGATACCTACGACGTGGAGGTTCCCCTCATGACCACACCCGCGGGCAAATACACCGTTCTCATGGGCTTCTGGCCAGGCGGTGAAGGCAAGCGACTCAAGATCACGGCCGGTCCGAACGACGGTGGCGATCGAACCCAGGTTGGCTTCATCGAGATCAAGTAGCCATGACGGCCAAGGAACGCCGCAAGCGCAAGTCCGAGGTGCCGCACGAGCGTCGGCGCGGGCGCGAACGTCGCGTGCACGAGCGCGTGGCTGTGTGCCTGGAAGTCGACTATCGCTGCGACGACACCTTCCTGTTCGCTTACATCACCGATATGTCGGCCATGGGGATCTTCGTCCAGACCACCAGCCCTCGGCCGGCCGGCACTTTGCTCAACCTGCGTTTTCGTACGCAGGACGGCTCGCGACTCGACGTGGACGGCAGGGTTATCTGGGTCAATCAGCCGCACGGAGCCGACAGCATCAATCCCGGCATGGGCGTGCAGTTCGTGGATCTGACGCCTGCCCAGCGCGATCAGATCCTTGGTCTGGTTCGCACCTTCGCCTATCTCAGTGATGACGAAGAGAAGATCCGCGGCAATAGTTGATCAAAGAAAGGACCCTCCCAGGGTCCTTTCCATCCCCCGCGACGAGTCCGGTCGGGCAAAGCCCTCCCTCCCTCACGCGATCCGAAAGGACCCTGGGAGGGTTCTTTCGAACTCCCGCAATGAGTCCGGTCGGGCAAAGCCCGCCTCCACTCACGCGAAACGCAGTCATGCAGTCGCCAACAAAACTCGCGCGAGAAAGTTGACAGAATCGCGCCGCTGTTGAGACTCGATCCATGAGACACGCGCGGCGAGCAATCAAGGTAACCCGGAGACAGGTGCTCCCCGAGCGCTCGCGGCTCACGGTGGGGAAGACGGTCGCCGCGCTCAGGCGCAGCCGGGAAGCCCTCGTCGAGCTCGATGGCCAGCTTGGCGAGCTTCTAACCTGCCTGCGCGCGCCCGGTGCGCCCATCGATCGCGCAGCCCCCGACCGCCTGGCCAGCGCCAAGGCCGAAGCCACATCGGCCATGGCCAGCTTGAACAGCCTGGGCGGGATTTTCGGATAGCGACGCCGCCGGTCGCGGAGGGAGCCGTCGTGCCGGATCGTCGAGAGCAAACGCCCCCAAGCCTTGCCGAACCCTTTCTTGCCTTCGCCGTCGCCATCGCCGTTGCCGCGGGCCTGTACTGGGTTGGGCGTTCGATCGGCTTCGTCCAACAGATCATGTATGGGGTGATCGCATGCATGTTCCTCGTGGGCCCGCAGTTGTCGGCTCGGTTGTCGGGTCAGGCTTTTGACGATCGGGCGGCGGGCATCACACTCGCCCCCATCCGCTCCGGTTTGCGCGTCCTGGGTCTAGCCTTGCTCGTCACCTGGCCAGCGTTCATTCTCGGCTTCTTCGTCTACTACGGCTCGCTTTGCCCAAGGTTCGACGTCGCGCGCGTGATCGCGCCTATCTGTTCGCGCTGGCACGGCATCGCCGGGATGCACCCTCGGTTGCCCGAAGGATTCTTGGTTCTCGCGCTTTCGCAGATTCTGGTCGTCGCGATTCCCGAGGAGGTCTTCTTTCGCGGCTACCTGATGTCGCGTTTCGAGGCGCGTTTCCCTTCGCACCGCCGACTGTGGGGCGCGGCGGTGGGGTGGCCGCTGCTCATCACCAGCCTGCTCTTCGCCAGCGGTCACTTTTTGGTGGATCTCCAGCCTGCCCGCCTAGCGGTGTTTTTTCCTGCTTTGGCCTTCGGATGGATGCGCAGCCGATCCGGGTCGGTTGCGCCGGGCGCGATCTTCCACGCCTTGTGCAACCTGCTGTCCGAAGCTCTGCACGATAGCTTCTTCTAAGAGACTGCGCGGGCAACTTTCTCGGTGCCTTTGCCGAGAACTCGGCATGGTGCAAAGTCTTGTTGTTGCCGTGGTGTTGTTTATGTCTTCTGTCTCGCCCGCGCACGCGGAAAAGACCAAGCTCGAAGGCGTGGTGAACCTGAACACGGCGACGCCCGATGAGTTACGCCTGATCCCTGGCGTAGGGCCGGCGCGCGTGCGCAACATCCTGGCCTACCGCCGCGCCCATCCCTTTCGCACGGTGGACGAACTGGCGCGCATCAAGGGCATCGGGCGCAAGACCATTCGGCGCTGGCGCATGCACCTCGCTGTGGGTGGACCTTCGACGGCCCAGAGGGTGTTGCGGCCCGATGCGCCCGAGGTGGGACCGCCGCAACTGCCCTCGCTTGCTGCTTCCCCGCCCAAGGTGGCGCACCCGTCCTCGCGGCCAGCGCCACCATTGCATCCACTCCGGCCGCCGCCGCGTAGAGGCGAACCTGCGCACGCCCTTTCCGTCCACGACGCCGGTAATGGCTGTCTGCCGTCACCGTAGTCGTTTCGCGCTCGGCACAAGGGCTTGCCGATCGCTGGCAGCCGTTGTAGTCCGAGGAGTGTGACCACGCTACGCGTACCCCTGGCCGATCGCAGCTACGACGTCCACATCGCTCCCCTTGCGCCCGAGGAGGTGGCGGACCTAATCGCCGCGGCACTTGGCAAGCCGAGCGGTGTGGCCGTTCTCGTCGACGAGCATGTGGCGCAGATTTCTCCACGCGTATCGCCGCTCCTCGCGGCACTCGGCGCGCGCCTGCCACGCGTGCAGAGCTTTCTCCTTTCCAGGGGCGAGTCGGCCAAGAACCTCGCTGCCGTCGAGCGCACCTGCGAGTGGCTGGCTGGTCATGGCTATGATCGCGGCTGCGCCCTCCTCGGCATCGGTGGCGGCGCAACCACGGATCACACCGGCTTCGTGGCCGCGATCTATCTGCGCGGCGTGGCCTTCGCGCTCTGTCCGACCACCCTGCTCGCCGATGTGGATGCGTCGGTTGGAGGCAAGACCGGAGTGGACATCCCAGCGGGAAAGAACCTGGTGGGCGCCTTCTACCAGCCGCGCGTCGTGGTTGCCGATTTGGGATTCTTCGACACCCTCCCCGGTCGCGAGATCGCGGCGGGCATGGCTGAAGTGGTCAAGGCGGGCCTGATTGCCGATGCCGACCTCCTCGCCAAGCTCGAAGGGGAGGCAGGCCAAGGGCTTTCCCCTGCATCGCTGGCCGCCGCCATCGCGTCCGCGGTGCGGGTGAAGATCGATGTGGTCAGCCAGGACGAGCGCGAGAGTGGCCGCCGCGCCATTTTGAACTTTGGACACACTGTGGGCCACGCCATCGAGGCCGCCTCGGGCTACGAGCTTCTGCATGGCGAGGCGGTTTCTCTCGGCATGCTTGCAGCCCTGGCGCTCGGTGAGGCTCGCGGCGTGACCAAACCCGGGCTTTGCGCGCGCACGCAAGCCCTGCTTGCCCGTCTTTCCCTTCCTATCGACGTGCGCTCTCGTCTCACGACCGAGGTGCTCGACCGCATCGAGGTCGACAAGAAGCGACGGTCCGATGCCGTGCGCTTCGTCTTCGTCCCACGACCGGGCGCAGCCGTGTTGGTCGACATTCCGCTTGAGGACGCAAAGCAGCAGATCCTGGCAGCGATGTGATTTTGGGGTGGCCAGCCGGGCGAATAGACCCAAAATGTAGGCCTATAGATCACATCATGCTACACTGTAGTCCATGAAGGCATTGCTCTCTTGGCTCGCATTTCTGACCAGCCTCACGGCAGCGGCCGGTTGCTCGACGGCTTCCTCGCACAGTATCTACGTGCCGTCGGCCCAATTTCGCTCGGCATCCAGCGCGCCCACCCCGCGCAAGTCGTCGCAGCACACGAAACGTGGCGCCGCTACCTTGGTGGAGGAGTCGCTGCACGCACGCGGAATTCGTTTCGGAACGGACGGCAGTGTGCCCGCGCTTTTTGCTTTCATGCGCGAGCAATTCGCCGAGGTCCAGGCTGACCAAGCCCGCGGTGGCGACGTTCTTTTTTTCGATCTGGGAGCCGGCTGCGGCGCGCACGTTGGGCTTGTGGAGACCGCCGAGCCGGGTGGCCGCATCGGGTTCCGCGAGTGGCGCGACGGCAGCTCCCGGCACAGCTATGTGACCCCGCACGATCCCTACCTGCGGCGCGACACGCGGGGAAGAATCATGAACACCTTCCTGCGCCCCAAGCGGATGGAGGATCCCGCCGAGACGACCTACTTCTCCGGCGAAATGTTGTGTGCTGCTTTCCGCGTTGAGTAGGCCTCGGCGAGGTTCTTTCTGCTCTTGCCACGCCCCCGACGTTGACCGACTCTAGTGGCATGATCACCACCTTGCGTGAAGCCCGAGCCGAGGCACGACTCCTGCGCCAACAAGGCGACTTCGCGGGCGCCCTCTCCGTCTACGAGCGCATTCTGGCGGCGGTTCCCCTCGACTACGAGGTGCGGACGCTCATCGCGGACATCCTCGCGGAAGCTGGCGCCGTGGACGTTGCCACCCAGGTGTATCGCACAGTGGCCATTCACGACATCCGCGCTGGCCATCCGCTACCGGCGCTGGTGGCCTGCCAGGCCCTGACCAAGCTGGGGCAACCCATCAATGACATCGAAGCCCTGCTGGTCGGAATCTTCGCCTCGGGATCGCCGCAACTTGCGCGCTTTGCGATTCGCCCCGCGCCGGTCGATCCGAACACCAAGTTCGAGGCCGGCAGCGCAGGCCACCCCAAGTCGCTGCAACACGCCGCTGAGCAAGCCCTGCGCGCGGCCCTCGATCTTTCGGTCTTCGTGGGCTACCAGGAGCAATACCATCCGCTGCCGTTTCTTTCCGAGCTGACCCAGGAATCCTTCATTGCAGTGGCACGCTCGCTTACCATCCTGCGACTCAAGGACGGCGACTTGGTCATGCGCCAGGGCGATTCGGGCGATTCGCTCTTCCTGGTGGCCAGCGGCGAGCTGCGCGTCTTCGTGAATACGCCGGGTGGCCCCAAGGACGTGGCCCGCTTGTTCGAGAACACCTTGTTCGGCGAGATGGCCTTGATCACCGGGCAGCCGCGCACGGCTTCGGTGGCCGTGGTGGGCGAGGCCGACGTCATCCAGGTCAGCAAGACCGCCCTTTTGCACGTGATCGCCGGTGTTCCCTCGGTGCGCGAGGCGCTGGACCGGTTCTCGCGCGAGCGGCTCATCAAGAATCTCCTGCAGACGTCGCCGCTGTTCGCGCCCTTCACCAAGTCGCAGCAGGGCGAGCTCTTGCGCCGCTTCGAAGGCCACGAGATGGAGGCCGGCGTGGACATCATTCGCGAGGGCGAGCGCGGCCAGGGACTCTTCCTGATTCTGTCCGGCGAGGTGGATGTGATTGCTCACGCCAAAAGCGCGGAAGCGGTCAAGCTGGCGCGGCTTCGCGCCGGGGACATGTTCGGTGAGATGTCGCTGGTCACGGATCAGCCGACCTCGGCGACCGTGCGCGCCGCCATGCCGACCACCGTGCTCTTCCTTGCCCGCGAATACGTCGAGCGCCTGGCCGAAGCGGTACCGGAGATTCAGTCCTATTTCGAGCAGCTCGCGCTCAACCGGGCGCGCGACAACACTCTACGCTCCGACAAGGGCGTGGTGCCCAGCGAGGAACTAGAGGTCGATCTCAGCGACGTCGTTCCCATTTGATCCTACATCTCCTTTAGCCGGAGGAAGGCGTGTTCGCGCACGCACGGATCTGGATCACGCAGGTTTCGGATCAGGCTGTCGTGCGAGAGCCGTTGCTCACCTCTGCGCTCGTGCCTGGTGGGCGATGAAGGGGGGTGCACTTCGCCGGATTGTGAAGTGTTCGCCGGTCGGGTGTCCTCGCCAGCGGAGCGTGCGCCGGGTTCGCTGCGCCGCCAAAACTCGAACACGCGCTCGGCGCGCTCGATGCTGATCTGGGTTTCCAGGACCAGATCCAAAGCCGTGCGCTTGCCTCCGCTCCGTTTGGGATGGCTGAGCAATGCAAGCAATTCGGCGTCGGTCCACGCGTCCGCCTGGACATGGCCGGGCTCGCTCAGGGCCAATTGGGCTCTGAGGGCCAGGATCTCAGGCCGGGCATAGAAGGCCGTGCGCATCGGACCGCGCACCGAGAGCAACAGTCCCTTGCGTTCGAACTCGCGGATCTTGAACTCGCTGGCAAAGCCGAGGGCACGGGCGGCTTGCTTGCGGGTAAGACACCCTTCGCAGCCGGCGGGTGATTGCGGGTGCTTGCTTGGCCGTGGGGTTACGGGTGTCATCAGCCGAAACCCTACGCCCGGCCCGGTCCCCTGCAAAATTTCCACCAACTTTCATCGTGCTTTCATCGCAGATGAAATCGGTGCGCCTATCGGACATACATCGTGGTTCGCTCAATCGGCAAGGGGTCTGGCCAATCAGAGATGAAGCGAAATTTCATCGGCTTCTCATCGTATTTCCATCGTACTTCTAGCAGTGGACCATCGCAGACCGTTCGAGGGTCAAAAGACGATCTGGTTCGCTGTCGTGTCCGCGTCCAGCGACAGGCAAGCCGACAAGTCGAGCAACATGAACTCCATGGCCTTCTCGGACGGGTTCAAATCGCCGGCCGCGCAACAAGTTGGGAAAGTCGCGGCCTTTGTCATGTCGTCGGCCAAGTCGCTTGCGTGCGTGGTGGTATCTCCCGAATCCGCGTGCAAACCGGTGTACACCAGGCGACCGCACAGGTTGGTCGCGTCAGTCGAGCGGCGGTCCACCACCTGGCCGGTGCTCGTGAGGTTGAAGCTCAGGTAGTGGGCATATGCGGCGGCGCCGGTGGGATCGGTGGCAGAGGCCGGCTGGTAGAGCCAACGCTGGGCAGACGGCGCCCCGGTCAGTTCGTCGATGGCGGTGCGCTTGAGGTCGCCCACGAGAGGGAGGGCGCCGAGCGTCTGGGTGGCTTTGGCCGCCACCAGCCATTGCGCGAAGTCCCTGCCCTTGGGGAAGGAGGTATCGACCAGAGCCTGCGCTGTCGTGCCCGCGGGCACCGCCGAGCTTGACGTGTCCGTGGCGTCCACGTAGGGGAACCAACTGGCCACGTCGGCGCCGAGGGGCGAGGGCACGGGAAGATTGGACTGGCCACCGTTCTTCGCCGGATACGATCGAATCCAGGCCCAGTTGTAGTGCTCGCCGAGCACGCGGCCGCCGCTTGCCAGGTACTTGACCAGGCTGGCCTTGGCGGCATCGGTGATGGGGTTGGGGATGGTCCGCGTTGGATCCGTGGCGGCCTGGTTGCCCGCGCAGGCGAGGAGGACCACGTCGTATTTGGCGAGCTGGTTGACGTCCAACCAGAAAGCAGCGGCGTCGGGAAAGGCGGCCCCGCTGTTCGTTCCTGGGTCGTAGCGGCCGCTGGGATCGGAACCCAGGGCGGACGGCTGATTGTAGAGATTGACAGAGCCAGGCCCGTCGGGATTGGTGAACTCGCTCGGATCCACGCCCATGCGCAAGAGCAAGCATTGCAGCCGATCCGCGGCCCCGGCCGCGACCGCGATCTTGGGCAGCGAAACCTTCTTGCCGTCGCCGCGACTGCGCGGCAAGCGGGTCAAGTCGGGATCGCCAATTGGATTGTCGGTGCAGGGGCTGTTGATGTCGATGAAGCTCATGCGGCGCCATTTGCCGAGTTGAACCACGATGGGGATCTGCCGGCCTACGGGCGTTTGCCTGACGACGAAGGAGCCGTCAGCGCCGGTCACCGCGCCTGCGATGGGACTGCCCGAGGGTTGCACGCACCGCCCGCACAGATTGCCCGGGCCCTGGGAGATGTCGCTGATCTGATCGGGTTGGTCCGGAATGTACACAACCGCGCCGTAGACGGGATTCCTTCCGGACGGATCGAAGACCGTGCCGCTCACCGTGGTACCGGTGTCCGCGTTGCCACACTTGGGGACAAGGCACGAATAGCCCGATCCATTGCACGGTACCACGTTGGTCGAGATGATGACGCTACCGCCAGCGCCAGTCACGGCGCCACCTGCGGCCGAGAGCGAGGTTCCGCCCGCTCCGCCGGCCCCCGCCGCAACGATGGTGTCTGACGAGGAACACGCCATCGCGAACAGCCCGGCCAGGCTCAAGGCGAAGGGCCAGATCGAACCGCGGGCGCGAGTTCGGCGTGGGCAGGCGTGTTTTGGGGTGGGAATCGTCAAGACCTCTCCGCTACTACGATCTTTCGCACCAATATGACTGGGCATCCAGGCATGTTTGCCCGCCTCCGTGCGAGCCATCACGGCGCGCCGGTCTCACACGGCGCGCTTACGATGCTTTGCCTTTGCCTGGCTAGACCGCTAAGCTCTCGGCCCGTGAGGCTCTCATGATGCGCTTGCTTCGTTTGTTCTGCCTTCTGTCCCTGTTCGTGGCCTCAGGCTTGGCCTACGGTGTAGCCTACGCCGGGCCCAAATCGGGCAGCAGCTTCGGCGGGCTCAGCGGCTTTCGTTCGAGCTCGGGCAGTGCTTCGCGCGGCCTTTCGCGCAGCTCGGGCAACTACGGCGGAGGATCGAGCTTCGTATTTCTTCCCAGCTTTGGCTGGGGGTACGGCGGTTGGGGGTTTGGCGGTGGCATGGGCATGGTTGGCAGTCTCATGCTGGTGGGCATCGTCTGCCTTGGCGCGGTCATGGTAGTCCGCTCGATCCGGCGCGCTGCCCGTCGAGGAAGCCTAGGCTATGGATCCGGCAGCGACGAGTTCGACGACGTGGATGCATCCACGGACCGCTCGTACGTCTACAAGATTCAGCTCGGCCTCGGGCGCTCGGGCCGCGGGGTTCAGAAACGACTGGAGGAATTCGCCAGCACGGGCGACACCTCGTCCGAGGCCGGCCTCGCCGAGCTCTTGCGCCAGACGGCGCTGGAGCTCATGCGCGAAAAGGATGCCATTCGCTATGGTTTGGTCGAACCGGGCGGTCCCTTCAGTCTGACCAACGGCGAAGCCAAGATGAACGGCGCCGCCATGGCCGAACGTTCGCGCTTTCAACTCGAACGCGTGCGCGGCGCCGAGGGCCAGGTGCGCCGCTCCCAGGCAGCGGCTACGGTGGGCCGCGAGGCGCTTGAATTCTTGGTCATCACCCTCTTGGTGGCCACGCGTGTGCCACTCGACGGGATGAAGAAGATCGAGGATCGCGCCGCCCTCGAAGGCGTCTTGTCCGAGCTGGGCGGCGTCCCATCGAGCGCCCTGCTCGGACTCGAAGTCATCTGGACGCCCGCCGACCCGGAGGATTCGCTGACCGAAACCGACCTCATGACGACCTATCCAGAGTTACGGAGCATGTGACATGCCGCCGCTTGTCCATGCTCCGCTTTGGCGCATGATTCTCGATGCCACCATCTTCGGCGTCACCGGCATCGCATTGCTGATTGTCGGCTACTACATCTGGGAGCTCGTAACCCCCTACAACCTGCGCCGCGAGTTGCAGGAAAACAAGAACCTGGCCGTGGCGGTGGTCGCGGCCTCGTTCATCGTTGGCATGGCCATCGTGGTCGCCGCCGCTCTCGTCCACATAGGATAGCCATGCCAGCACAAGAGATTTCCGCCGAGAGCGCCCTTGTCTTGATCCGCGCGAGAGGTGCGGATAGATTGTTAAGGAGCGAAGGTGCCGAGCACGATGCATAAGCTGCTCATCGAGGACGATGAAGGGAAGACGGTCGCCGTACCCCTCATCCGCGAGGAAATCACCATCGGGCGAACGGAAGGCAACACCATCCGCCTGACGGAGCAGAACGTCTCGCGCAAGCATGCGCGCCTGACCTTGCGAAACGGCGTGCTCAGAATCGAGGATCTGGGCAGCTACAACGGTACCAGCCTGAACGGTAGCGCGCTGTCCGGCGTGGCTAGCCTCAAGGACGGCGACGTCATTCTGATCGGCGACTATCGCCTTGGTATCCAAGAGGATCGTACCAGCCAGGCCGTCCCAGCATCCTCCTCCTCGCAGGCCGCTCCCGCGGCCCCTCAGGTCGAAGAGGCCATGGATGGCCAACCCACGATCCCCATCAGCACGATGGTTGCGCAGGCGGCCGCGATGGCGGCTCCCACCGCCTTTTCCGAACCTCCGGCCCGGCTCGTGATCGCCAGCCGATTCATGTCCGGGACCGAGTTCATTCTCGATCGGCCATCACACGTCGTTGGCCGCACCAGCGAGAACGACATCGCCATCAACCACAAGTCGATCTCGCGGCACCACGCCAAGATCGTGCGCGAGGGAAGTCACTACGTCATTTTGGACCTGGAAAGTGCAAATGGCGTTCGCGTAGGTGGCGTCGAGGGCGACAGGATCGAGCTGCAATCCGGCGACGTCATCGAGCTAGGCGAGGTTCGGCTGCGCTTCCTATCGGGCGACAGCGCGCTCTACGACGAGCCGCGCGCCTGGCATGAGAACAAACGCCTTCTCGGGTTGGCCGTAGGCGGTGGCGCCGTTGCCGTTGGACTGTTGCTGATCTTTGCCTTTTCTGGCAGTCCGGGTGGCAAGGTCACCAAGGTCCCGCCGCCGGTCGAGAACAAGCCGCCCGTTGCTCCCACGGTGCAGCCCACGCCGCCCACGCCACCTCCCGTCGCGGAAGAACCCCAACCCGCGGAGCCCCAGGTGCCCGTCGAGGAACTGCTCGCCCAGGCGAAGAAAGACGCGCAAGCTGAGAAGTGGGAAGACGCGCTGGCCCTCGTCGGCAAGGCCGTCGCGCAAGAGCCCGGCTCGACCGAGGCGGCCAACCTGCGCAAAGCCATCGAGGCGGAGAAGCAATACAGCGAAAAGCTCGTGGCCTTGAAGACGGCCATGGCCAACAAGGAATTCGAGGTTGTGCTGCAAGGAACGGCTGAGTTCCCCGACGAGAGCATGTACAAACCTCGCGCGGTGGAGTTACACAAGAGCGCGCACGCTCAATTCGTGGCCTTGCACCTCGAAACCTCCAAGACCAAGCTTGCCGCCAACGATTGCGATGAGGCTCGCCGCGAGGCCGAGCTGGTCTTGGGCGTGGAGGCCAAGAACAAGAGGGCCGCGGCCGTGCTCAAGCGATGCGAGGCCCTGGCAAAACAGCCCGCGCCCGAGGCATCCGCCGCGGCACCCAAGCCCGTGTCCGAACCCGTGGCGGTCGCGCCCAAGCCTGCCCCTCGCCGTCCCGCCGCAGCTGTGGTGGCTGCGCGTGTGCCTGCACACAAGCCCAAACCCGCTGACGAGCCGCCCAGGGCGGAGCCCATGCCAGTGGCCGACCCGGACAAGCTCATCAAGGATGCCCAGCAGGCGTGGTTCCGCGGTCAATACGCATTGGCCATCGACTCGGCTCGCAAAGCCCTTCGTGCCAAGCCGAACTTGACCAACGCCTATCAGATCATCGCGGTTTGTTCCTGCGCCATGCACGACGCCGATTCGGCGGCGAAGGCCTTCGAGCGGCTGGACGAGCGCAACAAGCTGTACGTGAAGTCGGCTTGCCAGAAGAACGGGATCAGCTTCTAGGATCGTTGATACCCTTGCCACCCTCGCGCTTCCACGCAACGGGCCAGCCGCGTGCCAGGACTTGGCCGGATGGGCTGCAATCCGTGGTACAGTGGGGATCCCGCACATGGCCAACGAGGCTCAGCCGCTCATACGACTTGTGGCCGCCGTCATCGAACGTGACGGTCGCTACCTGATTACCCAGCGGCGCTCCACCGCCGTGCTACCCGGGCTCTGGGAGTTTCCAGGCGGTCGAGTTGAAAACGGCGAGACCGACGAAGAGGCTCTGCGAAGGGAGCTTCGCGAGCGGCTTGGGACAGAGGTCGAGGTCAAGGCGCGTATGGCGCACAGGGTCCACCACTACCAAGGGTACTCGGTAGACCTGAACCTCTACCAGACCGCGATTCAGCCAGGACAGGAGCCTCAGGCGTTGCGTGTGGCTGAGGCGCGCTGGGTGCCGTCGAGCGAGTTCGAGAAGTACCCGTTTCCGGCCGCGGATCAGGCCACGACCGATCTGCTGCTCGGCTTCCGCCGCTAGCTGATCAAAATAGGAACCCTCTTAGGGCACTGGCAGGCTCCCCGCGCGAAGCTAGGGAGCTGGAGCGGCTGGAGCGCAGAACTTGACGACCGTGCTCGTGTTGGCGTTGGCCACCAGGGCGAGGCTACCGTAGGTGTTGCTGACCGGGGTGTTGCCTTCGACGCCGGCTTCGCGGCAGACGTAGCCGCCGCGGCAGTCGCCGTTGCTGCCGCAACTGAGCTCGCAATAGCGACGCTCGGAGGTGCGCGGCACGCAGTAGCTGCGGGGCAGGTCAGGTACACACAGGCCGTCGCTGGTGCAATCCGAGTCCTGCGTGCAACCGCAGACGCCGTCGGGCTGCAGGCACTTGCCAGTACCCGCTGGGCAATTCGAGTCTTGCGTCGAGTTCAGCTGGCATGCCGGATGCGAAACCTCGTAGGGGAAGATGCGGATGCAGACAGCCTCGGACGGACAGAACAGTTCGTCACAGCCGTTGATCGTACAGTAGCCACCTGGTTGCGAGAGATCGCAGTCGCGGGACCCGTCCTGGGCACAATCCACGTTGGTCGTGCACGAATCGCCAATCTTCGCGCTGCAGGCAGGGACCAGCAGCGCGAGCACGACGAACAATAGGGAGAACTTGGGCACGGGCGGAGTATTTGCCATAACCGGCGTAGGAATCAACGAAGGACTGCCCCGAGGACCATGGTGAGCAAAAATCCGAGAACAACCCCCGTGGACGCCGTGCCTTCGTGGCCGTGGCTGTGGGACTCGGGAATGACTTCGTTTGAGGTCACGTAGATGAGAATGCCGCCCGCCAGGGCCAGCACGATCGGCAGGGTGGTCGCAGCGGATGCAGAAAGTGCGTTTCCCAGGATGGCGCCCAGGGGAACCGCCAATCCGCTCGCGGCAATCACCAGAAGTCCGCGCCACGGCGGAACCCCGGAAAGTCGCAGGGGCGCACCCATGACGACGCCTTCGCAGATGTTCTGAATGCCGACCGAGATGACGAGCAACCAGCCCAGTCGCGAACCGTGGCCCGAGGCGAAGCCGGCGCCGATGGCGAGGCCCTCGGGAATGCGGTGAATGCTCAGCGCTCCCACGATGGCGTAGCTGCGACGGAGCTCATCGGACGATTTATGGTCGTCGTGGCCTTCGAGGCCAATGTGGCCGTGGTGACCGCCCGCGTGCCGGTGGGGGATGAAACGATCCATGAGCGCCGCGACCACCACCCCGAGAAGAAAGCCCAGCACCACCTTGCCGAGGATCGCGCCGTTGAGCCCGGTCGGGCTTTGCACACCCTCAAGGGCCTCTGCCAAGAGGCCCAGCGTCGCGGCAGCCAGCATAAGGCCCGCGCCCAGACCCAGGATGCCGTCGTAGGCGCGACGGGGAAGCCGGCGCAGGAAAAAAAACGGGAAAGCCCCCAGTCCAGTGGCCAGGCCGGTCAGACCAGCAGCGGTAAGGGCTTCGAGCATGCGAGCGACGTTCTTACCACGCCCGGACGCGAGCGTTCGAGTAAGCTGCCCGCGCTATGGTTGTCTACCTCGGTTTGGGCTCGAACCTCGGCGACCGGCGATCTGAAATCGCGCGGGCCATCGAGGCGCTGGCCAAGCTCGGCCACGTGGCGGCAAGCAGCGCGCTCTACGAAACCGAACCCGAGGGTGGGGCGAATCAGCCGATGTACCTCAATGCGGCGGTAAGGCTCGAAACCGCGCTCTCCGCGCGTGCCCTTCTGCGCGCGTGCCTCGACATCGAACGTGCTCAGGGGCGGGTGCGTCCTGTGGACGCGGCCAAGGGTCCACGGACCATCGACATCGACCTGCTTCTTTACGGCGCGGCGGTGATCGAGGAGCCTGGGCTTCGCGTTCCCCATCCCGCCCTTCTCTTGCGACCCTTTGTGCGCATTCCTCTCGCCGAGGTGGCGCTCCCAGACCTGCGCCATCCGATCCACGGCGAGTCGCTGGCCGCGTGCACACCCGACCCGTCGGTCCGGCGGCTGTATCAGTTGGCGTCTTCGCCAGCCGGCGGCTCTTCGTAGGTGACCTCGACCTTCCATTCCTTGGCCAGCCATTCGAGAAGGGCGGATTCCCGTCCCTCCACGGTGTCGGTCATGGCGGCTTCGATCACCGTACCGTAGATGATCTCGCGTGCTTCCTGGCGCCCGATGGTGGCGAGAAAGGCCCGCAGCGCCTGCTCGTCGGGAAAGCGCTTGTCGACCTCTTCCACGGCCTTGCGATAGGGCTCTTCGCCGATGGCCTCGACGATGGCTGCGATTTCCTGCTCCTCGTCCTCGGTCACGTGCCCGCTGGCCATCACCACGAATTCGAGCAGTCCCGCCAGGGCCAGTTGTTCGTCTTTGTTGAGATCCGCAAGTTCCATCGTCATCTCCTGGTCCGAGCTTACACCAACCCAGGGAACATGTCGGCGCCGACCTGCGACGGAATTCACGTGAAATGACCCGCGACGATGAGGATAATCGGCACCTTTCCCGATGAAGCCAATCAAGAACATCCTCATCACCCTGGGCGACCCCGCGGGCATTTCCGGCGAGGTCATCGTCGGTGCTCTTGCCGCTCTCGCGCGACCGAGGTCGGCCTTGGCCAAGCAGATAAGGGAGCTGATCGCTGCGCGCCCAGCGAATCTGTACGTCGCCGGCGATGGCAACGTGCTTGCCCAGGCAAAGCGCATCGTGCGCGCCAGCCTCCCCGTTGAAGTCGTCGATGCGTTCTCGACCGATGTTCAGACTCCCACGCGGATCCGGTTGTTCGAGCTCAGCAGGCTCGCCAAGGCGGATTTTCGTTTCGGCGTTCCCGCGTACGGCCGCGAGCAACTCGACTACCTCGATTTCGCCATCGAGAAGGCGCGGCGAGGGGCGGTGGCCGCCATTGTGACCGCGCCCATGACCAAAGAGGCCGTGGCCAAGGTCGAACCGGGTTTCGTTGGCCACACCGGTTATCTGGCCGAAGAGCTCGGGGTCCACGACGAGCGTATGGCGTTTCTAACCCCCGCGTACCTGCTGGCCCTGCAAACCACACACGTCCCGCTGGTCGACGTCGCCAAGAACCTGTCTCAGCAGGGCATCGCCACCACCATCGCGATGCTGGCCGCGGCCGGTCGCAAATACTACGGTCGCAAGCTGCCCGTCGCCGTGCTCGGACTCAACCCACACGCGGGCGAGCACGGCCTCTTGGGTCTCGAAGAAGATCGCATCGTCCTGCCGGCCATGGAGCGGGCGCGCGAGCAAGGTTGGGCCTGTGACGGGCCCTTTCCCGCGGACTCGTTCTTCATTGCGCGGGTGAAACGCTACAAGCTGATCTTGGCCATGTACCACGACCAAGGCCTCGTGGCGGTCAAACCCGCCTTCCCGCGCGTCTCGGTCAACGTCACACTAGGATTGCCCGTGGTGCGCACTTCCGTGGACCATGGCTCAGGCTACGACATTGCCGGCAAAGGCAAAGCCGACGAGACCAGCATGCTCTACGCCATCAAGGCAGCCTTGGAGTTGACCAAAACTTGAACGACCGCCGGGGACGCTGCGCGGGCTTCTGCGGCGGCTTTCCGCCGCGGGCTCGCCAGCAATACTCGCGCAGCATGCGTTGGTGAAGGTTCGCCATCCCGGTGAAGCGAACGCCCAAGCCGTAGAAATAGTTGTCCAGGGAGTCGCGGCAGGTTTCGCCCGCGGCCCAGATGGTTTCCCCCAGGCTGGGCAGCTCGAATTCCAGGGCCACCGGCGTGCGCGGCGGATAGGGGTGCTGAATGAGGGCGTTGAGATAGAGTCCGCTTTCGCTGATATCCATGGTGACCGCGCGCTGGGGCTGGTCGAGGACATAGGCGCTTACATACATTTCGAGCGGGATGCGTGAATCGAATCGACGGTTGTCGAAGAGTGACTGCTGAGTCATGACGACCTCAAGGTGGTTTAATGTAGGATACTAAACCACAGAGGGTTACACGTCAAATGACCTGATGTTTCAAGCCAGAGACATTGGGGAAAGAGGTCACTGGCAGAAGCACGCGGACGGGAGGTCGTTCGCCGCGCGTGCGTATGCGAGCGATCCATTCGATGGCCGCGCCCGAGGCGGGGGGCATGATCACGGTGGCCTTGATGCGGCCTTCGCGCACCAGACGCTGTCCGAAGGTCTGCGAGCCGTCGCAGCCCGTGATGGGCGCGGTCGCCAGCGGGAGATCCTTTTGTGAGGCCGCATCGCGCAGGGCCTGGCGCACGCCGAGCGCCATCTCGTCGTTGTGGGCCACGAACATTCCCGGCAACTCCGCGTCGGCCGCGAGCTCGCCAGCCCAGCGCTCTACAGCCATGCGCGCGCGTTCGCTGGTCCAGTCGGCGTTGAGCTCGATGAGACTGAAGTCGCCAGCCAGGATCTCCTTCAGACCATCCAGGCGTTGTCGCGCCATCACGGTGGTAAGTGGACCCGTCACGCACAGAACCTTGCCCGTGCTGCCCACCAAGGCACGAACCTGGCGGCCGTGAATGCGGCCGATTTCAAGTTGGTCGGGCGACACCACGAAAATCGCCCGGCTCGGGTATTGGTCGTGAATCGCGTCGATGAACGTGCCCTCGTTCAGAAGTGCCCAGTCGAGTCCGGCCTCGGCCGCCTCGCGTACGACGTCAGGAAGAACGTCGTCGCGAACGCTGCTGACCAGGATCGCCGTCAACTTCGTCGTCGGCGCATTCGCGATGGCGGCGCGAATCTGCTCTACCTGTCGGGTGGGATCGTTTTGCGCCGATTCGAGGACGATGTCGAACCCTTGCCGCTTGGCCTCGCGGAGACCGACTTCTTTTAGCCGCTGCTGGTAGTCGTTGTCGTTGGAGCGCAGAAACAGCCCGATGGTACCCAGCATGAGGACCATTTTTGCACAAAAGCGGGTCTTTCGCCGGTGGCTATTCGCGATCTTTTGCACTGGCCAACCGGCGATTCCGAGCGGCAGAGTGTTCATCGCCAGGGGAGTGGTGGATAATAGCGGCCATGCAAGCGATGATTCTCGCTGCCGGACGCTCCACGCGCCTGGGCTCCATGGGCCTTGCGCTGCCCAAGCCACTCTTGCCGGTGTGCGGATATCCGGCCATCACGTATGGCATCGAGCTGTGCCGGCGGGCGGGCCTCCACGACATCGTGATCAACCTGCACCACCACGGCGACAAGATTGGGAAGACCCTGGGCGATGGCTCGCGCTTCGGAGTGCACCTGCGTTATTCGGTGGAAGAGGAGCTGTACGGCACGGGCGGAGCGCTGTGGAAGGCGAGGTATATGTTTTCCCCGGGACCGGTGTTGGTGTTGAACGGAAAGGTCGCGGCCGACATTGACCTGAATGCGGTGGTGGCCGCGCATCGTAGCGCCCCTCAGGGCACGGTGGCCACCATGGTCGTGCGCGAGGATTCCAATCCCGAGCTGTGGGCGCCCATCGGCGTGGATACGACCGGGGCCGTGCTCAGCATCCGGGGCAAGCGGGCCAATCGGACGGCGTTTGGACCGGTGTTGCCGCGCATGTTCGCCGGCATTCATGTGGTCGAACCGGGATTGCTCGATCGGCTGCCCGAAGGGGTTTCGGATGTCATCGGCGACGCCTACATCCCCGCGCTGCTGGCCGGAAACCGCATCGGGTCGCTTACCATGAAGGGCTACTTCGCCGAACACTCGACCCCCGAGCGCTACCTGGCGGGCAACCTGGACCTCCTGCAGAACCCGGCCTTCCTGCCGCAGGCGCCGGGGCCGCTTGTGGGCGTGGACGAAGGCGCCCAGGTGGACAAGAGCGCCCAGATTCGCGAGCCAGTTCGCATCGCGGCCGGCGCCGTCGTCGAGGCCGGTGCAGTGGTCGGACCGCTAACGGTGGTTTGTGGTGGAGGGCGCGTCGCCGCGGGCGCGGAGATCGCCCGCAGCGTGGTGTGGCCGGGGGCGACGGCCAGCGGCAAGCAAACCGGCGTCGTGTTCACCCCAGACTCGGTCTATATGGCCGAGACCACGCCCGAGCCCGTGCGTCTTCCTCCCGCGACCCTGACGTAATCCCGCCCCATCACATCTGCGGGCATCGCGTCTTGGGCTTGTGCCGATAAAAGGGACTGGACAAGTCAGTGTGGTAGCATCCAGACCCATGGTATTTCGAGACGTGGCAGTTTCCGCTGTGGTTGCGGCCGTCGTGGCCGCCGGAACAACCTTCGCCCTTCATCGCACGGTGCTTTCGCGCGAGGCGGTCGAAGTTCCCTCGGTGCTCGGGCTGCCCGCCCAGAGTGCCCGCGCGCTGATCGAAAGTCGCGGCCTGATGTTCGTGGTGGGTGAAGAGCGTGAGGACGCCAAGGTGCCTGCGGGGAACATCGTGGCGCAGCGGCCGATGGAAGGTTCGCGCATCGAGCGCGGGCAGCCGGTGGACGTGAGCGTGGCCAAAGCTCCCGCTCTCGTCAAGGCCCCTGCCCTGGTCGGACTGTCGCTGGGCGAGGCCAAGCTGCGCCTCGAAATGGCGAAACTGGTCTTGGGCAAGGCTGCCGAGGAGAACAGCGCCGACGTGAAGGCGGGCAACGTCATCTCGCAGGGCGTGTCCGAAGGCAGCGAAACCAGGGTGGGGACGGTGATCGATGTGGTGGTCTCCAAGGGCGTTGGCACAATCCCGGTGCCCAGCGTGGTTGGCCGCTCGCTCGCGAAGGCCAAGGAGGAGCTGCAAAAGGCCGGCTTCACCGTGGGCAACCTGCACTCGCGGTCCGACGAGGATCACAGCGACGGGTTGATCTTGGAACAAAGCCCTGCGGCCAATCAACCGGCGCCCAAGGGCTCGCCTGTGGATCTTGTCGTCAATAGAACCTAGCCACTCGAACGCGCGGGGCTCGGATGCGGAAGTACCCCGGGCAGTTCCGGATCCGAGCCTGCGACGACCAAGTTTCGCCCGCCGCGCTTGGCCGCGTAGAGGGCTACGTCCGCGCTGGCAACCAGCATTTCCGGGCTGGCGGCGGATCCAGGCTGCAGGGTCGCGTGGCCGGCGGACGCGGTTACGCGCATGACCGACCCGGCGCCGATTTCGTGGACTGCCTCGGCCACCCGGCGGCGCAAACGCTCGGCCACGATGGCCGCGCCTGGTGCGTCGGTGCCCGGCAGCAGCAGGACGAACTCCTCTCCGCCGTAGCGGGCGGTGATGTCGGTGGGTCGCATGCGGCCGCCTAGGACCTTGGCGACCCCGGCCAGCACCTTGTCGCCAGCCTGGTGGCCATAGGTGTCGTTCACGTTCTTGAAGTGGTCGATGTCGAAGAGAATCAGGCTCAGCGGAGTGCGATCGATGGCCGCCTGCGCGACCTTCTGCACGATGGCATGGTCGAAATAGGCCCGGTTGTATAGTCCGGTCAGACCATCTCGCTGCGCCTCGTGCTCCAGGGACTTGGCCTTGGCTTCGAGCGATCCCATGGCCTCCTTGGCGTCGTGGACCTGCCGATTGGCGGCCAGCGCCAGGATGAGCAGGGTTTCCTTGGCCTGGTCGAGGATGGCCGAAAGCTCCTCGGGCGAGCCGATTTCCACGTCGAAATAGTTCGCCACCTCTTCACTTCGGATCGCCACCTGTCGCATGGTCGCGTCCAGCTTGAGGTCGTCGATTTGCAACAAGCGCGAAGACGAGATTCGCAGTGCCTTCATCGCCTCCGCGGCATCCGCCTCGATCCACACGTCGGCCACCTCGCCCGAGATGGCCACCAGGCGCACCAGGTGGGCGATGTCCGCGTGCGTGCCTTCGGGCAGGTGCTCGGGTGCGTGACTGCCCGCGATGGCGCTGCACAGGCTCGCCGGCAGTTTCCAACGCTCGGCCAGCCAGGCGCCAAGGGACGCGTGATCCTCGCCGAAAAGCGTCCGCTCGCCCTCGGCCAGCGCTGCGTGACGAATCCCAGGCCTCGCCAGGGTCAGGTACTCGGTGCCCGCCAACTGGCGCAGGGCCAAGACACCGATGTCCTGCAGGAGCGCCCCCAGAAAGGCTTCTTCGCCCAGCCGATAGTTGGAGGCCGCAGCAAGCTCGCGAGCTGCCACGGCCGAGAGCAACGATCTCTTCCAGAACCACGTGAGCGCCTTGCGGTCGCGAGTCTGCAGGCCCTTGACCAGGGAAAAGGACAAGGCCAGCGGGCGAACCGCGGACAAGCCCAAAAGGCAAATGGCATGAGAAACCGTGCGCACCTGGCACTTGAGGCCGTACATGGGCGAGTTGGTCAAACGCAGAATTTTGGCTGACAGGGCCGGATCGCTGCCGATCAGCTTGGAGATTGCGCCCATGTCGGGCTCGTCACGCTGGCAGAGGTCGAGGATCTGGATCGCGACCGCCGGCATGCTCGGCAGGTCTGCGCACTTCGCAAGCTTTTCCCTGACACCGGTGCCCATGGCTTCATGTGATCTTTCGGCAGGGGAGCCAGGCTTCTGTAGGCCAACGAAGTCAACCGCTGCAGGTCGCTGGGCGTGCCCGCGCAAGCAGGCTATGATCGACGGCAATGACCCAGCCACCCAAGACCGCCGAGCACGTTCACTTCCTGCGACAGCTGCGGCTATTTCTCGAGGAGATCTGCTGCGAGATCTGTCGTTTCCAGGTGGTCGGGCACCACGACCTGGGTGCCGAAGGCGTTCAGATCTCTCGCGAGGTGGACCTGGGCGTGCCAGGCGCCTTCGCTGACGTCGTGGTGCGCTCGCCGGGCCGGCCGCCCTTCTTCGTCGAGGTGAAGTACGGCTACGCCAGCGACCGCATGGTCGAGCACTTCATCCGCAAGTACCAGCAGCCCTCGCCCGCGGTACCGGACGCAGAGCGCATCATCGTGGTGGTCGATCGCGCGGATCGCTCGGACTGGACGCAACTCGAAGTCGCGCCTGCGCAAGGTGACGCACCCAGGTCTGAAGCTGGAATTCTGGGACGAGGCCCGCCTGCAAGAGCTGGTCGCCCAGTGCTTTGGCGTGAAGCTCGGGTGCCATGACCAACGATGGTCTCAACGAGCTGCGCAACGCCATCGACGACATCAAGTGGCGCTGGGCTTTCGGCGAGCGCCACGTGGAGAGCCCGCTCAAGACCTCCCTGCTGTGGCATTTCGGCTATTCGCGCCTGCTTGCAGCTGCACAAGGTGCACAAGTTCGCGCCCGAACAGATTCTGCCGCCGCGCCGGTTTCGCAATGCCGTGGTTCTGCTGGCCGACCTTTCGTCGTTCTCCAGCTTCGTGCGCGACACGCGCGACGACGAGGTCATGCGCAACGCCTTGACCACGTTTTACTCGAATTCGCGCTACGCGGTCATCAACACGGGCGGCATGATGTTCAGTTCGTGGGCGACGAGGTGCTGGCCCTGTTCGGCGTTCCCGACGTGCAGGACGGCTACGTCCAGCGCGCCCTCGAATGCGCGCGTTCGCTGCTCCAGATCGGCAGCTCGGTCTCCAACCGATGGCAGCGCGAGATCGACCGCATCCAACCCTCGGGTGGCGTGCACATCGGCATGGCCATGGGCGACATCCAGTCCGTGCTGTACCGTCCGTTCTGCCGCAGCCACGTCGGCATCGTGGGCGACGCCGTCAACCTGGCCGCGCGTCTGCTTGGCGCAGGCGGCGACCAACGAGATCGTCGTGTCCAACACCTATTTCCAGACCCTGCCCGACCGAGACCAGCTCGGGTTCCAGGAAATGGAGCCGCTCGAGGCCAAGAACGTCGGCCTCATCAAGGCGTGGAAGCTCGAGCAGCAGTCGAGCTACTCGACACGCGGGGCGTGAGCGCGGCTGAGGGAATCGGCGAAAGGGGATTCGCCGCTACTTCACAATCACGCCGCAAGCGATGCGATCGCCGGCGTTTCCGGCGGGATCGGTCTTCATGTCGTCGGCTTTGGCATGAACTACGAGCGCGGTGCCGCCATTGCTATACAGCGAATGTGCGTCCGAACCCAGATTCACGCTCTTGTTGACGATGGTGGCCTTGGCGTTGCCCTTGTCGTCGGCGGTGAAATTGAGCATGTCGCCAGCGTGGGAGCCTTCAGGATTCTCAAGCCCGTGCTTCTTGCTTTCGGGGTTGAAGTGCGGGCCGGCCGACTTGAAGTCCGGACCTTCGCACTTGGCGTTTTGGTGGAAATGGATGGCGTGTTCGCCGGGTGCAAGCCCGTGCAATTGCAGCTTGAGCGAGACGCCCGTACCAGACGGCTTGATGTTGACGGTTCCAACATCCTTGCCGCCCGCGTCCTTAACCGTGACCGTGATGCCGTTCGATTTGGCGTTGCCGGAGGCAGGCACCAGCACGAACAACGCGAAAAGGGAGAAGAACAGGATGGTTTTGCGCATGACCGGAGCTTAGCGCCGATTGGGCGCGCGTCCAGCATCGCTACTCCAGCACCAGGGCATCGAACGCCGACAACAGCCGCCGGTCTGCATCGAGCGCGGCGAACTCGCTCGGCTTCTTGGCTCGGGCGAGCGCGAGGACGCCCTCGGCGGACTGCAGGAAATCTGCGCCCCCGGTGATGCTCGCCATCTCCTGGCCTGCGCCTTGTGCATAGTCGAGCAGGGCTTGATGGACTTCGCGCAGCTTGGTCGCGCGCTGGTCGCTGACCGGTCCTTGGGCCTTGAGCGAGCGCAGCCAGGCCTGGGCTGCCAGGGCGACCCTGCGCATGTGCCAGGCCGCCTTCTGCCCCTTGTCCTTGCCCTGGCGCGAGAGCTCTTCGAACTGCCAGGCGGTACGCGCGGCCAGGAACTCGGCGCGAAAAGTCGTGGCCAGCCTGCCAAGCGCATCCAGCTTCTGCCCACTTTGGGCAGCCGATAAATAGCTCTCGGCCGCGGTTTGCAGCTCGGGCAGCGCCGGTTCAGCGGCGCCGGCTTCGGCGACAAGACGCTGGCAAAGTGCCAGCTCTTCGCCGCGCAATCGCCCACGTCCGCTGCCTTTCTTGCCCTCGCCCCCCGTGTCGCCGACCATGGCCAGGCAGTCGGCATAGCGGTCAAGCTTGGCGAAGGCGCGCTCGATCTCGACCCTTGGGCGCGGATCGTCGGGGTAGTCGGCGGCCAGCTCGGCGGGCAAAGGCGGTGGATCTGTCGCGGACGGCAGGGGCAGGCTGTGGTCAAGGTACACGGAAACTTCGAGGCCTGGCTTGGCCTCGAAGGCAAAGCGCTTGGTCATGCGTCCAGGCGATGCGGCGTTGAGGATGTGCGGCGCGCCCGAATCCAGCGACAGCTCGCGCTGGGTGGTGGGCATGTGATCGATCTGCACACTGGCCTGACTCGGCTCGACGGTCAGATCGAACCTTGTGAATCGCCCCGGGCGAATCATCGGACCGCCACCGGCAATGGGGCGCAGGTAGCTGTACGCGACGCGAGCGCCGACTGCCAGCACGAGCAAAAAGAGAGCCTTAACCAGGTGCGATGCGGGCGCGCGACGAGAGCAGACGCTCGGGCGCCATGGTCTTCTTACTCCTGGCCAGCGCGCGAGGCCGAGCGGACTCGTCCACCACGATCTCGCGCGGCTCCTGGCGCGGTTCCGATGGAGGTCGCCGGCCCGGCGACTGACGCGAGGCCAAGGGCCGGTCGAGGTCGTCGGCCAGAAGCGGCGAAGCCTCGCTTTCCGGTGGTGGTGCGAAGGGATCGGCGCTGCCGGTGGCGCGACGTCGCTCCGAAGGAGTCGATGGTGCTGGCTCTTGCAAAAGCGCGATGGAGGCCGCGCCCGGAGCTGATGGACCATCGAGCTCGGCCAGCGAGATACGCAGCGGATTGCCCACGGAAGCGGAGAGCACGATGGGCGCTGGTGTGGCCTCGGCCGAACCGCCCGAGATGGCGTCGCGCATGGCCGCCGCGCTAGGGAAGCGCTTGGCGATGTCGCGATCAAGGGCGCGCACCATGGCGGCCTCCAACGCCTGGTGAAATTTCGGGCCGCAGGTTGCGCGGCGGCGGGTATTTTCCTTCCAGCAGGCCGCCTAGAATTTGGGCATACCCTTCGCCGACGAAGGGCGTTCGTCCGCACAACATCTCGTACATCACCACGCCGGCCGAATAGATGTCGGCCCGATGATCGATGGCGGCCACTTGGCCGATGGCTTGTTCGGGCGACATGTAAAGCGGCGTGCCCAGAATCGACCCCACCATCGTGCCCGAGCCCTTGACCGTGACCGCGACGCCGGGAGCCTTGGGAATGAGCACTTTCGAAATACCGAAGTCGACGATCTTGACGAAGTTCGGCCGCTCCTCGCTATTCAGGATGAAGATGTTGTCCGGCTTGAGATCGCGGTGCACGATGCCGTGCTTGTGCGCGGCCGAGAGCCCGCTTAAGACTTGGACCATGATGTGGGTGCCGAGTGGAATGGGGAGCTGCGGAGTCTTCTTTAGCATGTCCGCCAGCGACTCGCCGTCGAGCAGCTCCATCACCATGAACAGCAGGCCACCCTGGGTACGGCCGAGATCGAAGACGTCGACGATGTGCGGGTGGCCGATGGCGCTCGCCGCACGCGCTTCGCTGCTCGAATCGCTCGCCGAGTTGCACGTTGGCGCTCATTTCCTCAAGCAAGGTTTTGACCGCCACCCGCCGACCGAGCGCCATGTGCATGGCCTCGTACACCACGCCCATGGCGCCGCGCCCAATCTCTCGGGTGATTTGGTACTTGCCGTCCAAGAGATCGCCCGGAGCCAGCCCGGAGGCGCGCTTGGTCGCCATCGGCAGGCCGGTGACCGGACAGATCTTGGCTTCCTTGGGATGGGGACTACCGCAGTGCGGACACGCCACGTCGCCAGAATATCAGCAGCCCACCCGCCTGTCAGCGAAGCACCCCGGAAGCGACCCGATCGGGCATGGATCCTTCCCAGGGTTTCCGTACCCGATAACCAAGCGTTCAAAGCCCACCACATCAGGTGGTGAATTCCTAACACCTACCAGTTCATACACGGGACCACTCGCGTGATTTCGCATAGTTACGGTTTGGTTACAGGTGGCGCGCACATTGCTGAAGAGTGTCTTCGCCATGGAATCGATCGCCACTTCCCGCGAGACCAACCGGATCTTCCAACCCAACAGGACACGCACTGCGTCTGCTTTGGCCCTGCCCAAGGTGCTGCTGTGCGACCTGGACGGGACGCTGATCGACACCATGCCCATTCTGGCTGACCTGGCCACGGAAGTCATGGTTGGCATGTACGGCGTTCCCAGGACTTTAGCGCGTGAGCTCTACCTCGCCACCTGCGGCCTGCCCTTCATCGCGCAGCTCGAAGACATCTTCCCGGGCGACGCCCGCAATCAGGCGGCTTCGGATCTGTTCGAGAGTGGCAAGCCGGCCCGTTGCAATTCTGCGCGCATGCCCGCCGACACCCGTGCAGCCCTGATCGAGCTACGTCGCCGGGGCGTGCGTATCGCGGTTTCTTCGAACAATGGTCGAGAGAACGTGGAAGCGTTCGCCGGCACCGCCGATTTCGCTTTCGACCTCGTCATGGGGTATGGCAACGGATTGTCCAAGGGCCGGCCGCACGTGCAGATGGTCGAACGCGTGTTCGGCGCGGGCCGCGGCGAGATGCTCTTTGTCGGCGACTCGCTCCACGACGGCGAGATCGCGCACGTCGAGGGCCTGCCCTTCGTGGGTGTGGCCGGCACCTTCTCGAAAGAGAGCTTTTTGCTCCGCTTTCCCGGGCAGCCGGTCGTGCACCGCTTCGCTGAGCTGCTCGGCCTCTTCGAGGTCCAGGCCGCTGCGGTCGCAGCTTCGTACTAGGCCGGGCCATGAACGTCGTGCTGCTGGCAGCCGGGCTGGGAAGCCGCCTCGGCACGCTTACTCGGGATCTGCCCAAGGCACTGATTCCCGTGGCCGGCAAGCCGCTGCTGCTTCACGCCCTGTCCTTCGCGACCTGCCTGCGGCCCACGCGCATCATCGTCGTGGGCGGCTTCTATTTCGCGCAGGTGAGGGACACCCTGGCCGGCTTCCGAGAGACCGACAAAGCCGCCGCCTTGCCAGTCGAGCTGGTAGAGAACTCGCAGTTTCGCGATGGCAATCTGGTGTCTCTGCTGACCGCGAAGCCGCTCATCACCGAGGGCTTTCTGGTCATGAACGTGGACCACATCTACCGGCCGGCCATCGCCGAGGTGGTCGCGCCTGAAGTCAACGCAGTGACCGCATTCATCGACACCGACCGCAAGCTCGGCAACGACGACATGAAGGTCGAACGAGGTGCCGACGGCCGGGTCGTGTCCATCGCCAAGACCCTGACCAAGTTCGACTGCGGCTACGTGGGCATGACCCGGGTGCCGACCGCCTTGCTCGGGCGCTATTTCGAGGAAGCCCATCGGGCGCTGGCCGAAGAGGGCCGCGCCATTCACGTCGAACGCATTCTTGGGCGGCTGGCCAAGACCGATTTCGCCCCCACCTGCCGCGACATCAGCGGCCACGGCTGGCTGGAAGTAGACACCCCCGACGAGCGCAGGGCCGCGGAAGCCGCGCTGGCAGCCGGTCGCTGGGCTTGACGCTCGCATGAACGGTCCCGGCCAGACCCTCTGGTTTCCCTACGCCCAGATGCAGGGGCTGGAGATCCAGAATGAGGTCGTACGCGCCGAGGGTGTTCGCCTGCACTTGCGCGACGGGCGAACCCTTATCGACGCCGTCGCCAGTTGGTGGTGCGCAATCCACGGCTACAACCACCCCGAGCTGAATGCGGCCCTGCGCGCGCAGGCGGAGGAGTTTGCGCACGTCATGCTAGGCGGGCTGACGCACGCGCCAGCGCAGCGCTTGGCGGATCGGCTGGTGGCGCTGGCGCCGCCCGGGCTTTCGCACGTGTTCTTTGCCGACTCGGGTTCGGTGGGCATGGAAGTGGCCATGAAGATGGCCGTGCAGTATTGGAAGAATCTGGGCGTGGCCGGCAAGCACGCCTTTCTTTCCCTGCGCCACGGCTACCATGGCGACACCACCGGCGTGATGAGCCTGGGCGATCCTGACGATGGCATGCATCGGCGGTTCGCGAGCTATCTGCCCAAGCAGCACTTCGTGCCACCGCCGGAGGGCATGGGCCATGGGCGCGGCGAGATCCGGCGCTCGGTCGACGAGGCGGTGTCCACACTGGCAGCGGCCCTGCACCAGCACGCGCCCGAGATCGCCGCGCTCGCCTGCGAGCCGCTCCTGCAAGGCGCGGGCGGCCTTAATTTCTATCCGCCGGCCTACCTCACCGAGGCGCGCCGTCTGTGCGACCAGCACGGCGTCCTTTTCATCTGTGACGAGGTGGCCACCGGTTTTGGCCGCACCGGAACCCTGTTCGCGTGCGAGCAAGCCGGCATCACGCCCGACATCATGGTGCTGGCCAAGGGTCTCACCGCTGGCTACCTCGGGCTTTCGGCGACCCTGGCGACGGACCGCGTATTCGGTGCGTTCTTGGGCGCGGGCCATGACAGGGCGTTCATGCACGGGCCCACCTTCATGGGCAACGCCCTGGCCTGCACCGTGGCCTTGGAAAGCATCCGCATCTTCGAGCGCGGCGGGTACCTCGACAAGATCCGGCGCATCGAGGAGATCCTGCGCGAGGAGTTGCTCGGCCTGCGCGCGGACAGCATTCGCGAAACGCGCGTCTTCGGCGCCTGCGGCGTGATCGAGGTCCACGAGCCCAAGGCCTGGCAGGGACTTCAAGCCTTCGCCGGCCAGCGGGGAGTATGGCTGCGGCCCTTCGACAAGGTCGTCTACACCATGCCCGCCTACGTGATCGACGAGGCCAGCTTGCGCCAAGTTTGCCAGACCATGCGCGCTTGGTTCGGGTCAGGCTAGGGATCCATGCCCACCGACGCCGCATCCGTACTCCGCAATCGAAACGTCTTTCTGTTCCTGGCCGCGCGCTTCTGCTCGGCCATGGCGCTCATGATGTTCAGCGTAGCCGTGGGCTGGCAGGTCTACGCGCTCACCGGCAGCGCCTTCGCGCTCGGCATGGTGGGCCTGGCGCAGTTTCTGCCCGCGTTCCTCCTCACCTTGCCGGGTGGGCTCGCGGCGGACCGCTTTGACCGGCGCACCTTGCTGATGGCTTCGTTCGCGCTCGAAATCCTCGTCGGAGCGGCCCTGCTAGCACTCTCCTTTCGTCCTTCACCCAGCGCGACTTGGATTTTTCCGGTGATTGCATTCATCGGCGTCGGGCGCGCCTTCATGGCTCCGGCCAATGGATCGCTGCTGCCGCTCTTGGTTGGCCCCGAGGTTTTTCCGCGCGCGGTGGCTTGGAATTCCACCGTGTTTCAGATCGCCACCATCGCGGGCCCGGCTCTCGGTGGAATGCTTTACACGCTCGGTCCGTGGCTGGTCTACGGCATCGCGACGGGGCTTTTGATCTCCGGCTTCGTCTTCATCGCCAACATGCGCGGCCAGTGGAAGGTACAAAGCCATTCGGCCGGCTGGAATGGGCTGCTCGAGGGCGTTCGCTTCGTGTTTGCCAAGAAGGCCATCCTGGGCGCCGTGTCGCTCGATCTCTTCGCGGTTCTCTTCGGCGGGGCCACCGCTCTTTTGCCCATCTTCGCGCGCGACATCCTGCACACCGGGCCGTGGGGGCTCGGCCTCCTGCGCAGCTCGCCCGCCATCGGCGCCGCGCTCATGGCCCTGTGGCTGGCCCACTACCCCATTCGCGGGCGCGCCGGTCGCCGCATGTTCACCTGCGTGGCGTTGTTCGGTCTTTGCACCATCGTGTTCGCGCTCTCGCGCAACCTTTGGCTTTCGATCGTTACGCTTGTCGTTCTGGGCGGTGTCGACATGGTAAGCGTCATCATTCGCGGCACCCTGGTGCAAGTCTCCACGCCCGATGCCATGCGCGGCCGAGTGAGCGCGGTGAACATGCTGTTCATCGGCGCCTCCAATGAGCTGGGCGAATTCGAATCCGGCGTCACCGCGGCCTGGCTCGGCACGATCCCGGCCACCGTTCTGGGCGGCGTGGGTACCTTGATTGTCGTGTTTGTGTGGCTGCGGCTCTTCCCGACCCTGCGACGAGCCGATCGGCTGGAAAACGCAGTGGAGGACTGGACTGGAATCGGATGAGTCGGGTGGTCGCCCGCTGGTCCATTTATGGACACGTCTTGAGAAGCTCCACTACGTCCTTGCGAGTTCAACGAACCGCGAATAGCGCCGTGATCTCTTGTTGCGACAGGGCGCGCTTGTAAACCCGGAAGTCGTCCAGCAACCCGCCTAGGCAAGGATTGCTCCCAGACGTGCCACTGAATTGCGATCGACCGAGCCAGTTGTTGGTGGTGGCGCCGAGATCCGATGCGTGCAGGGTCATGGAGCTGTTCGTCGCCACCATCGCGCCATCAATGTACAGTGTTCCGGTGTAGGTCGTCCCGGCAGGGAGCACGACGGCGATGTGGTGCCACACGTTCGCGCTGAGCATGGACAGGCCGTCGAGGCGTTGTTCGGCGGTTGCCGCGTTTCCCGTCGTGCTGATGGCGAATCGGATGGGGGTGTTGGGGGCGTCGCTAGCACGGGCCGTGAGATACATGTAGATTGTCGTGCTCATTCCAAAATCAAAGATGCGCTCCCAATTCTGGGTGGCTGTGTTGGCCGCCAGATTGACCCAGACCGCGAAGGTAATGGCGGTCGGGGCCAGGGTTTGCACGGATGGCACCGTCACGTAGCCACCGTTGGCGTTGGGAGAAGACGTCGAGGGCGTCAGTCTGACCGAGTGGGAGCCTACCTGGCTCACGGCCGAGAAGGCCGCGATTCCGCCAGTCCCCATCGTTGCCAGCTTGGCGTCTCGGGCGATGCCGCCCCACAAGGCCGAGTCGGCTGCGGTCGGTCCGGTGCTCTCGTCGAACTTGTACCAAAGGACAAGGTCGGGATCGGGTCCCGGCCCGTCAGCGCCGCCAGTGTCGATGCTCGCGTCATCCGCGCCGCCGCCTGTGCCCGCGCCACCCATGCCACCGCCGCCTGTGCCCGCGCCACCCATGCCACCGCCACCTGTTCCACCAGCACCGGTGCTATCGTCGGGCGTGTCGGTTGCATTGGCAACCTCCGTCCTGGTTGCTAGATCATCCAGCACTGGAACATCGTCAAAGCCTGCGACCTCTCCTGCGGCAGCGCAATCGGCGGGGGCTGCAGAGCCGTCAGAACCGGGGACGTCGCTCGTGGCGGCGAGATCATCAGGGACTGCAACATCGACAGAAATGGCAACCTCATTTGCGGCGACAAGATCGGGGATTCCCACCACGCCGTCATGGTTGGTGTCGCCTCCGCCATCCGCTTGACCAGCGATGCCGTCAGTGCCAGCCGGGGCAGCGTCGGAACCAGCCGGATCATTGACGGCCCCATCAGGCGTGCGTGAGGACGAGGTGCGTAGTTTGCTGGCGTCAAAAGAACACGCCGATGGAACCGTGGTCATCAGGCAAAGGAGAGGAACATAGGCGTGTGTTGCCAGGGAAAGGTGCGCTCTCTGCTGGCGAAATGTCATTTCCATCGACCAGTTTCCTATGCATCGACAAAAGGGTGAGGCGCATTTAGGGGAATCTGGGGATGGCGAAGTGCCCCGCTGATCGGCTGGAAAACGCAGTGGAATCGGGGGAGCATGAGCGCCATGCAGCGTCGTCACCTTCTGCTTTCGCTGGCGTTCCTATTTTTCGGCGCCACAGCCTTCAATCCGAAAACGCGCCCTGACGAGCGCAACGCCATCCTCATCTCATGGGACGGAGCCCTGCGCGAGCATGTGCGAGCCGATCTCGCGCGTGGCAGGCTGCCCAATCTCGCGAGACTCGCCGCCATGGGCGCGCTGGTGGATGTGGATGTCACGGGCCACCAGACCGACACCAAGGCCGGGCACGCTCAGATGCTGACCGGGTATGACCCCGCGCTCACCGGCGTGTACTCGAACGGCAAGTTCAATCCTATTCCGAGCGGCTACTCGATCTTCGAGAGGCTCCACCAGGCACTTCGGCAAGCACGGCATCACGACCATCATGCTGACCGGCAAGGATCACAACTTGGGTTCAGCGCGCGCCGGGCTGGTTCAGCCACGGCGAGCCCTACTATCTGGTTCGTCCGGGCATCACGGTGTGGGACGGCGATCAGATGCGGCCGGCCGGCGTGGTCGGCCAGAAAGCCGTGAGCTACATTCGAGAGTACGCCAAGAGGGGCCGTTTCTTTCTGTTTGTCCACTTTCCCGACATCGACCTCAGCGGCCACCGCTATGGCGAGGGTTCACAGGCGTACGACAGCGCCATGGTCGAATGCGATGGTTGGCTGGGCAAGATAATGACCGAGCTGGAAAGCCAAGGCATCGACAACCGCACGTTGGTCTATGTCAGCGCCGATCATGGGTTCGAGGTCGGAACCAAGAACCACGGAAACGCGCCCCATATCTTGCTGGGCACGAGCGATCCGTCCGTGTCGCGCGCCGGCCAGCAACGCGACATCGCGCCGACCATTCTCCGCGCCATGGGCGTGGATCTCGCCAAGATCAGCCCGGCATTGCCGGGAACGCCACTGGGGAGATGAGGCCATCTGCGGCTACGGGCCGCAATGGATCGGGACTTCGGCGGGCAAGCTGAAGCGCGGGCGCGCGGGATCGAATAGCGCACGATCACTGGAGTCGAGGGTGCCACCGCGCTGGCGCAGAGCCTCGGCCATGGCGTCGCGAATGGGCGGTCCGATTTCGTAGTCGACTGGGCGCCAGCGAAGAAACCGTCGCCGCCGGTGGCCAGGAAGTCCGTGGTGGTGATGGCGAGCATGTCCTCGTCGCGCACCGCCGAGCCATCCGGGCGTGGTGAGCGTCGCTTCCAGGCCGCCTTTCTCGCAGCGTGCGAGCACGCGCAGGCCAGACAGCGAGACCAGCGATACCGGCGTGGTCCAAGCTGCGCGCCGAGCAGGCGGCGAAATTCGCCGGCCGGCAAACGCAGCGACGCGAAGGCGTTGTCGAACGGGAAAGGTCTCATAAAGCCGGCCATAGGTGAGAGGCCCAGCCGGCAGGGCCGCGCGCATGCCGCCGCCGTTGATCATGGCCACGTCGCTGGGGCGAGATGCGCGCATCAGATCCGCCAGCAGATTGCCGAGCGCGGTTTCTTGCTTGCGGTTGTGGGGCAGGGGACGCAGCACCTGCGACGTTCAAGGCCTCGTTGCCCTTGCGCTCGGCTGCGGCGAAGGCGGCTGCGTTCAGCTCGGCCACCTCGTCGCTCGCACGCACCGGGCCGCCCTCGTAGTCGCCCGGTTGGCAGGACTCGGCCGACCCCGCCTGGCACAGGTCATGCGGCTCTTCGAGGTGCGAGGCGATGACCTTGCCCGACTTGCGGTCCACCGTCAGATCCACGCGCCCAAAGGCGCGGCCGTTGCAGTAGGACTGGATGATGGGCACGTCGGCCACCCGCTGGGCGACGGCTCGATGGGTGTGGCCAGCCACGATGGCGTCTATTGCGCCCTTGGGCAGCTCGCGCGCGATGGCGAAGATCTCGCTTTTGGCATCGCAGGAATCGAGCCTTTCGGGGGCCGAGAAATCGGTGCACGCGCCGCCCTCGTGAACCACGGCAATGACCACCTTGGCGCCTCGGGCACGCAGGCTGCGCGCCTCGCGGGCGATGGTCTTGGCAAGAGGCAGGAATTCAAGCCCTGCCACGTTGGCTGGCAGGGCCGTGTAGGGCGTGGCGGTCGTGACCGCGCCGACGAGCCCAATCTTGATGCCGGCGGCTTCAATGATGGTGGAAGGCTTGAAGTTGGGCCACGCCACCGGCTTGCCCGTCTTCCTGTCGACGACGTTCGCCGCCAAGAAGGGAAAGTGGGCCTCGGCGGCGCGGGCCTTGAGCGCGCCGCGGGGATCGTCGCCGGGTTTCACCGGCGAGGGCGCGGGTCCGGCCGGCCCGAAGTCGAACTCGTGATTGCCGATGGCCGACCGCGCTATAGCCCAGGGCGTTGTAGTCGCGCACGACGGGCGCACCCTCGGCCAGGTTCGATTCGAGCGTGCCTTGAAACATGTCGCCCGCGTCGAGCAAGACGACCGCACCACCCCTGTCTTTGCGAATCTTGCGCAAGTTTTCCAGGCAGCCCCCGAGCCAAGGCAAGGCGGCAATGTGCCCATGCAGATCGCTCGTACCCACCACCGAGATGGTGACCTGCGCAGGAGGCGCCGCATATGCGGCAGAGGTGAAAGCAAGAAAGGCGAAGAGGGGCAGGCGGGCGCGCATGGCTCGGAAGTATGGCCCAGGTAACCGTGCAGGATCAGGATTTTCGCCCTGGCATCAAACCCCTGCGGTCTCTTCCGCCCTCCGCGTTCTCCTCCAGTCGTGCTAGGTTTGCACGACTATGTTCAAAGGAGTCATCACCGCGCTGGTCACGCCCTTGCGCAACGATCGCGTGGACGAAGAGGCCTTGCGCCGCTTGGTCGACGAGCAGATCCGCGCCGGCATCGACGGATTGGTTCCCGTGGGAACCACCGGCGAATCGCCCACCCTCAGCAACGAGGAGCACATCCGAGTCATCGAGGTGGTGGTGCAAGAGGCGAAGAAGCGCGTGCCCGTGCATCGCCGGTACCGGCGCCAACGCCACCCGCGAGGCCATCGAGCTGACCGCGGCCGCCAAGGCCGTGGGCGCAGACGGAACCTTGCAGGTCACGCCCTACTACAACAAGCCGACCCAGGACGGGCTCTTCCGCCATTTCAAGGCCGTGGTCGACGCCGTCGGCCTTGCCCATGGTGGTGTACAACGTGCCCGGCCGCACGGGTTGCGATCTTCTGCCCGAAACCATCGCCCGGTTGTGCGAGCTGCCGCTCATGGTCGGCGTGAAGGAAGCCACCGGCAACTTGCAGCGGGCGGCGCAGATCATCGCCCGCGTGGGCGATCGCCTGACCATGCTCTCGGGCGACGACGCCACCGCCATGCCCTTCTTTGCCGTCGGCGGCCACGGTTGCATTTCGGTCGTGTCCAACGTGGCGCCGGCTGATTTCGCGGCCATGTGGGATGCCGCTGCGGCCGGCAACTGGAACAAGGCGCGCGAGCTGCACTACAAATTGTTCCCGCTCTCCGAGGGTCTTTTCATCGAGGCCAATCCGATTCCGGTCAAGGCCGCGCTGGCCATGATGGGCAAGATCGCCGACGAGATCCGTCCACCGCTCTATCCGATGGCGGGCGCCAATCGCGAAAAAGTGCGCAAGATCCTTGCGGACCTCAAGCTGATCTAGGATTCACCATGGCCGTACGAATCGCCGTCTTCGGAGCTGGTGGAAAAATGGGGCACGCCATCGTGCGCGCCATTGCCGATGCCGAGGGCGCCGTGCTGGCGGCCGCCATCGAGCGTACGGACTATCCCTATCTCGCCGCCGACGCCTCACAGATGGCGGGCTTGGCCGCCTCGGGCGTGCGCGTGGTCGACCAGCGTCCGGCCAAGGGCGCGGCCGATGTGTGGATCGATTTCTCAACCCCGACCGCGGCGGTGCCCAATGCCCAGGCAGCGGCCGCCGCTGGCGCCGCCATCGTGATCGGCACGACCGGTGTTTCTGCGGCCGACAAAGAGAAGATTGCGGCGATCGCGAAGACCACGCCGATCGTGCTCACCCCCAACATGTCGATGGGCGTGAACGTGATGCTCAAGCTGGTGGCCGATGCCGCGCGCATGCTCGGGCCGAGCCTACGATATCGAGATCGTCGAAACCCACCACCGTGCCAAGCGGGATGCGCCCTCGGGTACGGCCCTGCGCCTGGGCGAGGCTGTGGCCGAAGCAACCGGGCGGGATCTGGCGCAGCACGGCGCGCTACGATCGCCACGGCGACATCGGTCCCCGCACCCAGGCGGAAATCGGCATGCAGACCCTGCGCGGCGGTGACGTGTTCGGCGATCACACCGTGTTCTTTTTCGGCCAGGGCGACCGCGTTGAAATCACCCATCGCGCCTCCTCGCGCGACACCTTTGCCCACGGCGCGGTTCGCGCTGCCTTGTGGCTGGCGGGCAAACCGGCCGGACTTTTCGACATGCGCGACGTGCTCGGACTAAAGTAGTCCTCGGCGAGGAACCATGGACCGCAACGGCCCAGCTGCCGCTCTCGTCGCCCGGCGATGTCGAGCATCCGCGGGCCGCCATGCTGGATACCTATCCGGCGGAGGAAGTGGTCCGGCTGCTGCCTCGACGAGGAGAGCGCGGCTATCAAGGCGGCCAAGGCCTGCGCCGGCTGGAAATCGCGCAGGCTTCGCGCCTGCTGGCCGAACGCTTGGCGGCCGGTAGCCGGCTGGTCTACGTCGGCGTGGGCACCGCGGGCAGGGTGGCCGCGCTGGAGGCCGCGGAGTGCGTGCCCCTGTTCGGGCTGCCTCCGTCGCTGGTGGTGTCCGTCCTGGCCGGTGGGCCGCACGCCCTGGCGCGCACGGTGGAGATCGCGCAGGACAGCCGCCGCGAGGCCGAGCAGCGCATGCGCAAGGTCGCCGTCGGTCCCGGCGACGTGGTCTGTGCCGTCGCGGATCTCGAAGTCTCGGTGTTCTTGCGCGCGGCCATCGAGTACGCGCGCTTTCGGCGCGCCCACATCGTGCTCGTCACTTGCACGCAGCCACCCGCGGCCGACGACGGCGGAGCGCTGGCCGACATCTTGATTCAGCTCGATCCTGGACCCGAGATCATCGCTGGCGCGACGCGGCTCAAGGCGGCCACTGCGATCAAATTGGCGCTCTCCGCTCTTTCCAGCGCCGCATTCGTTCAGCTTGGCAAGACCTATGGCGGGCTGATGGTCGACGTGCGGCCGACCACCCCGCGCACCTGGAAGCGCGCGATTCAGATCGTGACGTCGCCTGTGCCGCCTGAGCGAACCCGAGGCCGAGAAGCTCATCAAGAAGGCGGGCGGCAGGGCGAAAGTCGCCCTCGTGATCCACCATGCCAGGGTCAACGCGTCGCGTGCAAAAGAGCTTCTCGTGCAGCACCGCGGCTCTCTGCGCGCAATCGTGGGCGATATCGATCTGACCGGCTAGACTTGACCGTTGCTTGTAGAGCGCACTATCTTGCAGGTCATCTGGCGCAGTACCCCAATCCGAATGGCGCCCTGGTGCGCTTTTGTGAAACAAACGCAAAGGAGAGTAGACAACCGATGAAGAAGTCCGATCTCGTGGATCTCGTGGCCCAGAAGCTCAACTTCCCCAGGCCGCAGGTCGAGCAAACTATTGAGTCACTGCTAGACGCCGTCGCTGACGGTCTAGCCAAGGGCGAACGCGTCGACATCCGCGGGTTCGGGGCCTTCCAAATTCGGGAATCGGCCGCGCGCAGTGGTCGCAACCCTCGCACAGGTGAAACCATCCAGATCGCGGCTCGCAAGACGCCCACGTTCAAGGTCGGCAAGGAATTGCGCGACAAAGTCAACGGCGTGGCCACACTCTAGGGCAGCGGGAAAGCAGGAGCGAGGGAAGTAGTACATGGGAACGCGCCTTTTCGTAGGGAACCTCTCCTACAACGTCAACGAGCAAGAGCTGAAAGAGGTTTTCCAGTCCGAGCAAATCGAGGTTCGCAGTGTTCGCGTCGCGATGGATCGCGAAACCGGGCGACCGCGTGGTTTCGCTTTCGTCGAAACCGAAACCGAGGATGGCGCCAAGCAATCCATCGAGAAGCTGGGCGGCAGGCTGGTGCAAGGGCGTCCCCTTATCATCGAGGAAGCCCAGGCCAGGCCGGCTCCCGGTGCTCCGCGTCCCGGCGGTCCGCGTCCACCCGGCGGGCCGGGTGGACCGCCACCGCGCATGGGAGCGCCACGTCCGGGCGGTCCCATGGGACCGCGCCCGGGCGGCGGGCCACCGTCCATGGGACCCGGCGGCCCCCCGCGCAGCTTCGGCCCGCCGCGGCCCCAGGGCCAGGTGGATTCGATGCGCGTGGCCCGCGATCGCCCACCCGGCAAGGTGGAAGGGCGGCGCGAGCGACCCGAGAAGAAGAAATCGACCCGGCCCAAGCCCGAAGAGCGCGAGCGCGGCAACTGGCACTGGAGCGGAATCATCGACGACGACTAGCCCGGCACTGGGTGCAGTTCGGCACGGGGATGGAACGTGAGCACGACAGGAATCCGAGTGCTGGTTGCCGACGACGATCCCTGGTCGCAGCAGCTGATCTCGTCCCAGCTGGTGCGAGTCCGGGTTCCGCGTCGATTGCGCCGGCGGACGGCTGGGAGGCCTTGATTCTGGCCGGCCGGGCCCGGCCCGACTTGATCGTGATGGAGGTTCACCTGCCCACCACCGATGCCTGGACGCTGGCCGAGGAAATGCGCCAGCAGACCCGCACCGGCCAACGTGCCCTTCATTTTCATGGCCGATGAGTCGCCCGGGCTCAAGCCAGGCAAGAGCTTCAGGCCAGGGGTGGACCAGCTTCTCACCAAGCCCTTCTCGCTCATCGACCTGCAACAGGCGGTGGAGAAGGCGCTTGGCGATCCGACGCGCGATGCGAGCTACTCGGGCTCGACCAAGATCATCGTCGAGGTCCCGTCCGGCCCGCACAACGTCGCCAAGTTCGCCACCCACGTCATGCCGCTGCCGAGCGAGTCGTGGGAAATGGAGGGGCTTGAGCCAGCCTTGCGTGGGTCGCTGGCCAGTTTCGGCCTGTCGAGCCTGCTCATGGTCATCGAGCTGGAGCGCATGTCGGGCATGGTGACCCTGCACGGTCCCATCGGCACGGGTCGCCTGCCATCCGCCAGGGACACGTGATTCGCGCGCGTATCGACGGCGGGCAGGAGTCTCGCAGGCGCCTATGCCATCTACGAGATGCTGCAATGGGCGAAGGGCACCTTCGAGTTCGAGGCCGGCGAGGTGAGTGGCGAAGATCAGATCGAAAGGTCGACCTCGTTCTTGCTGATGGAAGGCGCGCGCCTGGCCGACGAACGCGCGTATTCGACGAAGAAGCAGTGACCTGGTGGCGGCGGAGATGGAAAGTTCCCTGCTATTCGAAGCTAGCCGATGCCGCCGAACTGTCCGAGCAGCCGTCCAGCCGCGGGAAATCATGCCGCTCGCCTTGCGCGTGCCGCCCGAGTGCGACGGCTGGCGGCTGGACCACTTTCTCAAGCAGCGCATCCGCCGCCTGTCGCGCACCAAGATCCGCACCATCATCGAAACCCAGGTGTGGCTGTCGAACGGCAGGCCGCCGCGGCCCGCCATCTCCGTGCGCACGGGCGACACCATCCACATCGATCGCCCGGCGCCCATCGAGCCCGAGGTGCCGCGCGACTTTTCCATTCTCGCTTCCGACGCGTATTTCATGGCCATCGACAAGCCGGCCGGCTTGCCCATGCACACAACGGCCAAGTTCTGGAAGAACACGCTGGTGGCCATCTTGCGCGAGCGCTATCCCGAGGAGGGCTTGCAGATTTGCCATCGCATCGATCGCGAAACCTCAGGCGTGCTGCTCATCGCGCGCACGCGCGAGGCGGCCTCGTTTCTCAAGCGGGCCTTCGCCTCGCGCGCGGTGAAGAAGACCTACCTCGCGCTGGTGCACGGGATCCCCGCATCCTCCTCGGGCGTGATCGACGCGCCCATGCGCCTCATCGAAAGCCGGTCGCACCTCATGATGGGGGTCGAGCCCGACGGCTTGCCCGCGCTCACGCGCTACCGGGTGCACACGGCGTTTGCCAAGCACGCCTTGGTTGAAGCCTCGCCCGAGTCGGGCCGGCAACACCAAATCCGCGTGCACCTGGCCCACCTTGGCCATCCCATCGTGGGCGACAAACTCTACGGGGCTGGCGAGCAGGCCTTCATGGACTACTGCGATTCGGGAATGACGCCCGAGCTGCTCGACCTTTTCGACGGTTTGCCCCGCCACGCCCTGCACGCGGCTCGGTTGATCTTTCCACATCCCGAGACCAAGGAAATGATCACGGTGGAAAGCCCGCTGCCGCGAAGGATCCTCAGCGACTACATCAAGGGTTTGTAGGCGTGGCATCGCTGCTGGTCGGCATCGCGGGCGGATCGGGGAGCGGCAAGACCACGCTGGCCAAGGCCGTGGCCGCAGCCCTGCCGCCGGGGCAGGTGGTGGTCATTCCCCACGACGCCTACTACCGCGACCTCGGTCACTTGCCGTTCCAGACCCGAATCGGCTGCAACTTCGACGAGCCCGAGGCGCTCGACAACGAACGGCCTGGTAGCCGATCTGAACCGGCTGCGCGCGGGCCGGGCCATCGCGCGGCCAAACTACGATTTCGCCACGCACACGCGGCTGGTCGAGACCACGCCAGGTGGACGCCACGGCCGTGGTGATCGTCGAAGGGATCCTGGTGCTGGCGATCCCAGCACTACGCGAAATGCTTGATTTGAAGGTGTTCGTGACAGCTTCGGAGCGAACCCGGCTGGCGCGGAGAATTGAACGCGACGTGGCGGAGCGGGGTCGCACGCGGGAAGGCGCGGAGAGCGCAGTACCATCGCACGACCCGGCCCATGCACGACCTGCACGTGGCGCCCAGCCGGCGCTAGCGCGGATATGGTGGTTTCTGGCGAAGTTAGTGGCGAAGCGAGCCGTGGAAAGCGTGACGATTGCTATTCTTGGCTTGCTCAAACCAGGAATTCGAGCCTAGGCGGCTTTTTGTGCGATAATTCAGCGGTTCGCGAAGACGATTGGGGACTGCATTGGTCCGATTATGAAGGAGAAGACATGCGTACATTCGGCACTTTCTTGGCAGTAGGAATTCTGGCACTGGCGGCTGGCTGCGGCGGGAGCGGCAGTCCGAGCCTCGATGGCGGCGGCAGCACAGGTGGCGGCGGCAGCACAGGTGGCGGCGGGCGCAGCATGACCAGCGGAGGCACTTGCCCCACCGGCGAGAGCTGCACGGGCGAATCCGCCTATGAAACCTGCTTGTTGAGCGCTGTGCGGTACCCAGGCGCAGGCCGGCCTTGGGCACAGGTTGGGCGAGCGGAAAATTCACGCGGTGTTTGCGCCAGACTTCATGAATTGTCAGTTGAAGTGTCCATGCGACACGACGGCGACAACCTGCGAGGCAGACCTGCTACGCCAGTTGACAACCGACTGCTTGACCTGTTTCACAACCCTTGATAGCTGCACGACCGCTTCGCACATGCGCCAAACCGGTGCTGCACCACGACGGCGACGCTGACATCGACGCTGACATCGACCCAAACCCAACGACGACGACCACCACGTCAACGGGGACATCGACCGCAACAGGAACCAACTGCGCGGCGCTCCTCGCTTGTTGCCCCTCAATCGTCGCATTGAGCGGGGGAGCCGCGACGGTCCAGCAATGCCAAACGGCGTTCGCGGCCTACACGGACGCCCAGTGTGCCCAGCTTGTTTCGTCGTACAAGACAGAGGGGCTCTGCCAGTAGACCAAATCCGAGAGTTTGGGTGCGGCGAAGCGGGGAACCTGCTTCGCCGTTTTCGTTGCCGCGACGAAGAAGTACCAATGCCCGCGAAACCCCGTAGATTCAGCGGCCCATGAAATCGGAGCTCACCCGCGGCGGGCGCAAGCTGGAAGCGGCCGTCGCGCATTTTGGCATCGCCGCCCGCGTGCGCGGCGCGAGCGCCATCGACGTGGGCGCGTCCACCGGCGGATTCGTGTCCGTGCTGCTTGCCTGCGGCGCCGCCCGGGTCTGCGCCATCGATGCCGGGCACGGACAACTGGCGCCCGAGTCTGGCTTCGCGACCCGCGCGTGACCAACCTGGAGCGGACGGAGTTCAAGACCGCTTCGCTCGGCGTCGCCCCGGCCCTTTCGATTTCTTCACGCGTGGACGTTAGCTTCGTCGCCGCGCGGAGCATGCTGCGCGGGCTGGCCTTTCGGCTGCGCGAGGGCGCCGAGGGCGTGGTGCTTGTGAAACCGCAGTTCGAGCTGCCCAGCCACTTGGTCAAGGACGGCAAGGTCGATGCGCCGGAGTTGCGCAAACGCGCCCTCGATACATTTTGCGCCAAGGCCCAGCGTCTGGGATTCACGCTGCTCTCGTCTTTCGATTCGCCCGTGGCCGGCGGCAGCGGCACGGTCGAGATCTTGGCTCACCTTCGATTCACAGGCCGGCCCGAGAGCATGCCCAAGATGGGCGAGCGCAAACCCGTGCGTCAGGCAACCAAGAGGAGGTCGAAGGAACATGCGAAATTGCGCTGGTTCGCCGTCGCCTCGCCTGGTCTGGAGACGCCTCTTTGCGCCGAGCTTGCGGCCTGGCCCAGGTCGAAGACCCGCGCGTCGTCGAGGGTGGCGTGGAATTCTCGGGCGCCATGGGCGCGGGCATGGCCGCGAATCTGCACAGCCGCATCGCCACGCGGATTCTCTTGCGCCTGGGCGAGGTGAAGGCGCGCGACTTCGCGCCCCTGCGGCGCAGCCTGGCCAAAATGCCCTGGCCGAGCTTCGTTCCGCGCGACCGCGCCTTGCGCATCGACGTGTCGACCAGTCACTGCCGCCTGTACCACACGGGCGCCTTGGCCGAGACGGTGGAGCTAGCCGTCGCGGACTGCGTGGGCGACCTGCCCAAGCGAGAGAAGCGGCCGGAGGCGCAGGAAGAGGACGACTGCACGCGCATTCTCCTGCGTGGCCAGGACGACCGCTTCACGGCCAGCATCGATTCCTCGGGCGCGCTTCTGCACCGGCGCGGCTGGCGTCTGGAGGCTGGGCGCGCCCCCTTGCGCGAAACCCTGGCCGCTGGCGTGCTCGCACTTTGCGCATACGATCCGGCGCTGCCGCTTGCGGATCCCATGTGCGGCGCCGGCACCATCGCCATCGAGGCGGCGGCCTTGGCGCGCAAGATCCTGCCAGGTTCCGGCCGCGCCTTCGCCTTTGAACGCTGGCCCGCGCATGACCCGCACGCGTGGCAAAGCCTGCGCGAGTCCGTCCCCGCGAGCCCGGCTACACACGCACCGATTTTCGCTTCGGATCGCGACGCCCGCGCCGTGGAGGTTGCCCGCCGCAACGCCGTTCGCGCGCAGGTCGCGGACGATATTCGCTTCGCGGTGGCCGACTTCGGGCACGATGAGATTCCATCGCCAGCGGGACTTCTCGTGGTGAATCCGCCCTACGGCCACCGCCTCGGCCAGCGAGCCCAAGCGCTGCGCCTCGCCCGCGGGCTCGGGCAGACCCTGCTTGCCCACTACCGCGGTTGGCGCGCCGGCATCTTGTGCCCAGATCCGCAGTTCGTGGCCGCCGTCGCCGCAGGAGCCCGGCGAGCCACCGGCGCAGACCCATGTGCTCCGCAACGGCGGACTTCGAGTGCACCTGGCGCTGTGGGCGTTGTAGTTAATTCTTCTGGTAGGTTCCCACCCATTCGGCGTGCGCCAGGATGTGGCCGTGCATGGCTTTTTCCAGGGCCGCCTTGGTGGGCTTGTGCAGATCGGGCAGAACCACGTCGAGGGCGTAGAGCTTGTGGAAGTAGCGATGGCGGCCGACGGGCGGGCAGGGGCCGCGGTAGCCGGTGCGTTTCCAGTCGTTCAGTCCTTCGAGGGTTCCGGGCGGAAGGTCGCGCGTTGCAAGCGCTTCCGCGAGGTCGGCGGTTTGCGGCGGCAGGTTGTAGAGCACCCAGTGCACCCAGGTCATCCTGGGCGCGGCCGGGTCGGGCGCGTCGGGATCGTCGACGATCAGGGCCAGGCTTTTCGTGCCAGCCGGGATCTCGGCGAAGACCAGCGGCGGTGAGCGGTCGGCTCCCTCGCACGTGAACTGGGAGGGAATCGCCGCGTTGGCGGCAAAGGCAGAGGAAGAAATGCGCATGGCAGACTCCTTGGCAGCGCGTCCGGCAGCCGGGCTGTTCGCAGCGCCGCTTGCGGCCGTGGCGCCGCACACGAGAGCGAAGGCGAAAGCGGGGTGAAGTCGCTGGGCGAAGCTCACGTGGCTAGCAAAATCCCAAGTTCAAACAAAGTCAATCGCGGCTCACCGCAGTCCAAGCCGCCTGGCCATGCGGTGGAAGTTTCCGCGATCCATGCCGAGGGCGCGCGCGGCGGCGGCCAGGTTTTTCGGATTGTCGGCCAGCACGCGCTCGACGACTTCGCGCTGGTGGGCACGCGAGGATTCCTTGAGGGTTCGCTTCTTCGATCTGTCGGCAGGCATCGACCATTCGAACGCGGGCGGCGCAACCTTGCCCACTTCATTGTTCACATCGGCTTCCAAGTGCTTCGCCGAAAGCACGATGGCCTCGCCCCGCGGTACCACGGCGGTGCGGCGCAGAACCGCGCGCGAGATGACGTTCTCCAGCTCGCGCACATTGCCGGGCCAGGGATAACCAAGCAGGGTGTCCACGGCGCTGGCGTCGAGACGAACCGGCCCCACGCCCATGCGCCGCCGGGCCACGTCGCAGAAGTACCCAGCCAGAAGCGCGATATCCTCGCCGCGCTCGCGCAGGGGTGGCGCGGCCAGCGGATACACGTTCAGGCGGTGGAAGAGATCGGCGCGAAAGCGGCCCGCCGCAACTTCCGCGGCCAGGTCGCGGTTGGTGGCTGCCAGCACGCGCACGTTCACCTTGAGGGTGCGGTCGGCGCCCACGCGCTGGATCTCGCCTTCCTGCAAGGCGCGCAGGAGCTTGGGCTGCACGGTCATAGGCAGCTCGCCGATCTCGTCGAGAAAGAGCGTGCCCTTGTCCGCGACTTCGAACTTGCCCGGCCGGTCGCCAGCGGCACCCGTGAACGCCCCGCGCACGTGACCGAACAGCTCGGCCTCGGCCAGGGTTTCGGGCAGGGCCGCGCAGTTGACGTGGATGATGGGCTCGTTCCGCCGCGTGGAGGCGGCGTGGACAGCGCGCGCGATCAGTTCTTTGCCGGTGCCGGTCTCGCCGTGGATGAGCACGGAGAAATCAGAACGCGCCACCAGATCGATTTCGCGGCGCAAACGCTGGATGGGCGCGCTGGTGCCGATGATCTCGCTTGCCTGCATCATCGATTCGCGCATGAGGTCGCGCACCACCAGCCCTTGGTGCTCGGCCGCGTGCTCGAGCGCAGCGATGAGCTGGCTGGTGCGCATCTCGGCCGCTGCTAGCGCCGCCACCGCGGTGAGAAAGCGAAGATCGATTCCGTCGAAGGCCTTGGGGTCGAGGGCATCCGCGGTGAGCGCGCCGACGAGCTCCCCATGCACCACCAGCGGGCATCCCAAACAAGCGTGCACGCGATGAAGCGCGCCTTCGTCGTATTCGAGCTGGCCGTCGAAGGGATCGGGCAAGGTCGTGTCCGAGGGAAAGAACACGGGCTCGGGCGAGCGGCAGATAATTTCGAGTCGAGGGTGGTCGCGCAGGGGATAGGGCTTGCCGCTGGCCGCAGATGAAAGGCCGCTGGCGGCCACTGGCAAGAGGGCATCGCCTTCGAGGCGCATCACGGTCGCGGCGTCGTAGGGGATCACACGGCGCAAGGATTCGAGCAAGCGGCGGTTTCGGTCAGAAGCCGTCAGGCCGGTCGCCAAATCGACGGAGATGTTCACCACGGCATCAAGCTGATCCATTGTTGTTACTATGACATCATCGTTGTCGATATGACATCATTTCAGATGTTGTCACTTGTACATCTCAAATCCTAAATAGCTGATATTTAATGAAAATATTCCTGGTATTGGGCTTGCTGTAGAGATCTGCGAACCCTTGAGGAGAGCAGCCATGAATGCAGCCAGCAGCACGATTGACCCGGCGATGGAGCAGACAGCGGCTTGGGAAACGCAGCCGCCGGCCGCCATCATCGAGTTCATTCTTCGCCGCTTTCACGAGCCCTTGCGCCGCGATCTTCCAGTTTTGGTCAGCGGTGCCCGGCTGGTCGAGACGGAGACGGCACCGAGTGCTCTGCGCCCGACCGGCCTGGCCGACCACCTGGAGCAAATCCTGATAGCGGTCGAAAGCCACCTGGCCAAGGAAGAAAAGATCCTCTTTCCGCTCATCCTCGCCGGCCGCGGCGGCAGCGCCTTCATGCCCATCAAGGTGATGATGGCCGAGCACGAAGATCACGTGGCCAATCTCGGGCGCACACGCGCGCTCACCCACGACTTCGCTTTGCCCGCCGATGCCAGCGAAACCTGGCGAACGCTCTACCGTGACCTGCGATGCTTCGAAGCCGATCTGAACCAACACATCCACCTCGAGAACACCGTCCTGTTCACGCGTGTGATGAGCGGCGAAGGCGACCGCTGACCCTTCCTTTGGAGAACCCTATGCAGCTCTCAGCCAGCACCAACATCAACGACCTGCTTTCCGCCCTTCCCTTCCTCGAGGACTTCCTTGTGGAATACAACCCGCATTTCACCATGCTCAAGAACAAGATCGCCCGCGCCACCGTTGGTCGCGTGGCCACCTTGGGCGCGGCGGCGCGCATCGCCGGCATCGACATTGGCGCCCTTCTGCGCGACACGGCCGCGGCCATCGAGAAGCAGACGTCATCGCGTCCCGAAGTCACCGACGATGGCAATGGGATTGATCGCCAACGGCGCATCGCCATGCTTGGCCACATCATCTCCGAGTTGCACGACGGCGGGGACCTGGCGACGGCGCGCGCGCACTTCGCGCAGGCCGTGGGCGACGTGGACGCGGGCGAGATCGCGGACATGGAAGAGGAAATGATCCGCGGCGGCCTGCCAGTGGGCGAGGTGCAACGCCTGTGCGACGTGCACGTCGGCGCGTTTCGCGATTCGCTGGACCAAAAGAAAGAACTGTCGTTGCCGGCGGGCCATCCCGTGCACACGTATATGGCCGACAACAAGATCATCTCGGCACTGGCCACGCAGTTGGCCGAACTGGCGCGCAAGCTGGGCGCAGATGCCAGCTTGGCCAGCGAGCTTCTTCCCGTCGCCGCCGCAGCGCTGGCCAAATACGACGGGCTCGACAACCACTACAAGCGCAAGGAGAACCAGCTCTTCCCCATGCTCGAACGCCAGGGCGTGACGGGACCGTCGCAAGTGATGTGGGGCATTCACGACCAGATCCGCGCGCAGTGGAAGCAGGTGAGGAAGGCGGCCGAGAGCGGCGACATCAAGGCCTTGGTCGAGGGCATGCCGGGGCTCACCCGCGGCATGGTCGAGATGATCTACAAGGAAGAGAAGATTCTCTTTCCCATGGCCATGGAAAAGCTCACGGCCGAGGACTGGGCCGAGGAGAAGCGCGGTGAGGACGAGCTGGGGTATGGGCTGGCCAAACCGGCCTTCGCGCTGCCCTTGGCTGCCGGGCGGCCATCGCCGTCACCCGTGCCAGCGCCTGCCGCGGTTGGCCTGCTCCATCTGAGCACGGGCGCGCTTTCTCTGGAGATGGTGGACCTGCTCTTGCGCCACCTGCCGCTCGACCTGTCGTTCGTCGACGAGAACGACGTGGTTCGCTACTACTCGGAAAGCAAGGAACGCATCTTCCCGCGCACGCCAGCGGCCATCGGCCGCACGGTGCAGAACTGCCATCCACCCAAGAGTGTGGACACGGTCAACCGCATCATCGAGTCGTTCCGCGCGGGTAGGAAAGACGTGGCCGAGTTCTGGATCCACATGGGTCCACGCTTCATTAACATCCGCTACTTCGCCGTGCGCGACAACGCCGGCACGTACCGCGGCTGCCTCGAAGTCACACAAGACATCGGCGAAATCCGCGCCCTCGACGGCGAACGCCGGTTGCTCGACTGGAAAGACTGATTTGCCGCGTAGGCGGAGGCAGGCTTTGCCCGCTGAAGCCAGAGCGCGGGAGGGTTTGGGAACTCCTCTCAGGGTTCCCATGTAGATAGAAAGGAACGGCAATGCAAAGCTCGAAGACCAAAGCCATTCTCCTGTTCATGCTCACGCTGACCTTCGGCGTGCTGCTGTTTGGCGGCTACCTCATGCACAAGGAAAAGCCGCCCATCCCGAGCGCCGTGGTGTCTGCCGACGGCCACGCCCTCTATGGCGAGCAAGAAATCATGGGCGGGCAAAACTACTGGATGAGCCGCGGCGGCCAGCACATGGGCAGCGTGTGGGGCCACGGCGCGTATTTGGCGCCTGACTGGTCGGCGGACTACTTGCACCGCATGGGCCTGTTCTTGGCTGCGCGCCATCTTGGCCGAAGCGCCGATGAAGCAGCAGCCTTCACGCAAGACGATTTGCTGAAGCTAGATCCGGGAACGCGCGGCCGCATCACCGGGCTTGTCACCCGCGACATCAAGACCAACACCTTCGACGCCGAAGCGAATCGTCTGACGGTGACGGCTTTCATGGCCGAGGCCCACGCAAGTTTGATCCGCTACTACACGGAGCTCTTTCGCAACGGCAACTCGCGCATGGGTTTGCAAAGCGGAATTGTCCGCAACGATGAAGAAGGCCAGCGCGTAACCGCGTTCTTCGCCTGGTTGGCCTGGGCCGCGGGCTGCAATCGGCCGGGCCTCGATCACACGTACACCAACAACTGGCCGTACGACGAGCTCGTGGGGAACAAGGCCATGCCCGACGCGCTCATGTGGTCCATCGTCAGCGTGCTCCTGCTCATCCTCGGTGTTGCCGCGGCCATCTTCATCTACCAGCGCTACATCCGCAACGAGCACGACGACAGCAAGCCCATTACCACGCTGGCCGAACCCAAGCCGGCGTCGAGCCAGAAGGCCACCCTGGCCTACTTCATCACCGCCATGGCCCTGTTCGTGATCCAAGTCATCATGGGATCGCTGACTGGCCACTTCACCGTCGAGGGCACCAGCTTCCTCGGTTTCCCCATCGCCAAGATCCTGCCCTACGCGGCGGTGCGCACCTGGCACTTGCAGCTGTCGGTGTTCTTTATTGCCACCTGCTTCCTGGCCGCGGGCCTGTTCATCGGCCCCTTGGTCGGCCGCGAGCCGAAGCACCAGGGCAAGCTGGTATGGGGCTTGTTCGTCACCGTGGTCCTGGTCGTGCTCGGCGCATTGACCGGCACCTACCTTTCGGTCATGGGTCACTTCGGCGGCGACGGCTTCATGTTCGGCCACCAGGGCTACGAGTACATCGAGCTCGGCCGCCTCTGGCAGCTCTTGCTCATCGTCGGCATGATCGTATGGCTGGTGCTGGTGGTGCGCGCCATTCGGCCGGCTCTGGCCGCGGAGAAGGACAACGGCGGCCTCACGCACTTGCTTCTCTACAGCTCGATTACCATCCCCGCTTTCTACATGGCGGGCCTCATGTACGGCAAAGGCAGCCACATCTCCGACGCCGAGTATTGGCGCTGGTGGGTCGTGCACCTGTGGGTCGAGGGCTTCTTCGAGGTCTTCGCCACCGTGTTCATGGCCTTCATCCTGGCCCGCATCGGCGTGGTGGGCAGAAAGTTCGCCCTGCGCTCGGTGTACTTCAGCATCTTCCTCTACCTCGGCGCTGGCGTCATCGGCACCTTCCACCACCTCTACTGGTCGGGCGCGCCCACGCCCATCGTCGCGCTGGGCGGTGTGTTTTCCGCGCTGGAAGTCGTGCCCTTGACCCTTGGTCGGCTTCGAAGCCGTCCAGAATCTGCGCAGCGCCAAAGCCAGCGGCTTCCCCAACCCCTACCGATGGCCCATCTACTTTTTCCTGGCAGTGTCGTTCTGGAACATGCTCGGCGCCGGCGTCTTCGGCTTCATGATCAACCCGCCCATCGTGCTCTATTACATCCAGGGCATCAACACGACGCCCATCCATGCGCACACCGCTCTCTTCGGCGTGTACGGCCTGCTCGCCATCTCGCTCATGCTCTTCTCCATGCGCAACATCGTGAGGCTCGCCGCCTGGTCGGATCGCCTGCTCAAATGGAGCTTCTGGGGACTCAACGGCGGTCTCTTGCTGATGACCGTGGTCAGCCTGATTCCGTCGGGCTTCTACCAGTTCTACTTCGCGGTCCGCGACGGCATGTGGTACGCGCGTAGCCCCGAGATCGCCTCGGGTGAAGTCATTCGCACCCTGGCCAAGCTGCGTATCGTTCCCGATCTCATCTTCGCCACCGGCGCCATCTTGATGTTGGTCTTCGTGGCCCGCGCGGTGGTCCTGACGCTGCGCAAGTCTGAAGCAGTGGCCGAACCCGCGGGGCTAGTCAGCGAGCAGGATCGTGAGATTCAGGTTCTCGGTCGTGCCTAACCAGCTGGTCCAGATTCGCCCGAAGAAGCTGTCCCCGGCGCTGCGCAAGCCGCGGCCTGCCTTTCGCGCAGAGCCGCGCTGGGGTCGCAGCCTTGTTCTGCGTTTGTTTTCCGATCCCCACGCCCAACGTGTTTGCATACAGCTCTCGTTCGTCGCGCTCTGTCTGTGGATCGGCATCGAGTTCCACCATTTTGTGCGGTGGGGACTTTCCGGCGGCGCCGAGCCCTACGTCGATCGTCCACCAGGCGTGGAAGGCTTCTTGCCTATCAGCGCTCTCATCGGCCTCAAACACTGGCTGGCAACCGGCGCCGTCAACCCCGTGCATCCTGCGGCGCTCTTCATCTTGATGGCCATTGTCTTGGTCAGCATTGCAGTCAAGAAGGCGTTTTGTAGCTACCTGTGTCCGGTGGGAACGTTCAGCGAGTATCTTTGGCGCTTCGGCCAGGCGGTCTACGGCAGGAACTTGCTGCTGCCACGCTGGCTCGACTTCCCGCTGCGCTCGCTCAAGTACCTTCTGCTGCTGTTCTTTCTCTGGGCCATCGTGAGGATGGACGCCCCGACAGTGACCGCTTTCGTCCACAGCCCCTACAACAAGGTCGCGGACATCAAGATGTACCTTTTTTTCGCTCATTTATCGGGACTGGCGCTGAAGGTCCTGGTGGCCCTCGCCGTGCTGTCGCTGCTTATCAAAAATCCGTGGTGCCGCTTCCTTTGCCCATACGGCGCTCTGCTTGGAATCGCCGGCTGGCCGAGCCCGTTCAAGATCACGCGCACCAAGGAGAGTTGCATCGATTGCCAGTTGTGCACGCGTGCGTGCCCCTCGAATATTCGCGTGCACACGTCATCTCGGGTGTGGAGCGACGAATGCACGAGCTGCATGGAATGCGTCGCTGTCTGTCCGGTCAAAGGTACGCTGGACGTACGCGTGCGCGACAGAGCCATTTCGACTCGCGCGCTGGCCATGGTTGTGGTCGGCGTCTTCCTCAGCGTGACCGGCGTCGCCATGGCGACTGATCACTGGAGAAATGGAATTTCCCGCGCAGAGTATCTGCAACGCTTCGCTAGGCTCGATTCACCCATGGTCCAACACGCGCGCGGCCGGGTGCCGGCCTATGGCCCGAATGATTGATCCACGGAATACCGCATCACCAACAACAGGTAACAACCCATGAATCTCAAACAAGTTCCCGAACAAACTGGATTGCCGCCCGCCGAGCCCGTCGAGCTGGCGAAGCTGGTGGCCTATCAAGAGGGCGGCGTGGTCAGTCGCACGCTGGTCAAGAAGAATGGCGGCACCGTGACCGTATTCGCCTTCGACAAGGGTCAGGCCCTGTCCGAGCACACCGCGCCCTTCGACGCCATCGTGCAGGTTCTCGACGGCGATGTCGAGCTGGTCATCGGCGGCAAGCATGTCCCGGCCAAGGCTGGCCAGACCGTGCTCATGCCCGCCGGCATCCCCCACGCCGTCAACGCCACCACCAAATTCAAGATGCTGCTCATCATGGTGCGCGAGCCGGCGGGAGCGTGATCACAGCGTCAGCTGGTAGGCGGCGTAGCTTTGCAGGAGGTTGTCGCCCACGATGCTTCGGCCGGCGGAAAACAGCAGGTGGTGGTGCTCGGTGAGGTCGAGGAGAAAACCGATATTGAAGCGCAGGTTGGCGTCGCCACCAACCTGGTCGGGTGTGGTGTAGAAGATCTCCGCTCCGATGGCCAGCGCCGAAATGCGGCGCTGGACTTCCCAGCCGAGGTACCAGTAGTCGCGATTTCCCGCGCCGGGATTGATCCACAAGCCACCGCCGCCGAAGGTTGTCCAAGGACCGAGGCTTTTCTGTAGCCACAGCGGAAGGAAGGCGTGCGCGCGTCCGGTACCGAGCTGGTGAGCCGAGTCACCCGTCGGAAAATCGAGCAGGGGGTACATGCTCACCATCGGGTACCACGCGCCCTCGTCGATGAAACGAATCTTCGCGCCAACCTCGGTGTCACCCACACCATAGAACGTGGGACCGCCGCTTGGCCGCGCGTAGGCGAGCTGGCCCTGGACGTGAAGCTGGAGGCCAGGCCAGGCGCCATAGTTCAAATCGATGAGCGGCACGGATCCGGACGCGCCATCGCGGTTGATGAAATGCTGGGTCGCCAGGTAGACCTCCCAGTGCCGGTATTCCACTGGCTCGGGGTCGTCCGTCACGTAGGGCGGTCCGGCGTGGCCAGTTGAAGGCGCGAGCAGGACGGCCGCAGCAAGCAGGGCAATCCGGAAACGCGCTCCCTGTCGGTGGATCATGGCAGTGCCGGAACGGCCCGCCTTTCCTTAAACGTCGCCCAGACCACGAAGACGACCAGGATGCCGGCAAGGATCGCGGAAGAGCCGATGGTGCCGAAGTTGAGGCCGCCCTTGTCTTTCGACTTGGTCAGCACGTCGCCGACGGTTGCGCCGAAGGGACGGGTCAAGACGAACGCAACCCAGAACAGCAGCACGCGAGAAAGTTGTGTGAGGAATGTTGCGAGCAGAACCAACATCAAGCAACCGCCGATGAGGAGAGCGCCGCCCAGGAAACCGAGCCCAGAGCTGTCGGCGAGGAAATCGCCAAGCGCGGTGCCGAGCGTGTTCGAAAAGAGGATGGCCATCCAATAGAAGAGCTCCGCCTTGCGGGTCCTGACACGGTCGACGGCGAGCGTTCCCGTGGTCCAGCGCCAGGCCGCGAACACGCACAGCAAGATGATGACCAAGATGGCCGCGCCTTTGGTGTAACCAAGCCCCAGGGTGCGATCCATGTAGTCGGACATGGTCGTGCCCGCCGTGCTGGTCGAGAGGATCACGGTCCAATACAGGGCAGGGCGGTATCGCTTCGACAGAAGCTGGGCCACGAGGCTAACGAAGAATCCCCATACCAGAAGCAGTGAGCTCTGGGCGTAGCCGACGTTCAACGTCATGGACAGAAGATCGCCAGCGGTTTCGCCAAGGGTGGTGGCGGAAATCTTCATCACCCAAAATGCCGCCGCGATCTTTGGGAGCTTGCTGTCGTCGCTGGCCATACCTCGGTCTATCACGCCACTTGCCGCTCTCCAGCCGTTTCGTCGCCCGCAAACTCGCGCGGCAGCGCTCGATGTTATAGTGGTGGGTATGCCGTCGTACCTAGCCGATTTCGAGGCGGAGTATCTGCGGCTGGGTTCCCAGTCGTTCGTGCGCACCTATCCATGGCCGGTGCTGGTGGTGACGGGGATTGCCGCCGCTCTCGGTGACAACACCAGCAAGAGCGGTACGATGGTGGCAAGAAGCACCAGCTCCATGATGCAGGCTACGACCCTGGAGGGGCGCGTGTTTCCCGTGGTCAAGGGCCGCAACGCGGGGCCTGGACCGGTCAGCATCGGTCGTACCGCCGACAATGATCTGGCCATTCCCGAGTACACCATCTCGACCCATCACTGCCTGCTCGCGCTGGTCGATGGTGAGCACCGTCTGACCGACATGGGCGCCACCAACGGCACTCGGGTCGACGACGTGCAGCTCTTGCCGCGCAAGCCCTGCCGCCTCAAGGGCGGCGAAACCGTGGTGATGGGGCGCTTCAGCCTGCTCTTCCACCTGCCGCGCGGCTTCGCCGACTACTTGCGCCAGCGCACCAGCCCGCGAAATCCCGACCACGTAGGTCCGGTTAGCAAGTAGCTCCAGGATGGCGCGCTGGCTCCGCGCCATTGGGCTGCTTAGCCTTGACCGGGACTCGGCTGATCGCGGTCTACGCCACGACGTGCTTGGTATTCCTGGCTTCTTCCTGGGCTGCGGCCTCTTTGGCGGCCTCTTGTTTGGCGAGTAATCGCTTCGCCTGCATATCGCCAGAGCCGGCTTCCTTGGCAGTTTGGGCTGGAGTTTCCACGGTTTCCCGCAAAGCTGCCTGGGCAGCACTGCTCAACTGCACTTCGTCGATGGGTACAGGCTGCGGTCGGGCTTCGGGCGCCTTTGCACGCGCCTCGGCAACCTGTTCTGTAGCTTGAATTTGTGTAACGCTGCCTACCGAGTCACTCATGTCGACAGTCTCCTTCACTTTCGTAACGGCACAGGTACCGCGATTGATAAGATCAATCGATGCGAAGGACCGAAACATCAGGCGACGCCAGCGTTACGGGGATAGCCGGTAGAGTCGAAGGTCCGGCTACGTCTGTCGCAGCGGCGGCGTGGCGCCGCTCAGCCCATACATCAGCGGCACACCGGGTCCAAGCACGCTTACTTCCAGCCCCGGGCTGGCGAGGAGCGCCTGCGTCTCCAGCACCTCGAACAGGGCGTCTGCGATCATGGGGTTCTCGGCGATCTGGCCCAGGGTACGGCCCACGATCTGCGGGCGCGTGGCCGCGGCCTTGGCGAACTCGACGGCGGCCTGGCGCTCGGCCGTCGAGCGAATGACGTTCACGCGGTTCGAGCCGTCCTGTTGAATCGCGGCCGTGACCTGGCGCAGGCGGTTGACCACCTTTTGTTCGATCTGGGAAGTCATGCCGAGGTCGCGGAAGTGCACCTTGCGGATGTAGATGCTGCCCACCTGGTAACCCCACTCTTGCGACTTGGCGGTGACCTCCTTGCGAACCAGGCTGCTCATGCCGTGGCGATTCTCCAGCATGTCGGAAAGCTTCATGTTGGAAAGGCAGCGGACCGCGGCGTTGGAGATATTGGCGCGCAGCGAGCCCAGCGGGTCGGTGTTCTTGTAGATGTAGTCGAGCGGTTCGCTCACCACCATCTCGCACCACACACCGATGCCCATGGGCGCGCCTTCCTCGGAATTCACGGGCTGGCTGCGCAGGTAAGTCTGATCGATGCGCACGTCCACGATGAACTTCTTGCCGAAGAACGGCACCAACATGGCGAACGGTCCCATGGTCTTCCACGGGCAATGCAGTCCCGGCTCGGTGATCACGGCGCGCACCTTGCCGAAGAGCTCGAACACCACGACCTGGCGCTCGCGAACGACCACGTACAGGGCGAACATGCGCGCCGCCGCCAGCAGAATCGGCATGGCGAAGAAACACGCGCCGAAGCTGTAGAGCAAGGCCTTGAAAAAATCGATGGGCAGCGAGTCCATTACTTGCCCCCTTGCGTGGCGTCGCGCAGAACCAGGTGGCGAGCCTTGCGTTGCAGGGAGATCTTGGCGTTTCTCACGTAGGCCTCGATGGCTTGCGGGCCGCCGTTGCCGGCCAGCTCGCGCAGCTGTTCGGCCAGGGCCAAGAGCGGTTCGACCTCGGCTTGCGCGTTGAGGGTCTCGATTTCCACCGCGCGCTTCGATTGGACAATGCGCTGGTCGGCGGCAGCCTGCGCCAGGCTGATCTCGCTCGACACGTGGTTGTGGGCGGTGTTGATGGCGGCCAGGGCCGAGTCCACCTCGGCCGGGGGATCGATGCCCGTGATGAGGGCGGCGTCGAGGTGGATGCCGTAGCGGGCGGCGGCGGTCTCGCACTCGGCGTCCATGCGTTCGTTGAGGTCGCGCAGGTTCTTGCGCAAGTCATTGATGGAAATCCCCTGCACGCCGCCGATGTCGAGAGCGTCCGCGGATGCATCGGCGCCCGCCGCTGGTTTGCCAGGCGCTTCGAAGTTGGCGATACGGTCGCGCAAGATGGACACGAAATAGCCGAGCACGTGCGCGACCGGCCTTTTCACGCCGAAGAGATACGCGTAGAGATTGCGCTCGGCGACGGTAAAGCGAATCTGACCGGAGAGGCCGGTGTTCAACTGATCCTTGGTCACGGCCTCCAGGACCTGTCCGCTGGAATTGGCCGAAGGATCCTCGGGATCGAAGGCGATGGAAACGGTCGAGGTCGCCATGGAAGCTCGGTGCAAGGTCTGCCACGGCAGCTTCCAGTGGAAACCGGGCGCCACGACCCGGACCTGGGGATACTCGTAGCGTTGCTTTTCGTCGTCGTTCAATTTCTCGGCGATGGGATCGCTGAGCGTGGTTTCGTCCTGCAGCCGCTGCGCGCGCCCGAAGGTGCACAGCACGGCGCGCTCGTTGGGACCGATGGTGTAGAAGCCACCCAGTCCGTAGCGGGCGAAAAACCAAAGCAGAGCCCCCAGAAAAACGCCAAGCACGATGTCCATAGTGACGAGAGTGTACTTGATTCGGAAATATCTTCTATCGAGCCAGGCGGGAGAGCAGCGCTCGGCTGTTGCTATCAGGCCAGACGGGAGAGCGGCGCTCGGCTTCTGCGGGCTAGCGCCGGGGCTGCTCCTCGGCGGCCGTCCCCAGCTCGCCCGCAGAAGCCGAGCGCCGCTCTCCCGTATCTCGGCCTGCCTATCCGGCCTTCTTGCCAAGAAGGCGCTGCAAGACTGCGTTCGATGCCTCCGCGATGGTCTCGTGCAGCGACCCGCCTTGCGCGTCCATGGTGACCACCGTCGGGAAGTCCTTCACTTCTATGACCCACATGGCCTCGGGTACGCCGAATTCTTCCAGCTTGAACACGCGCTCGACGCGGACCACGGCGCGCGCCAGCGACTGCGCGGTGCCGCCCACGGCGTGCAGGTAGACCGCGCCGTGCTCGACCAAGCCCTTGCGAGTCTTGTCGAACATGCCGCCCTTGCCGATCACGCCGCGCACGCCATAGCGGGCGATGACGTCCGCCTGGTAAGGCTCTTCGCGCGCGCTGGTCGTCGGTCCCGCGGCGACGAAGTCGTAGGTGCCGTCGGGGTTCCTGCGCACGACTGGACCGCAATGATAAATGATCGAGCCAGCCAGGTACGGTGCGACCTCCGCGCGGAATCCGCCCACCAACCAGTGATGGGCCGTGTCCCGGCCCGTGATGATGCGGCCGGAAAGCAGGGCGGGCTCGCCCACGCGCAGGGCGCGAATGGCGGCCTCGTCGCAGGGCAAATTCAGCTGAGCCATGTCACGACTCCGCGTTCGTTGACGACGGCGCCGGCTCGGCGAGCCGCCCAGCACAGGTAGGCGATGGACACGAAGTAGCTAGCGGGCACGCGTCCGAGTGTTCCGATCTTCACGCCCAACAATGTGGTCTTGCCACCAAACCCCATGGGGCCGATGCCGAGTTGGTTGGCCTCGTCGAGCATGCGCGTTTCCAGGGCGTCGAGCTCGGGCACGGGATTGTGGTCGTCGAGGTGGCGCAGCAGTTGATACTTGGCTTCTAGGTATCCGGTGCCACGATCTCCGCCCAAGCACACGCCAAGAATGCCCGGCCCGCAGCCCTTGCCTTGCGCCTGGTGAACGGCGTCCAGGACGACCCGGCGGGCACCTTCCAGATTGCGATCCGCGCCTAGCTTGCTGTCAGGCAGCGAGTATTGCGCGCTGGTGTTTTCGCAGCCGCCCCCCTTGAGCAGGAGCTGCACCTTGGTTTCGGGGCGATCCCATTCCTCGCAGTGGACGCTGGGGATGCTGGGCGCGTAGCCGTTGCCAGTGTTTCTTCCCGTCAGCGTGTCGACGGCGTTTTCGCGCAGCAGATTCTGCGCCGTCGCCTGGCGAACCGCCTCGGCGCAGGCCTTGGTGAGCATCCCAGTGGAAACCCCGACCGGATGGTGGATCCAGAAGATGGGCACCCCGGTGTCCTGGCACATGGGCGCCCTGTCGCTGCACGCCAGCTCGGCGTTCTTCACGATCGAATCCAGCGCCAAGGCGGCCAGGGATCCCTCGGCCTCGCGGGTTCGACCCAGCTGTATCGCGCGCGTCACATCCTCGGGAAGCTGCGCCGTCGCGCGCGCGATCACTTCCACGAGCAGCTTCGTCCACTGTTCGAGATCCTTCATTGCCGCACTCCCTTGGCGATCTACCACGGGCTTGGCCTGGCGGCCCGTGGTGAAAGTCTCAGCCCGGCCGGGCCCACCGCAACGAAGTTCCGCTTCATGCAGCGCAATCGGCTATCATCCCGCCCGCTTTGTTGACGGCTCTCGCTTTTCCCTTTCGCTGGCGTGGCAGCTTCTGGCTGTTCGGCGCGATCGTGTTCATGTACTTGTTTTCCACGAGCCGCGAACGGCCTTGGGGCGACGCCACGCCCATCTGGGAAGTTGCCGACAGCATCGTCCATTCGCACAACATCCACGCCAAGACACGCTGGCCGATGGCCCTGCCAAACGGCAAGGATGGAAGACTCTACGGTTTGGCGCCGCTTCTCCAGTGCGCGATTCATATTCCCGGCGTTGCCATACAACGATGGATCTCCGGACGGTGGCCCGCCTACTGGCAGATTACTTGGCGCTTCACTTCTCACCTGGCGCCCACCCTGCTCGGCACTTTGTCGTGCGTTCTCTTCTTTGGCCTGTGCAGGCGCCTCGGCATGCGGCCAGTCCCCGCAGCCGCATCCACGCTGGCCCTCGCCTTCTCGACATCGGTCTGGGTGTATTCGCGCTACCCGTATTCCGAGACGCTGCAACTCGCGTGCTTCACCGGGTTCTTCGTCAAGTTGCTCGACGTTCGCGAGGATCCGACGTGGCGCCAGGCGGTGCTGCTGGGGGTGTGGGCCGGGTTGCTGGTCAACGCCAAGCCGGTTTACCTTCTTTCGGGGATCGGGGCCGGTCTGTTCTTGATGTGGGAATTGCGCCGCAACTGGAGGGCGCTTTTGCTCGTGGCCCTGGTCAGCATCGCCGCCGCACTCCCGTTCGGCGCCGCGTACCTCTATTACAACTACGTGCGCTGGGGCAGCATCTACGCAACCGGCTACGGGCTGGCCTTCGCGGGAACCGGGGTTTCGTCCGCACCTGTGGGCGTCCTGCACGAATCGCCGTGGGTCGGTTTGTACGGAATGTTCCTCTCGCCGGGCAAGTCCATCTTCCTCTACAGTCCGCCCATCTTCCTGGCTGCGCTGGGATTCCTGCGCTTCCTCAAACGCTTTCGCTACATCGTTCTGGCCATGGTGCTCACCGTTTTCCCCGGGCTCTACCTGCACGCGCAGATGATTTCCTGGGCCGGCGACTACGCCTGGGGACCGCGTTACATGACTTTCGCCCTCGCCGTGCTTCTGCTTCCAGCCGGGTTTCTTCTGCAAGACTTGCTCGACAAGGCGAGCTCCCTACGCCGCTGGTTGGGCATCGCCTTCTTCTCATCGGTCTTCGTTTTCGGAACTTTGGTCACCTACCTCGGCAACGCGATCTACTGGGATCACTTCATCCGTATCGAGACCGAGGCGACGCAGTACTGGCTGGGCATGCCCAACCAGAAGGGCGACGGGATCAGCGCGCCCGGTCTGCCGTGTCCGGTGTGTTTCGAGACCATCTATTCGCTACAGTGGCTGCCACCCTTCCAGCACATCATCGGCAACTACTGGCTGCTCAGCCACTTACCCAAGAATGACTCCTGGATCGTGGCGGAAAAGGATGCTCCTTGGCGCCGCTACACCAACCTGCAACTCGACATCCACGAAGGCTATGCCCGGGCGCGCGTCGACTGGTGGTTCATCGAGTATCGCCACACCTTCCCCGTCATAGCGTGGACCCTGGTCATCGGGTTACCCGTTTTGAGCGCGCTGATGCTGCTGCTCTTCCTGCTCGAAATTCGCCGCGCTATGCGCGGCCTGCCTCAGGCCCCGGTGGACGGCGTCTTGAGCGCTTCGACATAGCGCAGGCGCAGGTCGAAGAGCAGGCTTTCCAGAATTTGACCCTCCTCGGAGGACAGGTTGCCCTTGGTCTTTTCCTCGAGCACCGTGAGCAGATCGATGGCGTGCTTGGCCATGGGCAAATTGCGCGGGGGCTTCTTGCCGTCGGGTTCGTCCGACTGGCCAAGGTACATGACGGCCGAGCTGCCGAGCGACAGCACCAGGGTGGCGAAATCGGCGGGCGGGAGCGCTCGCGGCGGCTCAGGCGCTGGCCGAGGTGCCTGCACGGGTTTGTCTGAAAGCGCCGACGGCTCTGCCGACGGTTCAGATTTGGGCTCGCCACTCGGGTCGAACGCGCGGCGGTCGGTCACGGTGAAGTTCCCTGTTTTTTGCTCGGAATCAGCCATGGCACGCTAGCGTACGCAGGTGTTGTCCCAGTTTCAACCCCGCGCTCGTGGCCGCGTCTATTCTTGGGCGGCGGGCGGATTTTCTGCCTCGGCCGGGAGCGTGTTGGCGCTCGCGTCGGGCAGCGATTTCAGATGTCGCTCGTAGTCTTTGCGGGTGATAAGCCCGCGCTTGATGTTGCGCTCGACGGTGCGAAGATCGAACAATCGAACATCCTTGACGTCTTCCTCACGGCTCATGGAGGAAGTGGTTAGCGAAGACTGAGGGGCAAGTCAAGGGGCGTGCAGTTTCCCCACGGAGAGAGGCGCGCCCTAGAGCCACTCGCGGCGGCCCAGGGCTATCACGGGCCTGGCTGGGCACGCGGTCACGAACTGGAGGGTCGCGCCGCCGCTTAGGTTGCGGGCGTCGTCACAAGGCTTGCCGAAGAGGACCACCGAGAACCCGCCATCGCCAAAGTCCCAGCCATCTTGGTGCGACGTATCCCTCGGGATCCGATTCTCGGAAAGCAGGACTGCGACATTGTCCGGCCACGCCACCGCGCTGGGTAGAGCGAAGCTACAGCTCGTGGCTTGCGCGGCAAGCGTGCCGAGCGCGGCGAGCAGATCGGCGGCGCTGCTGGCCGGGTAGTAGGCCGGTTGTCCCGGTGTGGCGTTGGGCATGCCGCCGAGATTCGCCATGTCGGTGAAGAGCTGCTGCCGGCTGTTCGGCTGGAGATTGCCGTTCGTCGCGGGTAGGGCAATACCGGCAACCGCCACCGGGATGCCAAGCACGCTGGCCACGTGGGCCACGGTATCCTTGGTGCGGGCGTAGTCCAACGTGGATGCGCCGTCGCACAGGGCATCGCTGGCGCAGGTTGGCTCGCCGCCCGTCGCCAGCACGATGTATTTCGAGGTGCTGGTCGTGCGCGCGAGCAGGGAATTCGCCGCCTGGACCAGCGCCCGCGCGGTCGGCGTGCCAACGCCTGTCGGCATGCACTGGGTAAGCGTCGCGGCGATGGTTTGTGAGGATTTCGTGGCCGGAGCCACTTCGACGACGGGTGCGAGATCGTCCGCCGGCATCTGGCAGCAGGCCGTGTCGCCACTCGATTTGGGGAACAGCATCATTCCCCACGCCGTCGCATCCTGGCTGGCAAGGACCGCGCTTTCGATGGCCGCGACGGTCGCGTTCCATTTACTTGTGCCGTCGGCCGCGATGGCGTCTGCCATGGTCGCGGATCGATCGAGCACCAGTAGCACCTCGGCTGGCTGGGGATAGAGGGTCGTGGTTGCCAGGGAGCAAGTCGGGTCGAGCGCAGGCTGAGAGCCCGCCTGGCCACCATCCACCGCGGTCGCGTAGGCCGCGGCGTCGATCATGATGACGAAGCCCTGCGCGGCATCGGCCTTGACCGAAATGACACCCGCGTCGCGACTCGGGTTCGCGCCAGGATTGCTCATGCGGTCGCTGCTGACTCCGCAACCCGCCAAGCAAGACGTGGCTGTCAGAGCCAAGAGCAATCTACTTTGCCAGGATCGGCTGCCGCACTGCGGACTGGAAGGTGTCATCGGAACCATGAATCGCGCCTAGGCATCCGATCCAAGATGACATGGCATCGTGGCCACGTCATCCGGCGCGACACCAAGCAGGTAAGCGCTGTCACAGGCGCTCGACAAGCCCCGAGCTGCGGATTCTCTCCGGCTGCAACGCCAGTCCGCCTGCCCGGCGGACAGAAACTGCTACTTCGGCCCGGCGCCGCTCTCGATCGCTGCTTGCAAGCCGCTGGTATCGTCCAGCGTGTATGTGTAAGCCGAGGCCGGATCGAACACGCTGCTGGCTTGCAAGTCAGTCGGTGCCGCTCCCGACGTGCCCGAGTACAGGTTGCCGGTGGAGCGAATGGCGCTGGTGGCGTCGGAGTAGCTGGTCGTATTGATAGGGGTTGCGACCCCGACGAACACATTGTTCTCGGTTCGGAGATTCGCGCCCACTCCCACGCCGATGCAGTAGTCGTCGCCCACCGAGGTGTAAAGGTTGTTGAACAAGTGCACACGACCAAACCGCACCCGAGGCTGGCGTTCGACAACATAGTCCGCCCACCAATTGTGATGCCAGGTGATGGTCAAGTGTCCGGTATCCTCGCTGGCATTGCTGTCGGAATGTCCGACGAGATTGCTGTAGCGATGGCCTTTGGAGCCGGTCGAGTCGGATCCGCTGTTATCAGTGCGCGCAGACGAGTAGTGGAACTTGGTCCATGAAATCGTGATGAAGTCACAGGCATGGGTGATGTCGAGATTTCCGTCAGTCCCATCCGAGATGTCGTCATGATCCAGCCAGATGTGATCGGATTGACCCTGAATCGAAATGGCATCATTGCCCGAGGAACAGCCGGTGGCAGACGAATAGTCCGGGTCAAGCGCGCAGTTGCCGACCGCGTAGCCGACGATCTTGATGTTGCGAATGATGATGTTGGATTGCTTGTTGATACCCACATGTCCGTGGATCTCGGCCCCGCACAGGCCAACAATCGTCTTGTTCGAGCCCATGGTCACGGTTCCAGCTTCCAGCACACCCTTGACGTAGATCACTGCGGCGGTCGTGCCCTTGACCGCACTCTGCAGGTCCGCACGGGTGGTCACCGTGACTGGCGCGGCACTGCCGCCGCCCGTGGTCGAGCCGGACGCCGTTGCCCAACCCATGAGTGGACTGGCAGCGGGCGGCGTAGTGCAATCGCCAGTGCCACCCGCGCCGCCGGTTGCAGTTGATCCAGCGTCTCGGTTTCCACTCGTGCCGGCCAAACCTGCATCTCTGGTTCCACCGGCTCCGGCCCCGCCACTGCCCGCGGCCCCGCCGCTGCTGCCGCCAGAAGCGGTGCTTCCACCCGCGCCGCCTCCGGCCCCCGTTCCGCCGCTGCTGGGCGTTCCTCCCGTGGCCACCGTACCTTCCCGGCCGCCCGTCGATCCGCCGCTGCTGCCAGTCGTTCCACCGCTTCCGCCCATGGTCCCGCCGTTGTTCCCGGCTCGGCCGCCGCTGGCCCCCGCGCTTGTACCCGTGCTCGTGGTTGTGCCGCCTACTCCCGCGCTTCCGCCCGCGCCGACGCCACCTCCGGTGTCGCTCGTGCCACCAGATGCGGCCACGCTGTTGCTGCCGCCCGCGCCACTTGCACCCGCACTGCCGCCCTGGCCGCCGACGGGATGGGAGCCGGTGCCGCCACATGCGACTGCGAGCAGGATTGGCAAAACGGACGTACCCAGAAACGAACGCGCCACGATCATGTGATTGCCGCTAAACATAACCGTTCGGGGCGACCTGCGGGACGCCTCTATCAAATAATCTCCTGCCGTCGTGGCACCCAGCGCCCCGGCGCGACTGTGCCTTGCTGCGCCCCTCACGGCAGCGTGTATTTTTTGAGCACGGGCCAGCTTACGCTGGCATTGCCGGGATCGTGACCGCCGCCCTGCTTCGTACACAACGTCACCTGCACCCCACCCGCGCACGACGAATAGGTCGAGCAACCGTTGCTGTCCGCCGCCGACGGAGATCCGGTGCACTGATCGATGGCGGACCACTTCTGGAAGGTCGCCAGCGCACCGATGTTCGTCAACGCGCCGATCGATCCGCCGGCGTAGGGCACGGCAGGGTCGGCGGTACCGCGGAAGGTGAACACGGTGATGGGGCGCACCGGAATGCAGCTGTCCACGTTATCCTTCACCAGATCGGCCGCGGCCGGCGAAGCTGCAGCAAACACGTCGGCCGCCTTGCAGGCCAGGACGTGAACCATGCCACCGCCGAGCGAATAGCCGACCGCATACACCCGCTTCGGGTCGATGCAGGCCATTTTCTCCACGTCTTGCACGAGCGCCTTGGCGAACGCCACGTCGTCGGTGCTCGTGCAACACGGCCCCAGGTTCCATCCCGTACCGCTGGTGCCGTTGGCGCCATCGGGATACGCGGAGACCACGCCTTCCGGATCGATCACCGGCCGGTAGGGATTCGACGCCTCCTCACTGGTCCCGTCCCCGCCCAGGCCGTGGAAATCGACGACCAGGGGCGCCGGCTTCGTGCCGTCGTACGCCGTCGGAATGTGCAAATAGTAGCTGCGGCTGGTCGTGCCCACCATGACGGTCTTCTTGCCCTCGCTGGGCTTCGCACCGGCGGGACAGCTCACGCTCACGCTGCCCCCCGGGCCGCCGGTCGCCGCGGTGCCCGTGCCTCCCGCCGCGGTGCCGCCGCTGCCGTGCGGGGTGCCCGCGTCGGGGCCGGTGCCAGTAGCGCCGCCGGTCGAACCGCCAGTGCTCGTCGCGCCGCCCGTCGCTGGGAGGCCGCCGGTTCCCGTCCCGCCGCCGGTCGCGGTGGCTAGGGTGCCACCCGAGCCAGGCGCAACTCTACCTCCGCTGCCGTTGCCGCCGGGCGCGGAGATTCCTCCCGCGATGGCACCGCCCAAGCTCTGTGCGCCGCCGGTGCCGTTCGTTCCCCCGGAACCAGTGGCGCCGCCGGTGCCGCTCGATCCGCCAGATCCAACAACACCGCCGACGTTCTCGGGGTGAGAGCTGCCCCCGCCCCCGCCAACACTCGTACTGCCCCCAGCGACGCCGCCTGGGCCGCCGCCGTTCGACCGACTGCAGGCAGCGGTGCTGAGGGCGAGAAGACCAGCTATCAACTTCATCGTGGTCAACGCGGGTTTGGGCATCGCGGGTTCCTCCGTGCAACGAAGCTCACCACATAGCAGGTTCCGGCGGCAACAAGAATGGCTTCCTCGCCTGTCACAGGCGCTCGGCAAGCCCCGAGCTGCGGACTTCTGCCGCTGCAACGCCAGCCTGCCATTGGTCGAGGGCGCCACACAGGACGACGCTCCTGCGGGCGCGCGAGACCGCGGTGTAGAGCAGCTCGCGCGTGAGCAGCGGGCTTGGGAAATCCGGTAGCATCAACACCACGTCGTCGAGCTCTGAGCCTTGCGCCTTGTGGACCGTCAGCGCGAATCCGAGCTCGAGCGCAGAAGCCATGGCCCGCGGATCTACGGCCTGCCAACCGCCCCGTGTGCGAAAGGCGACAGCGACGGGGTGGCTCGGCCCGGCCATGCGCACGGCAACGCCTTGGTCTCCGTTCCACAGGTCGCGTTCGTAATCGTTGCGCAACATCAGGACCGGCTCGCCGGGCAAGAACCACGGCCCGCCTCCGTGCAAATCGTGCAGGAAGGCATTGCAGCGCTCGACGCCGGTGGCGCGTCCGCGGGTAACGGCCAGGATGCGCGCACGGGCCAGGAGAGAGGCCAAGTCATCCAGACGTCGGGCGTCCTCCTCGGCAAAGACCCCGCCTTTTTCCGCATAGGTGTGGTCAACCAAGGAAGCCATGTGCGCGCCGCCGAAATTGCGCCGGTGGTATTCGCGCAAGAGATCCTCGCGCTGCTCGGGCGGCAGCTGTTCGACGCCTTGCCAGAGCAGCGCCGTGGGATCGGCGCGAGCCACGCACAACTGGGTCGCCTCCTCGATCTCCCCCGCGCGTACCGCCACGGCCAGGTCGGCGATGCGCTTGCCCTCGGGCCGCGCGACGTCCGCACGAAACCCGCGCTCGAGTCGCACGGCGAATCGGTGCAAGTCTCGAAACACGGCACCCACCGCGATGGAAGGAAGCTGATCCGCGTCCCCTAGCAGAACCAGCATGGCGCTGCTCGGCAGCGCGGCCAGCAGCCTGTCCATGATCACGAGATCGATCATGGACGACTCGTCGACGATGACGGCACGGAAGGGCAAGGGATCGCGCGCCGCCGTCAGGATACCGCCCGGTCCGCGCCGAGCGCCGAGCAATCGGTGCAGGGTTTGCGCCTTGGGGCAGTCGTCTATCAAGGCGCGGTCGCTTGGGGCGGGATGTTCCAGTGCCGCCAGGCGGGTGCGGAAATCGTCCTCCAGGCGGCTCGCCGCTTTGCCCGTGGGGGCACACAGGGCGATGTCCGTAGGTGCAAGGCCAAGGCGGACGAGGCAGCGCACGAGCGCCAGCGCGGTGGTGGTCTTGCCAGTGCCTGGGCCGCCCGAGATCACCCCGGCAGAGTGTGCAAGCGCATGCGCCACCACGCCCTTCTGCTCGTCAGTGGGCGCGGGTGCGCCGTGCGCGGCGACCTCGTCGAGCGCGCGGGCGATGGCCGCGGCGGAAAAGGGTGCGGCCTGTGCGAACATGGCGGCCAGATGCGATGCCACCCGGGTTTCGCAGCCATGGGCCCTCTCTGTGTAGAGGTGTTTTCCGTCGAGGACGAAAGGCGCGTGGACAGCCGGTGACTGAACGAGGTCGGGTAGTTTGGCGAGGAGCTGGCGATCACCTTGCGAAGTCGCAAGGCGGGTACTGCCAAGGGACTGCGCCACCAGCAGGCGGCCCACCAGCAGCATGAAGGCATCGCGCTCGTCCGGCGCAAGATCGCGGGCGAGCTGGGCCACCTGCCAGGCTAGATAGACACCGCTCTCGTCGAGATCGCTTTGGCGCGCGAGCTCGATCAGGGCCGCGGAGTAGGCTGGCCGCGCAGCGATGCTCTGGCGGGCCGTGCCGGTAGGCAGGAGAATGGGAATCGCTGGCCGCTTCATCGCGAAAGCCCCCGGAACAGCTGCCCAAGGTCAGGGGAAGTCATTCGCACCGGAGTGTACCGCAGTGGAGCCGACCCGTAAGACCTCAATGGCCGCAGTAGGTAGTGGCCGTGGCGCGGTTACTTCACACCCTGCAGTGTCGAGTTCACGATGGTCGAGCTCTTGGCGTTCACGCCGAAGGCGCTGCCCAGGCTCGGGCCGGAATTGACCTGGGTCCACGATCCACCGGTATTGCCGGTGATGACCGAATCTTGCACGGTGATGGTGCCTGAGAAATCGTTGCTGGTCATGAACACGCCGCCGCCGAATGCGCCGGTACCGGCCGCATTGTTCTCCACGTCGACACCACACAGAAAGACGTTGGTCGAGCTGGCACCGTCCTGGTAGATCGCACCGCCGTTGCCGCCCGAGCCGACCTCGTTCTGGCCGTTGTTTATCGCGCTGCACTTGGATGCGTCGTCGGAATTGGCACCGTCGCCTGTGGCTTTGTTGTCGCGGAACACGCTGTCGTAGATCTGCAGCGTCGCGAACAGGCCGCCGATGGCCCCGGCATTGCTGGCCTGGTTGCCAGTAAACACGCTGTCCACGATGAGCGCGCCGTGCTTGCTGCCCGTGATGTAGATGGCACCACCACCAGTGTCGGGTCCGCGTGGCGCCCCCTGGTTGCCCGAGAAAGTACAATCGATGACCGTCAGGTTCCCGTCGAGCATGTAGAGCGCACCGCCCTCGCCATCGTTGTAGCCCTGGGAGCAGGGCGCGGGCGCGGTGGGGATGGTCTCGATGGGCGTGGTCTTGCCGTTGATGAGGGTGAGGTGTTGCAAGGTCACGCGGGTTTCCAGCTTCATGAAGTCGCCGTGGTTGAAGTTCAAGATCTGCACGCTCTTCTGTCCGTCGAGCGTGATGGTACCGCCGCCATCGATGACGGTGTCTTTGTCGGTGGGCAGGTTCATCGTCGCGGTGACCGCAATGGTGACCGACCCAGCCCCGCAGTTGAACGTGATGATGCCGCCCTTCTTCACCGCCGCATTCAGCGCATCGAAGGTGCAACTGGCCGCGCTGCCACTGCCCACCGCGGTGGCGGGCTTCGACACGTCGACAGGTTGTGCGCCGGCCGGAAGCGCGGCCGTGCAGTGGGCGGGATTCGTCGTAGCGCCGGTGCTACCACCGGCCGAGCTACCGCCCATGGAAACGGCGCCACCGGAGCCGATCTTCGTTCCCCCGCTGCCCGCGCCGCTTTGGCCGCCACTGCCAGTACCGCCGCTACCAACGGCGCCGCCCGAGCCCGGCGCAGCACCACCCGTCGAGCCTGAATCGGGAGCCTCGTCATGCGACGATGATGAGCACGCGCCCAGCGCGAGCACACATACGCCAACCAAGCAACGCTGGATCACCTGCCTCGACAAGCCGCGCACATGCAAACACGACATGGGACCTCCTCGATCGATGCGAACGGAATCGGATCCGGCCGAGTGCATTCCGGCCGGATCTCATTGTCCACCCATCGGTGCGATTGGTCTACTCCATAGACCAAGGCCATGCCGCCCTGCGGTTACTCGCTGCTGCCAGAAACTAGCGGTGGTGACGTTCATCGCGAAAGCCCCCAGAACTGCTGCCCAAGCATGTCCGTCTCCCAGGACAGAATGTCGTCCCAGGTCGGCTGCAAGAAATGGATCCCCGCCGAGTCGGCCGCGCTTTTTTCGGCCGCGCTCTCGTCGGCTTCGCGCCGGTTGCCCAGGCCGCGCAGGAAACAGAAGACTACGCCGCCAAAGCGACGCCCATAGTCGGTGGGCGTGCGGATGCCACACAAGCGCAGTGCCGCGATGGTGTAGATGCGCGCCTGCACGTCGTAGCTCTGCTGGCAATGCCTGGCCAGCGTGTCCCCGTCGAACCTTGGCAGGGCGTCGCTCTTCCAGTCGCAAACGAAAACGCGGCCATCGTGTTCGAAGAGAAGATCCACGAAACCCTTCACCACGCCGCGCTCGACAATCCAAGTGCCGGCCTGCGGTCGGGACAGGAGCGGATGCGAAGACTCGGGGATGGGAAACAGGAATTCCACTTCGCGTAGGGCCACTGGCACAGACGCTAGTCCGGCGATGACCGAGCCACGCAGTCGCACCGGCGCCGTGTACGCCTGGTGCACGAGCCGCGCGGCCAGGGGGATGTGGGCGGCAGGTCGCGCGTGTCGCCGGCCCATCCTTTCCAGCAAGCACGCGACGGAAGGCCTGGCGTACCAGTCGGTGAAACTGGGTGTGCTCGCTAGATCGGCGAGCGCGACAGAGGCCAGGATATCGTGCAGGAAGATGCCGGTCTCGGCGCCGCCCGGCAGCTCTTCTTGGTCGGCTTCGTGGACGGTTTCGCGGTGGCCCGCGGCGTTGCCCAACGCAAGCTCGCTCGCCAGACGCGGGTCGGTCTCGACGGCGGTGAATTCCCCGCGCGCGTGCTTGACTGCGGTGTAGGAGGTCACTGCGAAGCCGCTACGCTGGGCCTTGATGGCGGCCAGGTCGTCGGGCTCGCGGGCTGGCGCGAACGCTTGCGGCCAGAGCGCGGCTTGCAAAGCCGCAGGGACGACCGCGCGCCCGCGAATGGAATCGACGGGGCAGATGCGCACGCTGAAATGGCGACGCGCGTGTTCGTGTGGCTGGCCGAGAATGTCGTCGAGGCGCTGGTTCGCGCGCCGATACGGTCCTTTGAGGCTTCTGAGCTCGCGCGGGTAGTGCGGCAGGTACAGGCGATAGCGGGCGCGGGTCAGGGCCACGTAGAGCAGGCGACTGCGCTCGTCTTCTCTCTCCTGATCGTCGAGGTGCTCGGCGGTGGCGTCCAGCCGGCCCACGTGCAGCACGCGCTGACCACCCTCGTGCAGGACGTGCACGGGCGACCCGGATGTGTTTTCGCCCGTGCCGCCGTAGACGAACACGACGTCAGCCTCCAGTCCCTTGGCTTTGTGAACGGTCAGGATCTGGACCGCGTCCTTGTCGGTCTCCAGGCGCTGCAAATCGCCTTCGCGGCTGGGCGGCTTTTGCGTGCCGCGAACAAAGGCATCCAGCAGATCCGCCAGCTCGGGCAGCGACGCGTGCGAGCGCGCCCATTCTGCCTGCAATACCTCCAGCACATGCGTGATGTTGGTCAGGGTGCGCTCGCTGGCATGGGCGAAGACTTCGCGGCGAACGATGCCGCTGTCGTCGATCATCGACGCGAAGAGGGCCGGGACGTCACCCTTGCGGGCCAGGTCGGCGAAATGTTGAAGCAACCGCACCGGTAGGGCGGCTTGGCCTAGATCCAGGCACGCGGCCGCGCCGGTCACGTCCAGGTCGAAAAATCCCGTGAGCAACGCGCGCGCGCGCAGGCTGCGATCCTCGGGGTTGGCCACGGCGCGCAGAACCATGAGCACCTCGGCGGCCTCGGACGATTCGAAAAGGTTGCCGAGCTTGTAGAACGCGAAGGGTATGCTGGCGTCGGCGAGAGCGCGTCCGATGGCGTGGCTTTCGGCGTTGGTGAAGGTCAGGATGAACACATCGCGGGCACGCAGCCCACGCTCGCCGTCCCAGTTGCCGCGCAGGCGGAGCGGGCTTGCCGGGTCAAGAAGAACGCGCAGCTCCTCGACGATGGCGGTTTGGACCGTGGCACGCACGGTGGGCGCACGCACCGGCTGACCTCCACTTGCGCTTGCAACATCGAACACCACAACGGGCGCCGCCATGGCAGGCGATTCGTCCAGCAAGCGCAGGTCGGCGCGACCGCAGCGCACTGGCTGGTCGTAGGTGATGCCGCTCGCACGCCGAAAGAATTCCGCGCTCTGGTCGAAGATCAGATTGGTGGCCTCGACCATGTCGGCCGTCGAACGGAAGTTGCGATCGAGCACCAGTCGACTGCCCCCTGCGGCCTGCAAGGCCTGCCTCGCCTCAAGGTAGGCGTGCACGTCCGCGCCGCGGAATCCGTAGATGGCTTGCTTGGGATCGCCGATCACGGTCAGCGCGTGCTCGCCCGTCGACTCGACGAAAATGCGGCGGAAGATCGACCACTGGGTCTCGTCGGTGTCCTGAAACTCGTCGATGAGGGCGTGGCGATAGCGGCGGCGCAGGGTCTGCAGAAGCTCGCCGCCAGCGGGGCCTGGATCGGCCAGCGCCTTGGCCACCAGGTGCAGCATGTCGGAAAAGTCGAACAAGCCGGCCTTGCGTTTGCGGCGCGCAGCGCGCTCGCGGATGATTGGAGAAAGGCGGTCGGCCAAGTAGGCTTCAAGGGGAACGATGGCCTCCTTGAGCTCGCGAACCGATGCCGCGAGCTCGGCCAGGCTCGCGTCCGCAGGCGCGGCGGGGAGTCTTTCCAGCACGAAGGCAAGTCCATCTTGCATGCTGCGCTCGCTGGCGAGCTTCTGCATGGCGGCGGCCAGCAAGCGCACGGGATCTTCCGCGCACGCCGCGACGATCTCGGAGACGCGGGCTAGTCGGGCGACGACAGACTTGATCGACTGGTGCTTGACCTTGGCCAGCTTGAGACGCCGCTTGAGCTCCTCGTCCTCGTCCTTGTCCTCGGCCGCCACAGGCCGCCACGCCGCCATGGCCGCGACCAGGCGAGCCCGGTCGAAATGCGTGCGCAGCGCTGTGGTCTTCTCGGCGTCGCAATCGCGCAGCAGTTTTTCCAGTGCGGCAATGGATCGGTCACTGGTCAGCCAACCCTCGACGCCGGCTGCGAGATCGCAGTCGTTTGCGATGTCGGTTCGCAAGACCTCGTGGAAGGCATGGCCAAAGGCAGTCTCCTCGGCGATCAGCTGCTCGTCGAAGAAGCGGCCCTGGACGAAGGCGTGCTCGCTCAGGACGCGTTGACAGAAGCCGTGGATGGTGAAGATGCTGGCGCGGTCGAAGGCCAACAAAGCTTCAGCCAGGAGCTTTTTCGCCTTGTCGTCGATGAGCCAACTCGCGCTGGCCGGCGCACGCATCGCCTCGATGGCCTTGGGGTCGTCCGCGCGCAAGTCCGCCAGGCGGGCGATGAGCGCGCGCAAGCGGATCACCAATTCGGCCGTGGCCTTCTCCGTGAAGGTGACGACCAGGATCTCCTCGCACCCGAGACCATGGGTCAGGATAAGGTCGACGAATAGGTGTTCGAGCAGGAAGGTCTTGCCCGTGCCAGCCGAGGATTCCACCACGTGGTGCCCGCGACCGAGCCGTTCAAGCTCCGCTGGCCGCGGATAGCGCGGGGACTGGCTCACGCGCACTCCTGCCGCGCTAGCTCGAAGAACAGGCCGAAGCGCGACCGGGCCATGCTCTCGGCCTCTGGCGCAGTCGGTGGGGCGTAGCGGTCGAGGACTCTCGGCACCGGGCCTTGCAGCGAGCTCATGCTCCGACCCTTGCCCTCCGCTTCCGAGCACAGCTCGTCGATCTCGTCGAGCAGAGGTGTCTTCTTGCGCTGGCTCGCCAGCACGGCTTCGTGGGGCAGAAGGTAGGGGTGCACGCCCGTGGCCGCGCCGTCCACGTCGAGCGCGCCGGTCAAGAGATCGGCACACAGCCGCGCCAGATAGCCGCGCGCTCTCTCGCGTTCGAGCGGACGGAATTCCAGCGTGCGCACTTTGCCCTGCCCGTCGTGGCTGTAGAAAAGGGCGCCACGGTGGCCGGGACAGGCTGCTTCGCTGCCGGCCGCGGCCAGCGCCACGTAGTCGAGGAAGGCCCACAGATCTTCCCGGCAAGTATTCGCGCCCGAGATCCCTGTCCGGCAGGTAAAGCTCAAGGTGGCGCTGCCGGCCCTGTCCGACCTCGCGCAAAGCCTGGTCTCGCCACCGATGCGGACATGGAGGACCGGCCTGCCCGCGGGGCCGGGCAAAGAGATGTCGAAGCTTGGGGCAGGACAGTGGACGATGCCGGCAGCCTTTCCTTGTGCCCCCTGTCCCGCTTGTTTCACAAGCCGCACCACGCGGCACTCGGCGCGCCCGGGTCCAAGGATCTCGGGCATCGCCTCCTGCCAGGTATGCAGGAGCTCGGTTTCGACTTGGGTGCCCGCGCAGCGGAACAATCCGGTGGGGGATTGTCCGCCGAGCTCCGCGTGGCTGGCTCGGCGTTGGTAGGCGGCGAGAAGCTCCTGCCAAGGTGGCGTCGCCTGCGCGGCGACGAGAGCGTCGGTCATGCTCGCGCGCAGAAGCCAAGACGACCCGCGCTTGTCCAGGTCGAAAAGCTCGTCCTCCACATCGGCCAGCACCCGATCGTCGTCGTCGTGCATGCCCAGACGAAAGCGCGCCGAAGCCTGCAAGGGATCTTCGAGAAAGCGGCGAAGCGTGGACAGGGGAATGACCAGCTCGTCGCGTGCATGGTCCACCGTCTGCGCTTTGGCGGGCGAAGTGGGCGAGGTCCTTGCCGAACGCTCGCCCCTGGCCATGGCCACGCCCAGCTCCTTGGCCAAGTGCTCGCTCTCGGCGGCGGGCAGGACCGCTCGGCGCTGGGCGATGTCGTCGTAACGACGCAGGCTGGGGCGCGCCTTGGCGTCGTCGCCAAACAGCAATGCCAGCGCGGCCGGGTCGAGGTAACCCTGGCCAAGAATGGTGCTCAATTCGAGCAGGACGGGCGAGGCGGGCAGCTCGTCGCCCGTGATCTCGTCGCGCGCGACATAGGAGAGCGTGACGTGATCGCGCGCCGACAGCAGGGTTTCGAGGAACATGTACAGATCCTGCTCGCGGCGATCGACGTCGCCCGCCCTGCGTCCGTCCGCGCGCAGGTCGAGCTCGTGGCGACCGGCGGGGCGCGGAAATGCGTCTTGACCCAGGCCGAGCACGAACACGGCGCGGAATGGAATCGCGCGCATGGGCACGAACGAGGCAACGGTCACGCCGGTCGATAGATAGTGGCCGCGACTTGCTGGCGTGGCGGACAAGGCCCGCTCGGCCAGCTCGGCCGCCACGCGATAGGAAACCGGCTGCCGGCCGAGACCGAGATCCGAAAGACCCGCGAGCTCGGCGAGGAAATGGGTGATCGCGGCCTTGCCCGCGCGGTCGTCCTCGTCGAGCACCAGATAGGATTCGACAAGGCCGCAGATGAAATCGAGCCACTCGCCAAGTGGTCTCTCGGGCGTCCTATCGCCGCCCGAGGCGAAGCGCGCGTCGGTAATGAGTGAACGCACGAGTAGACCGAAACCCAAGCATTCCTCGTCGGCACTGTCGATGGCGGGGCCGGGCAGATAGCTCTCCCCGGCCAAGAGCACGGGCTCGATCTCGTCGGGGCCGAAGGTGTCGCAGAGCGCGCCGAGAGCCAGTCGGCGCAGCCCCTGATCCCAAGTCAAGAGATCGCGCGTGACGTAGGATCCACGCAGGTCGCCGCGATCCGCACCGCGCACGATGCCGAGCCCGTGGGCGAGCTTCCGCCAGGTCTCGGGCGCAGCCTTGGGAAACCTGGCCATGAGACAGGGATGGGTGACGAGCGGTAGGAATTCCTTGCGCGTGAAGGTCGAGAAGGGCAGGCGGAGCAGAAGCGCGATGGCTTCGGCCACGCGATGGGCGCTGGCGGCCGGCAGATCCGCCACGCTGTGGGGCAGAGCGCAGCTCTCGCCGAAAACCGCCGAGAGCTGGGCCAGGTACAGCTCCTTGCTGGCCTCGGGCACGATCACGGCCACGTCGCACAGGCGCAGGGACGGATCCTTGCGCGCGAGATTCCAGATCTCCGCTGCGATCACTTCCAGCTCGCGCCGCAGCGACGGGCAGGGCAGCACGCGCAGGCTGCCATCGGGTTCGCTCAACCCCGCGGTGGGGTCGGGCACCCGCCGGTTCACGATGTCGTCCTGCAGACGACGCAGCAGAGGTGCACCTTCCTGCGCGGGCTCGGGGAAACGTGCGTCCACGCTGGCGCCTTCACAGGCGGCGAGCAGGCGCAGGTTTTCCCGGCCTGGCCGCGCCCAGCGGCGAAGAGCCGGCTGCGCCTCGCGCGCAAGCCCAAAGGGATCGTCGGCCGCAGCATCCGGTTTGGCCAGGAGCTCATGCGCGGCTTCGCGGCACGGGCTCAGGGTGTAGACGTGGACCGTCGACGCGCGCCCGAGTGTCGCCAACATGCGGTGGTAGGCGGTCGCGATGTAGGAAAGGCCGAACACGTGCACGGTCTTGCCGGCGAAGGGCGCCGGCCTTTTCGCCATGGCCTCGTCCCACAGGACGACGAGCGGCAGGTGGCGAAGGCCACTGGCGGAGGCCAGCCGGGCCAGACGTCCACCGGGGCCGAAGATGGCCCGCCAAAGCGCTCGTTGCCAGGAAGCTGCTGCCATGCCGGGCTCGCTGTCCGCGTCGCTCGCCCACGCGGCCAACATTTCGGAGCGCGACCCTGCGTATTCGTCGAAGAGCTGGGCCAGCAAGGCCGCCAGCTGGCAGCGCCGGCGGTCAAGCGCGTCGCGGTCGCCGTCTGCCGCCGCCTGGTAGGCGCGCACATGGGACAGGGTCGGCTCGGCAAGCAGGGCATCGTCGTGCAAGAGCGCCAGCAGGTGGCCTTCCACATGCGCTGTCTCGGCGACCTTGGTGTCGGGAACCGCGCTCTCGGCGATGCCGGCCAGGAACTTGCGCAAGAAGGTCGTTTCCAAGTTGGCGGCGATTCCACAGAGCTCGGCGACCTTGAGGCGAAGGAAGGTCTCCACGTTGCGGTTGGGCACCACCACGCAAACCGGCGCCAGCGGACCCGTGCGCGCGCGCTCGTCCGCGAGGTTCTGCACGAAGGTTTCCAGCAGCACCTCCGTGCGATGGGATGTGCAGACGCGAATCACGGGGCGCAGAATACCCCGCGCCAGGGACATGCGTTCCGCTGATTTCGCCGACCAAGTCCTGCTCTTCGGCGAACGTGCGTTGCCGTCGGTGCCCGTAGCCTCGCCTCGCACCAAGCAACTTCCGTGACCCGATGGGTCACGAGCGATCGAGCGGGGTTTGTTGTCGGCTGGCGGTATGGTGACGAACAGGTGCCGAGAAGAAGTCGGGCCCTATCCGCCAATCCGTGACAATGCCTCCTTGGCGGGGGGGAGTCCCGAGACTCTCAAAATCCTGTTCTGTCAGCGGCTGCCTCTTGCCAACATCGCGGGGTCGGCTGAACACGCCGTGGCGCCACTGAAAGACTTCGTCCAATTTCTCGACGTACGTGAAGGCATGATTGTTCTCGCCGTAATAATCGTCAAATCGTCCGCCGCCAAGGTAGATCGCGTTCGACCCTTCGTAGCCAATCTTCTGGCTCGACACCGGATCTGGGTTGAGGAAGTAGACCCAGTCGCCAGGTACAAAGTTCTTGGGCGAGACCTCGTGGATGATGGAAAGCAGCTTTCCCGGACGTGCGTCCTTCGGATTGAAATCAGAAAAGAAGCTCCAGGCCTTCGATGGTTCGATGTCGGAGAGGGGATCCCGATCCGAAAACAATCGCACCTGGACGAGGCGTGCCAGCGACGGCGATTCGCGAACGCGGTCGTAGTAATCCATCACGCCCTTGACAAAGACCAGCTTGGTCGCCGTGTAGCAACCAATGGAATAGGCGTTCTGGTTCAGGAACGCGTCGTCGATCGCATCACGCAGCGAAACCCCCTGTTTCGGAGTGCCGCGCGACCAATAGTCACTGTTCCATTGGGCCGGGCCGCCGTCGGGCCATCGCCAGCGCAGAGTCTCGGCCCACGCGACAATATTCTGTCGTAGCGCCACGTGGTCCGCGAGCGCATCCACGCTACAGGCCGGCCCCTTCAGCTCCGTGAGACGACCGTGTTGGAGCAGAGCGAGCATGATCTCCTTCCGCGAAACGGTGGTGACCTGCGCAGCGGAGGTACCGCTGAGGGGCAGACTCACCTGGTCGATGGTCCCCATGGCAGAACGGCTAGCCAGGTCCAGGGTCGACGTCTCCTGCGCGGGCGTGTCCAACGTGTAGACCAGGACTCCCTGGGCCGGACGTTCCCTGAGGAGGACCGCTTCCTCCGGAATGTCGAGAGACCTGAGATAGGCGCTCATCCCTGCCTTGATTTCCCGGATCTGGCGCCGGTCGCAGGCAAAACGGACGCCTTCATCGCCGTGGGCTGCGCTCTCGCGGCCACGGATCCAACCCAGGGCAGCGCTCGTTGCGTTGGCTGCTGTTACGCCCGAGGTGAGCAGTGTGATTGCGAAGAAGTAGCCAACGAACTTCATGACCCAAGTAGTGTTCAAGCACTGTCGCTAGTCGGTGATCGTCTTCGAAGGCACAGGTGAGCAAGGTACATGCCACAGCGCCTTTGCGACAGGTGTTCTTTGCTTCGCTGAACTTCTTTCGTCATTGCGCTGCGAGAATTCGGTATCAAGCCAGCTGGCATCCCGTTCTCATCGCAACTGTGAAGTGAGGAGTACCAATTGCCGAGGCAGAGGGTGCGGCAAATCGCCGCATTCGCAGCGGCAAACTGCCGCGTCTCGGAATCAGGTCTGGACTGTGCTGATCTGGAACCGTTGGATAGGCGGAGGCGACACTGGCGGCAGACATGGTGAACGATATCCACGCCGAGCTCGGCCGAGGCGCGCAGGCGTGCTTGGCCCGCATGGGCGCAAAGGAGAGATCTCGCTACTTGATCCGCATGCTTCGCGACATCCTCGCAGAGTTGACGTTCGGAGATCTGGCCTCCGAGGTCGGCGTGAGGGACGTCGAATAGGAGATTTGGTCATGAAGCCCTACTACCAAGTGGACCCTGATTGTCGCTCCCCCGATTTGAGCCCGAGGGTTCCTTCCCATAGTTGGCGAAGGAAGAGCTCCCAGGGCCAAATGTGCAGGCCGTCGTTTGTTTTTCGGTAGTGCGGATCCAAGCTCACCACGCCGAGTACTGGAACCAGGCCTTCTTCCTTGAAAGCGCGGAGTCCCTTGAGGTGTCTGTCGACCACCTCGGTGGTGGCCTTGACTTCGACGGCACACAGGTCCCCGATGACAAAATCGACCTCGAATTGCGATGTGGATCGCCAGTACTGAAGCGCGTGGTCCTGTCGCGTGTAGGACAGCCAGGCTCGCAACTCGAGAGCGATGAAGTGCTCGAACGCTCTGCCAAAGAGCTCCGAGCGCGGCTCGACCCGTCCGCGCCTGGTCAGCGAGCGCACCACGCCTAGGTCGAACAGCCAGTGCTTCTTGCGGGTGATCGCTTTGCGCTTCTTGGTCCGCCGGAAGGGCTCCACGGAGAAGCCCGTCAACGTGTCTTCCAGAATAGAGAAGTATCCTTCGACCGTGCGCACCGGCACGCCACAGTCGCTGGCGATGCCGGCGAAGTTGATTTCCTCGCCATTGCTCAGGGCCACCACCTCGAGGAAGCGACCGAAGCCAGCCAAGTTGCGCACGAGCGATTCGGCCTGGATTTCCTCTTTCAGGTAGGTGCCGACGTAGGCACGCAGAAACTCGTCGGCGTCCGCTTCCCCGTAGAATTCCGGCAGGCCCGTCGTGTTCAGGTACGCCACCAGATCGAATTCTGGGATCTCGTGCTTGATGAGCGGAAAGAGATCCGCCCGGTAGGCACGACCGGCCAGCAGGTTGGCGCCGCCGCGCCGCAGTTTTCGAGCGCTCGATCCGGTGAGCAAGAAGCGCTGGCGTCGCTTCTCTATCAGGCGATGAACTTCGTTCAGCAGGGCCGGCAGCTTCTGGATCTCGTCGACCACCACGATGGTGCCGGGGGTGGTTTCCTCGCCCAGGAGGCCAGGACGCCGAAGCAATCGCTCGAAGGTCTCTCCGTCGAGGAGATCGTACACCCGGGCCTTGGGAAGAGCCTGCCTGACCAGCGTGCTCTTCCCCGTGCCGCGCGGGCCAAAGAGGAAGTACGACCGCTTCTTGAGAAGCGAGACCAAGTCGAGCTTTCGCGGATACATGATGCGGCAACATTATTGCCGATTATCATGACAAAGCGCAACAGTCCTGCCGAATCCTGGAACGAGGCCTATCGCTTCCGGCCAGTGAAAGCGCGGGCTGCGAAGCAACAGCACGCCCTCGCGAAGCGCCAACCGCGGCCCGCCGAAGTCGATGGGAAATCTGAGCCCCACGGGACTGGTATCCCCAGGCCCCGTCTCCGTCCCCGCCTAAACAGGTGCGCTCTCAGAACTGGCTCATGAAGGGCCACACTTCGGAAGGCATCCAAGATGTGGTCTTTCCGGAATCGGCGGGATCCGGCATGTGGCTGTCGTCGAAGGGACACCAGCGAACCGGATGCCCCGCAGAACAGTTCTTGTAGTCGTTGCAGGAATGTCCTCCGGTGGGGGCCGCCGCGAACGTCTCAATCGTGCACCCATCCCACCTAGCGAACTGATCGCTTTGGGTTGTCTGTGTGACGTTTTCCTTAGTGCCCCCCGAGCCGAAATAGGCGATCGGCTGGCACTTCGAGGGATTGGCCACGCCTCCGCCGGAGTGGCCAACCGCGGCGCGGAATACACCCTCGAGTCCGCAAGCGAGCGTCCACGACATGGCCGCGCCTTGGCTGAACCCCTCGAGCATGATGCGCGAGGTATCGATGCAAAGATCGTCCTCCACCGCTTTGAGGATCGCGGAAACAAACGCCGTATCATTTGTTGCATCCCAGAGGCCGCCGTCTGCTGAGGGCGCGATGAAGATGGTGCTCCCTTTCGAGAGATCCCAGAGCCCAAAGTACGGCCCCTCTTTCGAGGTGGGGCCGGCCACGTCGGCCCCTTTGCCGGTGGCCCCATGAAGGCCAAAGATGAGCCGGTACGGGTTGTTATTCTTGTAGTCGTCGGGCCAACGCATGATGAACTGCCGGGCCTTGCCGTTGATTGTGAGCGTGTTTTGGGTGAAGGTCGTGTTCGACGGGCTGTTCTTCAGCGTGGGCGTTTTGCCGCAGCCAGCGCTTGGCACTGCAGCCCCGGAGCCTCCGCCCGCATCAACGGCAGGGCCGCCACCGGTGCCCCCTGTCCCAGGGCCGTCGTCGTGGCTCTGGGTGCCGCCGGATGCGGTTGCGCCGCCCGTGCCGGTGCTGCTGCTTGTTCCGCCCGAAGCGCTACCGCCCGTGCTACTGCTTCCACCAGCGCCGCTCGTGGCGACGGCGCTCGCGCCACCGGTCGCTGCTCCTCCCGAGGCAGACTGCCCACCTGTGCCCGCCCCGCCGGCTCCCGTGCGCCCGCCAGTGGCATTGGCTCCCCCCGAGGCAGGCTGCCCACCCGTGTTCGCCGCGCCGGCTCCCGTGCGCCCGCCGGTGGCATTGGCTGTCGTTCCACCCTGGCTGGACGCTCCCCCGTTGCTGTGAATACCGCCGCTTCCCGAAGCAGGCGAGCTGCTAGATGAACAGGCACTCCCTGCGATCGCGAGCACGGCCACCATCGAATGGATAGAACGCCTGGCTGTCATGGATGCCTCCTTGCTTGCCGAACATCGGAGCAATAAACCCGCATGAGCCCAAAGCGAACCGTCATGGACGGTTGACGCTCCCGGCAGCTTGCCCGAAGGCCAATATAGCGCACGCTCGACCGATAGGCGCGCCCTAGTTCCCCGGGCTTACGCCACTTTTCCGTCTCTGTGCTCTCTGCGTCCTCTGCGTTGAAATTCCTTCGCTGTTCATCCGATGTAGATTGTCCTGTCCTCGATGTTCGATCCCACAGAAACTCCCTCCGCCAGGCGGCTGACCACCTACTTCGTTCCTCTCGCGCTCCAAGCGGCGTCGCAAAGCTTGAGCTATCCGCTGGTCGCCATGGTGGCCGCGCACGGCGAGGGCGGCGCGCTGAATTTGGCCGGCCTGGCCCAGTCGAACATCCTCATGTTCATGGTGGCGACGCTCGGCGCGGGCCTGGTCACCGCGGGTATGGTCTTTGCCCGCACTCGGCAGGGCTATGCGCGCTTTATCGCCATCAACAATTTGCTGTCGCTGGCCACCGCGCTGATTCAGGCCGCCCTGTGCATTCCCGCGGTCGGGCACCTGGTCTTCAGCGCCTTGCTCGGCCTTCCGGCCTCCATCGAAAGACCGGCGCAGCAGGCGTTTCCCTTCACCATCCTGCTCAATGTCCTATTCTACGCGCGCAACCCCTACCAGGTCCTGCTCTACAACAACGGTGCCTCGGGCCGCGCCAGCACCGCGACCCTCGCCCGCATCGGCCTCACCCTGATGCTCTCGCCGCTCTTCTGCTCGTGGGGTATCGTCGGACCGCGCTGGGCCATGGTGTGCCAGTCCATTCCGGTCGCTTTGGAAACGCTGGTTTCCTGGTGGCACAGCCGGCCATTCGCCGCGGCGCTGGCCGAGGATGTGGTGCCCGCACCCAGCCGGCACAAGATCTTGCTCTTCACCTTGCCGCTGTCCCTGGGCGGATTTCTGATGACCTTGTCGGGGATGATCCTGGGCGCCGTGATCGCGCGCGCCGGCCAACCCGAGCACATGCTGCCAGCGTACTACCTGGCCGCGGGGGTGGTGAACCCGGCCGCCTACGCCGCCAGCCGAGTGCAAAACGTGGTGATTTCGTTCCCGCCGCGCGCACGCGAAGACACGAGTGTGTTGCGTTTCTCGGTGGCGGCCGGCGCCATCTTCTCGCTCATCCCGCTTGTCTTCCTTCTGCCCGGGCTCGCCCATTGGTACTACGTGGGCGTGCAGCGCTTGCCGTCGGCCGACTTGTCGCTGGTCTACACCACATCGTTGCTCTTCATCGGCTTTCCGATCACGGTGGCCCTACGTTGCCATCGCGAGGGACTGGCCGCGCTCGAACATCGCACGCCTACTATCCTGGCCGGCGACTTCGCCTACATCGCCGCGCTGGCCGTGGCCGCCTCGGCGTGCCTGGCCCTCAAGGTGCCGGGCAACGTCATTGGCCCGCTCGTCGTGGCAAGCAGCAATCTGGCCAGCCTTGGTATGCTGGTTCTGCTCTTGCGTGAGAAGCGCGCCGACGCGGAGCCTCCTCCCGTGGCGCCGGTCGCCAGCCAAGAGGGATACGAGGGCTGAAAACGTGCGGTTTCCGACGACAAGAGCGCTCGCCAAAGCACGGCCCCGGGCGTATGCTAACGGTCCCAATTTCTGGAAGGAAGTCGCATGCAGATTGCAGAAAGAACCGTCGTCACCATCCACTACACGCTGACCGACACCAAGGGCACCGTGCTCGACTCCTCGGAGGGTCCGGAGAGTGGCGAACCGCTTTCCTACGTGCACGGCTCGGGCATGATCGTCCCCGGTCTCGAAGAGGCGCTGCTGGGCAAGTCCGAGGGGGATCACGTCAAGGTCACCATCGGCCCCGAGGGCGGCTACGGCCCGCGCGAGGACAAACTGGTGGAGAAGCTTTCGCGCGATGAGTTCCCGGAGGGGGAGATCGAAGTCGGTATGCATTTCCGCGCTCACGGCCCCCACGGGGCGCGCGTGCTGACGGTGGTGGCCACCGATGAGGACACCGTCACAGTGGACGGAAATCACCCGCTGGCCGGCGCCACCCTCAACTTCGACGTCAAGGTCATCGGCGTGCGCGAAGCCACCGCGAAGGACATGCACGGGGAAGGCCACGGCGACCACGACTGCACCAGCTGCCACGGCTGCGGCAACCACTAGTCAGGCTCCAGGCTTCAGGCTTCAGGTTTTCTGATCGAGGGCGGCGATCAGCTTCTAGCCGTCGCGCGATAGACACGCTCGACCAGACCGTCTGCAATCGCGAAGACCTTGAGCTTTCCCGGATCCCGACTCATGGCTCAGCACTTTGGCCTGAAGCCTGGAGCCTGAAGTCTGGAGCCTCATGACACGAGCGCTGAAGAACCGTCGCACCACGCGAAGAATCTCGGAGGTAGCAGAACAGAGGTCGCGTGGTCAGAGCTTCGCGGGCTCATTCGCTTCCGCACTGCCGTGCGGTTTGCCCGACGAGGTGTGCTTCTTGGGTTTCGGAGCGGCCTTTTCGGGGGTCGGCTCCAGAACCACGGACAGGCTGGAATCCGCCTTCAGCGACGCCTCTCTGACAGCGGACGCGAAACCTTCCTTTTCGAAACGAAGGTGCAAGGGCTCGCTCGACGGGCGCAGCTCGATGGTTTCTGGCGTGGTTCCCAGCACCACTCCGTCGGAGACGCGCGCGACGCGCGCGCCGGGCGGCGTACTGTCGAGACGCACGCGCACCGCGACGGGCACCGGGGGCGCCTCGACGGCTCGCGCTTCGGGTTGCGGCGTGGGTCGCGAGGAGCTCGTCGGTTGGGGCGGGACAGTCTCCGGGCCCTTGCGTACAAACACGGTGGCCGCCACCGCGATCACGACTAGCCCGGACACAACTCCCACGGCCGCCCAGGGCTTGCGGCGCACCTTGAAGGTGGCGTCCGGGAGCGCGGCGGCCTCAAGCCCCCCAGGCGTGAGCGTGGTGGGCGATAGGGTCTTCGGCTTGGTCTCCGTGGCGTGCGCCGCCAGCGTCGCGCGCACGCCAAACTGGTCGGTGCTGCCCAGCTTGTGCTCGGGCACGACGGGATGGGGAAGCCCCGCCGCGGCAGCCAGGGCTGCGCGCACGTCGGCCATGGATTGGTAACGGTCGTCTGGCTTCTTGGCCAGCATGCGTACCACGGCAAATTCGACCTCGGCCGACACCTGGGGCGCGAGCTCGCGCAGCGAGGCCGGCTTTTCGTGCAGGTGCATGCTGAGCAGCTCGCCGAAACCCTCCGACACAAAGGGCGGCCGTCCGGCCAGCATCTCGTAGACGATGACGCCGAGCGAGTAGATATCACTGCGGTGGTCGACTTCCTTGGTGCCCAAGCACTGCTCGGGCGACATGTAGACCGGCGTGCCCATGAGCGTGCCAGTGCGGGTCTTGAGAGAGTCCCCGGCCATGGTGTGCAGCTTGGCGATGCCGAAGTCGAGGATCTTCACCCGCTCGCGCGCGGCATCCGATTCTTCGGGAATGACGAAAAGGTTGTCGGGTTTGAGGTCGCGGTGAATGATGCCCTTGGCATGGGCGGCGCCCAGCCCCGATGCGGTCTGCATGGCGATCTCGATGGCGCTCCGCTCGTCGAGGCGCGACAGCCGCTTGATGCGCGCCGAGAGCGATTCACCTTCGAGCAGCTCCATGACCAGGTAGGAGGCGCCCCGCGCGGTCGTGCCCGAATCGAGCACCTCGATGATGTTGGGGTGGCGGATGGCGTTCGCCGCGCGCGCCTCATTGAGAAAGCGGGTCAGGAGCTGCGGGTCGTGATCGAGCTCGGACTTGAGCACCTTGATGGCGACCCTGCGGCCGATGCCGGGGTGCTCGGCCAGATAGACCGCACCCATGCCCCCTTCGCCGAGGAGGGATATTGCCTGGTAATTGCCGTACCGTTCGCCGACCACGCGGCCAGAGTCTAACGCCTTTTGGTCCGGCACGCAGCGTCTACTTGCCCGCGTGCGGAGCCTACTGGTCGCCCTTCGCCAAGGCCTTGCCGCCGCGCTGGTACTTGACCACGGCGGCTTCGTGCTCGGCAATGGTGGCCGAGAACTGGTGGGTGCCGTCGTTCTTTGCCACGAAGTAGAGGTAGTTCGTGCCGTCGGGCCGGAACACGGCGGCCAGCGCCGCGCGCCCTGGGTTGGCAATGGGGCCGGGTGGCAGGCCTTCGTGAGCGTACGTGCTGTACGGGTTGGCCGCATCGTCGAGATGAATGCGGTGGATGCGGCCGTCCCACTTCTGGCAGGCGGGCGACGCCTCGCCGAGGAACAGAGGCGCCACGGTGCAGCCGTAGACGATGGTCGGATCGGTTTGCAGCAGTTTGGGGCGAAAGCTGGGTTTGACGAGGCGGTTGATGAAGACCTGGGCGATGCGCGGTCGCTCTTCGGGCTGGCCGGTTTCCTTCTCCACGATAGAGGCCAGGGTCACGATGGCGGCGTCGTCGAATTTCAGTTTGTTCTTGAGATAGTTCGCGCCCGTGGGATTGGCCGCGCGCAGCTCGTCGAAGACCTGACGATGGCGCCTGACCAGGGCCACCAGCACGCGGCTCGCTTGCGAGTGTGGGCGCAGTTTGTAGGTGTCGGGGAAAAGGTAGCCTTCAAGGGATCGGCCCGGCAAGTCCAGGCTCTTGACGAAGATGGGATCCATGACCTGCGCCAAGAGCTCGGCCTTGCTCGCGACCCCTGCGGCGTCGAGGATCTCGGCCACCTCGATCATGTTCTTGCCCTCGGGAAGGGTGACCACCACCAGCTCGTCAGCGACGCCCTTGACGATCAGGTCCACGAGCTGACGGGGCGTGATGGGCGCCTCGATCTTGTAGTGGCCCGGGCGGAAGCGGCTGGCGGCGCCGCGCTGGCCGGCATACAGCCTGAAGAAAGCAGGCCGCTCGATGAGCCCCGCCTCGCCCAAGAGCTCGGAAACCTTCTGCGCGCCTGCGCCGCGCGGGATTTCGACTTCGATGGTGCCGCTGGCCGAACCCGTGGCCCGATCGGGGTAGGTCGTAATCTTGTGCACCAGCCACACCGCGCAGAGCAGCCCCAGCGCGGCGGTGACGAGAAAAACCTGAAAGGCTCGGCGGCGGGGCGATGTCATGGACTCCTTTCTAAGTAAGAACCCTCGAAGGGTTCCTACCAACTCCCGCGATGAGTGACGTCGGGCAAAGCCCGCCTTCACTCACGCGAGTCCTCTGTTTTACCGCGATTTGCGTCTAGCCAGCGCTGCAAGATGACGGCAGCGGCCATTTTGTCGACGACCTGCTTGCGCCGCGCACGTGACACATCCGCGGCCAGCAGAACCGCCTCGGCCTCGACGGTGCTGAAGCTCTCGTCGATGAGCTCGACGGGCAGGTGCAAGGCCGCGCGCAGCTTGTCGCCAAACACCCGCGCGCGCTGCGCGGCCGGACCCTCTTGTCCTTCGCAGTCGAGCGGCAGCCCGAGCACGATGCGATCGGCATCCGCGTCCCTCACGGCGGCGGCGATGGCGTCGATGTCGCGCACGCCCCCGTGGCGCAGCGATGGTGGCGCGGGGCTGGGCGGTTAGTCCCAGTCCGTCCGACACCGCGACGCCGATGCGGCGCGAGCCGAGGTCGATGCCAAGCACTCTGGCCATGAAAGGTTCCTAGTCTATAACCGGACTTGCGGTACAACTTCCATATGTCCGACCAACCCAAGCTTCCGGCCAACGCCCCCCAGCTGCAAATCGAGCTCGACGATGCCACGGCCCAAGGGGCGTACTGCAACCTGGTCTTCCTCAACCACAACGACGCCGAATTCACATTCGATTTCGTCTACGTGCAGCCGGGCGGGCCGCGCGCGCGGGTTCGTTCGCGCATCATCCTGTCCCCGCGCCACGCCAAACGCTTCCTGCGTGCCCTCGAAAGCAACATCAGCCGCTACGAACAGGTCTTCGGCAAGATCGACGAGGGTACGCCCGTGGATCCATCGCAGGTCAGCTAGGTCGAGGTCAGTTGTAGGTCGCAGAGAAGAGGACGGAGATGGCCGTCGCCGTCATCCTCGTGTCCACGTCCTTCATCTTCATGGAGGCGAGGTGAAGCCAGCCAGCGACGCCGAGTCCCCAGTTGCTGGACACCCACCATTCCTTGCCCACCATGAAGCTTGCGCCGACGCCCATGTCGGTTATGTCGACGCTGTTGTTGTTCGAGCTATTCGATCCGCTGTCGCTTGCCGTGACCTGTGAAAACGCCAGGGTCCCGGAAAGGTACATGTTGGAAGGCTCGAAGTAGTAGGTGACGCCCGGCCCGATTCCGAACAATGACACGTCATACCCGAGCGACTGGGAAGTCCCGCCATATTCGCGCGTGGGGTTCATGGCCATGGTCATCAACATTTCGCCGTAGAGGACCAGATTGGGTGTCACGGCGCCTCCGAAGGCGAAGGTCATGGTCAGGCCACCGCCGGAAATGGTCTCGTCCTGGCCGGCATAGCTGTCCTTCGTATTCAGAATGCCGAGGCCGCTGGTCAGGCGCATGTAGAATCCGTCGTGGAGGTGGTGTCCGGGCGGCGGTCCCAAGTCCTGCCGCGGATAGTACGCGGGGGGGGAGCCGGGCGGCGGGTAGTAGCCGGGTGGTGGATAGTATCCGGGCGGGGGACCATAGCCGGGCGGTGGGTAGTAGGCCGGCGCGGGCGCGTATGCCGGCGCGGGCGCGTATGCCGGCGCGGTGGCCGGTGGCTGAATCGTGGCAGCCGGTGGCGTGGCCGCGTCGGGTTCGGGCTGGGACTGGGCAAGCGCGGCCGCCGTCATCGTGCAAAGCCACGTGGCTGATATCCCGGCAAGGCAAAGCAATCTCGTCTTCGTGTCCATCAGCTGGCCATCCTACTACGACGGCGTCGGCCTCTGTAATCCGTGAAAGCAGCGCCAGGGTGACCGCCTCAGCCAAAATCACCGCCGAGTAGATCCCGGGCACAACAAAAGGGCGTGCCGGCTTGTGGCCAACACGCCCTAGGGCGTTTCGATTGCGCCGAGCAAGCTCGGCGGCTTCTCACGCGACTAGTCGGTGTAGAAGAAGAGCGAACCCATGTAGCTGGGGGTATTGACTGAGAGGCCAAACCTGTAGGCGTCCCCGGTCTTGGTGTAGGAGATGAACTCATCGTGCATGGCGATTCCCATCGAGAACCAGCGTGTGAAGAAGTGTTCCACGCCAAGCTCGATTGGGACGTTGACGCCGAAAGTGGTGTCGGTAGTCGAGATGAGGTTCTTGCTCAGATTGATGCCGAGCCCAACGCCTGCGGCCAAGCGAGTGGATGCGCCCTTGAGCAACACGAACGAGGCCAAGATTTCAGGATTGAACTGCCAACCTGTCGCGGTGGCATCGGCCGGGGGAGTCTTGGACTTGGCCATCGTGAAGGTCAGTCTGGGAACAAGCGCCATGGCGTCGCTCATCCAGTACTTGATGGCAACGGTGTTGTCGGTTGTAACCAAGCTAGTGGTACCTGTACCCGAGCCGACGCCAACGCCGAAGCCGACCGAGCCGGTCATGTCGTCAGAGGCCTTGGGAGCCATCACGGGGGCGGCCGGCATCACGGGCATGGGTTCTGGGGCTGGGGCTGGCGCCATCATGGGAGCCGGGGCAGGCGCATACATCGGAGCCGGGGCAGGAGCCTGCGCGAAGGCGGGGAGTGCTGCGCCCAGGAGCGATGCAACTGCGGTCGTGGAGATGAGAGAGAGTCTCGTACGTGTCATGGTTGGTTTCCTTCTTTCGGTTGATGGGATGAGCATAGATTTTCAGCTAACTTAACGCGGCAATGTGTCCTACATCAACACACATGGCGTTTTCTAGCCCGATTCCGGATTTCTGTCACGTTTCCGCAATGTCACGATGCGGTGTCGCCTTCACAACGCACGTGAAACCGAAATTCGGCTAGGCAAAGTTGCTGAAGTAGCCGAGGCCCTTGGCCTGAGCCTTCACCTGCTCCGCTCCTTCGAGGAGCTCTGCCGTCGAATCCCACCGGCCCGTGAGGAACTGCTGGCGAACGCCGTCGGCCATTTCGAAGGTGTAGCTCTTGCTGGCGGCTACAATCGACTTGTCCGCCAGGCTTACTTGGATCGAGGTCGCCGGATCCTTTTCGACGGCTGCCATCAGCGCCTCGGCCGCTTCCTGCGAGACCTTGCAGCAGGGCATTCCGATGGCCACGCAGTTGCCGATGAAGATCTCGGCGAAGCTTTCGCCGATGATGACCCTGATGCCCCAGCGGTTGATGGCTTGGGGCGCGTGCTCGCGCGACGAACCGCAGCCGAAGTTCTTGTTCACCAGCAGCACGTTCGCGCCTTGATAGTCCTTGTTGTCGAAGGCGTGGCAACGGCCGCTGGCCGCGAGCTGGGCGCGGTCGTCTTCGAAGGCGTGCTCGCCCAGGCCGTCGAAGACGACGGTGCGCAGGTAGCGCGCGGGGATGATGCGGTCGGTGTCGATGTCGTTGCCGCGCAGGGGAACTGCCCGGCCGCTGAAGAGGTTGCGTTTGACGTCTTCCATGATTTCCGATCCTTTCCTGTAATCGCGTGGGGAGCCGGCCGGCTTTGCTGGCCGGCGGACCATCGCGGGAAGGTTTGGAAACCCTCCCAGGGTTTCCATTTCAATTGATTCCAAAAACCTTGCGCGCGTCGGTGACTTTGCCGGTGACGGCGGCGGCGGCCACCATCAGCGGGCTCATGAGCAGGGTGCGCCCCTGCGGCGATCCTTGCCGTCCCTTGAAATTGCGGTTCGACGATGAAGCGCAGATTTCTCGGCCCTTGAGCTTGTCGGGGTTCATGGCCAGGCACATGGAGCAGCCGGCCTCGCGGAACGAGAAGCCAGCGTCGGTGAAGACCTTGTCCCAGCCGCGCGCCAACATGTCGTTGCGCACTTGCTCCGAGCCCGGAACGACCAGGGCGCGCACGTTCGCCTGTACCTTGTAGCTGCCGGCCTTGAGCACTTTGACCACTTCCTCGAAATCGGACAGGCGGCCGTTGGTGCACGAGCCGATGAAGGCCACGTCGATCTTGGTGCCCGCGATGGGCTGGCCAGGCGAGAAGTCCATGTACGCGTAGGCTTCGCGCACCGACTCGCGTTCGTCTTCCTTGAAGGCTTCGACCGACGGAATGGCCGCGTCCACCGCCACCGACTGCGCGGGCGTGATGCCCCAGGTGACCACGGGCGGGATGTCCTCGGCCTTGATGCGAACCACGTCGTCGTACTTGGCGCCCGCATCGCTCTTGATGCTGTCCCAGTACGGCGACCGCGCTGCTCCCAGGCCGCGCCCTTGGGCGCGTACTCGCGGCCCTTGCAGATAGTCGTACGTGGTCTGGTCGGGATTCACGTACCCGCAGCGCGCGCCGCCCTCGATGCTCATGTTACAGACGGTCATGCGCTCGTCCATGCTGAAGCGGTCGAAGACGTCGCCGCCGTACTCGTAGGCGTAGCCCACGCCGCCGTTCACGCCCAAGCGCTGGATGATGTAGAGGATCACGTCCTTGGCGTACACGCCCGGGCCGCAGCTTGCCGTTCACTTCGATGCGCCGGACCTTCAGCTTTTCCATGGCCAGGGTCTGCGTGGCCAGCACGTCGCGGATCTGCGAGGTGCCGATGCCGAAGGCCAGGGCGCCGAAGGCGCCGTGGGTGGCGGTGTGCGAATCGCCGCAGCAGATGGTCATGCCGGGCTGGGTGAGGCCGCGCTCGGGGCCGATGACGTGGACGACGCCGTTCTCGTTGGCGGCCGGCGAGAAGAAGCGGATGCCGAAGTCCTGCACGCTCTTCTCCAGGCTTTGCAGCATCTCTTCCGCCATGGCGTCCTGGTACGGGCGCAGCTTGGTGTGCGTGGGCACGATGTGGTCCACCGTGGCGAAGGTCCGCTCGGGGAACATGACCTTCAGCTTGCGCTCGCGAATCATGGCGAAGGCCTGCGGCGAGGTCACCTCGTGCAGCAGGTGCAGGCCCATGAGCAGCTGGGTTTGCCCCGAGGGCATCTGGCGGACAACGTGTTTGTCGAAGACCTTTTCGTACAGTGTTTGGGCCATGGCTACGGTTTCTCCGTACTTTTCGAGGTGGTCGGAAAGCTGGGTGCCGAAGGTCACGAAGCTCTCCATCAGGTGGGGGTCAAGTCTGAGCCAGATCTTTTCGATGGCCAGCGCGCGCTCCTCGCGCAGGGTTTGCATAATGCGTTTGCCTTTGGCGGTCAGCACATAGTCGCGCTGGCGGCCGTCGGACTTGGACAGAGTGACGCTGACCAAGTCCTTGCCGAGAAGCTGGCGCAGGGTCTTGGAAACCGCGGCGGCCGAGCTGTCGCGGGTCTTGGCGAACATGCTCGGCATGAAATGCTCGCGTGAGATTTCTTCCAGCACGCCCCACTGTCCGTCGGAAAGTCCAACCGACAAGGCCAGCTGTTCGCGCCGGTGGCGAAAGGCGTCGGCCAAGCGGCCTAGGCAAGCGATGGCCTGGTGGACCAGGGCCAGGTCTGGAGTGACCACGGGCTGCTTGCTTGCCATAGGATAATAGTTAACCTAGGTTAACAAAAAAGTCAAGCAGCGTACTGCTGAGGGCGCGGAGGCGGAGGAGGTCACAGAGGCCGCTGTTCTTACAGCGCCGGGGCGGCTTGGGCCGGTGCTGCGGGCTTGTCGTCGGCGAGCCACGATTCGGACAAACTCATCACGGCGACCACGCTGGGCAGGTGGCGAACGCGGGTGCGCGCGGCCAGCTCACGGCGCTGGAGCACGGCCGCTCCGGTCAAGAGCGCGCGGGCCAGAGCGGGCGCGTCGCGGTTCTCGCTCTTGGCCAGGACCGTACCCTGGGTCCAACGGTTGAGGCCACCGATGGCGGGACCGCACCAAACTTGATAGTCGGCCTGTCGGGACTCGTCGCCCAGGCGCGCCCAGCGCGAGGACATGCCGAGGTACCAGCGAAAGCAAAGGGCCATCTTGTGCTTCTCATCCGTACGTGCACGCTCGGCCTCGTCGGGCTGGCGCGACATCCAGTAGCGTTCGGTTTCCTGCCAAACCTCGGCGAAAGAGCGCTTGAGAATTTGCGTCTCCACCTTCTTGCGTTCCGGCGCCGGGATGGCTTCGAACGACGGGTAGGTCTTGTATAGCTCATAGAGGCGCTGCGCGCGCTGCGGGTACATGGTGCCGCGCTTGAGCACCTGCACCTTTCCGCCCATCTCGAACATGTCGGAGGCCGGACACATGGCCACGTCGGCCATGCACGCCTCGGCAAGCATCTGGCGTACGCGCGGCGCCGTACCCGATTGACGGCAGGCCTGATTGATCGATCCGGTCGTGATGTAGTCGGCGCCCATGGCAAAGGCCGCGTGAACCGAGAGCGGTTCGCCGATACCGCCCGCGGCGCCGAGGCGAATATCAATGCCGCGCTCGGCGTAGCCGTGGCGCAAGACAGCCTGCTCGCGTTCGTGCAGCATCATGGGCAGAAGCACGGACAGCGGTCGGCGGTCGGTGTGGCCGCCGCTGTCGGCCTCGCAGGTCAGCTCGCCTGCCATGGGAATCTGAGCGGCCAAGGCGGCTTCATCGGTGGTGATCTTGCCAGCGGCGACAAGCTCGGCCAGAAGTGACTCCGTCGGCGGGGCAAGGAACTGGGTCGCCACTTCGGGCCGGCTGACCTTGGCGAAAACGTGGTGGGGCACGACGATGCGGCCGTCGGCAGCGCGATGAATCCCCTTTGCACGGTAGTAAACGAGCGGTGCGCTGATGGACACGAAAGCCGCGGCTTCCACGCGGGTCACATTCAGAGACATGTAGAGCTCGACTGTCGCCCACTCCAGCTTTTCATCGTAATAGTTGTGTAGAAGGTTCACGCCGTAGGACTCGCCGCCAGAAAGCCGCGCTTGCATCTGGCGGATGGCCTGCTCGATGGCGGGCAAGGACAGGGCGCCGGCGCCGAAGAACGACAGAAAACCCGCCTGGGCCATGTCGACCACGAGATCGACCGAGGCGATGCCACCGGCCATGGCACCCGCAACATAGGCGCAGCGCAAGTTGTGCTCCTTGCGGAAAGCCGCCGAACCAAAATTCTCGATGCGGACGGCTGGGATGACGCCGGCCAAGCCGTCCAAGGTCAGCGGGGCACGATCGGTCAGGATCGTGCTTCGGCCGTCCGCGACCGCGTAGAGCGGGCGCTCGATGTTGCGCAGAGCTGCGAGCATGCGGGAGGTGTCATCGGCATGCGCCAGCGTGGATTCACGTGGAGAAGAACCCGGAAGTTCCTGGGCCAGCGGATCAATGCGTAGGACGGAATGCAAACCTGCCGCAGTCGCATCGGACTGCGCAGGGGACGATATGGATTGCAAAGGCTTGGGCCTCGTTGGGTTGTTTTCGAGCGCCGCGTTTCTGCGTCGGCGCGCGCTGCTCCTTTGCAAGAAACCGGCCATTGAGAGGCTGCTGGTGCGGCATGCGAAAGAGCGCGAAACACGACAAGAGCAGTCCTGTCTTCGTCTGCCAGGCGCATGGTAACCGCGTAAGCGGCTGCGCACTTTGTCCGGTAAGGTGCGCAGATCTTTTCCTACGGCCTTGTGGATCGATCACCTCGGCATCCCGGACGCTGCGCCCTGCGTTCGAAACGGCGCCAGCCAGGCAACGATCACGGGCGGGATCGACGCGGCTAGGACAAAGGCGAAGAACATTGGGTAGTGCAGCGCGGTTTGGATGCGGCCGCTGACCATTCCGGTGAGCATCATGTTGAGCGCCATGATGCCGGTGGCGAATGCATAGTGAGCCGTACGATAGCGGCCAGGCGATAGCTCTTGCATCATGTACAACATCATCCCGACGGTGCCGAGGCCGTAGCCGAATTTCTCGATGAGCACCACGCACCCGATCCAGGTCATGTTCGTGGGCAGGGCATGGCTCAAGTAGAAATAGGTGATGTGCGGGACGTTAAGCGCGAAGGCCAGCACGACGAACACGCGGCGAAGTGTGAATTTGGCCGCCAGCAGTCCGCCGAGCAAGGTTCCGCCCACGAACACGATGGTGCCGATGGCGTTGATGTGGCCGAGGACCATGTTGTCCATGCCCGAGCCCGCCGTCGCTGCGCTTGTCCATGAGAAAGAGCGGCCCGATCTTCTCGATGAAGCCTTCGGCGAAGCGGTAGAAGAAGACCGCCGTAATCATCATCCAGATGCGCGGCTTCTTGAAAAAGCTGGCCCAAGCATCGCCGGTGGTGCGCAGGGCTTCCGAGACATTCGTCGCGGCGTCGGGTGCCTTCGCTCCGGGCGGCAGCAAATAGAAGTGCCAAAGCGCCGCCGCGCCGAGGATGGCCGCGATGAGCAGCATGACGATCATCCACGCCGTGAACCAGGCGGGATGCGGACCGCTGGCCGGTGCGGGTTTGCCCCGGGCGGCCCAGTCGAACAGGATCTTGGTCAAGCTGACCAGCGAGCCCGAGACAAGCACGCGGCCGAGGTTCCAGGCCGCGCCCTGCACGCCGATGTAGAGCGCCTGCTCTTTGTCCGACGATGAGGTCAGGTACACGCCATCGCCCGCGATGTCCTGGGTCGCCGAGGCGAAACCCGATAATCCAGAAGAACGCGATGGTCAGCGGCACGTAGGCCGGCAGCTTCAGGGCAAAGGCGAGGCACGTGAAGGTGACCACCATGGCGGCCTCCATGGCGAGCACGAAGAATTTCTTGGTGCGAAACAGCTCGACCAGCGGCGCCCACAGCGGTTTGAGACCCAGGGCAAATACATCGCGCCGGTGTAGGCCGCGATCTCGGTGTTGGTCAGGCCCAGGTTCTTGTACATGATGGCCGCCACGACCGAGACGGCGATCATGGGCGTGCCCATGGCGAAATAGAGGCTGGGAACCCAGAGCAGCGGATGCGCGCGTTTTTCCTCAGGCGACATGGTCGATACGTCTATCAGAAGTTCGCGCCCGACGTGTATTCCCTGCCGCGCGGCCATCGACTATAAGGTATTTCATGACTCAAGAGACGGTTGCTCTCATCACGGGCGCGAACAAGGGACTCGGGATCGAGGTCGCACGCCAGCTCGGCGAACAAGGATTGGTCGTGGTGCTGGGCGCGCGCGACGAGGCCAAGGGCGCGGCGGCGGCTGCCGAGCTGCGCAAGCAGGACATAGACGCCCACGCCGTGAAACTCGACGTGTGCAACAAAGACGACGTGGCCAAGCTGCCCGCGTTTTTCAAAGACAAGTTCGGTCGCCTCGACGTGCTGGTGAACAACGCTGGGGTCGCCGAGTGGCGCGCCGACGACGTGGATTCCTTTCGCCGGACCTTCGAGACCAATGTTTTCGGCGTGGTGGCGGTGACCTATGCGCTCTTGCCTTTACTCAAGGCAAGCCCCGCCGGTCGCATCGTCAACCATTCGAGCGTGCTGGGTTCGCTGACCTCGCTGCAAAAGAAGCCCGATATGTTCGGCAGCTTCGTGATTCCGGCCTATACCGCCTCGAAGGCGGCGCTGAACGGTTTCACTGTGGCGCTGGCGCACAAGACGCGTGGAACCGCCCTCAAGGTCAACTCCGCCCACCCCGGCTGGGTGCAGACGGATCTCGGCGGCGAGAAAGCCCCCATGAAGGTCGTCGATGGCGCCAAGACCGCGGTCACGCTCGCCACCCTTCCCACCGACGGGCCCACTGGGCAGTTCTTCCACCTAGGCGACCCGCTGCCCTGGTAGCGTCAATCAACCGTGTGCCCCTCGCGCCACAGGGCGTTTTCCATGGCCGCGAGCAAGGGCAGGATGGTCGGCCGGTCGAGGGCGCTGATGGCCAGGTTGCGGCCGCCGGCCTCGAGCACGGACTTCTCCTCGGGCAGCAGCCGGTCGGCCTTGTTGTACACGAGCAGGCGGGGCGTTTCGGCCAATTCCAGATCGCCCAAGATGCGCTCCACAGCGGTGATGTGGGCGTCGCGATCGGGATCCGCGGCATCCACCACGTGTAGCAGAAGATCGGCATCGTCTAGCTCTTCGAGGGTAGCGTGAAAGGCCTGGGCGAGATCCTTGGGCAGGTCGCGAATGAATCCGACGGTGTCGGCCAGGATCAATTCTCGCTCGCGCGGGAAGCGCAGGCGGCGCGTGGTCGGGTCGAGGGTGGCGAACAGCTTGTCCTCGACCAGCACCTCGCTGCCGGTAAGGCCGTTGAGCAGTGTCGATTTGCCTGCGTTGGTGTAGCCGACGATGGCGACCACGGGCAGGCCGCGATCCTTGCGCGCGGCACGGCGGCCCGCGCGCTGGCGACGGGTCTCCTCGATGTCTTTCTCCAGCCGATGCAGGCGCTCGCGCGCGCGGCGGCGGCCGATCTCCAGCTTGGTTTCGCCCGGCCCCCGTCCGCCGATGCCGCCCACCAAACGGCTCATCATGGTGTTTTCTTCCTGCAGGCGGGGCAGACGGTAGCGCAACTGGGCCAGCTCGACCTGCAGCTTGGCGTCGCGGCTGCGCGCGCGCTGGGCGAAGATGTCCAGAATCAGGATCGTCCGATCGATGACCTTGAGATCGGTGAAGGAAGCGATGGCGTGGGCCTGGCCCGGCGAAAGATCGGGATCGAAGATGAGCACGCTGGCGTCGTATTGCATCGCGCGCACGAGCACGTCCTCTAATTTGCCGCGCCCGATGAGGTAGCGTGGATCGGGCTCGGGACGCCGCTGGATGGCCACGTCGACGACCTGGATGCCCGCAGTTCGGCACAGCTCGCGTAGCTCGTGGACGCGGCTGGGGCTGCTATTCCCGCGCAGCTTGCCAATTTCGGCCACCACCAGCAAGGCGCGTTCGGAACCTCGGGTCGCGCGGCCCGTGGGCAAGGCGCGGTTGAATTCCTCCTCGAGGGCGTCGATGATGTCGATGAAATCTACGGACGCGCGATGGAAAGGCGCAGGTGGCAGCAGGATCCACGGGGACTTTCCCTCGCGCGGCGGCACCAGGTGGGCCACGTGCAGATCGGCGGGCCGCCCCTCGTGGTTCACGCCGACCGCGGCGACCATATCCAGGCGCAGCAGGGCCAGGTCGACCAGATCGTCGCGGGACAGAGCCTCGTTGCGCAAGTGGGTGTGAACCAGGCGCAGACCGCGGAAGCGGCCATGGCCGGCGCGCAAGCGGCCCACCTCGGGTAGGATCAACCCCGAGGCGTCGCCGACGATGACGTGTTCGATGGCGCCCTGGCGCGAGATCAGCACGCCGACTTGGCGGGCCATGGCGCGGGAGATCTCGCACAGGTAGGCCCCGAGCTCGGCCGATACGACCTCGCGTGCCCCGACCCGGCGGCGATAGACGCGTTCGAGGGCCGAGATCTCGGAAGGTTTGAGACCCGCGCGATTTCCCGTCACCTCATGCATGGAGCTCCAGGCGCGCAGGCGGCAGTTTCGATGGCGGCGCTAGCTCTGGGGCTCTTCGCCGGGGCGGGGTGCAGCCGGCGTACCCGCGCTGCTGCGCTCGTCGAGAAGGGTGAGCGCCACGCTGACCGCGCGCTTGGCCTTGTCGATGGTTTTTTCGTCGTCCTTGATGCGGCGGTAGGCGCGCAAGGCCTGGTCTTCCAGATCCGCCACCTTACTTTCCAGCTCGGTGATGCGGTCGCGGGCCTGGCCGAGCTTGACCTCGCGGTCGCGGATGTCGGTGCGTGCGGTGTCGAGCTCGCCCTCGACGCGCAGGAGCCTGCGGTGGGTCTCCGCCAGCTCCTCGTTGCGCGCGGCGAGCTCGGTTTCGATCTCGTTGGTGCGCGCCAGGGCCTGTTCTAGCTCGGCTCGCTGGCGCTCGGCGGCTTCGGCCTTTTCGGCCAGGTTGCGCCGTTCCAGCTCGGCGGTGGCGGTGTGGTGCTGTTCGTCGCGCGCCTGCAGCTCCGAGCGCCGCCGTACGTCGGCCGCGTCCAGATCCGCCACGCGGCGAGCTTCCGCCTCTTCCATCTCGCGGCGCCGCCGGTCCTCGGCCGCCGCCAGCGCGCTCTCGTGAGAGCGGCGCAGCTCGGCGCTCTCGTTCTTGGAATCGCGATCCTTGGCTTCGAGGGCGGCCTGGTGCGCTTGCTTCTCGTTCTCGACCGCGCTCGCGTGCTCTTCGCGCAGGGCCTGCAGGGCTTTCTCGTGCTCGCGGCGAACGCGCCCGAGCTCGATCTCGTGGGCCTCTTCCAGGGCTGCCTTCTCCTCCCCGTGCCGCTTGCCCAGCATTTCGATTTCGGTGGCGTGGCTTCCGTTGAGGCGGGCGATCTCGGCCTGCACCTCGGTCTCGCGTGAGGCCTTTTCCGCCTCCCGGTCTTCGCGCAGGCGCACGAGCTCGTTCTTGTGTGTCTCTTCGTCCTCGGCCAGGCGCGCTTCCAGGTCGTGGCGCACGCGATCCATCTCCAGTCGTGCGCGATCCTCGACGGTGGCAAGGCGCTTCTTGACCAGATCCAGCTCGTCGTGCGTCTTGCCGATCTCAGCGTGCGCGTCTTCAAGCCTGACCTTGAGCCCGCGCTCGCGCTCGATGCCCTTCTCCTTGTCTTGCGACAACGCCATCACCTTCTCGTTGGCGTGCATCAGGTTCTTCTCGAAGGTGATCATCTTTTCTTCGAGGTCGCGGCGCGCGCGCTCGTGCTCGCGCATGCGATCTTTGTGATCGAGAATTTGCCGATCCTTGGCGTCCACGGCATCGCGCAGGTCCAGGATGTCCTTTTCCTTGCGGTTGATGGTTTCGCGCAGGCCGAGGAGATCCTTTTCCTTGTGCAGGGGCTGCGATTGCAGGTGCCCGCGCAAATCGTCGATGACAGCGGCGAGCTCGCGCTTTTCGTCCTCGAGCTCGTGCACGCGCTTTTGCAGATCGCTGAAGGCGGCGTCGTTGGCCGTGGCGCTCGCGTAGGCAACGACCGAGGTATTGCGTACCTCATCCGGCAAGGGTGGCACGTCTTCGGGCGGGGCGGCGCGACGCAAGAGATTAAGGTCGCCTTCGATCTCGACCGGCGGTGCCGCCACTTCGGAGGTCGCGGGCTCACTCGCCGCCACTGGTATGGGAACCCCGTTCAAATCCACGGGGACTTCCCGGGTCGGCACCATGTTCACAAACTCGTCGGTGTCGAAGGAGGAAGGAACCACGCGCGTCGCGCCCTCCTCGACCCAGCCGTCGCCATCAGGGGGCGGGGGCGGCGGGGCAGCACCGGCCGAGGCCACGTCCACCGGTGGCGGTGTTGCGACATCCAGGCTCGGATCCGGGCTGGCGTGGGTCGGCTCGGGTGTCGGCAATTCCAGCGCATCGAAGGCCGCATCGGCTTCCTTGTCGAACATGGCGTCCAGAACCGGGTTGACGCCCAAGGGGTCGTGACCGGTTGGGTCCACCGCGCTGTCGACAGATTGGGTCGACGGCGTCCCAATCTTGGCTTCCTCGACGATGTCATCGGCGTCGATAGCGATTTCCGAGGACACCACATCCGTGCCCAGAAAAATCTCGGCGGACGGGCTGGGAGCCGCAGCGGACTCGGGCTCGTCGAGGCCGATGAGCACGTTCACCTTTCGCATGAGCTCGTGGCGATCCAGGGGCTTGAACATGTAGTCATCGGCGCGCAGCTTGAAGGTCTTGTGCTGGTCGAACTTCTCGGGTGCCTCCTCCCCCGAGGTGAGAATGAGCGGGACATCTTTGAGCTCGACGTTGCGTTTGATCTTGTTGCAGATCGCGTAGCCAATCTTCTTGGGCTCGACCGAAACCATCATCAATACGGGCCGGTTCTTCCTGGCCCAGTCGACGACTTGGTCGCCGTTGGTGATGTTCTTGATCTCGAAACCGTATGGTTCCAGGGTCCCAGCGATGATGGCCAGGGCAGCTTCGTCTGGTTCGACACACAGAAGCGTTCTCGTCGGCATGAGGATGGGGGACGTTACTACGGATAGGCGTCCAGAACAAAGTGGGCCGGTGCTTAGCGCGCCGAGGCACGCGCATGCGGAGCCTACGCTTCGCTGGCTTTGCCGGCAGCGCAGCATCGCAGGGTTTGGGAACCCTCTCAGGGTTCCCATGCTAGAAGTCGACCAAACTCGCCATGCCAGGGACAAGCCAGGCAAGACAGCGCACCACCACCGCCGATAAGCGCCACAACCATTCTCTGGACGGCCTGCGCTTCTTCGCCTTCCTGCTGGTCTTCTTTTTCCATGCTTTGCAGTGGAGTCCCTGGGGCAACTGGCCGATCATCCGCTTCGGCTATCTCGGCGTGCCCATCTTCTTCGTGCTCTCGGGGTTTCTGATTGGCGGGATTCTGCTCGACCTCAAAGACAAGACCCGGCCGGGATTCGGCCTCGGCGCCAAGCTCAAGACTTTCTACATCCGCCGCGCGCTGCGCATCTTCCCGGTCTACTACCTCTTCATCGCCATCCTGGCTGTGTTCCTCGTTCTCTCGGGCCGCTCGGATCCCGTCGCCAGCGACAGCTTCCTCTGGCACCTCAGTTACCTGACCAACTTCCGTTCCTTCGTCGTGGGCATGGATCGCATCCGCGAGGGCCATTTCTGGAGCCTGGCCGTCGAGGAGCATTTCTATATGCTCGCGCCCCTGGTCGTGCTCTTGGTCAAGCCGCGCACCCTGGTCCGTCTTCTCGCCGGGGTCATCGTGGGCGTGGCAGTCGCCCGCGCGCTTATCGATCATTCCGGCTCAAGCCGCGATTTCTGGGTGCTCTCGCCCATGCAATTTGACCTGCTCGGACTCGGCATCGCCACCGCCATCATCGAACGCAAGGGAAGTTTCGCCGGCATCGGTGCCCGCGGGCTGCGCTGGATAGGCCTCGGTGGCGCCATCTTCTTCCTCCTCTTCATCGCGCATTTCTATTGGCCCGTGTACGGAACCGGCGGCCTCTTCGCCACCTTCGGCCCCATCTCGCTTGGCCTGGCCACGGCGGCGCTGGTGCTGACCCTGTGGCAGCAGCCGACTTGGTTCCTGTCGCGCGCCCTGGGCTTCCGTCCCTTCGCCTACTTCGGCCAGATCAGTTACGGCCTCTACCTCTTCCATCCCAATTGCCTGGGCTGGTCCAGCCGCTACTACGGCACCTTCAACCTGACCAACGCGGGGGTCGGCCTGGCCATCACCCTTGCGGTCGCCATGCTGTCCTGGCACCTGTTCGAGAAACCCATCAACAACCTCAAGAACCGCTTCAGCTACGGGGAAAGGCGCGCGCTCCAGCAGCCCGCGGCCAAACGTGCCACCGCCCGAATCCTTGGCTCTGCCGGAATCCTAGACCTAGACGTACTTGAGGCCGTCGACCACCTGCTGGCGCGAAGCCCGCTACGCTGGATAGAGCGTGGCCAGAAGACAGATGATTTGCGTGGCGCCGGCGACCAGCAGGATCTCGCGCGTCGACACCTCGACGGGCAAGCGCGCGATCAAATACACCTTGGGATCCAGAGGATAGCCGTAGAGCGCCGCCAGTCCGCACATGGCCAGGCCGTAGACGATGCCGAGCCCGGTTCCCACGAATCCCACGATACTGCCCGAGACCAAGAACAGGCGCATGAGCGATCCCCGGCGCGCGCCCATGGCCGCCAGGATGGCGACCTCGCGCACCTTGGATAGAACGACCAACGTGAGCGAAGCCAAGATGTTGAAGGCCGCGACCACGGTGATGAGCACGAGCAAGAAGCGAGATGATGAGCTTCTGCATGGTGAGGGCCATGAAGAGATTCTTGTTCAGGGTCTTCCAGTCGATGATTCGCCGGTCCGGGCCCAGGCGCGCTTCCACGGCATCCTCAAGTCGCAAGGCCAGCATCGGATCGGTGAAGCGCATCTCCACGCCGAAGATGGATTGGCGGGCGTTACCCAGGCGCTTGGCGTCCTCAAGCGGAATGAAGGCCAAGCGTGCGTCGTACTCTTGAAAGCCGAAGGAGGTGATGCCGACCACGCGGAAGAGGTAGGCGCTCGGTCCGGACTCGAAGCCGCCGGAGAAAGGCACCAGCACCTGAATGCAGTCGCCGACCGCTGCGTGTACCCGGTGGGCCAGGTCGCCACCCAGAATGAGGCGCCCGACCATTTCCTTGCCTCCGCCGTATCCCTCGCCGCCGGGGCAGGTGGCCGGCTTGTCGAGGTCGTCGACCGAGCCCTCGACCAAGGCCCGTCGCAATTCCGGCACGCCCTCGGAAACTTCCACACCCTTGAGGTTGGCGCCAATCTTGCCAATCATCACCTCGCCGGCCGTGAAGCTAAAGCGCGAGGTGCGCACCAGGCCTGGAAAACCAGCCATCTCGGCGCGGACTTTTTGCGCTTCGCGCTCGGCTTCGTCAACGTCGCGCTCAAGCCCGTAGGAGGTCACGATGAGATGGGCGTTGACGGCCTGGACCTTTTCCTGGAATTCGCGCTCGAACCCGCTGGTCACGGACAGCACGACGACCAGCGAGGCCACGCCGAGCATCACGCCCACCGTCGAGACGGTGGTGAAAACCGAGAGCAGGCGAAGAAGCAGGAAGAGGATCGTGGCCAGCAGGGCGACCAGCGCGACGATCACGGCGAAGGTTTCCAGAGTGCGGTGATGGCTGCGCGTGGCCAGGATGATGGCGAAGTCCACCATCGTGCTTGCCAGGGCGACAAAAGGGCCCAGCCGCACGACGCGCGACTTGGCTTCCCGGCGCAGGTAGCGCGTGCCCACGAATCGTTCGAAGCCAAACCCGAGGAGCAACGCAAGGCTGGCGAGCAGGGCCAGTAGCCCGGCGGCCAGGATCCCCGTGATGACAGCGGCCATGGTGCGTGCAAGCTACGGGAGGCGGCACCATCGGTCAAACGGGACCTTCGCAAGTTTGCATGAGAAGCCATCGTGCATCATTGCCGAAGGTTCCTTGACAGGCCTTGCCGCAGCCACATACCGTTCTAACTAGATGAACCCGCTGCGAACCCTCCGTCCCCTGGCGATTGGGATTGCGCTTTTCTCCATCGCCGTCGCGGGGAAAGCCTTGGCCGGCAGGAACGACCTCAAGCTCCTGAGCCTGTGTCCGCAGGGTTCGTCACCCGCTCTCGGCACGCAAGAGTGCCGCTGGGTCCAGCGCGACGCGAGCGGTCTGGTCACGGGCGTGAACATCGACAGCGAAGGGAGAAGCAACTTTCGGAGCCTCATGTCCGAGCTGGGCGTGGTGATGGCGCCGCGGATCCCCATGCCTGCTGACACCATTGGTTTTGCCGGTTTTCAAGTCAGCGGCGAGCTCGGCCTTACCCAGATCGGCAACAACAAGAGCTACTGGAACGGAGTGAATGCGGTCTCGCCCCAGTCTCCCGATGCTGCCCGGCCCGACAGCTCGCTTTCCACCGTGGGCG
>CAVRSU010000029.1:0-154873 GCA_963723955.1 uncultured delta proteobacterium
TTTCCTTGCTTACCCGCGACGTGGCCCGCTACCGCACCTACTTTCCAACCGTCGCGCTGATCTCGCCCACCTGACCTCCTACCGTCGCAGAAACACGTTGTTCACCAGCGCAATGGCCACGCTGACGATGGATTCGCCGGCGATGATTCCCGACGAGACGGGCACGACGTAGCGGTCGGCGTGGGCGGGGTTGCGGCGCGACCATAGCCAGGCGCCTAGCGCACCGAGAAGCATGGAAAATGGGTTGAAGAAGGGCAGGATGAAGCCGAGGCCGATGCCGATGGGCGACGGAATCCATCGTCGGTATTTGGGCAAGGCGATTTCCAGGGCCGAGAGCATGGAGCCGACGAGCAGGCCCCACACCATTCCGTGGCGAGCCATGACGTGAAGATGGCCGATGCCTTCTTGAAAAACTCTGGCCACGGCTAGCCAGGCTTGGGCGCTGGGCGCGGCGAAGGTGGGCTGCGCACCACCTGCCCCTGTGAAGACGCTGGCGTCGGGCACCAGCAGACGAAACCCGATGATGGTCGCGGCGGTGCCGGCGAACACGCCCATCAGTTGCGCGAGGAACTGGCGGCGCGGATGGGCGCCGAGGAGATAGCCCGACTTGAGATCGGTCAGCAAGTCGGCGCTGGACGCCGCCGCATTGGCGGTGATCGACGCGGTCATCAGATTCGCGGTCGCGTTCTGCGGGATGAGCACGCCGTACACCAGCTGGGTGACCTTGCCCATGGCTCCGATGGGCGTGATGTCAGATTCGCCGGTGGCGCGGCAGGCGACCAGCGACAGGAAGAAAGTCAGCAGCACGGCGATGAGGCCAAGGTGCCAGGGAATGAAGAACTGGGTGTGCCCGATGAACAGAACGCCGACGGTGGCGACCAGGCCAAGGCCGAGAAACCACGAGCCGGGCACTTCGGCGGTGGCATAGGTTGACTTGCCCGTTCGGCCCAGCCCGCCCATGGCGCGCACGATGGTTCGCCACTGGGTGAAGAAGGTGAGAAGGCCGGCGGAGATCATCATGGGGGCGCCGATCCAGATGCCGATGTCTCGCCAGGCACGGCCGGCGCTTCGTGCGGCGCCGTCGGCGACAGCGGCTGGCCCGACCGAGTACATCAGGATCAGGCCGCCCACGACCATGGAAAAACAGATGCGCGGCCCGGTGAGCGCGCCCGCGGCAATCATGACCAGCTTGTTGTCGAGGACGAAGTTCCAGTCGCTGGCGTGGTAGCCGACGCCGGTCTTCGGATCCCTGCCCGGCACGGGTAGCCAGTCGAAGATGGAGGAGGTGTCGGGAGCCAGTCCCTTGTACGGCCGCTCGGGTGTGGGCCGCCGAAACGGGAGATCCATGATGAGCGGCGGCACCGCCGCGACCAGCGCCGCGTAGAACAGCGCCTTGCCCTTGGCCGCCGCTTCCTTGCCCTGGCTGTACAGCGACTGCAGCGTGACCGCGGCGGCGATGCCCGACGGAAAACGTAGCTTCTCTTGATTGATCATGTTGCGCTTCATGGGGATGGCCAGGGCCACGCCCAGGAGCGCGAGAAAAAACGTCCAGCCCGCCAGCACCGGCCAGGGCAAGTGGTGACCGTTCGGGCTCTCCGTGGTCACGCTGAGCATGAGTAGGGCGGGCGTGGCCGACACCATGGTGCTGCCCGTCGAGTAGCCAGCCGCCGATGCGGTGGACTGCATGCAATTGCTTTCCAAGATGGAAAGCGGCGAGCGCGCCAGACCGATGCGCAGGCACAGGTTCCACAACGAGAAGGAGACGATGCACGCAGTGATGGCCACGCCCAGGCCCCAACCGGTCTTGAGCCCGACATAGAGATTGGTAAAAGCCAGCAGAAATCCCAGGAGCGAGCCCAGCAGCACCGCGCGCAGGGTGAGCTGGGGTGCGTCCTCGCCGCGAAATGCGCGCCGGTACCAGGTTTCCTCGTCGAAGGTGGCGACTTCGGCGGGTTGAATTTCTAGCGGCCGGCTGGCTGTGATTTCCTCGGGTGTGCCCGCCGGCTTCTGGAACAATGGCATGGCGCAAGACTACTCGATAGCACTGGGTGTTGACAGGAGGGCAGAAACCAGCCGAGATTGCACCCATGCAATACATCTCCACCGCCATGCTCATGGCCATGCTCGCGTGTTCGTCCTGCAAGAAGGAACCTGCCAAGCCGGCGCCACTGCCGCCACCACCTGCGGCGAAGGCACCTGAAGAACCCAAGGGGTTGCCCGCGCCCGCCGACGTCGCGGCGGCGCCCGCCGATGCCGAGAAGACCGCCTCGGGCCTCGCCTCGAAGGTCATTCAAAAGGGCACCGGCACCGCCCACCCCGCCGCCGAGGACACCGTGAAGGTGCACTACACGGGTTGGATGACCGACGGCAAGATGTTCGACAGCTCGGTGGTGCGCGGCCAGCCCGCGGAATTCCCGCTCGACCACGTGATCAAGGGTTGGACCGAAGGTTTGCAGCTCATGGTCGAGGGCGAGAAGCGCCGCTTCTGGATTCCAGCCAATCTCGCCTACGGCGATACACCTCGTCGGCCGGGTGGTCCGTCGGGAACCTTGGTCTTCGACGTGGAATTGCTCAGCTACACCAAGGCTCCGCCCGCGCCGGCCGTGCCCACCGACGTGAAGGAAGTGCCCAAGAACGCCAAGAAGACAGCGTCGGGCCTAGCCTATCGGGTGCTGACCAAGGGCAAGGGCAAGGTGCATCCGACCGCCAGCAGCGTGGTGAAAGTGCACTACACCGGCTGGACCACGGACGGCAAACGCTTCGACAGCTCGGTCGTGCGCGGCCAGCCGGCCGAGTTTCCGCTGGGCGGCGTGATCAAGGGCTGGACCGAAGGCGTTCAGCTCATGGTCGAGGGCGAAAAGACGCGCTTCTGGATCCCGGGCAAGATGGCCTACGGCGACGAGCCCGGCGCGCCCGGGAGGCCATACGGCATGCTGGTCTTCGACATCGAGCTGCTCGAGATCAAAAAGTAGCTATTGCGGGCGATCTGCCGTCCCGACGAGCGTCAGGTGTCTTTTCCTGGCGCTCGTTTTGTTTGGGGGCTACGACTTTTCCGGTTCGCGCAGCGCCGGGAACAGGCGCGCGACCAGGGCCATGCTGGCTTCGTCTAGCCGGATGCCGCAGCCGATGGCTTGGTGCAAGGGGTGATAGCCGCGCCAGCGCACGATGCCGGTCAAGGTCTCCTCGCCCGACTTGGTTTGCAAGGTGATCTGCGTGAAGTCGCCCGTGCCCACATCATCGGGCAGCGCGCTGGTGGCAACCACGAAGACACCTTGAACAGACACGTCGCAGATCTCTCCGGGCATGACGTCTTGCTGGCGATTGCGCCAAAGCACCGCCACGCGCACTCGATGCCGAGGGTAGATTCGCCGTTCGGATTCCGCGCGCTGTTGACTCATCGAGTGCCGTTACCATCTATCGACTTTTCGCCGCGGCGCTTGAGTGGCTCACCCTTCCATCAGATTCCAGAATACCCCGTTGAAAATCCTTCGTCGAAGGCCCCTTTCGGGATTGCGAAAGAGCCATTCGATGAACCAACACAGCGGCAGTTTGCGGTTGGTCATAAGGTCGAAAATCCGAACCTGCTTGCGGTGGGCGGCCACCATCTTGGTCAGGATGCGCTCGCCCTCGGAATCGCCGAGGATGAACTTGGCGACGCCCTCGCCACTGCGCATGGCAAACCATATGCCCTCGGTGGTGACGGGATTCAGGAAGCCACCCGCATCGCCGATCAGGTAGGTGTTGCCGAATCGCCAGCCCCGGTAGTCGGCGTTGCCCTTCATGGCTTCGTGGGGGGTTTTGTCCGGGTCGATGTGGAAGGTGCGCGCAATCCACGTCTTCGCGCGCGCGGCGACCTCGGCGTCGAAGGACTCGCCAGCCCAGGCCAGGCCGGCCATGGTCTGCTGTCTGTTCTTCGGCATCATGTAGCCGTAGGCGCCCTTGAACTCGCGCGGAACCCAGTGCATTTGAAATTCCGCGCAGGGACGGTCCAGGATGTAGTGGAAGGCCCAACCCACGATGTGCTTGGAAGGCAGCCCGAGGTACTTGCGCACCTTGGACAAGGAGCCGTCGGCGCCGACCAGGTGCTTGTAGGTGTAGCGACCCTTGTCGGTTTCGACGAAATCGCGGGTGATTCTGCGTACCGGCTCGGAAAAGTGGACATCGGCCGTGCAATCGCCAAGCAGGCGACCTTCGATGTCCTTGCGGCCCATGGTCCACAGGTACGGCCGTGCGAATGTGATGGTCTTCTTCGACCTTTTCGTGGCAACGGAGATCTCGGTCCACGGGATGCCGCGAACGTCCGAATCACCCGCCATGTCCGGAAACGCCTTGGGCGAAATCAATCCCGAGCAGATCTTTTGGCCGAGGCCCGCGCTCTTCTCCAGCACCAGAACCTTCTTGGCCGAGCCCGCTAGGTGCTTGGCGCAGGACAAGCCGCCAGGACCCGCGCCGATGATGACCACGTCATAGGACTCCGCCCGATTTGACACCGGGCTAGTGTAGCGCGCGCCAAAGAGGACTGCCCAGGTCTACTTTTGACTTGGGTTCACGAAGCCGTCGGGATGTCGATGGTGCCAGCGCCAGGCGGTCTGGATGATTTCCTCGAGACCGTAGCGGGGCGACCAGCCAAGAATCTCGCGCGCCTTGCGATTGTCGGCGTAGACCGCGGCGGGATCGCCGGGCCTGCGTGCGACGAAGTCGGCCGCGATGTCCATGCCGCTGATGCGGCGGGAACGATCGAGAACCTCGCGCACCGAGGCGCCTTGACCGGTGCCGATATTGAAGACCTCCGAGGCCTTGCCGGCGGCGAGAAAATCGAGCGCACGAGCGTGCGCCTCGGCCAGATCGAGCACGTGGATGTAGTCGCGAATGCCGGTCCCGTCGGGCGTGGGATAGTCGGTGCCGAACACACGCAGCGTGGGCGCCCGCCCAGTGGCGACCTTCATGACCACGGGAATCAGGTTTTGCACGTAGCGCGGATCTTCGCCGTTCTCGCCATCCAGCGCCGCGCCCGCCGCATTGAAGTAGCGCAAGATCACGCTGCGCAGGCCGTGGCAGGTGTCGAACCATTTGAGCATGCGCTCGACCAGGAGCTTGCTCTCGCCATAGGGATTTTCGGGGCGCAGCTCGTCGCTCTCGCAAACCGGCAAGGTCTTGGGCGTGCCATAGACCGATGCCGTCGACGAGAACACGAATTGGCGCACCCCCGCCTGGCAGGCCGCCGCCATGAGTTGCAGGCTGCCTTGCACGTTGTTGTCGAAGTACTTGGCGGGGTTGATCATCGATTCGCCGGCGGCCTTGTAGGCGGCGAAATGGATGACGGCTTCCAGCTTGTGATCGCCGATGACTTGCCTCACCAGGGCGCCGTCGCGCGTGTTGCCCACCACCAGGGGAGTGTCGCCGATGGCTTGGCGATAGCCCAGCTCCAGACTGTCGAAGACGACCACGAAATCGCCGCGCGCGCGCAGAAGCTCGGTGGTGTGCGAACCAATGTAGCCGGCGCCGCCGGTGACGAGGATGCGCATGGCTTTACCGATTCAGGACGTGGATGGCTTCGCCCAGCGCCGCCTTGGCCGCTTCCATGATGGCCTCGGGCAAGGTCGGGTGCGGGTGGATGGTCATGGCCAGGTCGGATGCGGCGGCGCCCATCTCGATGGCCAGGGCGGCCTCGCTGATGAGGTCGCCCGCGCCTTGCCCGACCACGTGAACGCCCAGCAACTGGCCGCTGTCGGCGTCCATGATCACCTTGGCGAAGCCGTCGGTGTCCAGGTTGGCGATAGCGCGACCGAGGGCGGTGAAGGGGAATTTTCCCACCTTGACCTTGTGGCCGCGTTTCTCCGCTTCCTCGGCGGTGAGGCCGGCGCTGGCGATTTCCGGATCGGTGAAGACGACCGACGGGATCACCTGCGCGTCCATCTCGGCGGCCTTCTCGGCGATGACCTCGGCCGCGACCTCGGCCTCGCGCGAACCTTTGTGCGCCAGCATGGGCTGGCCGGCCACGTCGCCGATGGCGAAGATGTTGTGTACGCTGGTGCGCATCTGGCGATCGACGGTGATAAAGCCGCCCGCGGTCCTCACGCCCGCGATCTCCAGGCCGATGTCCTCGATGTTGGCCCGGCGGCCGACCGCCACCAGGATCTTGTCCGCCTCGATATCGACGGGGCCACCCTCGCGCTCCACGGTCAGCACCGCGCAGTCGCCCTTCTCGACCATGCCCTTGGCCTTGGCTGAAAGCATGACCTCCATGCCCCAGCTTCTTCGCCTTGCGCGCGACCACTTGCACGCACTCGGGATCGCTGCCGGGCAACATGGTGGGCAGGGCCTCGACAAAGGTGACCTTGCTGCCGAGCTTGGCGTACAGGGTGCCGATCTCCATGCCGATGTAGCCGGCGCCGACCACCACCAGTCGCGCGGGCAGCTCGGTGAAGGCCAGCGCGCCGGTGGAATCGACCACACGCTTGCCGTCGAAGGGCAGGCTGGGAATGGCCACCGGGCGCGAGCCCGTGGCGATGATGACGTGCTCGGTTTCGACCAGGAGTTCATCGTCCGAACCTGGCCGCGTGATGCGCACCGTGCGCGGCGAAAGGAGGGTCGCGGTGCCCTCGCGGTAGTCGCAGCCGTTGGCCTTGAGCAGCTGGCGAACCCCCGAGGTCAGCTTGCCGACCACGGTGTCTTTCCACTTCTGCATGCGGCCAAGGTCGACCCGCGGGTTGTCGACGAAAATGCCCATATCCGCGGCGTGGGACGCCTTTTCGTAGAGCTTGGACGCGTTGATGAGCGCCTTCGAGGGAATGCAACCCACGTTCAAGCAGACGCCGCCAGGGGCGGCCTTCTCTACCACCAGGACCTTCTTGCGCAGCTGACCGAGTCGGATGCCGGCCACGTAGCCGCCCGGACCGGCGCCGATGACAACGACTTCAACTTTCAGGATTTCTGTGCTCACGAGCGGATCTCTTAGCATCGAATCTGCCCGTTGGCGCAAACTACTGAACGCGGATCTCTCCCGGCGGTTGTTGCCCGCCGGGAGAGTCGCGCGCTGGCATTCGCTCTAGCTTGAAAGGAAACAAGCTAGCCGGAAGTCGGACTATCGATGGGCGAGCTGTCCATGCCCGATCCGTCTGCACTTCCGCCGTCAACCGCGGGAACTGGCGGCCACACGCACGCGGGGCCAACGTCGTTGACCGCGGGGGGAAGGGATTTGATGTAGTTCGCAATATCCAGGGCATCCTGATCGGTCAGGCCGCCGTAGGCCCCCTGGGGTCCCACGGGCATGGGGGGACAGAGGCCAACGCCTTGATCGTCCACTCCCTGGTGGAGCACGGTCACAATCTGAGCCGCCGTCCAGTTGCCAAGACCCGTCGTGGGATCGGACGTAAGGTTCGCCGAGACCGGGTGGATGTTCAGGGTACCGGCGAAGAAGCTGCTGAAGTCCTCGCCGCCCCAGAAGAACTTGCTCGTGTCGAGGGGTTTGGTCCCAGTTTGCAAGTGGGGCGTGTGGCACTCGATGCAGAGACCGATCTCGGTGGCCAGGTAGCGGCCGCGCAAGGCACTGTCCCGTTGCGGGTAGGTGGCGGCTGGTGTGGGGATGGTCGTCGGATCGAGATAGTCCGATGGCGCGGGCACGTCGAACGAGGCAGAGCGCTTCCCCACGTCGTTGACGACGGCGGGAATCGACTGCAGGTAGGCCACGATGGCATCGGCATCGCCGGAAGCCATATTGTGGAACACATAGTACGGCATGACCGAGTTGAGCGCCGCGGCTCCGCCGTCAGCGGCGGGGACCAAGCCGTTCATGAACATGCCCTTGATTTGCGTGGGGGTGTAGCTGCCAAGACCCGTGGCTTTGTCCGGGGTCAGATTACGCGAGGGCAGGACATCGCCATTCGGCAATTGGACGAAGGTCCTGTTGCCGGCCAGGTACTTGGTCATGTCGGGAGCCCCCGAGGATGTCTTGGGTGTGTGGCAGTCCGAGCAGGCGATGACGTTTTCGACCAGGTACTTGCCGCGCACCGCAAGAGCTGCCTGGCCGCTGTCTACGGAACCGGTGTCAGCAGAGCCGACGTCCACCGCAGGCGCATCGACGATGCTGCTGTCTTTGGCCGGGCCATCGCTCAATCCAGCGTCGACCGGTTTCGTGTCAACCGTTCCGGCATCAGCAGCGTTTCCGGTGTCAGCGATCGGTGCATCGGGTGTCTGGGAATCAGCAGCAGGGTGCTCCATTGCATTCGACGTGTCAGGCAAGCCCGCATCAGGCGAGCTGGCAACGTCGGTCTTGCCGCCGCCATCCATCTTTCCAGAGTTGCTACTGTCTGAACAGGCCACGACGGTCACGGAAACAAACAAGGCCAGCAGCATGCTGCTCGGCCATCGAACGATGATGTTGTTCATGCTAGTTGCTCTCCTTCGGCCCGCTTGGATGCCACCCGGCGAAGTGTTGATTCGGACTTTCTGCGCTGGCCGACAATGGTTACGAGTTGTTTACCTAGCGGTGCGCCAGAGGATTCGTTGCAACGATGGGCGCTACGCAGGCATCCAAGAATCGGGACGTAGTTTGTCCTGTTTCTGACAAACACCCCAGAGAGGCGTTCATGCGCAGTGCGTACCTTGCTTTCGCTTTGGTGCTCGTGGTTGGCGGCTGCAGTTCCAGCAAGGCCCAGAAACAGGGGGCCGATGCTGGCGACACAGATGGTCAGAGCGTCGCTTCGGATTCGGCCTCCACACCAGATTCGGCCTCCACACCAGATTCGACCCCGGACCGGTCAGGCGTGTTGACCGCAGCCGAGACCGGGCGCGACCAGGCCCCAACACCGGACGCGGCCCAGGCGGATATGGGCGCCGACGTCGCGCGCGACACCGCCCAGGATAACGCCACGGACGTAGCGAAATCGGACAGCAGCACCGGTGGCGCCAGCGGACACGTGTCGGTGCTCCAGCACCACAACAACCCTTCTCGCGACGGCTTCTATGTGGATTCCGCGCTCAGCAAGGCCGCCATCGCAAATCTGCACATGGACACCAGCTTCGCCGGCGCGACGATTTCGGGACCGACCTACGCCCAGCCCCTGTATCTGGCGGGCGCAGGCAGCGATCCAGATTTCGTCATCGTGGCCACCGAGCAAAATCACGTCTACGCCTTCAATGCCGCGACCGGAGGCAAGGCGGTTTGGGATCAGAGCCTCGGCACGCCCCTGCCCAAGTCGCGCCTGGCCACGCTTCGCAGCGGGTGTGGGAACATCGATCCCCTCGGTGTTACCGGAACGCCCGTTATCGATGCGGCCACGCGCACGATTTACCTGGACGCCATGACCATCGCCAGCGCCAACGCGACCGCTCAGCATCAGGTTTTCGCTCTCGATGCCAGCACGGGTGCGATCAAGTCGGGCTGGCCGGTCGACCTGAACAGCACCGCCATGTTCGGCGCCACGACTTTCAATTCGCTGGCGGAGAATCAGCGCGGCGCCCTGATCCTGCTCGGTGGCAAGGTGTTCGTGCCTTTCGGCGGGCACATCGGCGACTGCGGCGACTACCACGGTTGGATCGTGGGTGTTTCGACTTCCGATCCCACGCAGGTCAGCGCATGGGCGAGTCGCGCGATTGCCGGTGGCGTGTGGGCGCCGGGGGGGATCTCCTCGGATGGGCAGTCTCTTTTCTTCGCTACCGGCAATACGGAGAACCAGGCCAACATGTTCGTCGCACCGCCGACGTGGCAAGACGGGGAAACAATCTTCCGCTTGCCGACGTCGCTGGTCTTCAGCGGGCAGAACGCGGACTATTTCACGCCCTCCAATTGGGCGGCCCTGGACGACGCCGATACGGATATCGGCGGAACCGCGCCCATCGTCGTCCACGTGCCCGGGGCCACGCCCTCGGCCCTGGTCGTTGGCTTGGGCAAGGACGGCAACGCCTACATCCTCGACAAGAGCAATTTCGGCGGCATCGGCAGTCCTCTTGCGTTGGCCTCGGTCGCCAACGGGACAATCATCAATGCCTCCGCGGCCTACACAACGCCAAGCGGTACCTACGTGGTTTTCAAGGGCACGGGCAAGTCCTGTCCAAGCGGCCAGTCGGGTGGCCTAGCCGCCTTCAAGATCGCCGCCGCCAGTCCGCCCACTGCCTCGATGGCCTGGTGTGGAGGTCCATCAACGCAGGATTCGCCCACGGTCAGCGCCACGGACGCCACCGGGACCGATGCGGTGGTGTGGATCGTCGGCAACGACAACAAGCTCTATGGCCTTGACGGAGACACCGGCAAATCCATCTTCGCGGGTGGGACAACCACAGACACCATGTCGTCGGTTCAAAAGTTCGAGACACCCATTGTCGCCAATGGTCGCGTGTTCGTGGCCGCAAACAATCAAGTTTACGCCTTCACGCCAAACTAGCCCAATCGGCGTGACAGCAGCACGCAAATCCTGATAAGATCTCCGTCGGGAAATGCGGGTGGGTGGACCAACGCCCGCGGCTCTCGTGGAGGACGCATGGCCGAAGTCGGGAAGGCACCGGACAAGTTCGATGGCCGCGACGTCTTTCGATCGCTCTACCTCCACATGCAAGAAGGGGTCGCCTTGCACGAGCTAGTCTGCGATGCGGACGGCAACCCGACCAACTACCGCATCTTGGACGTCAATCCCCAGTTCGACCAATACGTGGGGCTTGGTGGCGCAGGTGCGGTCGGCAAGCTGGCGACCGAAGTCTACGGTACTGCGAAACCGCCGTTTCTAGACGAGTTTGCCGGTGTCGTGCTCAGTGGCAAGCCGGCTCGTTTCGAGTCCCAATTCGAACCCTTCGACCGTTACTACGACATCAGCGTGGTGCCCTTCGGCACCCGGCAGTTCGCCACGATCTTCCTCGACATCTCCGAGCGAAAGCGCAGCGAGCGCGCTTTGCGCGAAAGCGAATGGTTCCTGCAGCGAGCCCAGCATGTCGCGCACATCGGCTCCTACCGCTTCGACATCGCGAAGGGCACCTGGAACAGCTCGACTGCGCTCGACGTCCTTTTCGGCGTCTCGCAGGCCTTCAACAAGGATCTCGCGGGTTGGCTCAGCCTGGTGCATCCCGATGAGCGCGAGGAAATGCATCGCTACTTTGTCAAGGATGTCGTTCAGGGTGGACACGATTTCGACCGGCGCTATCGCATCGTGCGCGCCAACGACGGTAGCGTCCGCTGGGTTCACGGCATGGGTGAGCTGGAGAAGAACGCTCTCGGCCGGCCCGTGTTCATGGTCGGCATCATCCAGGACATCACCGACAGCGCACACAAGGAGCGCGCCTTGCGCGAGTCCGAGGAACGCTTTCGGCGTATCTTCGAGCTCATTCCAGGTCCCGTGACCTTGGCCGAATCGGACGGCACGATCATCGCTTGCAACGACAGCTTCTGCGCAGCCGCGGGATACCCGCGAGAGGAGATCCTGGGCAAGTCGACGAAGCAGCTGTCGACGTGGGTGGATCCCAGCCAGCGCGACGCCATGTACGCCACGTTGGCCCAGGGCAAGAACGTGGACTGGCTGGAATTCAAGTTTCGGCGGCGCGACGGACAAGTTCGCACCATGCAGATCTTCGCGTGCCCCTTCGAGCTGGGCGGCAAGGCGGTCGTGCTCTCGGTTGGCCGCGATATCACGGATCAACGCAATTTGGAGCAGCAGATGCTGCACACCCAGAAACTGGAGAGTCTGGGCGTGCTCGCGGGCGGTATCGCGCACGACTTCAACAACTTGCTGACCGGGATTCTGGGCAACGCCGACCTGGCCAAGACCGAAATGTCGCCGCTCGCCCCGTCGCGCGCCAGCCTGGAGGGCATCGAGGTTGCCGCCCGGCGGGCCGCCGATCTCTGCCGGCAACTCTTGGCCTACAGCGGCCGCGGACGCTTTACCGTCCAGCCCCTGGATCTGCAAGGAGCTGGTCGAAGAAATGGGGCACTTGCTGCTGGTAAGCATCAGCAAGAAGGTCGTGCTCAAATACCACTTCGCGGACGGAATCCCGGCGGTCGAAGCCGATGCCACGCAACTTCGGCAGGTCATCATGAACCTCATCGTCAATGCGTCCGAGGCCATCGGCGAACGTAGCGGCGTTATCTCCGTGACGGTGGGCCTCGCACATTGCGAGGCCGACTATCTTCAGGGTTGTTTCGGCTCGGACCGCTTGCCACCCGGCGACTTCGTCTATGTGGAAATCGCCGATACCGGTCATGGCATGGACAAGCCCACCGTGGATCGAATCTTCGACCCGTTCTTCTCGACCAAGTTCACCGGACGCGGACTGGGGCTGGCCGCCGTGCTCGGTATCATGCGCGGCCACCACGGCGCCATCAGGGTCTACAGCGAACCCAATCGCGGCACGACCTTCAAGCTGCTTTTCCCGGCCAGCGAAAGCCAGGCCAGCAAGCTGCAAGCCAAGGTCGTGCTTCCCGCCGCCTATCACGCCTCTGGAAAAATCTTGCTTGCCGACGACGAGGACACCATCCGCAACCTGGGCCGTCGCATGTTGCAACGGGCGGGCTTCGAGGTCATCGTCGCCGCGGACGGCCGCGAAGCCATCGAGAAGTTCACCAGCGAGAAGGACAGCATCACCCTGGTCATCCTGGATTTGACCATGCCTCATGTCGACGGCGAGGCCTGCTACCGTGAGATGCGGCGCTTGCAGCCAGGCGTGAGAGTGATCCTGAGTTCGGGCTATAACGAGCAGGACATCGTCAGCCGATTCGCGGGCAAGGGTTTGGCGGGCTTCGTCCAGAAGCCGTACACGATGGAAGATCTGCTGGCGAAGATCCGCGCCGTCTTGGAGAAACGATAGCTGCGGGCAAGACCCTGGCCCTTGGAAAGGTGCAAGGGACAGAGCGCTTCGTAGTGCACTATAGTGGGTGGCGATGGCGGCACGAACCTTTGGCAATGCGACCCGCCTCGTCGGGCTCGCGGCGGCCGGCTTCCTGATCGTTCTTGTGGCCGGTCTGTTTTGGCGTGTCCTGTTTTGCTCCGAAACCTTCGCGGATCGGGATCTTGCCGCCTACTACCACCCGGCCAAGTCGCTCGTTGCGCCCCTGGCCAGGGCGTCGCAAGGCATTCCGCTGTGGAATCCCTTCTTCGCCTCGGGCCAGCCCTTCGCGGCCAATCCGGAGCACGAGATATTCCATCCCCTCACCGCGCTATTCTTCTTTCTTCCCTTCGAAGTGGCCTTCCGCCTGCAAGCGCTCCTACCGCTCTTGGCGGGTGCGGGCAGCATGTATCTCTTACTGCGCGCGCTCCGACGAAGCCGGTTGGCCTCCATTTTCGGCGGAATGGGCTGGGGCTTTGGCGGCTACCTATTGTCCTCGACCAATTTACTGCCCACCCTTTTTTCCGCGTCCATCCTGCCCCTATCCCTGACCTTCGTTGTGCATCTGATGCGCAAGCCACGCGTCGCGGACATGGCCGCACTCGCCCTCTGTGTTGGCGCCGAGTGCCTAGCGGGAGAGCCCTCCACGCTGCTCATGACACCGCTTCTTTGCGCGGCCGCGACGCTAGTCGCGTGCGAAGCCGGCTGGCTTGGCCAGCCGCGAAGCATCGCGGGAAGGCATGGAAACCCTTCGAGGGTTTCCATGTCAACGATTCGGCCCCGTCGCGCGCGCTTCGGCCCTGCGGCCGTCGTGGCTGGCTTGGTCCTGGGGCTTGCGGTCGGATCCGTCACGCTTCTTCCCGGCGCCCACCACGCTGGCAAGACCGTGCGCGCCCTCGGCCTCGGCGCATCGGCTGGCGAATGGTCGATGCCGCCTGTGCGAGCTCTCGACCTTCTGTTGCCTGGTGTTCTGGGGAATGTCGAGACCGGCAACGAAAACCTGTTTTGGGGACGCCATCTGTATCCCCGACGAGAGAGTCCCTACTTCTTTTCCCTCTACCCAGGGCTGGCCGTGACCCTGCTCGCCTTCGCGGCATGGCGCTATCGCTTTCGCGCCCTTCTACCGTGGATCGTGGTTGCAGGCTTCGGGTTCCTGCTCTCGCTCGGCGAACACTTCGCCCCATGGCGGATTCTGCGCCACTTGCCAATCGTGTCCGCCATTCGCTTCCCGGAGAAATACGCCCTGCTCTTCGTCCTGCCGGTCACACTCGCCTCGGCCTACGGTTTCGACCAGGCGATCTTGGGCAGGCGCGAGGCTAGACGGCATCTTGCACGCGTGCTCGTCGGGCTCGTTGCCATTGCCATGTTGGCAGCGGCCGGGATCGCACTATTTTCGAGGCACTTTGCCTCTGATTTTCCTTGGCGAGTTGCGGCCGTCGATGCCCTTCGTGTTGCTGGAGTCGCGGCCGCTCTGCTCATTGTGATCTGGCCAGGTATTCGCTGGGGACGCCTACCCCGCGCCTTGATCGTTTGCGCAGTGTTGGCTCTCGATCTCGTCAGTGCGGGACGACAGGTGGTTCACTCCACCCCGATCCAAGCCTTGACCACACCTCCGGCATCGTTCGCCCCGCTACTCAACCGAGCCTCGGATGACCTCATCTTTCACGCTGCCGAGTGGCATCCCACAATGGGCCAGGTCGAGGGCGTGGGCAAACCGCCACTGCCGGCCCAGTGGGGTCTGGCCATGACCCTCGACAACGACTACGACCTCACCTTCTTGCGTTGGACCGACGACGGCAACCAAGCCTTCTGGAAAGCGGTCAGAGAGGATCCTTCGCTTGCCACGCCGCTGCTCGAGCGGCGTGGGGTTACCGCCGTGGTTCAGTTTAGCGCAGGGGTGCACTGGCAGGATGGCCTCGTCGTCGGCCCAGCCGGCCAGGGTCCCGTCGAGGTCGTCTTCATGCGCGACCAGCAGCCCATCGCGTTCGCGGCGACGCAAGTGGAAGTTGTTCACGGCACCGAGGGGTGGTTGGCCGCCGTGCACCGCTTGCAAGCGCACGTGCGCGACAGCGCGTGCGTGGACGACGAGCACCTGGCGAGCTTCCCCACGCCGCCGTCGCCTGCCGCCGTGCAGGTCCACTCGCGCACGCCGGACAGTATTGTCCTCGACGTGGAAGCCAAAGGGCCGAGCCCGTCCTTCGTTGCATTCAATCAGACTTGGGACGAAGGCTGGAGGCTGACTGTCGACGGAAAGCCGGCCTCCCTCTTGCGCACCGACGTGTCCCTTTCGGGATTCGTCGTACCGCCCGGGAGACACTGGGTGACGATCAAATACGGCGATGCATGGGTCAGCGTCGGTGCGGCCATTTCCATCGTGGCGGCACTTGGCTGTCTTGTGCTGATGCTCTTCGGTCGGCGGCGCGCTACGCAGCTTGCCTGATCGGCAGACGACGTAGTCGTGTTACCGTCCTTGCCTAGGAGGCGACCGTCGATGCAAATATGGGTAATGAAGAGCGTGTTCGTTGGTTTGGTGACTCTTGTTCTGTTGGCCTCGGCAGCGAGCCTTGCGGAAAAGCCCGCTGCGATACCCACGCCGCCGACAGCGCGCAAGATCCCTGGCCTCACGGCACAAGACACGCATCCCAAAGCGTGCGTCGACTGCCACGTCAACCATCCCGAAATGAACCTGGACGCCCGGCTCAGCACCATCGTCCGCGGTCTCACCCAACAAGTGGATCCGAAGATGCTGGCCAAGACAAAGGCCGCAGCCGCCTATCCGTCAACGATCCAAGGCAGGCACCCGCCCGTTGTCGATACCACGTTCAAGGATATCCCGAACGCGTGCCTCAAGTGCCATGGGCCCAAATTCCAAGCAGCTCCGCAGTTCGTGCGTCTGATGCACCTCATCCACCTGGTCGGCGGTCAAGAGAATCACTTCATGAGCTTCTATCAGGGCGAGTGCACTCTGTGCCACAAGCTCGACCAGAAGACCGGCACGTGGTCGATTCCCAGCGGCGCGGAGAAGTAGCCATTACAAGCAAGATGGCCGAGGCAGACAACGCAACCGAAGCGGCAAAGCGGTTCTTCATGCCGAGCTACCCTTGCAGTCCGCCACGAAGGGAGCGGCAATAGCGGTGGCCAGCGAGCATGATGGCCAAGGTAGGCTAATAGATTTGGCCTGGCGGAGCCTGGCCGGCACAGCCGAACAGAACCTTGACTTCGCTGGCAGCGCCCGACGTGATGGCGCTGCATGCGCTTCCATTGAGCATTACGGTCTGGCTGGTCGCGCCGAAGCTCCATCCGTTGTCCGGGTCTTGAGCGACGAGCTTTCCGTCCTCGTAGACCGCGATGTTATTCGGGTCGGGTGGCGGTTGCGGCATGGTGAAGGTGCAGCTTGACACCGCCTTGCTGATGGCCGCGAGGGCAGCGGCCAGATCCGCCGCCGATGTGGCCGGGAAGTAGTGATCCGTTCCGCCGGCACTGGCGAAATTGTCCAGATTGCCGACGCTCGGACCAATGCCGATGACGTAGGCTTTGAACCCCGCGGCCAGCGCAGCCTGAAGCGCGGCTGTGGTGCCGTCTACGTCGGGCGTACTCGTGTCGCTCGATCCCGGCTTGCAGTTGGGCTCGCCGTCCGTAGCGAGCAGGATGACCTTGTTGTTGTTGTCATTGACGGTCTGCAAATAGGCCGTCGCGGCGGTGATGGCCTTCGCCGTCGGCGTGCTGCCGAGCGGACTTGCCGCCGCGATGGCGCTTTCCACGGCTGCTGCTCCGCTGCTGGTGCCGACCTCGACGCCATTGCTGACGGAACAGCTATCGGTGGCGCCGCGCGTAGAAAACAGCTTGAGACCCCAGTTGATTCCTGTCGTCGTTGCGATGGTCGTGTTCACGGCCGAGGTCAGCGCTGGCCAACGCTCGGCACAATTGCTGGTACTTGCGCACAGCTTGATGCTGATGAGCTGCCGGCAGCTATTGGTGCAGCAGCAGTCGTCGGCGATGCTTTCGTTCATCGAGCCTGATCGATCGAGCACGAGGAGCACGTCGGTGGGCACCTTGGTGGTACTGGAAGTCTGCACACCGCAATTGGCATCGCCCGTTGGCGCTGGCCCCGTCGTGCCCCCGGCGGATCCACCGGCTCCCACGCTTCCCCCGATGCTGGCATCCGGAAGATAAACCGTCACCGGACTGCCAGTCGTGCCTCCACCCATCATGCCTCCACCCGACGATTGATCCGTGCCCCCGCCTCCGCCCCCGACAGTACCCGGCGAGCTGCTGCAACCGAGCAAGGCCATGCCGCCAAGCAGAGAAACTGTCAAATGCATGAGCCGTTGGGCCAAGATCGTGTGTTTCATAGTCGCCTCAGGAGTCTTCGTGACCACCGCGATCATGCGGATGATAGCAAGACGGAGCCAATGAGGCCGACGAAAATGAGGCCCACGAGAAAGCGGCTCCTTGCGCATAAGGTCACGCCTGGCTGAAGGTCGTTGCGCAAACGTGGTCTCGCCCCCCTTCATGTGTCCCCGTGAGGCGGGCTAGCTGGACGAGACGGAGAAGCTGTTGACGACGAAGCTCTGTGGAGCTCCGTCCGTCACGATCTCGAATCCGAATTGCACTTGATCCAGTGTGCAACTACTGTCGAAGAAGTTCTTGTTCGCGATGATCCAGTCGAGGATCGCCTTGACGTCGACCGTGCCGGAACCGGTGTTGGACGTGCGAAGCAGCGACACCACGTTGTTCCCTCCGAAGGAGCCGTAGGAGACATCCCAGGTATGGCCGCCGACGGTGACATTCGACACGTTCCCCGCGCCCGACAGCGGAAAGACGGCGCCGCGCGTGAAGTTCATCCACAACATGATCTCCGTTCGCTGCCCGCTGCTGTCCTTGGTCCAGATATCGTAGGCCGCTTCCCACGCACCGCTGGTGGGGACAGTCACATCGAAGCTGCTCGTGTAGGTCTTGATGGCGCTGAGCACCGTGCCTGGAGAATACGAGATGTTCGGGTACGACTTGACGCTGCCTCCGCTGGGATGGTTCGCGGTCGCGCCCCATGTGCCGCCAGCGACCCAGATGCACTGAGGTCCTGCGCCGGATCCCCAGATGTCGTTGTAGTAGGTCGCGTCGCCCTTGTTGAGCTGGCCCCACTGAGCACACGAGCACCAGTCGGCGGTGATACCACTGGGGACGGCACCCGGGCAGGTGGTGGTCACGGGACCCGACGGCACCGTCGATCCGCCGAGTCCCGTGGATCCGCCGGCCCCGATGCCGCCGGTCGCCCCACCCGTCGAGGCACTTCCGCCCTGGCCAGTCGCCCCGCCGGTTGCAAGCGTGCCGCCTGTACCAGGATTGGCTGAGTCGCTCGCCGAGCTGCAGGCCAGCCCAAAAGTCGTCAGCGCCAAACACGCTGCGATGAATGCGCCGAGGATCCCTTTTGTTCTCATGTTCTCTTTCCCAGGTTGGCTTGGGGGAAACGCGCAAAGGTTACCACGGGGGGATGGGGGTTCGTCGAGCACCCGCGTCGACTGGGCCACCACGTCTTCGAGCTTCTGCCAAGCCGGAAGGACACGATGCGCATGACAGCCGGAAGCCTATCGTCCCGGGAAGACTGCTCAAGAAAACGGAACCGCGAGCCGCACGAAGACTCGCCGTAGCGGACCGTAGGCACTGCCGACGTAGCCGGTGCCAATTCGATAGGCGTAGACTTGGTTGAACAAGTTCAGAACGTCGATAGCTATCTCGGGGTGCAGATGCGAGAAGACGTCGAAACGGTGGCGAATCGTGAGGTCGACGATCACATGCGACGGCACCGTCTCGTCGCTGTCGGCGCCGGTACGCAGCCCGCTGCCGTAGTTCAGCAGGGCCGACACGTGCGTGCTCGCGGGGTCATCGTGAAGATCCATGCCGACGTTTGCTGTCCACGTTTGCACGTGATCGAGCATCACCCAGCTCTTGTCAGCGATTTCGTCCGGACTAAACAGGAACTTTTCTGAGCTGATGCCCGAGCCCTGCGCGAGCTGCCATCCCAAGTTCGCGAACCCGTCGACGTTGTCGCCGCCGCTGAGCCTGCACGAGGCTTCGGCCCCGGCGGCACGCCCGCGTTCAAAATTGTAGCTGGCGACGAGGTTGGTGGGGCCCACGTTCACGCGGTCGAGTTGATCGCTGGCGATGCGGCCCCAGCCGGTGATATCCAGGGTCAAACCGCGCAGGAGGTGTCCGGTGAGGCCCAGCTCCGCAGACCAGTCCTTTTCTGCTTTGATGTCGACTGGAATCGTCTTCCCGGCCCAGGAAGGAAGAAGGAAGCGACCTGCGACGGGCGCGTCGATCGTGCTCGGCGGTTGCCACAAGTATCCGGCAAATCCGTGCAGCGTGAGGTTGGTCGTGACGGCGTAGCTAAGTCCCAGCCGGGCGCTTGGCCCGAGGAGAAACAACGACGGCTCGTCGCTGTGAAGGAACGACGCGCTCTCGATATCGAGCCTGGCGCCGGCAAGGATGGTCAACTTTCCGAGCAGAATTTGGTCTTGCAGGAAGGCCCCCGCGTTAAGCACGTTGGTACTATCACTGCCTGGCAGTGTCAGCGCCGGATCTGCGCCGCCGGAAGGAGCGGCATCGTCGCGGAAGTAGGCTGTGTAATCCACGTTGCTGCGAGCCGCATCGACAAGCAGGCCTGTCTTCCAGATGTGCCGCTCGCCTTGTGCCCACGTGAGCGAGGCCAGCCCGCCTCCGTGAAGGACGTCCCTACGGACATCGCTGCAGGCAGAGCCAGGATCCGCGGTCGGACCGAGCGATCCGGCGGGATCGCAGGTGAGCTTTCCGTAAGCTTCGCGAAAAAATGGGGCAACCTGCAAGGTGCCCACGGCACCGACATGCTTGTAGGAAACCGCCGCGAAGACATTGCGTTCGGTCTCGACGGGGTTTGCATCGTAAGGCACGAAGGGCGGAGGATCGTTACCATAGGCGTCGGGCCCCCGGACCGCTCCGGCTGGGGCTTGGGACAGAGGCAAGCAGCGTCGGGTCGATCGGGATCTGAAACCGACTCTGATTGAAGGTCGTGATGAGCTCGATGTGGTCGGTTTCGCGAAGATGGTAGTCCAGGCGCAGAAAGCCGCTGCCCGATGTCATGCTGTCGTGAAGGATGGGGGTCACCGACGGCGGGTCGAATCCGCGCTTGGTGTTCTGGAAATCCCCGGCCGCAAAGAGGCTTAGCTTTCCGATCTCCTGGGCATAATTGAGGGCGTAATTGGTCGTGCCATAGGATCCGTACGCGGCTTGTGCTTCCCCAGATGGGCCACCGACAGCGTGGCGCGTGGTTATGTCGACCACGGCACCGAGCCCAGAGCCGAATTCTGCCGGGAAGCCGCCCGTCAGGACGCGAATGTTCTGCACCAACCTCGTTGGGATAAAGCCCATCGCGGCGCCCCATTCCCCGAGCGGGGCGGCCAAAAGAGGAATACCGTCGATCACGTAGAGCAAGCCGCCATCCGCGCCGCGCACGTGGAGCCCGAAACCGAACGTATCAGCGACAAACCCGGGCTGCGTCGCCAGCGCGTAGGCAAGCGGTTGCGTGTCACCCCCGGGCAGGGATGCAATCGTCTGTCGCGATAGGACGGATTCACTCGTTCCGGTCGTCCTTTCCCTCGCGCCAAGCACCGTGACATCGGGGGCCGGCTCCAGAGAAACAGCCGTCGACTCTGCCGTCGAGGCGGTTTCCTCCACGGCCGCGGAGCTCTCCGGCTCTGGCGCGACGGCTGGAGCTGGCGGCAAGTCGGGATGGCCACCGTCCGGGCTTCCCGCCGACGGTTGAGACCCAATTTCTTGCCCTCCGTCGAGCGGTTCTTGGGCTGCGGCTGGGCGGGCCGAGAAGGCGGCTAAACATAGGCCCACCGTCACTCCGTAACGTCTCATGACGCCCCGTCGGTAGCCGCGTCTGGAGCGTTGTCCACAGTTGCTGCATCCACGCTCGCCGGGCGTGGGCAGCCGCCGTCCAAGATCGGGTCGCCCTCGGGACACACCCACGGCCACCGTTGTCCCGGGACGGGCTCGCCCAGGTCGTCATAGCTGCCAAGGCCGCAGCCCACGCCCCATCCGATCGAGACAAGCCCCAACAACAAAACTACTGATATGGAAACCCTCGAAGGGTTTCCATGCCTTCCCGCGTGCCGGCTCCGCCGGGCAAAGCCCGGCTTCGCCATCGCGACCACCTTCCACCCTCTTGTCTCGCGTGCGGATGATGATTGTTTCGGGGGTCGACGGACCGGGAAGGCGTACATCGCGCGCACAGTAACCATGCTTTACGGTTCTGATTTGCGACTACTTGGCGACAGTTCCGCAACGGAATCTGATTCGGAGTCTTTTGGAGCCGCTCTGTCTCGGCGGAGCAACGACGCTGACCAACCTGGCCAAGAGAGCGAGCGCATGTGTGTAAGCCAGATTGCGTTTGGCGTCGGCATGCCAGGCTACGCCAGCGGCCGTTGGGCAGCTTGTGCGCAGTTTCATGCGGCCCCCGCACGGGGGTCAGCTCAAACGGTCTGTTGTAGGTCAGCTCAAACGGTCCTTGACAAATACTGCTTGTAGCAGTAGCTTCGCAGCAGTGACCAAGCTCTTCTGGGGCAAGATCGTTGACAAGCAGTTGGAGCGTGTGCCGAACATCATCGCTCGCAAGTTCAGGATCTGGGTTGCCCTGGTCGCAGAGGCTTCCACGATGGACCGCTGAAGGGAGGACGCCAAGGGCAAAGATCGGTGCGGTTGAACAGAGCCTACCGAGCGATCTACGTGGAGCATGAGACCGGCGAGGTCGAGCTGATCGAGGTCTTGGAGGTGAACAAGCATGAGTACAAATAGGCAAAAGACCTTCGGGTCGAAGGATTTGGAGAGACGGATGGGCAAGCTCACGGTGGGTGAGTTTCTTCACGCCTGGCGGGTCTCCGAGGAGATCAGCCTGTCGGATTTCGGCAAGCTCGTCGGCATGTCAGTCGCTAACCTGTGCGACATAGAGAAGGGGCGGAAGGGCGTGAGTCCAGAAAAGGCCGAGCAAATCGCCAAAGCCATTGGTGTACCTCAGGAGCTCCTCATCCGCTTGTCAATCGAGGAGAGTCTACGGGCAGCGGGGCTTAAATACAGGGTCCAGATCAAGCCGGCAGCATAGATTCTTCCGGCCTTGGCGGCGCCTTCGGGAAGCCGCTCGCCCGCGAGGCTGAATGCGAAAGCGCGGAGCAGTGGCGGAACAATCGGGTGATTGAGCGGGCCGGAAATTCACTTGTGCGAATGTGGTCCATTCGAGGAAATCGCATCGAATTTCCATTGCAATTGTACCTGAACATTTGTATAGTATTACCCATGTTTACCGTCGAGGAATTGGGTCAGGAGATAGCGGAATTGGCGGTTCACTTGGATGCGGCCACGCACCGGTTGCTCGAATGCATTCGCCAATTCGATGCCGAGAGCGGATGGGAACCACAAGGTGCCGTGTCGTGTGCGCACTGGTTGTCTTGGCGAATTGGGCTCGACCCGGCCACCGCGCGCGAGAAGGTGCGCGTGGCGCGTGCGCTTGGCAATTTGCCCGCCATTGATGCCGCCTTGAAGTCGGGCAAGCTGTCCTACGCCAAGGTGCGAGCGCTGACCCGCGTGGCCACTCCCGAGACCGAGGCCAAGTTGCTCGACGCCGCCATGTACTCCACCGGCGCCCAGCTCGAACGCCTGTGCCGCGGCTACCGGACCGCAATGACGGCGGACAATGCCCTCCCGCGACCCGAGCGCTCTGTACGCCGCCGCGACTTGCCTGGCGGCATGGTCAAGCTCGAAGTTGTTCTAACACCCGACGAAGCCGATCTCGTGCTGGGCGCTCTCGACCGGGCTCGCGGACTTCCGCACAAGGTTGACGAGCACAGAATAGAGCAGCCCGACCCCAAGCGGCCATCCCGTGCCGACGGCATGGTCGCCCTGGCCGAAAGCTATCTAGCCGGCAACACAGGCACCGGCAACGACGGCGAGCGCTTCCAGGTCATGCTTCACGTTGATCAGGATCCGCTTGCACCCGACGGCGCGCTGGCCGGAACTCTGGACGATGGCACCCGCGTTTCCGCGGAAACGCTCCGGCGCGTGGCCTGCGACTGCGGGCTCGTGGGCGTGGGCCACAACAAGACCGGAACCACCCTGTCCATTGGCAGGCGCTCCCGCTCCATTCCCCCAGCCATTCGCCGCGCCCTCCTCCTGCGCGACTGCGGTTGCGCCTTCCCCGGCTGCACCCACAACCGATTCCTGCACGGCCACCACATCCAGCACTGGCTGCACGGGGGCGAAACGAGCTTGGACAACCTTTCTTTGCTGTGCTCGCACCACCACCACCTGGTCCACGAAGGCGGTTGGTCGGTCGAGCGAACCGCGGACGGGGATTTGTGCTTTCGGGCGCCCGACGGAGGCGAATTGGCCGCGGTGCCTGCGCGCGAGGTCAGCGAAGATGCGAGGGGCTTCTTGCAGGAATGGGCCGAGGACCGCGGGCTGGACATCGGGGCGGATACCAACATGCCGCTTTGGGATGGGACACGGCCAGACTACGACTGGGCAGTGGCGGCGTTGGTGTCAGAGGCGGGGGGGTGAAAGGGGATGGGGGGTGTGCGTCGGGGAGCAGCTTGAAGGCGGCATTCGTGAACAGGAAGCAGCTGTCGCAGCGGGAGTCGAACTTTTCCCCGAGTCCCGTCCACAGCCGCGCGAGGTGCAGGGGGCGCGTCGCTGCGGGACTTTTCGCAGGGGCCACGCCGACTTGGGCTGGGGTTGTTGCGAGTGCGCATGGAAGACAGGCGGCCGACACACCAGACGGCCGATTCTGTCCGCTTCTTCCGAACGTGGACATCTAGTGCTACTATGCCGCGTCGACCCTATGGCTAGTTCGTTTGCTCCACCCAACCCGCCGCAGTCTGCCAGCATTGGTGGCCCAAATTCCCGTTCAGGCCAACCCGAAAAGTCTTCCTGACACTTCGTATCATCATCGAGGCAATAAGATGAAGAACCAAGAAAGACAAAGCGAAGACAACGAGATCATCGCCAACCCAACCAAGCGATTCTTCGTCGACATGCTCACTCGAGATATCGATTCTCGAAGATGCGATTCTTGACCTCTTGGACAATTGCGTCGACGGTGTCGTACGGTCGGGGGGCAAGTCGGCAACCGGAGATACGCCGTACAGCAAGTACTTCGCCCAAATCACTATCTCGGAGCAAGAGTTCAAGATCGAGGACAACTGCGGCGGAATCGACCGCAACACGGCCAAGCACTATGCCTTTAGAATGGGCAAACCTGACGATGCCCCACCCACTGAGGGCCCCACCGTGGGTATCTACGGCATTGGCATGAAGAGGGCCATCTTCAAGATGGGGAGGGATGCCCTCGTTACGTCCCAAACGGGTCACGATGGATTTGCGGTTGCCTTCGCCCCTAAGTGGTTTCAGAACAATGAGACCTGGACGCTCAGAATGGACGACGTTGAATCCACCAAGCCCGCCGGGACAACCATTACCGTCAAGCAACTCCTGCCTGCTATTCGATTCCTCCTTCGCCAAGAATGGCCCGTTCATCGAGAACCTTCGCGCGAAGATTGCCAGTCACTACAGCTTTATCATTCACAAAGGGTTCAAGGTCCATGTCAATGGAAGCCTCGTTCGTCCTCGCCCTTTGAACTTGCTCATCTCCGATGGACCTGGAGAGCGGATCGCGCCGTACATGTACCAACACGAGAGCGACGGGGTGAAAGTGAGCCTCTGGGTAGGCTTCTACAAGGCCATCCCGACCGAAGACGAGATGGATGACGAGAAAGAAGTAAGACGAAGCAGCGAGAACGCAGGCTGGACCGTTGTCTGCAACGACCGCGTCGTCCTATATTGCGACAAGACTGTGCTTACCGGCTGGGGGGATGCAAACGTCCCCGCATTCCATTCACAATTCAATGCGATCTCCGGAATTGTCTGCTTCGAAGCAGACGATGCGAGCAAGCTTCCGATCACGACCACTAAACGCGGCATCGACATGTCGTCAGTACTGTACCTGGGAACAAAGAACTTCATGCGTGAAGGCATGAAACTGTTCACAGGCTACACGAACAGATGGAAGAAGGATCTCGAGAAGGAGAAGGAAATAACTCACCGCGCGCAACTAGTAGGACTCCAAGAACTCAAGAATAGAATTGCGCCTGCGCAATGGACTTCACCGCGCGGAACACCTGGCAGCAAGAGGTACACCCCGGAACTACCATCTCCGCGCAAACAGACCAACGAGAAGACAATTCGATTTGTCCGACCACTGAGCGCCCTACCCTCGCCTGAAGGCGAGGGGTTCCGGTCTCGACTGTAAGTCGACTGAAGGCCTCGCCGCCGAGCAGGCCATCTACTCCGTCACCTTGAATCCGTCGTCGTCCTGGGGCTCGACATCTTGCGACTCTATGTACTTCGAGATTACCTCGTCGGTTACATTGCCGCTGGTTGCGACAAAGTACCCTCGTGCCCAAAGATGTCGGCCCCAGAACTCCTTGCGCAGCACCCTGAAATCCCGCAACAGCTGAATCGACGTCCTTCCTTTGATGGCCTGCATTAGCCGGCTCGGCGACAAGGTCGGAGGTGCGCTCAACAGCAGATGCACATGGTCCGGCCTCACGTGCCCCTTGATGATCTCCACGTCCAGTGCGTGGCAAATTCGCCGCACCAACTCCCGCACTCGCAAGCCAACATCTCCTCGCAGCACCGGCTTGCGGTACTTCGGGATGAAAACGAAGTGGTAGTGCAACGTATAGATGCTGTGCGACCCCTTGCGGTACTCGGCCATTTCACCATCGTACCGCAAGCCTCCTAAAGGCTTCGCCTGAAGGCGAGGGGTTTCACCCATCCCCGAGCGGGGACACTAAAGGCAATTCAGATGGTCTCACGTCATCTCTTTGGGGATCTTCGTGAACCTAGCGAGGTCGGGGCAGCAGCCTTCGACTTTGTGAAACGGAAGGCTGAACCATGAGCGCTGGGACGCTGCCGTATCATTTGCGGCAAAATAAGGCTGTTGATCGAGCGGTGTTCATTGACATGCTCATGCGGATCCACACCTATATTTCAGTCCGCGACCACGCATACGTGAGTCTTGGGGGACCATTTCTCGAGGACTTTCGCATCATCCACGCAGCCCTCGGGATTCGCAGGATGATCTCTTTGGAACTTGACGAACAAGTCCATCGTCGACAGCTAAAGAATCGGCCGCTCTCTTGCATCGAATGCAGTCTTCAAAAGACGGGCGATTTCATCGACCAGTACGCACTCGATGGAAATGCAATCATTTGGCTGGACTATGCTTACCCTGAAGGTATTCGAGAGCAGCTTCAAGAGGTTCAGGCGCTGCTGCCAAAACTAGCACCGCATGACGTGCTGAAGGTAACCCTTAACGCAAGGGTGGAAGAGTTGGGCAGAGAACAATCTGTCCAGGATACCAGTACTGACATGACGTTGATGCCAGTATTGCGACTCAGGGAACTGCAAAAGCGAATCGGCGAATTTCTTCCTAACGACGTTACGGAAGATGATCTGGATCCTGCGACATATCCCAAGCTTCTGTTACGTGTGCTCCGGCAATCGACTGCTAACGCAATGGAAGGACGACCAGAGGCCGTATTCTTCCCCCTCGCTTCATTTTCTTACGCCGATTCCCGCCATACGATGCTTACATACTCGGGCATCATGCTGAGCACGCAGGAGGTTAATCAATTCCTCAAGCAGACTGCTTTCAAGAAATGGCCGTTCTTTCTCAAGCCGAACAACGATCCCATGCGAATTGTTATGCCACATTTGAATACTAGAGAACGACTTAATCTCGACTCCATGCTTCCTAGATGTTCCGCCAAACAGATTCTCAAGCGAATCGGCTATTGGTGCGCTGATACCAAGGAAGAGTCGCTGGAAGCGCTTCAGTCGTACGCACTCTTCTATCGATACTACCCTTACTTCTCCCGGATTGTCCCATGACACGCCGACCGTTTGGCTCCCCGCTGCGGCGCCTCCGGGCGATTGACATATTCTGCGGTGTAGGTGGAATGTCCCTCGGATTCGAGCAGGCTGGCTTCGAGCTGGCCGGTGCTGTCGATCTGAATCCGATCAACGTCGAATCGCACAGGATCAACTTTCCGGTCACGCCGGCGCTTGTTGGCGATGTTGCTCAATTAAGAGGATCCGAACTGAAGAGGAGATTGGCTGTTCACGGCCCGATCGATGTAGTCTTCGGAGGTCCCCCTTGCCAAGGATTCTCGGTTGGAGGAATTCGAACCGTTGGTGACGAGCGCAACGTGCTGTTCGTAGAGTTTGCCCGTCTGCTGGCGGAGTTGGCGCCGAGGTACTTTGTTATTGAAAACGTGCCAGGACTTCTCGACCGGCGCTACAGCAAGGTCTTGAAGTCTTCGTTCTCGCTCCTTGATGATGCCGGCTACTCAGTGGTGACTCCGATCCAAATGTTGGACGCGGCGGATTTCGGGGTGCCCCAACGACGCAACCGAGTGTTTGTTCTTGGTTATAGGAGAGATCTGATTCCTCCCCAATATCCAAATCTTTCTGAATTCGGCACGCCGGGAAACACAGTCTGGTCAGCAATCAGCGACCTTGCGATCGTGGATGCGCATCCCCATCTAGTGGAAGATGGCGTCTTCACCGGCCGACTTGGTCGGCCGACTCCGTACGCTGCAATCATGCGAGGAGATGTAACGGACCCACATAACAAGTCGAACCGCCGTTACCCGGCAATAGATCGACTGACCGGATTCCGCTTCACCCGCCACTCGCGCGAGACTGTGAAGCGCTTCAACTGCCTTGCCGAGGGAAAGCGGGATCCGGTGAGTCGCTTCCTAAGACTCGACAGAAGGAGTGTCGCTCCGACCCTTCGAGCCGGTACCGGGCCGGAACGTGGTAGCTTCATGGCCCCTCGGCCCGTTCACCCGCTACAGCCAAGGTGCATCCTGCTTCGCGAGGCGGCACGGCTCCATTCGTTTCCGGACTGGTTTCAGTTCCATTCAACGAGCTGGCACGGTTTCATGCAGATTGGGAACTCCGTACCCCCTTTCATGGCCAGAGCCGTCGCACTGGCGTTGCGGCAGACCATTCTGCGGAACACGTAGTCTGATCTCCGCCAAGTTGGATGAAGATTCCGACAGACACCGCATCATCAAGAAGGCTAGCGCGAATGCCTTCGCGCGATACCAGGCTCGAGCTGATCGTACGGCGCTGGTTCTACCGAAACGGAATTCGATTTCGGACGCGGAATCGAGATCTGCCAGGCTCGCCGGACATCGCGAATCGCAGACGGCAATGGGCTGTGTTTGTGCATGGGTGCTTTTGGCACGCACATGGGTGCCGTCCGCGGACAATTCCGGGCACGAATACCTCCTACTGGGAATCAAAATTCGCTCGCAATCGGGAGCGCGACGCCTTGGCGGTGGCCGCCCTCAAGGGGATGGGCTACAAGGTGGCTACGGTATGGGAATGCGAGGTGGCAACAGGCGCGGCCTTTTCGACGGAGCTATTTGAACTGGTCGGGGGGCGCGGATCCCCTTTACCCCCACAAAAGTCCGCAGGCTGGCCGAGGCGTCTCTCAAAGCCATGAGCCGCACATGTAGCTTGCGAGGTGCTACAACGTGCTACCCTTCGAAAAGGGCGGGATATGCGGGCTTGATTGTGCGCGAGAGGTCGGCGAAGCCGCAGGACTCCTCGACAAAGGGAACATCGATGCTATCAGAAGGCTCGCAGGTAAATCCGTCAGTCGTTGCACAGACGAGATTCACTCGAAAGAGTGTGCCAAAGGCGCTTCGTACGGCGTGAGGAAGGAGCCGTTCACTGTCTTTGGGAGTCGGGTGCCTTTCGGAGCCTAGCCAGAAGATCCTCGATGTCCTGGAGGTTCTTCTTGCGCACCGAATTCGGCGAGTCGGCAGCATCGCTGATGCGTTGCTTCGAGTAGTGGAGCGAGGCTAGTACAACTTCCGATGGCAAGATCGATCTCGACCGCGAGATCCTGCTGGGGGCGGACGACGCGCGCGAGGGTGTGGCGACGATCGTGGTTCCTTCGCGGACGTCAGTCGGTCTCGCTGGGATGGCCGGTGCTTGCCTTCGTGATGAACACGATGTGGAGGGCATCATCCGGGCAGTACCAGATTCTTCCGGCTCCGGTGACCTCGTATTGCCACTGCTCAAGCACCTTGCCCTTGATGGTTCGGATGCCCAGGTCGCTACGCAACCTATGCTGCCTGTCGGGGTTGGTCCTGTCGCGAGGATCTCGGGACAGAACATCCCAGGCTTCACGAAGGGGTCCTGGTGCCTGACGGCACAGCTCTTCCCATCCGGCTGCCGCTTCGGATTCACCAAACCGCAGTTCCCATTCGCCCCTTCGCGGAGGCGGGGCCACGCGTTCGCCACGCTTGGCCATCAGGGACGTGGAACCTTGGCCCGGGTACCGAGAAGGGAACGGCTCAGGTCCGCCGCCAGCTTGGGGTCTGCATAGATCGCAGCCGTGGATTTCCAGGCGTGAATGACCTCATCCAGTGCGGCGCTGTTTCCGACGGCGGCACACGCCTGCACGGTCTCGATGAACTCGTGCACGAACGCCTGCTTGGCATCCTTGGATAGAAACTTCATCCAAGGGAAGCGGGCTGTCAGGAGTTTGCCCAGGGAATTCGGAACCTGAGGAACATTCACCAGGCCCGCAAGCAGACTGGCTGCAATCTCAGTGCCTGCAGAAGATGAGGATGATCGTGTGTCCAAGGATAGACGGAGGGCCACATCCCCACGCCGGTGCAGGACAACATCCTCCCTAGCCAGCTTCTTCAGGATAGGCTTCGGGTGGCGGAGAAAGTCGGTCAGGGTTTCGGCGTGAGCGCTCATGCCAGTGAGCATATCAGATAAACAGCAGATGTCGATAGCCAGCTCAGAGCCGCAGGAGGCTCAAGTCGAAGCCCCGCTCAAGGATCCAGACGAACCCCAAAAGGCCGATGGCGGCCGAAGCGGCGATGGTGATCTTCCGGGGCGCGATGAGCATGGCGAGGAGACGCAAAAGCGGCAGCAGGGCGGCGAAGATCATGAGCTGACCGAGCTCCACGCCGACGTTGAACGAGACCACCGAGCTGACGAGATTCGCCCTGCCGACGATCAGGTTCTGCAGGACGCTCGCGAACCCGAAGCCGTGGACAAGCCCGAAGCAAAAAGCCACGAGCCAGCGGCGCGTGGCCTTCCTGCGAAACAGGTTCTCGACGGCGACGTAGCAGATGGAGACAGCGATGGCCGACTCGACCAGCCTGGAATTAAGGCTGACCACGCGCAGGGCCGCCAGGAGCAGCGTGATGCTGTGAGCCGCCGTGAAGGCGGTGATGATGGGCAGGACGGCTTTGAACGACGGCGCGAGGACAACGAGCGCCACGAGGAATGCGATGTGGTCGTACCCAGTCAGGATGTGCTCGATGCCGAGCAGGACGAAGCGACCGACATTGGCCAAGAGCTCCCTCCAACTCGAGCGAGGCGACGCAGGCGTTTGCGCCCCCGGCAATTCCGCTCTGGCGCCTGCGGCAGTCTGGGGCTCTCGTCTCGTCACAGGAGCGACCATCGCTTGGGTCTTGGCGGTGCCCGGCGCGATCATCGTCCAGGCGTGCGCCGAGGACTCGAATGTGTACTGCATCGCGGGTGGTGAGAAGTCGAACACCGACTTCAGGGCGTCTCCGGTGGCTTCGGACACGTAACCGTAGGCGAGGCTCACGTGCGCGCCCTGGGTCTCGTCGAAGAGCAGCTTGTAGTCGATGGTGACGGGCCGCCCCGGGTCGAGCGGGATATGCTCGACGGAGATCCAGATCGTGTAGACGTTCCCGCTATACACCAGCCGATCGACCTTCACCGGGTACGCCTTGCCGTCCTCCGTGACCGACAGTTTCTCATCGAGATACGGCTGAAGGATCTCGGTCACCACTCGGTGCATCTGCTCGTCCGAAAGGCCGCCCTCTGGATCGCGCCACTCTTTCATGCCCTTGATGGACTGCAGGAGCGTGGGGCCAAGGTCGATGTTGGCGACAATCCAGTTCCGACCGAAGCACCAGCGCGATCCTCCCATGGGCAAATCGTGCGCGAATGCTGGCGCGGCTCCCGCCACAACCACCAGCACAGCCAGAAAGGCCGCAACCAGTCGTCTGCGCATGCTCACGATTCCACACCGCCCACGGCGCGCTCGCCCGTCGGCGCCGCGCGCTCGCTCATGGCAACCGCAAACGGACACTCAGGATCGGGAGCGAAAGCATCGCCGGCGACGACTGCGGCCACCGCGCGGCAGCCCCCCTTGCAGATGTCCCGATAGTCGCAGGAGCTGCACGGCTCGGGAGCGCGCTCGATCCAGCCGCGCAGGCGGGTGAGGTGCTCCGACGTCCGCCAAAGCTCCGGCAATTCGAAGATGGATTCCTCGCTCGACAGAAAGGAGCAGCCGGCAAACCTGCCGTCGGAGCGCACCCCGACGAGGACATTGCCGGCCTCACACCCGTAGACCGAGAACTTTTCCATGACGCTCTTGTCCGGTCGGTGCCAGCAGAACATCGGAACGAACGAGCAGTCGATCTTCACCGGGAAGCCGCCGTGCTTCAAGGACAGGTCCCGGATGAACGGAAAAAAGTTCTCGTTCTGAGCCGGCGTCAACCGCCGATCGAAGTAGTCTTTCTTTCCACGGCCCGAGGGCTTGAGCCGGAGCAGCTCCACGTCGACGAGCCCTCGCTCCTTCGCGAACGCGATGAGGTTCGGAAGACCACCCTGCCCCTGCCGAGTCACGACGCAGTTGATCCCAACGCGGATCCCTGCTTCCCGCAGAAGGTCCACTGCGGCTAGCCGCGCCGCCAAGCCGGCCTGCGCGACCCCGTCGAGGGAGTCGATGCTGACGTTGACCTGACCGAAGATACGGCATCGCTCGGCAGTCTCCCGGGTCAGAAGAGATCCGTTGGTCGTCAAATTGGGGACCATGCCGCGCTCGCGCGCATGCGCGGCGAGCTCGAAGAAGTCGGGCCGCTCCAGTGCCTCTCCGCCCCCGAGCGCGACGTGGAACACGCCCATCTCGGCAAGCAGGTCGATAGCTCGACGGAGCTCCGCCGATGACAGCTCGCCGGCGTCGTTCTGCCCCGAGTCCATATAGCAGTGGCCGCAGCGCTGCGAGCAGGCGTTCGTCACCGAGAGGTGAACTTCGAGCGGCGCGCTGAGGGGTTGCGTCTCCGACTCTTCCGATTCTTGCCAGGCCGAGCAGGCAGAATGGCCCAGGCTGCGCATGAAGTCGCGGTCCACGTGCACGAGCATCGGCGGATCTTCCATGGCCAGGATTCCGCCGAAAGACTCGAAGCGATGTCGGAGCGTGCTCATGCCGTCTTGCCCTCCGGCGTCCCTTGCGTCGCCTCGGCTGGTCGCGCGCGCTGCTTGACTTGGATGCCATCGATGAACGTCGCGATAAGGTTGAAGAGCAAGGTCATCCCCGCACCAATGGTGAAGAAGGCGACCATGTCGACCCCGATGCTGCTCGAGTTCGGGTTGTAGCCGGTCTTCACTTTCAGGATTTTTCCCTTCATGGTTCCCCCTTATGTGCGATGGCCGGTACGGTCGGCGGGCCGCCCACGCCTTTCTTCTCGTGCGATTCGGCGCTGGGCGCGACCGGACCTTTGGGGCGTCTCATGTCCTCGACCCAGCGATGGTACACCATAGGGAAGACGTCGACGATCTCCGGCCCGTTCGGCTGCCGGATCACGAGTAGATAGAGGACGGACGTGGTCATCACGACCACGAGAATCGGGCTGGCGACGAGGCGCACGATTTTCGGCCAACGCTCCCAGAACGATCCACGTCTCAATAGGAAGAGCCACACGATAACGGTCAGGTTGAGTGCGATGCCCGTGTAGACGACCGTGTCCGGAATGACGACCGGATAGCCCGTTGTCTCGATGGTGTAGAAGCCTGGCATGCGGGCCACATTCAGCGCCACCCACGCCAAGGCAATGGCGAGAAGCTTCCAGAGCGCGCGTCGGGTGATCCGCCTCCACGGCTTGCCGAGAAGCACCACGCCCCACAGCCCCAGCACGACGCCCAACACGACAAAGCCCCAGCGCGAGGTCTCGTTGAAATGCAGGGCGGCCGCCTGGTAGGCCTTCATGTGCTCGGCCGACATTGGCTTTCCGCTCTGTGACAGCGCTTGGAACGCGAGATAACTCTGCTTGTGTTTGTCCATGCGGGCGTAGGCGTAGCCCAGCTCTGCCTGGATCTTGTCCTTGAGGAAGAAGTCGGGATGCTCTTTCAGCAGGGCCTCGAGCTGCTTCACCTGCACCTCGTCGCCCTGGTTGGCGAAGCGAATCTTCTGGTAACTTGCGAAGGCGTCCTTCTGCGGAAGCACCTGCTCGAGGGCGGCGATCCTCTGCCGGTAGAAGGCTACCTGGCGCGCGTCGGCGTACTTCTCCAGGAATTCCCGATCCCAGCGAATAGCGGCGGCGATGTCGACGACATTGTCTTCGTACAGCGTCCCGAGCATCTGCACGGCGTATCGGCGCGCTTGGCTCTCGGGGTGTTGCGCGATCTCGAGGTCGAGGGCGATGGCCTGGTCAAAACGCTTTTCGAGATAGGCCTGCTGCGCTGTCTGCTTCAGGGCGCTTGTGGCCGGATCGTCCGACTCAGCATGCGCGGCGCTAGGCGCCAGCGGCAGCACGCCGAGGGTTGCTACGACGATTACTACAATGGTGAAAAAGTTGCGCATATCCATTCACAAAAAAATGGGAAACGGGGGCCCGAAGGCCCCCGTCGTCCCAATAGCGGACCTACTCCTTCAGGATCACTGGGGTGAAGAAGCTGGTGGTGTTCGGATTGATGCCTCCGGTGCCCATGTCGAGCTCCAGCGGAACGACGATCTGGCCGCCAGCCAAAACGCCGCTGCTGGTGGCCCGGATCATCGGCTCGCCGTTGTTAGAGCCGGTCGCACCGACCACCGTGACAGTCGTCGCCAATCCGGTGTTCTGGGCGATCATCGAGGCGAGCGGTGGGCTCGTGGTGCTGTACTCGTTGTCCGGGGTGCCGAGCCCGGCGAGGTTCAGGATGCCGTCCATCACAACGTCGACGGTTCCGGCAACATCCGCACCCGTGTTGGTGAGAGTCAGGCTGCCCATGTAGTGGCCGGTCGACGGATCCTGCACGAACGCGCTCGTCGTCGCGGTGAACTGCGGCGTGACGGTGCTGAAGTGATTGAGCACGATGGTCTCGATCTTCGACAGGGTCAGCGCGGCCGGCGTCATGATAGCCGTCAAGCTCACGTTGTTGACCTGGTAGGCGGTCATGGTGAGCGTGGTCGGCTTCACGTCGAAGGTCACGAACTCGAAGGCAGGCCATGCCGTGATGACGTGCGGGTACTTGCTGTGGGTGTTGGTCATGTCGGGCTGATAGACCGGCGCACCGCCACCGCCGCTGGTGATGTGCGGGACGTTGAGCGCAATCTTGTCGCCCTGGGCCTGGGTGAGGTTATAGGCACCAGTGCGAGCGTAGTTGTGGCTGTGACCGGCGAACACGAGGTCCACGTTGTACTGGGTGATGAGAGGCTCGATGTAGGTTTGGGCGGAGGTGTTGTCGGCGTCCGAGTCCAGCGGAGTACGCCGGCTCGTGATAGACGAGGAACTTCCAAGGCTTGGTGGTGGTGGCGAGGTCGTTCGTGAGCCAGGTGTACTGCTGCGAACCAGGCGCAAAGCTCGAGTACTCGTCGACGTAGGTGATGTGGACCGGGCCGTAGTCCATGGACCAGTAGAGGTTGCTGTACGTGGCGGTAGTGGTGGTGGTGGTGGGGCCGGTCCCTGCCTTGAGCGTCGCGGCCGGGTACGGGAAGGGGAAGTACTTCGGGAAGGTGGTGCTGTAGCCCGAGGCGTTGTCGTGGTTGCCCTTGACGCCGTCGATGGGCGTATTGGCCGTGTACGCAACGATGTCCTTCTTGGTGGGATCGAACCACTGGCTCGTCCAGTAGCTCTCGCCGTCGGTGCTCACCCAGTCGCCGTTATGGATGGCGAAGCGCTGGTAGTCCGCGTTCCCGGGTTGGGAGTAGAACGTGGTGAGCGCCTGCATGAGGTTGTCGAGCGCGAAGGGCTGGCTGCGAGAGTCGCCCTGGCCGATGAAGCGGATGGAGGTCGCGCTGTCCAGCGGCGCGGTGATGAACGAGCCCTGGCCGTAGACGCAGGCAGTGACGGCCGTGTCGGTCACCTGGTAGTAGTATTTCGTGTCCGGCTGAAGGCCCGTGATCGTGTACGCGTGCTGCTTGTCGCCGAACTCGGGCGCGACCGCGCTTCCGAGGCCGTAGCTCGTGTCGGTGCCCCAGCGAACGCTATTCGACTCGCCGGCGTTGTTGTCCTGCCAGAGCACTTCCATCGTCGAGTTCTGGCCGGGGTAGATGAGGTAGGGCCACTTCAATGGGGCCGCGCAAGCCGTGACCGCGAAGTCGAGCTCGACGCTCATGCCGAGGGCGTCGGTCGCCACGGCGGAGACCGTGGAGCTCGACGAGGCGCCTGCGGGGGCAGTCCAGGTGATCTGCGAGGAATTGGCAGTGTTGGTCTGGCCCGAGACGGTGCCCGAGAGAGCAATCCAGGTGAAGGTGAGAGCGCTCGCTTGCGGATCCGAGGCGGTGACCTGGAAGGTCACGCTCATGCCAGGGTTCACGACGTTGGGCGACTGCGTGCCGCCCGTGAAGACCGGAGAGCTGACCGCAACAGGAGCGCCGACGGGCAGTGTGGCCTGACCGCTGGTCGAGCCACCGCGGCCGTCGTTGACGGCGACGCTGAACGAGCAGTTGGTGTCGGCGTCGCCAGCGGGCAAGGTGAAGGTGGTGACGGGGGCCATGGCGGCGCTGAACGTGCCGGTGGCGCAGGTGCTGGTCCAGGCGTAGGTTAGAGGGTCGCCGTCCGCATCGCTGGCAACCGCGGTCAGCTTGGTCGGCTGGCCAAGGACGAGGTAGCTTGGGGCCGCGACCATGTTGGTCACCACCGGCCAGGTGTTGAGACTGACGGAGAGGGAGGCTGTGCCCGAACCGTTGCTGGTCGAGACGTTCACCACGACCGAGGCCGAGGCGGTCCCGCCGTGGGTATCGGTGACGGCGATGGTGAGTGTGTATGCACCCGCCGTGGTGGGCGCGGTCCAGTTGGTGGTCGCGGCGGTCGGGGCCGAGAAGACACCACTCTTGCTGGGACTAACCGTCCAGGCGTAGCTGAGGGTGTCGCCAGCGTCCGGATCATGGGCCGTGACCGCGGCGGTGATGGTGGCACCCGGAGTGACGTTGCTCGACGAGAGGACAAGCGAGTCGATGACGGGGAGCGAGTTCTGGAAAGGCGTCGGGGGCGTGGCCTGCTGGGCAGTGATGACAACGCTGGTCACCACATTCTTGACGATGGTGACGCCAGAGGCGGCGCCGGTGTACTGCACGACGCTATTGACGTCGGTGGCGTTGACGCTGAAGACGTAGCCGGTGCCGACTGGCAGTGCGCCGACGAGGGCACCCCAGGTCCCAGTGGTGCTCGAAGAGAGCGCGACGGAACGGGGTGCGGGGAGCGCGGGGCCGGAAATCGTAGCGGTCACAGCGGTGACGTTAGCGGCGCTGAGCAGCGTCTTGACGGTCAAGTCCGCGCTGCCGGCGCTGGCCGGGTCTTCGTGCTGGCCACAGCCGGCGAAGACGGCAAAGGTTGCGAGGGCTCCGAGCGGGAGCAATTTCAACAGAGGGAATCTGCGATGATCGAACAACATGGAAACCTCCTTCATGGGCAGGCGTGACCATACAGAGGTCCTCGCGGACGGATCGTCACCGCTGAGCGACGGTTTCGTTACAGAGATTCCGATAAGCGGTAATATGGTGCCGAAATTGCTTATTCCCCCACCCCGAGCGGTGATGCGGGTGAGGTGACGGGGGAGGTGAATGGATAGGCAAAAGAAGCGCCATTTCCCCGTAAGGGGTGGTCCCTGGTACTCTTCGGGCTCTCGATTCAATGCTTTGCGCGCACGAACCCGGCCCTTTGCTCGTCGAGCATCCAGGTCGGCTTGGCCACCACATCGTCGAACAGGCTCGACAGCGGCGGTGGGCCGGCGGCTTCCTCGCTGGCGATGGCGGCTCGAATGGCGTCCGTGATGCGGGCTCGCATCGCAGCGTAGGCCTCGGCCGAAAGGATCTTCTGGCTGTCGAGCCAGGCGGCGAATCGAGTCAACGGATCGCGCTTCTGCCAGGCCTTGTGCTCGCCGCTGTCCCGGTAGTGCGTCGGATCGTCGGCGCTGGAGTGCGCGCCCAGTCTGTAGGTGACGGCCTCGATGAAGGTGGGACCACCGCCCGCGCGCGCCTTGTCCACCGCCGCCTTGATGGCCGAGTACATGGCCAGCACATCGTTGCCATCGACCCGCAGCGACGGCACGGCATAGGCCAAACCTTTGATGGCCAGGGTTTCGGATTGGGTTTGCGCGGCCACTGGCGTGGAGATGGCCCACTGGTTGTTTTGACAGACGAAGACCACGGGCGCTTGGTAGACGCCGGCGAAGTTGAGACCCGCGTGAAAATCATCCTCGCTGGTGGCGCCGTCGCCAAAGAAGCAAAGGGCGACGTCCCTGGCTTTGCTGATTTTGGCCGCCCAGGCGATGCCGACCGCGTGTGGGATCTGCGAGGCGACCGAGGACGACGTGCTGACGTGCCTGATCGCAGACGAGGAAATGTGGCAGGGCATTTGACGGCCGCGTCCACCATCGTTGGCCGTGCCCAGAATCTGGGCGATGTACTTGGCAAGGGGCATGCCGCGGTAGAGGGCCGCCGCCCCCTCGCGCAAGCCCTGAATGAAATAGTCCGTCTTAACCATGGCCTCGGCACCCGCGATGGGGCCGGCCTCTTGGCCGCGCGCCTCGAAGTAGTGGCTGATGCGACCTTGACGCTGCAGGGGCAAGAGTTGCTCGTCGAGAACACGCGACAGGAGCATGCCCTCGACCATGCGCAAGAGCGCCTCGGGTGCAAGCTTGGGCACCTTCGCGGCGTCGGCGTGGCCGTGCTCGTCCAGAATTTGGAACAGTCCGGTCGCGCGCGCGTAGTCCTCGTCCGTCCAAACCTCGACGGATTCGCAGGTGAGCTGCCCCGAACGGCGTTTGTCGGGTGTCTTTGCTTGCGCCATCGCTGTCTAGGTTTGGTCGAGGAAGATGAGTCCCGGCGTTTCGAGCGATGCCTTCATTTCGGCCACGAAGGTGGCGGCATCGTAGCCGTCGACCAGTCGGTGATCCACGGACAGGGACAGGTTCATCATGTCGCGGATGACGATCTTGTCGTCCACCACCACCGGGCGCTTGGCGATCTTGTGGATGGCCAGGATGCCGACCTCGGGATAGTTCACGATGGGCGTGGCCACGATGCCGCCCAAGGTGCCGAGGCTGGTGATGGTGAAGGTCGAGCCGCCGAGGTCGCGCGGCGACACGCGGCCGTTCTTGGCCGCCACGCCCAGGCGGTCGATTTCGCGTGCCAGGTCGAGCAGCGAACGGCGATCGGCGTGGCGAATCACCGGCACCATCAGTCCCTCAGGCGTCTGGGCCGCGATGCCGATGTGGTACTCGCGGCGCTGCACGATCTCGCCGGCTGGCTCGTCGAGGGTCGCGTTGAGCTGCGGGTGTTTCTTGAGCGCCTCCACCGCCGCCTTCACGAAGAAGGTCAGGTAGGTCAGCTTGATACCGTGTCCGGTCAGTCGGCGCTCGGCCTTGTCGCGCAACTCGACCAGCTCGGTACAGTCGATCTCCTCGACATAGGTGAACTGCGCGACCTGGCGCTGGGTCAGCACCATGTGCTCGGCGATCATGCGGCGCACGCCGCGGAACGGGATGCGAACGTCGCCGATCGACGGGGTGGAGACGCTGGGCGTGGGCTGGTTCTCGAAGGCATCGTCGGAGCCGGCTCCGACCTTGGCCCCGCGCACGTCGGCGATGGTGATCTGGCCGCCCGGGCCCGAGCCCTTGACCTTCGACAGGTCAACGCCCATTTCCTTCGCCATTCTGCGCGTGGCCGGGGTGGCGAGAATGCCGCTGCTCGGACCCTCGGTCGTGGGTCCGGGCGTCTTGGCCATGCTCGCCGCCGGCGTCTTGTCGGCGTCCGCGATCACTTCGATGACGATGAGGACGGTTCCCACCGGACAGCGCTCGCCTTCCTTGAAACGCCGTTCGAGGACGCGTCCGGCGTGCGGTGTCGCGATCTCCACCGTGGCCTTGTCGGTCATCACCTCGACCATGGGCTGGTCTTGGGCCAGCGTATCGCCCTCTTTGACCAGCCAGCGGACGATCTCGCCCTCGGCCATGCCTTCGCCAATGTCGGGCAATTTGAATTCGTAGGCCATGGTTCCTCCTAGCCGGTGGTGACTTTTTCGATCGCATCCAAGACGCGATCCTTGTCGGGCAGATACTCTGGTTCGAGCGTGTACGGGAACGGCGTATCGAAGCCGGTCACGCGCAGAATGGGGGCTTCCAGGTGCAGCAGGGCGTGTTCCTGGATCGAGGCGCAGAGCTCGGCGCCGAAGCCGCACGTGCGCGGCGCTTCGTGCACGATGACCACGCGGCCGGTCTTCTGCACCGACTGTAGAATCGTTTCGAGGTCGAAGGGCAGAAGCGTGCGCAGATCGATGAGCTCGATGTCGTAGCCCATTCCCGCGGCCTTGTCCGCCGCCTCCATCGAGGTGTGCACCATGCTGCCCCAGGCGAGAAGAGTGACCGATCGCTCGGAGCGCGCCGCCGCCCGGCGCAGAACCTTGGCCTGCCCGATGGGGACCGTGTACTCGCCCGCTGGAACCTCGCCGCGGCTGGTGCGGTACAGGCGTTTGGGTTCGAGGAAGATGACCGGATCTTCGCCGCGAATCGCGGACGTCAGCAGCCCTTTGGTATCCGCCGGGTTGGACGGATAGACGACCTGCAGCCCCGGCGTGTGGATGAACACGGCCTCGGGCGATTGCGAGTGGTAGTGTCCGCCGCGCACGCCGCCGCCCGCCGGCATGCGGATCACCACGGGTGCGGTGTACTCGCCGCCCGAACGGTAGCGCATCTTGGCCAGCTCGTTCACGATCTGGTCGAAGGCAGGGTACACATAGTCGGCAAACTGGATCTCGGCCACCGGGCGCAACCCGTAGAGCGCCATGCCGATGGCGGCACCCACGATACCGTTCTCGGCCAGCGGCGTGTCCATGCAGCGGTCGGGGCCGAATTCCTGTTGCAGCCCCACGGTGGCGCGGAACACGCCGCCGAAATGGCCCACGTCCTCGCCCAGCACGACGACGCGACTATCGCGCCGCATTTCCACGTGCAGGCAGTCGTTGATGGCCTGGATGACATTCATCTCGGGCATTGCAAGGATCCTTTGAGGGGGCAGAGCTTCATGACACAGGCAACTCGCTCGACCGCGCCGCGGTCGCGAGGCACGGGATTATGCCAGGTTGGCGCAGGAATCAAGGGGTATGCGTCAGATCTCGACGCACCCGCCTACCTGGGCTCCGGTCGGGGCGCGTAATCCGGCGACAAGCGCAGCGACGTCGCGGAAGGCGGCGGAGAGAGCCGCCTTTCCAAGACAGACCCTCGCACCCAATCGGAGCGGTGGGTGGTGGTCGCGGTCGTGGCCGTGGTCGTTCCCGTGGTCGTGGCCATGGCCGACGAAGATCACTCCGGCCACGGCCACGACCACGGTTACGACCACGACCTTCTGCGGCTATCGCGGTATTACGGGGCAGCATGTCCACTGGCGCAAAACCGAAGGCCGGGGCACGAAAGCCAACAGCGAGAAATCACGCGACTTCGAACCGCCACCGAACCTGGAAAGAGCATCCCTCGCCGCTGCGGTGATGATAGTCTCTGCAGCTGCATTGGAAGCTGGACGCACTCCATGCGAAATATTGCTGGTTTCACAATTCTCCTGATCCTGCTCTTGTCGGCGCATGCGAGAGCGGAGGTCGATTGGCCCCCGAAGTAGACGAAGGAGTGGAAAGAGTTCCAGGCACTCATCCATGCCGTAGATCATGGCAACCTCGGCGCTGTCCGAAAGATGATCCGCCGTGGTACCGACGTCGACGGTAAGAAGGCCGGCGATGATTTCGTTCCCATGGACAGGCCGCTGATGCGCGCCGCCCGGAGCGGAAACCTGGAGATGGTCAAGGTTCTTCTGAAGGCGGGTGCGGATCCCAATTGGTGCTGCTGCGCATGCGTGACCGCTCTCCATGAAGCCGTACGAAACCGTCATGTCGAGGTTGTAAAACAGCTGCTGAAGGCAGGAGCCGATCCGAGAATCCTGTATGACGGCGAAACGTCTTGCCTCGACCTTGCCAAGCGGGCGGGCGACGGTGAAATAGTTGAGCTGATCGGAAATTGGCAGTCCGAGAAGAAACCGGAAGAGCGGGGGCCGGCTAACGGAGGCATCCAACATGGCGTTGTACCGACGATCGGTCGCCTACGGCGCCCGCTCGCAGGTGAACGCTAAGGCGGCCGAGCCGGCGGCGGATGCGCTCGACAGCGGGACGAAGGGCGCAAACCATCTGAAGGGCAATTTCAAAGACATCGAGGCGTTCATGGGACCTCCCTTGTGGCGGCCGCAAGCAGGCCGCCCTGCACCGATGACGGTTCCCTGGCCGGGCACAAGGAAGAAACGACAAGGTCGGCGTGAAACCTTCCCGGCCGGCGGCGGAGGCGAGACACGGCGGATGCAAGAGCTCGCCGTCAAACGCAAATCGCGGCAGCGTGTCCACTGGCGCAAAAACGACGGCCGGGGCGCAAAAGCCAACAGCGAGAAATCACGCGACTTCGAGCCGCCACCGAACCTGGAAAGAGCATCCCTCGCCGCTACGGCAATGATACTCTCTGCAGCTGAGTTGGGAGTTAGCCGCGCGAGCGATCGCTGGAGTCGTTTGACTCGCCATGGGTTATATCCCATACTCCTACTTGCGATGCCAACGGTATTCGAGGGCGACTTCGAATGGGACTCAGCCAAGGCTGCTTCGAATCTCGTGAAGCACGGCGTGTCGTTCCCTGAAGCTGCGACGGTCTTTGCCGATCCGTACGCGGTCTACCTTGATGACGGGTCAGGAATTGGGCGGTTGGTGGTCATTGGGACATCGCTGCGTGAGCGCTTGCTGTACGTCGTTCATGTCGAACGCGGTGAACGTGATCGGATCATCAGCGCCCGTCCAGCCACCGGGGGCGAAAGAGAAGTCTATGAAACTGGAGAACATTCATGAGCCACGCAACCAAGCGAAAAATTGAAATGCAAGAGGAGCCCGTTCGGGTTCTCGGTCGAGGCTTGCGCGCCCAACGCGGGGTTCATCTGACGCTGCGAACTCTCCGCGAGGCGGCAGGAAAGACGCAAGTTGATGTCACCGGTGTGTCTCAGATGGACCAGGCGGACATCTCCCGGCTAGAGGCCCGGGAGAGTTTCGACGATTGCCAGGTTTCCACCCTGCAGAGATATCTTTCTGCCATCGGCGGACGGCTGGAACTTGTCGCGGCATTCGGAGACAAGAAGATCGTTGTCACGGGCGTGCAGGCGGCCCCGTCTGGCCTGTCGGCGGCTAACAAGGCGTTGCAGCGGACGGCGCGTACGCGCCGCCGCTGAACGCTAAACCGTACGTGATACTAGAACTTGGATTCTTCATCGGAAAGCTCGGGCGTGCTCGGGTGTGTGCTCTGCACAAGGAGAAGCCCGAATTCCCAAGTGATATCTTGGGTGTAGTTTACATACCCCTCGACTCCACTGGCTCCTGGCGTGGATCCCTCGCCAAAGAGCTGAAGCTCGCCGGTTTTCGCATCGACATGAACACCGCCACCTAGTGCCGTTGCACCGACGGTCGGCCGCGGACGGCCGCCCGCAGCTTAACGGCGAACCGTTGAACAGCTCATCGAAGAAAGCGGCATTGTCGATCGCCACCACGCGGTCGCACGAGCGCGGCTTGTGCAGCTCCATCGTTCACCACAAGGCAAGCATGCGCCTCGTCGTTGCAAGTGGGGGTCGAGCGGAGATGGACACACCAGTGGACACACGCTGCCGCGATTTGCGTTTGACGGCGAGCTCTTGCATCCGCAGTGTCAGGGCGCGAGGCGGTTCGGCGGCGGCCGATTCGAGAGTATACTCACCGCGGAGCTATCCTAGTTGGGAAGCGATCGTCACAAACGAGGCTCGCTGTTGCGCGTGCTGGTAGCGTTGTTCGCGTTCGCCGGCGCGTCCACCGCCCGTCGTGCCGAGGCCCAGCTCGGTCAGACCCACCTGCAGAACGATTTTGGCGATCTTATGCGTGTCCTTTCCGATCTGACGACGCAGCTCGGAACCAAGTCGCGCGGCCAGCTGCTCGACTTCTTCAACAAGGTCGAGCTCTTCAATATCGAGAGTGAAATCGATCGTTTGGTCGGCAACCCGTGGGAGCTGAACGATTCGACCTCCTACAAGCTAAGCCTGGCGCCTTTGCACGTGGCCTATCCCGTGTTCGACCAGATGGTCGCGCAGATGACCCGGCTCGACGATATCCGCAGCCGCCGCATCCAGAACCTGACCGTTGATTCGGTCAGCCTGATCGCCGTCAACCTGGATCTCCTGAACGTCACGCAGACCACCAGTCAAATCTTGACAACCATCGACCAGAACGTCCTGATCGTCAATCAGACCGGCGGTCAGCTCTCGAATTCCATCCTGCACTACTTCAATGCGCGGGAATTCTTGGATCTGGGCGTCTTCATGCTGGCGCAGCAGCCATTCTTTCCCCAAACCGAGGAGGAATGGGACGCGCGCAAGCACCAGATTGCCAACCACCAAGGCGTCCTCGCGCTGTCGGTGATGGGGCTGGGCGCGCTGTTCGAGGTGGGCGCGCTCAACGACTCGGGAACCATCAAACGCTGTCAAGACGACCGGTGCGCCGTCGGATGGTACGGCGGCTTCTCGCACCTCGGTTATCACTTCCAGCCCAACCTGCGCGGGGGCCTTACCACGCAGATTCCGGGGTTGGAAATGTCGGCGGGGCTGATGGAACAAGTTCGCGCGCCCTCTGACAGCGCCTCCAGCGTGTTCGAGATGGCCCTGCGCGAGAGCTGGCTCAACCGCTTCACCAGCGTCGGCGGGTGGGACAGCTTCATGGAGGCCGCCATCCGCCGCGTGCTGTCCGCCGAGAGCGGTTACCAGGGCGAGACCTTCACCGCGCGCGCAGGCGCCTTCGTCAAGCGCGATCATCCCTTCCATTGGCGCTACATTACCTTGCGCAGCTCCGCCGAAATCGAGTCGGATCTGACGGGCAGCTTGCGCTACGCCATGGGCCTCGGCGTGGACTACACGCGCACCGGCCTATCGACGGTGTTGCAATCGAGCCGCACCAACTTCATGCACGCCAACGGCCCTGGCCCGGAAACGCGCACGGGGCTGTTCGTCGCGGGGACGGTCGAATCGCCCGAGCAGTACTACGTCGAAGCGATGGACGTGCGCGCACGCCTTTTGCGCGAGGAGTGGAATGCACTGACCGCGAGCGAGGCCGAGCGCCGGCAGGCCGAGGATGAAATGCATGTGCTGGCGGGTGGGCAGGTACCCGCGTACCGACTGGCTCCGCTGTACGAGGAGATCCGCAAGGCCACGGCCGACAGCGAGACACACCGAACGCGCGTGGCCACCCTGCTGGGCGACTATCTCGAAGGCCGTCGCATTGCCTATTCGCTCAAGCAATGGCAGCACAGCGCGGACGAGCTGCAGGGTCCGCTCGACGGCGAGGTGCTCGAAGCCGCCAGTCGTTCGGTGCTGGAACGCATGGCCGAGCTTGCGGCATTTCTACAAGGCGCCCGCGGCCGGCTGGAGATCTTGCTCGAAAGGTACAGTCGAACGAACGAGAATCTACAGACCACGGGCGGTGGCAGTAGGGAAGCACAGGCCTTGGCCAGCAGCGAGTTGGCGGCAATCGACGACACCTGGCGCCGCGAATCCGAGGCGGTCAGCGAGGCGTTGCGCCTCTACAATCACTACCTCGCCAGCACCCGGCGAATCGCCAGCATCGCGAGCGGGCTCATGCCGATCCGACAGTTCAATCCGCTGAGCCCACGCGTGGTTCGCAAATTGGTCACGCTGGTCGCACAACCGCTACAGTAGGTGTACTATTCGTCCGACATTGCAATCGCTGGCAAAGGAAGTGCACGTGAAGACAAGGCGAATTTGCTCATGGTTGCTGGTCGGCCTGGTTGCCGCTGGCATCGGCTGTGGCAGCGGTTCGGGTGGCCCGCCGGGACAAACCGGTGGCAACGGGAGCGGGGGCGCTCCCGCGAGCGGCGGCAAGAACGGCAGCGGCGGAGCAAGCGGGTCGGGCGGTGCGACGGGCGGGCAGAATTCCGGAGGAAATGCCGGCACAGGCGCTGGCGGGACAGGCGGAGCGACCGGGACAGGCGGTGGCGCGAACAGCTCAGGCGGCCAGGCCGCTGGCGGCGTGCCAGCCTCTGGCGGGCAAGGCTTGGGCGGAAAAGACACGGGCGGCACGACTGGCGCTGGCGGTGCGGCCACGGGCGGGAGCGGCACGGGGGGCAAAGCGACGGGCGGCTCCACGGGCAACAGCGGCGGCGTGACGGGAGGTGCTTCGAGCGTGGGCGGCAGCACCGCCGGCGGCGCTACCGGGACCGGCGGCGGCGCGACTGGCGGTACATCCGGGTCAGGTGGCGGGACTGGTGGCGGGACTGGTGGCGGGACTGGTGGATTCGAGCTCGGCCTATCACCCCTGTCCGACCGACGGCACGGCCTGCAAGATCATGCCGTTCGGTGACTCGATTACGGACGGGTTCAACTCGGACACGCCAGGCGGCTATCGCGTGGAGCTTTTCCGGCTCGCCCATTCGGCCGGGAAGAACATTACGTTCGTGGGCTCTCTGTCGAATGGCCCCAGCACGGACGACGGAGCTCCATTTCCACACAATCACGAAGGACACAGCGGTTGGACGATTGCGCCCGAGGGTAGCCGAAGCGGCATCTCGACGCTGGTGTCGACTGTGATGCCGAAATACACGCCCGATATCGTTCTTCTGATGATTGGCACGAACGACTGCATCGACAACTACGACATGCCCAACGCCCCGACGCGCTTGGGAAGTCTCATCAGCACCATCTACGATCAGCTACCGAATGTCCTGATTGTGGTCGCCCAGCCCATTCCGTCGCGCGGCGACGCAAGCAAGGGCGACGACACAAGCCTCAGCGCGCGCATCAAGACCTACGACGACGCAATTCCTGCGGTCGTCAAGACATGGGCCGACAAGGGCAAACATATCCTCATCGTAGACATGTACACGCCCTTCAATCCCAACAAGACGTCGCTGCTCGAAGATCAATACCACCCGAACCTGGCCGGATACGTCCTGCTCGGAACCCAGTGGTATTCGGTGTTGCAGCCACTTTTGTAGATGTCTCATTCGAAACGCACACGTCCGAAGCGCGAGCTGCGGTGGAAGTTGCCTTGCCCGAGGATGGGCGACCAACCCAAGGCCTGGCGCTGTCCGTCGCGGAAGCTGTACAAGTTGAGGCGCCAAATATCGCCCGCGCGCGGTGGGATGGGGGTGCGGCCAATCGACAGTGCGGCCCAGGGTAATGCCATCTCAATCGTGTACGAGTGGCCCGAATCCACGGTTGCCGCGCGCTCGGCGGCACAGCTCCACTCTTGGTGACCGAACACGCGATCTGCCGCGCCGCCTTGCAGAGGCTGCATGTAGTCGTCCCAATGCGTGTCGAAAACAGCCCCCGCGGTGTCGACCTGGATTTCGTAGTAGTCACGGTTGTCGCCCGGATCTCCTGGCTGCAGCATGACCTCGACGGCAGAGGCGCTGCCCCACAGGTGGGGATCCGAATCGTTGCGAGCAAAGGGCGAGACCGGGTGACCATCGGCCACCACGAAACCGAGGTACAGGCGTTCGTCATCCCAGCCGATGCGGGCAGTGGCCGCAACGGGGTGGCTCGCCGATACCCGGCGCCCGTCATTCGTGTCGACGAACGGCCCAAGCACCGTCGCCGTCTTCCACACCGCCTCGTCGAGGTGGCCATCAATCACCGGGCGCGTGGCGAAGCGGGAAACCCGCGCAGGCGTGCCGCCGACGGTGGCTTCGCCCAAGGTACCCTCGCCACGCCGGCATCCCGCCAGCGTAAGCGGGAGAAGTAGAATGGCCCACATTCTTAAACGCACGCGATGACTACAAGGATCTTGGTGCGGTTTTGCAGGGTGACTTCGAATGACCAATCCATGAAATTTCTGTATTCCGTATCGAATTTTCATGGTACATGGTCCTTGTGCTCGATCGGGCGGTTCATCTTAGCGCCATCAAGAAACTGTTCCAGTCCCATTCCGTCGTGGCCATCCTCGGCCCGCGCCAGGTGGGCAAGACCACCTTGGCCAGGCTCTATGCCGAAACCCTCAAATCCCGCGCGCACCACTTCGATCTGGAGGATGTGGACGATCTCGCCAGGCTGAGAGATGCCAAGCTGACCCTCGGACGGCTCCGCGGCTTGGTCATCATCGATGAAATCCAGAGGCGGCCCGAACTTTTCCCGACCTTGCGGGTGCTCGTGGACGACCCCAAAACATCCTTGCGGTTTCTCGTGCTCGGCAGTGCATCGCCCGAGCTCCTCAAGCAATCCTCCGAGACTCTCGCCGGGCGCATCGCCTACCACGAACTGTCCGGCTTCTCCCTCGGAGAAGTGGATCCCAGACGCATGGATCGGCTCTGGCTGCGTGGTGGATTTCCCCGATCCTTCCTGGCCAAGTCCGATCAGGCTAGCCACGACTGGCGCGCAGGCTTCGTCCGCACCTTCCTCGAACGCGACCTGCCCCAGCTTGGCCTGAATTTGCCGGCCCCCCAGCTGCGGCGCTTTTGGACCATGGTCGCCCACTACCACGGCCAGATCTGGAACGCCTCCGAGATTGCTGGATCCATGGGAATCTCCGATACGACGGCCCGCCGCTACCTGGATTTGCTTGCGTCCACGTTCATGGTGCGCCTGCTGCTTCCCTGGGCCGAAAACCTTGCAAAGCGCCAAGTGAAATCCCCGAAGATCTACTTTGCCGATAGCGGAATACTGCACACCTTGCTTGGCTTGCGCACCATGGGCGACCTGGAAACCAATCCCAAGCTCGGCGCCTCCTGGGAGGGTTTCCTTCTTTCGGAGCTCGCCTCGCGACTCAATGCCAGCACGGAGGAATGCTATTTCTGGGCAACCCACCAAGGCGCCGAGTTGGATCTCCTCGTCGTGCGCGGAAACCAGCGCCTTGGGTTCGAATTCAAGCGGACCTCGTCGCCCACGATCACCAAATCGATGCATATCGCCATGCAAGACCTGAAGCTGGATCAACTAACGCTGATTCACGCGGGCGAGCACAGCTTTCCTCTTTCCGGCCAAATCCGAGCCGTTTCCGCCCACGACCTCCTCACCGCGATTCGCCCCTTGCGCTGACGGCGATCACAACAAGGGCAACGAATGTGGATAGGCGATGCCGCCACACCGGCCCAAGCCGGGTGCGCCAATCCGATGGCGTATCTGCCCGGCTGTCCGCACCATGCTATCCTATCGGCATGTCACACGCATCGCCAGCGATACCGGAAGCGAGATGAGAGACCTCGATGCCAGGCTCCTGCGAGAGGCACTCGTTGCGCATGCGCTTGAGTGGGAACGTCGCTTAAGCGACTCGGTCCCAAGGAGATGCGGGGCGGGAAGAAGCTCACATAGGGCTTCCTACCATCGGAGAGTTCCGGAGCAAATCAACCTGGGAGAGGGCCTGCCCGGCCTGCCCGGCGCTCATCGACGCCCCTTCACACCTCTCGACACCAGAACCGAACTGACGGCGGCTAGCTGATCTTGCCGGAACAGGCTTGCCTGTCCCTTAGCATCCGGCCGACAAGCCGGGTCGCTGGCAAGGAGGGCCGAGAACCGGACCGGAATGTACTGATGTACTTGAGGACCGGAAGCGCAGGCCCGACGCCGCCAGCGGCCCGGATCGTCGGCCGTCGTCGCCTCCGTGGATGAAGAGTCGCCTTTTACACCCGGTGCTCGTTCCGAACGAGCTTCCGCGCCCCACCGAACCACGCCACGCTCCAGTTCTTGGGCGGCTGGATCTTCTCTAGGCGGTCCAATTGTCCGATCGCACTCAATCGCTTGTAGATCAACTGCCACGCGCACGGGCGATCTTCGGCGACTTCGCAGCGCTCGGTGGTGCTGCCGCCGCAGGGGCCGTTGAGCATGTGCTTCGCGCAGCGGGTGACGGGGCAGATGCCGCCGAATTCGGCCAGCATGCAGTCGCCACAGGCCATGCACTTCTCCGTCCACACGGCTTGCTCTTCCAGGATGCCGAGGAAGTTGGTGTTGAGGCCGGCGTAGACGGGTTTGTTCGGGAAGCGCTCGGCGATGGCTTGCACGCCGGCGCCGCAGCCGAACGAGACCACGGCTTCGGCGCGCTCGATGGGGCCGGCCAGGTCCTTGATGAATTCGTTTTCGCACTGGCGCTCGATGGTGACCTGCTCCAGCTCGATGGGCTGGCCGGCCAGCTTGCGCGCCATGCGCGTGGCGTAGCCGGCGATGCCGACCTCGCGCTCGCCGCCGGCCAGGCACACGGTCACGCAGGTGCCGCAGCCGACGAACAGCACCTTCTTGTGCCGGTCGATGAGTTGTTTGAGCTCGGTGACGGGTTTGGGGCTGGCAACGATCATGGCGTTCCACTCTTTCTCAGGGGATTCGGGCCCAGGCTTTTCACGGTCTCGACGATTTCTTTCACGCGCTGGACGAAGGTCGGCGCCATGGCGGCGGACAGGTTCACCATGCGCAGGCGTTCGCGGCCGACGCCGATCTGGTCGAGCATGTCGCGCAGGTATTCGCTGCGTTTCTTGGCGCGCAGGTTTCCCTCCAGGAAGTGGCAGCCGCCTTCCAGGCAGCCGGCGATGAGCACGCCGTCGATGCCCTTTTCGAAGGCCGACAAGGATGTGCTCCATTTCGATCTTGCCCGTGCACGGCACGTGGATCACGCGCACGTTCGACGGGTACTGCATGCGGCGCGAACCGGCCAAGTCGGCGGCGGCATAGGCGCAGTAGTTGCAGCAGAAGGCGATGATCTCCGGCGTCCACTTGCCGCTGCCGACTGGCTTGGCTCGGGGCATTGGTCGCAAGCTCGGTCATTGCACGGCTCCTTCACCGACGAGCAATTCGTCGAGCATGGCGGTCATCTGGTTGCATTCCTGATGTTGCAGGGTAATGGTGTGGGCCGGGCAGGCGGCCGTGCACGAGCCGCAGCCCATGCACTTGGCGCCCTGGATTTCGGCCTTGTGCAGATCGTTGATCATGGGCGCGCCGTAGGGGCAGACCTTCACGCAGGTGGCGCAGGCCACGCAGTCGGTGGGGTCGACCTTGGCGACCTGGCCGGCGATGTCGAGGAAGGCGCGTGACAGAACCGTGGCGGCGCGGCCGGCGACGGCCTTGGCCTGGGCGATGGTCTCGTCGATGAAGCGCGGCGAGTGCGCCAGGCCGGCGAGGAATTCGCCTTCGTTGGCCAGATCCACGGGGCGCAGCTTGGGGTGGGCTTCCAGGAAGAAGCCATCGGCGGTAAGGGCGCTGCGCAGCAGGCCCGAGATGACCGGATTGTCGGTGGCCGGCGCGATGCCGGTCGACAAGACGACCAGGTCGGGCCTGAGGGTGATGTCGCGCCCATTGCTGGCGTCGACCACGCTGACCTGAAGGCCGTTGTTGTCGCTGACGACGGGATCCTGCTTGTCGTTGTAGCGAATGAAGAGCACGCCGGCCTCGCGCGCCTGCTGGTAGGCGAGCTCGCGGAAGCCGTAGGTGCGGATGTCCTTGTACAGGACGACGACCTTGGCGTTGGGCTTCTGCTTCTTCAGCTCCAGGGCGTTCTTGATGGCCGCCGAACAGCACACGCGGCTGCAATAGGGATGCGCGTCGTTGCGGCTGTCCACGCACTGGATCATGACGACCGAGGGTGCGGCAGAGCGAGGGGACCCTCACCCGTCGGTACGGGCGTCGGTCGCCTCGCCGCCAAGGGGATCGGCGGGGGTTGTGAGGGCAGGCGCGGGGTTTGTGGGCGGACAGGCGGCGCCTTGGCGCACAGCTTCTCTTCCAGCTGGCGCTGGGTCATCACGCCGGGGTGCTTGCCGTTCAGGTACAGGTCGGTTTGGCGTTCGCTGCCGCCGACGGCAAGGACGATCACGCCGTGGCTGATGGTCTGCTCCGTTGCCGGCCTCGTCCACGCGGGTCTTGAAGTTGCCCACGTGGCCGGTGATCTGCACCGGCTTGGTTTGCAGATGCACCGTGATCTTGGGATGGCTCTGCACGCGCGCGATCAACTCGGCCAGGAAGCCCGCCACGTCCGAGCCTTCGAGGGTGTAGTGGATCTTGCGCAGCTGACCGCCGAGCACGGCTTCCTTTTCGCACAGGTGCACGGCGAAGCCCTGGTCGGCGAGCGCCAGCGCCGTGGTCATGCCGGCCAGGCCGCCGCCCAGCACGAGCGCCGATTGAACGACCGGCAATTTGCCGGTGCCCAGCGCCTTGAGGTTGCGCGCGCGCGCCACGGCCATGCGCATGAGGTCGGTGGCCTTTTCGGTGGCGGCCGACGGGATCGTTGCTGATGCACCCACGAGCACTGGTCGCGGATGTTGGTCATGGCGAAGAGGTACTGGTTGAGGCCCGACTCGCGCAGGGTCTCTTGGAAAAGCACTTCGTGCGTGCGCGGCGAGCACGACGCGACCACCAGGCGATTCAGGCGCTTCTCGCGGATCACGTCCTTGATGTGCTGCTGGCTGGTGTCCGAGCACGCGTACAGGTTGGTTTCGGCGTGCGCGATGCCGGGCATCTTGCCCGCGGCCTCGGCGACCTTCTTCACGTCGACCACCGAGGCGATGTTGTGGCCGCAGTGGCAGATGAAGATGCCGATGCGTGCCTTCTCGTCGGTGACGTCGCGCTCCCACGGGTATTCGTGGCGCTTGATCATGGTGCCGCGCACGGAGGACAGCTTCTCCATCGCGCAGGCCGCCGCGCCCGAGGCTTGGGCCACGGACTCGGGAATGTCCTTGGGCTCTTGGAAGGCGCCGGCCACGTAGATGCCGGGCTTGGACGCCGCCATGGGCGCCAGGCGGTCGGTCTGGCAGAAGCCGAATTGATTGAGATCCAGTCCGAGCTTGGCTGCCGTGTCCTTGACCGAGGCGCTCGGGCGCAAGCCCGACCGAGAGGACGACCAGGTCGTATTCCTGCTTGGTGTTCTTCGCCCTTGTCGTCGAAGAAGCGCACGCGGGCGTTCTTGCGTGCCGGGCATTTCCACGACGCGCGAGGGCATGGCGCGGATGAATTTCACGCCGTGCTCGTCGCGGGCGCGGTTGACGTAGCCGTCGAATTCCTTGCCGAAGGCGCGCACATCCATGCAGAAGATGGAAATGTCCAGGCCCTGCACGTGCTCGAGCGCGACCATGGCTTCCTTGGTGGCGGACATGCAGCAGATCGACGAGCAGTAGCCGTTGCCGCGGGCGCTGTCGCGCGAGCCGACGCATTGGATGAAGGCGATCTTCTTGACCGGCTTGCCGTCGGAGGGACGCTGCACGTGGCCTTCCGTCGGGCCGGACGCGCTCAGCATGCGCTCGAACTGCACGCTGGAAAGCACGTTGGCGTAGCGGCCGTGGCCGAACTCGCCGCGCAGCGAGGCCTGGAATTCCTCGTAGCCGGGCGTGAGGATGACCGAGCCCACGCGCACGGTTTCGCTCTTGGGCTGCATGTCGTGCACGATGGCGCCGGGGCCGCACGCCTTCACGCACAGGCCGCACTCGCTGCACAGACCGCAGGCCAGGCAGCGCTTGGCCTCGGCCATGGCCTGCTTCGGCGGTGTAGCCGAGCTCGATCTCGCGGAAATCGCGCGTGCGATCCTCGACGACGATCTTCTTCATCTCCTGCTTGGCAACGACCTCGGCCGCGGGATTGGGATTGGGCGCCGATGGCCTTCTTCTTGGTGTCGAGCACCGGCATGGGCTGGCCGCGCAGAAAGGCGTGAATGGCTTCGGCCGCGTGGTGTCCGTGGGCCATGGCCTCGACGAGGGAGGCCGGACCGAGCACCACGTCGCCGCCGGCGAACACGCCGGGCACTTTGGTGGCGAGCGATCCGTCGGCGGCGATCTTGCCACTGTCGAGCGGTACGCCTTCGATGTCGGCGGTCTGGCCGATGGCGATGATGACGTTGTCGGCCTCGACGACGAAATTCGATCCTTCGACCGCTATCGGGCGGCGCCGGCCCGAGGCATCAGGCTCGCCCAGCTTCATGCGCAGGCATTCAAGCCCGGTCGCGCGTCCGTTGCTGGCAATCACCTTGATGGGATTGGTCAGCAGCTCGAGCTTCACGCCTTCTTCCTCAGCTTGCACGATTTCTTCGGGCAAGGCCGGCATTTCCACGCGGCTGCGGCGGTAAACGACGGTGACTTCCTTGGCGCCCATGCGCAGTGCCGCGCGGGCCGCGTCCATGGCCACGTTGCCGCCGCCGACGACGACCGTCTTCTTGCCCATGGCGACCTTCTCGCCCAAATTCACGGGGCCGAGAAAGTCGAGGCCGTACATCACGCCGGCTGCATCGTCGCCAGGCAGTCCCATCTTTTGGCTCTTGTGTGCGCCCGTGGCGACGAAGATGGCCGCGAAGCCGTCCTTCTTGAGGCCGTCGATAGTGATGTCTTTCGGCCCATTGCCGAGCTTCACCCCCAGCTTGACCTCGACACGCTCATTGAGAATCTGCTCGATTTCATAGTCGAGCACATCGCGCGGCAGGCGGTACGCGGGCACGCCCAAGCGGAGCATGCCGCCCAAGAACGGACGCGCTTCGAACAAGGTCACGGGGTAGCCCTGCTTGGTCAGGTCTTGTGCCGCAGTCAGGCCGGCGGGGCCGCCGCCGATGATGGCGACCTTTTCTTTTTGTATTTTCACCGGCTGGAAAGGGGCGCGCGCCTTCTTGTCGCGTTTGGCGTACACGAAGTCAGCGGCGAAGCGCTTGAGGTCGCGCACGGCCACGGGCTCGTCGAGATCCTTGCGATTGCACTGGCCTTCGCACGGGTGCTGGCAGATGCGGCCGCATACGGCGGGCAGCGGGCAGCGCTCTTTGACAAGCTCGTAGGCTTCCTCGAATTTGCCGGCCGCCACCAGTGCGACGTAGCCCTGGGCGTTCACGCCCGCCGGGCAGGCGGCCTTGCACGGGGCCATGCCTTCCGACTTGGAAATGCCGTACACATTGGGAATGGCCTGCGCGTACGGGCGGAACACGGCCTTGCGCGTGCCGAGCTTGCGGTCAAATTCATTGGGCAGCGACACTGGACAGGCAATGGCGCAATCGCCGCAGGCGTTGCACTTGCTCATGTCGATGTAGCGCGGGCGCTGGCGCAGCTTCACCTCGAAATTGCCCACCTCGCCGCTGATGCCTTCGACGTCGGCCAGGGTGATGATTTCGATGTTCTTGTTGCGCGCGCACTCGACCAATTTGGGCGAAAGGATGCACATGGCGCAGTCGCCGGTGGGGAAGGTCTTGTCGAGTTGGGCCATGCGGCCGCCGATGGCCGCCGACGGCTCGACCAGGTAGACCTTGAAACCGGATTCGGCCAAATCGAGCGACGCCTGAATGCCGGTGATGCCAGCGCCGCACACCATGACCGCGCCGACGGCTTCAGGGGCCTTGGCGGAATTACTGTTCACTGGTTTCCCTTGTTCGCTCATCGTGTTGCCCTACGCACTCAATCCGTGATCAGCCAGCAGCTTCTTGGGGCTGACCACCAGGCTACGAAGCCCCAGGTCCTTGCGGGAAATGCCAAAGGCTAGGCCCAGCAATTGCGTGAAGTAAAACACCGGCAAATTGAATTGTTCGCCGGACGCCTTTTCCGTGTCCTTCTGGCGCAGATCGAGATTCAGCTGGCACAGTGGGCACGCCGTCGCGATGCAATCGGCCCCCGCGGCCTTGGCCATGGCCAAGATCTCGCGCGTAAGCTTCTTGACGATGGTGACGTCGGTGATGGAGTAGCCGGCGCCGCAGCACTCGGTCTTGTGCGGCCATTCAAGAACCGTCGCACCCGCGGCTTCCAGCACCTGATCCATCAGCGTGGGATTCTCCGGGTCGTCGAACTGGGTTACCTCGGGCGGGCGCGAGAGCAGGCAGCCGTAGTAGGTCACGAGCTTGAGGCCCTTGAGCGGCTTCTTCACCGCGTCAGCGATTTTCTTCATGCCGATGTCGCGAGCCAGGATCTCGAGCAAGTGCAGGATCTCGGTCTTGCCGTCGTAGTCCTTGCCCACCACGCCCGCTACGCTCTTGCGCGTTTGCACGTCGTTGGCGATTTCGTAGTTGGCGGTCTTCAGGCGGCTGTAGCAAGCAGCGCAACCCACGGCCACGGTCTTGCCCTCGGCCGCGACCAGGTTCTTGGCCGGCAAAGCCAGCGACATCAGGTGATCGGTCTGGTGCGCCGACGTGGAGCCGCAACAGGTCCAGCCCGGAATCTCGGGCAATTCCAGCCCCAGCGCCTTGCTCACCGCCACCGTCGACTTCTGATAGTCGTGGGCAGTGCCTTCCATGGAACAGCCGGGAAAAAAGGCGTAACTCATTGTTTGCGACCTTTCGTGCTGGGATCCGGATGTTTCACCACAGAGACTCCGAGAGCACAGAGACCGAAAAAAAATGGATGGGTTTTCCGGATCCGGATCCGAACCATTCCCTTCCCGTCCGTCTCTGCGCTCTCTGTGGTGAAAAAATCCGAGCTCACGACTTGCCACCTTTCGCCTTGGCCGCACGCTCGAACATCTGTTCGCGCTCGCTGCGGCCGGGCGCTGCCGCTTGCCACAGCGGCATTTTGCCCTTGAGGAGCATCATGGGCAGCTTGCCCATGTCCTCGAATAGCCTACCGGTTCGCAACTTGAACGAGGCCATGAGGCCGGCTTCGTTCATGCGACCACGAGCGCGGACCGCATTCATGAAGATGCTGTTGAAGGTCGGCACCGCGCTCGTGCTGGGCGACTTGGCCCGCACACTCATGCGACGAAGCCCATCGTTGAGTGCGGCCACGCTGACCTTTTGCGGGCAACGCGTGGCGCACGTCTGGCACGAGGTGCACTGCCAGAGCATCTTGCTCGCCAGCACCTCATCGCGCTGACCGAATTGCACCATGCGCACCATCTCGTGGGGCTTGACGTCGGCGAGTGCGGCCACCGGGCAACCCGAGGTGCACTTCTTACACTGCAAGCACGCCATCAAATTGGCGTGGCTTTCAGCCTCAACCAGCGACGTGAAGTCGCCGGACATTTCGGCCGCAGCCAGGGTCGTTGTCATTTCTTCTTCTCCGTTGCTGCCGCCAGCACCGCCAGCGCCTGGGCACTGACCTTGCGATACACCTGTTCCGGCTCGCACAGTTTGCCGCCCACGGTAAGCAGGTCCTGCACCTTGATGCCGAACAAGCGCTCGTTTTCTTCCAGGTAGGTGCGAATCAGTCGCCAGTCGGCGCCCGTGAAAGGCGCGAACACACCGCCATTGAGCTGCTGCTCGACGAGCTTCTTGTGCGGGTCGCGGACGTAGATGGCGCCACCCGAGGCCAGCGAAAACAAGTTGCTACCGGGATAGGGATGGGCTTGCGGCACCAGATGCGCATGGCCGTCGAATTCCACGCCGTTCAGGATGACGAACCCGCCGCCGTTGAGCGGATCGCCGGCCATGAACGACTCGGCCAGGAAGTCGAGACAGGTGCCGTTGATGACCACGCGCGGGCGGCCCACGGCATTGATGAGCGGCCGGCCGGCACCGTTGCCCATGATGAACACGTCACCGCCCTTGGCACCGTACATGAACGTCTGGCCCACGTCGCCGTAGATGACCAACTTGCCCCGCTTGGCGATTTGACCGACTTGATCCTGGGCGTTGCCGTGGACGTAGATCTCCTCGCCGTCCATGCCGCTTGCCAGGTAGTCGCCGCTCGACCCATAAGTGTCGATGCGCACGCCTTCCGTATTGGGGCCAAGGCCGACCCCGGTGAAACGCTGGCCACGCAGGCGGTACACGATGAAGCGTTTCCAGCCAGCCTGGTAGGCCCTGCGCAGGTACACGGCATCGCAGTCGTCACCCTCGGGTGGAAACTTCTCGGCGTCGATGACCAGGATCTCCTGGCCGGGTTTGGGCGCCTCGATCTTGTTCCGACTGTCCCAGTGGAAGCGACGGAAGCTGCCTTCGCCAGGCTCACCGACCAGCGGCGTCGCGTCGAAGAGTCGCATGAGCGTTTCTTCGAGCACCGGCAACACGGTAGCTCGCCGCTTGTCGCCGGTGTCGAAACGGCGATCGTAGAGCAGGGTCAGCGCCTCGATGGCGGTGGCCTTGGCGCGGCCGTTGTCCACAGCGTCGACGATCTGGTTGCACAGCTCGCGCAAACCGCCCGCCGGCCATTTCGGCAAGCTTTGCACGACATGGATGTAGAGATCCTCTGCCCTGCCCTGCTTGAGGGAATCGACCACGGCCTTGCGAATGCCGGCCGTGACGATCTCGACCAGCGGGGCCAATTTGGGTTGGTCGCAGCGGATCTTGCCGACGTCCAGATTTACCGGCCGACCGAACTTGTCGGCGCAGGTGAGTTTCTTCTTTCCGTCATCTTTCCCCTCCTCGCCGGTCACCGTGAAGATGAAGGCGCCGCCGTCCGTGCTGCTGCCGCCGCGTGCATTCCAGTAGCGGTCGGCCACGGGAGAGAAGCGCGGATCCTCGCGCGACAGCCCACGCAAAGTGGCGTCGATGGCTTGCTTCTCGGAGCAAATCAAACCGATCTGCACGTCGCCACTGTCCGACAGCGCGAACACCTGCGGTCGCAACATGGCCGTGTCGGTGATGCCCAGCAGCTGCATGCGACCAAGGTCGGGGTGGTTGCGCGCGATGATGAAGAACCACGGCCCGTCGGGCGAGGCGTGGATGTGCGTGGCCTGGATCTCGCGATAGATGCGCTGCTTTTCCTTGGGCAACTGATCGAAGTCGAGCTCCGTCGTAGGCGCAAAGGCCTCGATGATGTACTCGAGCGGATACTTGTAAACGCGATCCCACAGGTCGAAGAGCTGGGCCGACACCTCGGTATCGGTCAGAAACTGCTGCTTGATATTGCGCTGGCGCAGGTATTCGCCCACCGAATGGTAGTTGGCGAAGTCACCGTTGTGGACCAGCGCCTCGTTCATGCCGACGAACGGGTGCGCGCCGCCGGGGTGCCACACGCGCCCTTTGGTGGGATAGCGCTGGTGGGCGATCCAGACGTGGGCTTTGAAATCCTCGAGCTTGTAGTACTCGACGTTCTGCTCGGCGTAGCCGACCAGCTTGAACACCAGCTGATCGCGGCCGTGCGACAGCACGAAGGCGCGCTTCTCGCCCAGCGAGGCGTACATGGTGTCGTTCAGGCGATAGGAATTGCGCCACACGAACTCGTCTTCCAGCTCGCGCGGCGACAGTTCGCCGAGGCCATTCGATTCGCCAAAGGCCTTGAGCACCGCGGGCTTGACCCGCACGACGTAACGGTGGATGTCGGGCGGTCGCACTTCCAGGCCGGGAATATCGCGGTGGTCGTCGAGGTGCGCCTGCCGGGTCGACAGCGCGACATCGAAATGAGGCAGTACGAACTTCTGCTCGACCTCGTTGTCCGCCGACGAATCGAGCAGCGCGACTTGCAGCAGGTAATGCGAGTTGAGCATCTCGCGCGAAACGCCGACTTGCTCGGGCACGAGGCCGGCCGCGGCGATGCCGCCACCTTTGCCGTTGCCTCGGTTCTGCATCTGGATCGATGGTTCGTGGATGAACTTGCCGCGCACGGGAATGTTGCAGGCAAACCCAGTTACACCGCAGCCACCTTCCTCCGCCCTGGCGTTCCCCTCGGAGTCGTTGGGCTCGCCCTCGCGATAGACTTCGGAGCGCGTGGCCAGCAAGCGATCGGCAATGTCGCTCATCAGACTGCCTCCTTGGCGTAATAGAGGACGTCGCTACGACCGCGTAGCTCGCGCGTGCTCGGGATCCCGAGCTTGACCAGAATTTCGACCATTTGCTCGCGCCAGGCCGACATCAGGTTGATCAAGCGTTGCGTGGCCCAGTCCAGACTCATCAGCATCATCAATTCCGGGTCGGTGCTGGCGATGCCGCGCGGGCAGCCGCGACCGCTTTCGCAGCATGCGCAGCGCACGCAGCCCAGCGCCACCATTTCCGCCGTGCCGATGACCACGCCGTCGGCGCCGAGAGCGATGGCCTTCATCACGTCCCAGGCCGTGCGCGCGCCGCCGCTGACGATCAAGGTGACGCCATCGCGAATGCCTTCCGCCACCAGGAACTTGTGTACCTTGGCGATGGCGTATTCGAGCGGCATGGCGATGTTCTTCTTGGCGATGTCGGGCGCGGCGCCGGTGCCGCCGTAGCTGCCGTCGAGGTGGATGATGTGCGCGCCGGCGTAGTAGCTGCCGACCGCGACCATGTCCACGTCCGTCGGGGTGGACACTTTCACCGAGACCAGGGCGCGCGGATTGACTTCCTTGATCCAGTCGAGGTGTTTCTTGTGATCCTCGACGCTGTACACGCTGTGGAAGGGGAAGGGCGAGAACAGGGCGTTGCCCGCCACCGCCTCGCGCATGCGCGCCACCGCCGGGGTGTTCTTGTCGCCGAGCAAGTGGCCGCCGAGGCCTGGCTTGGCACCCTGGGCGTATTTGAACTCGACCATGCGCACGCGCTGGATGGTGTCCTCGCGCACGCCGAAGAGCCCCGTTGCGACCTGGGTGATGACGTGGTCGTCGTAGGGTTTCAGGCGGTCGTGGTAACCGCCCTCGCCGGTGCAAGTGAAAATGTTCCACGCGGCGGCGGTGCGCGCCTTGGCCACGATGGTATGGATGCTGACCGAGCCGAACGACATGCCGCCGCCGTAGACCGGCAGATCGATGTGCACTTGCGGGCGACCGTCGTTGCGACGATTCAGATCGAGCCCCGTGTCCACCTTGGCCGGATCGACTTTGGCTGGCTTGTCCGGAAAATTGAAGCCGATGCGGTCGAAACCGCCGCCCGATGCGCCGGTGCGGTGCTCGATGCCCGCTTTCGGCGCGTGCCCGGTCTCGGCCATGTGCCACGTGGCAAGAATCAAATCCGAGGTCCAGCGCGGATCGCCCATGGCGTCCACCGTCGGATTGCGCGCCATCGACAGCGCCTTCTTGGTGCACTTGGCGACGCAGTAGTGATCGGTCTTGGCGCACTCGGGCCCGATGCACAGGTGGTCTCGCGGCCGCAGCGAGAAGGTGTAGCCGTCGGGTTTGACGTGCACGCCTTCGGGGCACAGCTTCACGCAATCGCCGCAGCCCACGCAGTCGGCCGAGCGGCCAATCTTGTATTTGCCGAGGGCGTTGCGGTAGCGATCGGGCATGGGCCGCACCTTGCGCTCGACGGTCACCTGGGGCTCGCCACCCGTCGAAATCACGGATTGCCCGGGCTTTCCCGCGCCCGTTGCTTCTTGAGTACTACTTGCAGGCAAGGTCACCGAAAGCCTCCCGTTCGATATCTTCCATGAAAATGGCGCGCCCGACTTCACCGCGCAGACGCCGAACCTCGCGAATGCCCATGGCGCCCAGAACTTCGATGAGCTGCGAGTGCCAGGCGCTCATCAGATTGACCATGCGCTGGGCGGCGTAAGTCGTATCCAAGTCACCGGCTTCGGCCGCGCAGTGTTCGACGTGCGTTTTGCCCGAGACCCCGCGGCACACGCGGCAACCGAGAGCCACCAGCAAGGAGGTATCGACCGCCACCAGATCGGCACCGCAAATGATGGCCTTGGCCATATGCTCGGCCAGGGCAATGCCACCCGACACGATCAGCGTGACCTCGTCGCGCATGCCTTCCTTGACCAGGCGGGTGTGGATCTCGCGCATGGCATCTTTGATGTGGCGGGGCTTCTCCGCGCCCATCTCCTGGCCGTGCAGATCCGCGCACAGGTGGAACACCTTCACGCCGGCCTTGCTCCCCGCCAGAATACGGTCGGCGGCGTAGGTCTGCATGGGCAAGCGAAGGGCGCAGATGAGACCGGGATTGATGCCCTTGGCCTTCTTGACCGAGTCCAGGGCCTGCGGCCCGTCGACGAACTCGGCCATGCGCACCTGGCGCAGGATGGGCTCCGCGGCGCCTAGTCCTTCGCTACCCACCAACGGTACCAAGTGGGGAAGCTGATCCGCGGGCGCGCCCGCAACCTCGATTGCGGGGGCCACGCTCAGCGTCTTGAGCGCTTTGGCGGCGGCCAGACGGGCCTTGGTCAGGGCTTGTCCGCCGATGGTCCAGGGCGGGATGTCCAGTATCAGCGGGATGGGCAGATCGATAAGCGCGCTGGGCTCGCCCAGCATCTTGCCATCGACGGTGAAGGTCAAGCGCATGGGCTTTTGCCCGATGTCGACGCTCGTGCTGATGTACTCACGGCCATGGATGCCGTCGCGGGTGGGCCGAACGATCTCGGACATGTCGGTCCAGATGCCGTCGAAGCCCGGGCCATGGTAGCGCCCCCGGTAGCCGGCCCCCGACACAGGAATGCGACCGCTGTCGGCCTGGTTCCAGGTGGTGGCCAGGATGTCCGGCTTCCAGTATTCGTCGCCGAGGGAAAGGTATTCGGGGTTGAGCGCGATGGCCAGCAGGCCTTTGGTACAGCCTTGCACGCACGAAAGGCAGCCGCGGCATTCGTAGAGCGGTACCACCGAGGTCGCGGGATCCCGGTTGTAGGCCGCCTCCTTCTTGTAGGTATCGTACACGCAGCGCGGTTTCACGCAGTTGGTACAGCGCGAGCAGTCCTCGCGCCAGTCGACGCTGCCGAACTTGCCCACGCGCCGGAAGCGGCCCGGCGTGGCCGCGGCCTTAATGTGATACTTGTCGGGCATATGCGATTCCGCCCGGCTTACGCCAGACGCGCCTCCTGGATGATCTTGGCCACGGACTGTTCGCAGCCGTCGCTGAGAATGTGGATGCCGCGCACGCCAGCGATGGTTTTCACCTTGCCGGCAATTTCGGCCACGATGGCGATGCCGGCCGCAGCAGGGTCGCTGTTGTCTGGGGACCCTGGGAGGGTCCCCAGACCCTCCCGCGATGGTACGCCGCCGGCAGAGCCGGCGGGCTCCCCACGCGATTTGGCACCTTTCAGTCGGGCGATGACGTCGTCGCCGATGGGAGCGAAGCCCGAACGTGCGTTGAGAAACTCGGCCTGGGCCACGCTCTGCAGGGGCAGCAGGCTGGCAATGATGGCGGCCTTCTTGTCGAGCCCGGCGGCACGCACCGCCTGCATCCATTGCTCGAAGCCGGCCACGTCGAAGATCGGATCGGTCAGCAGCACCTGCGCGCCAGCAGCGATCTTCTTCTTGAGCTGCAGGACAGAAAGCTCGATGGGCCGCAGATAGGGGTGAACAGCAACTGCAATGCCGAAATTGGGGAAAAAAGAAAGCTTGTTGCCGTCGAAGTCGACTCCTTGCTCGGTCATCTTGGACAGGGCCTGGCAAAGCTGGGTCGAGTCGATGTCGAAGGCGCCGGCTGCCTGCGGACCAGCGCCGAGCGACTGGTGCGCTCCCGTGAGACAAAGGAAATTCTTGATGCCGAGAGCGGTTGCACCGAGGACATCAGACTCAAGTGCGATGCGGTTGCGGTCGCGCGTGATGAGCGAAAGCATGGGCTCGACCTTCTCGGCCGCCAGCAGCGCCGCGCAGGCCAGCGCCGAGCCACGTACCTTGCTCGGGTTGTCGGCAACCACCACACCGTCCAGCGTGGCCGGAAAATAGCCCGCCAGCTTCTTCACCGACGCGGCATCGCCATCGTGGGGGGGCAGGCAGGCGGCGGTCAGTGCCAGTTTTCCGCTGCCCAATTTCTCGGCCAGTTTATTCGTCGCTTTCATCTTCGCTGTCCACTTCGTAGGGGGATTCGTCGGGCAAAGCGCCCTTGCGCATGGGGTTGGCTGAAAGTGTGGCAAGGCGCGCACGAAACGCGTCGCTCACGGCCGCGATCTTGCGATTCATGGCCGGATCCACGGTCGGAATCGCACCCGCGCCAAGTGCCATGTCTTCCTTGGCCGATCCCGGGAGGTAGAAGACCATCAGGCGATTGGCGCCCAGGCCAATCTGATCGAGCAGTCCGCCCACATAGTCGAGGCGGCGAGCGCAGCGCTGATTGCCCTCGATGTGATGACAGTTGCCTTCCTCGCAGCAGATGACGCCAATCGCGTCCACGCCGTCCTCGAACGCCTTGAGAAAATGCTCGGGCTGCAAACGACCCGCGCACGGCACGATAACCTCGCTGACCGGAAACGGCCAGGCAAAATCGGGCGTGGTCGGCCGGCGGCGAAATCCAGATGTCGGCATGAGGCCGGCCCGCGAGCAGTTCTCGCAGACAAACGCGACCACAACCCGTTCCGGTTGCCCGCCCGCTTGCGGGCGATCCTGCCCAACACTCGACGGAGCGATTGCGGCTCCGATGTTACTCATCGCTAGCGTCCCTTTCAGGCTGCCGTTCACAGACATCCGCCCCACGCAAACCTGCTGCCCGGCGGAAGGGAACTTGCTTGTTCCTGCTCGGCCGGCCTTGCTGCCCCTGGAACGTCTTCACGGTAGCCACGGCGAGAAATTCCAGCGCACGGTACCCGGAAGCACTGCCACTTGTCCACTGTCGAGGCAACGCATCATCAATTTGGTTACAAGAAAACCGCACAAATCGAGCGAGGCAATAGAGCATCATCCGTCGGCGTCGCAGGATGCCGTCGGAGACGCGGGAGCGACCGCTAGCGCCAAGCGCCCTGTTCGCCGCAGAAGGTAACTTTGCCGCCATGCCACGCTTGCTGGTCAACCCGCCAGAGAATCTTCCACAAGCCCCTGGACTTTTTCCGCAGGCCGCCCCATCCTCTTGCGCATAGACTTAACTCACCAGGGTCGACATGACCTGGGAGCCGGTTCGTATGTAGCGCGAGGGGTGACGACGCGTCGGGGTTCCGCCCACGACGAGAAGAAACAACGAAGCGACGCGTAGCGGATCGCGTTCCGAGCGATTCCAATCTTGATGAGTTAAATCGGCTGATCGTCTCCCGTCTGAGGCTCCTCCAAGCCGCTGCTGGGTAGTCGACGGAAAACGAAACCTGGCAGAACGAAGGAGATTCCGATGGGAAAGAGACTGTATGTTGGCAATTTGTCCTACTCGACGACCGAGGCGGATCTACGCGATGCATTCGTAGCGACTGGCCATGACGTGGCCGAGGTGAAGCTGGTGCTTGATCGCGACACTGGGCGTCCGCGTGGCTTTGCATTCGTCGAGATGGCGACCGATGCCGGCGCACAGAACGCCATCGAGAATCTGAACGGCAAGGATCTGCAGGGCCGTTCCATCGCGGTCAGCGAAGCACGCGAGCGCACGGGTGGTGGTGGTGGTGGTGGCGGCCGTGGCGGCTTCGGCGGTGGCGGCGGCGGCGGCCGTGGCGGCTTCGGCGGCGGTGGTGGCGGCGGCGGCGACCGCGGTGGATTCGGCGGCGGACGCAAGCAGCGTTGGTAGACCAGGCGTGAGACCGGGCACGAAAAACGCAGCCGAAAAGCGGAAGAAAGAAGTTCTTCGGCAAAAGCGGCAGAAGGAAAAGGCCGAGCGCCGTCTTCAGCGGCAATCGGATCGTACGGATCGAGGTTCGCTCGACCCTGACGAAGATCCAGACCTCGCCGGTATCGTGCCCGGGCCTCAGCCCATAGAAGGTGTTCCAGAGAGCGCCCCCGAAGGTGGTCCCGCCGAGATCGGGGCCTCGGTCGAGCGAGTCGAGTAGAGTTGCCCTCACCGTAGCAGGCTCTCGCCGTCGCCTCAGGCTAGGATCCGAAGGCAAGAAATGACCCGTCCGTGACACAACGCTGACAGGGGACGTGGGTTAATAGGGACATGAAGGTTCTGTGCATCTCGCCCGTGTTTCCGGAGACCTACTGGGGACATGAGCGAACGCTCCAGTTCATCGGCAAGCGCTCGATCCTTCCCCCGCTCGGCCTACTCACGGTGGCAGCCATGCTTCCGCGAGACTGGGAGGTCCGGCTTTGCGACATGAACGTGCGCTCGCTCGAGGATGAAGATCTGGCATGGGCCGATGTCGTTTTCCTGTCCGGCATGTTGGTTCAGCGGCCGTCCATGCTGGACGTGGCGGCACGGGCGCGCGCCATGGGCAAGACCGTCGTCGCCGGCGGCCCGCACGCAACGGCCACGCCCGACGCCGTTGCCCCATACGTGGACTCCATCGTCATCGGCGAGGCCGAGGATCTGATTGCCCCCTTGTGCGAGGCACTGCTCGGCGACCGCACCGCCCTCCCCACCCGTTTCGTGAGCAGCGAGCGCCCCGACCTCAAGCAGGTTCCTGCTCCTCGCTACGATCTTCTCGACATCAAGGCCTACCACGCCATCGGCGTGCAATGGGGCCGTGGCTGCCCGTTCAGCTGCGAGTTCTGCGACATCGTCGAGCTGTTCGGCCGCCGCCCGCGCACCAAGGAGCCAGCGCAATTCCTGTCGCGAGCTCGACGCCATCCTGGCCACGGGATTTCGTGGCTCGGTTTTCGTGGTCGACGACAACTTCGTCGGCAATCGCAAAGAAACCTTGGGCCTGCTCGCCCCTCTTGCCGAGTGGATGCGCGCCCACAAGTTTCCCTTTCAATTCTTCACCGAGGCCAGCGTGGATCTGGCCGGGTGCAAGGATCTCATGGCCGGCATGGTCGCGGCCGGTTTCGATTGCGTGTTCGTCGGCATCGAGACCCCTTCGCGCGAGGCCCTGCGCGAAACCCACAAGGGTCAGAACCTGGCGGTGGATCTCAACCAGGCCATCGACACGCTCATTCGCAATGGCCTGGACGTGAACGCGGGTTTCATCATGGGCTTCGACGCCGACGACGGCGCCGCCCTGGACCGACAGCGCGAATGGGTCCTGCGCTCGCCCATCCCGCAAGCCATGATCGGCATCCTGACGGCCTTGCCCGGCACGCAACTCGAACGCAGGCTCACCCGCGAGGGGCGCCTCATCGAGCGCGCCAGCGGCGAAACCTTCGGCCGCGCCAATTTCAAGACCAAGGTGCCCGAGTCCACCCTGCTTGAGATCTATCGTGCCACCTTGAAGCAGATCTACTCGGCCGAGGAATACTTCGCGCGCTGCCTGCGCGCCCTGCGCCTGCGGCCTCGCGCCGCTTCGCACTTCAGCTTGCCCTGGAGCTATGCCCTCCGCTGCGTGGTCAGCTCCCTATGGCACCAGGGCGTGCGGGGCAAGTACCGCAAGGCCTACTGGCAATTCCTGGGACAGGTTTTGCGCCACACCCCCCGCCGTCTCGCCCGCGCCATCGCGCTCGCCGTCGCGGGGGAGCACATGATTCGCTACACCGAGGAGGCCGTCTTGCCCAGGCTGACCGACGCCATCGAGGAAGTCCGCCGCGAGGACGCCGAGGCCGCGCAAAAGGCAAGCAAGGCCCACGCCCTTCGCGGCATCAGGCACTTGCCCGTCGTCACCGCAGTGGACGATCGCGCGCAGGCCGCCAGCTGATATGGAAACCCTGGGAGGGTTTCCATGCCTTCCCGCGATGGTACGCGGCCAGCAAAGCTGGCCGCGTACCACGCGACTAATCGGGAACGAAGCGGTAGCCGCTGCCACGAACGGTCAGCAGGTGGCGCGGGCGCTCGGGATCGACCTCTAGCTTCGAGCGCAGCTGAGCCATGAAGTTGTCCACGGTGCGCGCCTGCCCGGCTTGCCGCAGGCCCCACACCTCGCGCAGAAGGTGCTCGCGCGAATACACCCGGCGCGAGCTGCGGCAGAAGAAACTGAGCAGCTCGAATTCCAGGTGGGTCAGGCGCACCGCCTTGCCCGAACGGCTCACCGTACGCGTGTCCAGGTCCACGACCACATCGCCGAAGCTCAGGATCGGTCCCGAGTCCGAAACCGGGGGCTCCGGGGTATCGGCGCTCTTGGCGTCGACCGCTCCTCCCTCGGTCGGCTTGGATGCGTGGCGCGCGCGGCGAAGCACGGCCACGATGCGCGCCAGCAGCTCGGCCAAGGCAAAGGGCTTGGTGACGTAGTCGTCCGCCCCCAGTTGCAGCGCCGCCACCTTGTCGTATTCATCCTGGCGCGCCGATAGAACGATGACCGGCACTTGGTCCTCGGCCTCGCGCAGACGTTCCAGCACCCACAAGCCGCTCTGCTTGGGCAGAGAGATGTCCAGCAACACCAAATCCGGCGCGCCCGATTCGATGCGCTTGCGCGCGGTCTCGCCGTCGCCCATGACCTCGGTCCGGTAGCCTTGCAGCTTCAGATTCAGCGCCAGCCCTTCCGCGATGGCCTCGTCGTCCTCGACGATGGCGACCAAGGGGCCATGCGTTGTCTCGCTCACGCGGCCTCTTTTCGACGGGGAAGCACGATGCGGAAGCGCGCCCCATGACCTTCGATCGACTTGACGTCGACCTTGCCCTGATGGGCCTCGACCACGGCACGCACGATGGCCAGGCCAAGCCCTGTACCCTGGATTCCGCGCTGCTTGGCTGCCGAGCCGCGACTGAACTTCTCGAAGATCTTGTCCGCCTCCGCCCCCTTGATGCCCTCGCCGTTGTCGCCCACCGTGATGGTGATGTGCTTGGCGTCCGCGGCGGCTACGATGTCGATCTTCTTGCCCTGCGCCGGCGTGTACTTCCAGGCGTTGCCCAGCAGGTTGCCCACGGCTTGGGCCAGCGCCGCGCGGTCGCCGAAGACCACCAGATCCGGCTCTAGCTTCACGCACAGCTCGACCTCGCTGCCCACCCTGACTGCGTCGAACGAGGCCAGCGCGTCGGCCACGATGTCGGCCACGGTCACGTTGCGCCGGTCGAAGACCGCGTGCCGGTGCTCGATCTTGGATAGCTCGATCAGCCGGCCCACCAGTCCGTCGAGCCGTCCCAGCTCCTGGTTGATGATGCTGAGACAACGACGCTTCTCTTCGTCGTCATGCACTCGCTCTTCGCGAAGGGTGTCGATGAACATGCGGATCGATGTGAGCGGCGTGCGCAACTCATGCGAGACCTGGGACAAAAACTCGTTCTGCACCGCCGCTAGGCTCGCGCCGCGGGTGACGAAGATGGTTCCGATGACGTAGCCCGCCAACCCCACTGCGCAGAAGGAAAGCAACAGGATGCCGCCGGCCACGGCCATGGACTTCGATTCGCCGATGGCCAGCAAGATGATCCCGATGGCGGTGGTCAGAATGGTCGGGACGAGCGCCGTCAGCGTGAAAACGAGGCGCGCTCGGTTCAGAAAACGAGTCGTGGGGGAGCGGAGTCGCAAGCGCCAGTATTCTGGCAGAGATTCGCGTTCAGCGCCGTGTCTCGAACCATAAAAGCGCAAAATCATTAGGCAGCCTTTCCGACTTTCCCGCGCGGCGGCTGACCTGCCATGCGCTGCCCTTTGGTGCCGGCGTGGGCGGATGGGGCGGCACGCTGGCGCCACCGGGACGTCGACGTCGTGGCCCGGCACGCAACTTCGGTGACCAGCTTCAGGGCATCCGGACGTTTCTCAACACCTGCCGGTGAAGTCGCGGGTGGCCGGGTCGGGACCAGTTGCGTCCGTTTTCCTCGCGCTTTGTTTCAAGGCGCCCCGAACATCCAGCGGCTGAGCATGCCGGTGCCGAAGCTGGCGGCGTTGGCTAGCGCGGACCACAGCAGGGCGCGGCGGCGGCGAAAGATGAAGGCGAAATAGGCGGCCTCGATCAGAAAGGCAAAGCTTTCGCCGACGACGATTTGCCAGACGTAGGGAAGGTGCAGGTGGGGAAAGAGCACGAACCACAACAGCGGGTGGGTGATGGCGCTGGCTCCGAAGGCGGAAAGCCATCCAACCCGCAGCCCGACGACGTAGACGGGCACCTCCACCATTTGGGTGAACAGAAAGGCGACCGCCCAGGCCTGGACGTAGGCCATGGTTGGTCTAGCTTTGTGGGCGGCGACGGCGGCCGAACAGGAACAGCAGGGAGAACGCGCCGGCCAGGAACCAGGGTGCTACGCGCTTGACCGTGGCTTGCCTGCCGATCGAACACGACCCGCTGTCGTTCGCTGGCGGCGATCCGCCATCGGCTTTGGTCGTTGTGTCGGTACTTGTGGTGGTGCTCGTGCCGGTGATGCACTCTAGGCACGCATAGCCGCCCGAGGACGGCGAGAGACACGTCTGGCTTTGACAGGTGCCAGCGCCATTGTTGTAGACGCACGCGGTTCCGGCCGTCTTGCCTTGGCAAGGGGTGGTTTCCGGCGGTGCCACGTCGGCGCGGGCAGATGAGCCGAGAAGCAGGGCCGCGAGCAGGAAGGGGGCTGAAGCGAGGAGGGATTTCATGGGTTGTCTCCGCAAAGGGTGGATGGTCCGGATGCTGGGGAAGAAACAGTTCGTGCTCGACGAGAGGTCAGCAACAGTCGAAGAGCGAGGTAGAGGGTCGCGGCCGAGCTGAGCACTAGGAAAAGCAGCGGCAAGCCCTGCGGGCGCCAGCCCCCGGGAAGGTGCGCGGGCAAGGTGCCAGCCACCAGGGCCACGCAAAGCAGGCCAAACCCGAAGCCGGGCCGCGCCGGCATGAGACGCATCATCGCGGCCAGGGTCACCGGCATGGTCATCTGAAAGATCAGCAGCCCGGGTAGGGCCAGCCGCACATCCCCCCCGCTGAAAGCCATGAGCGGCGCCGACGCCACGAGCGCCGCGATGGACACATCGATCCAGCCGAAGCGATCGGCGAGAAAGCCTCCCGTCAATTTTCCGGCGAAAGCAGAGAAAGGCAGCGCCAGCATGAGAAAGAAGCCGCGCGGACACGCATCGCAGCCCACGGTGCCGGCAAGCGATCGCACGGCCACGGACAAACCCAGCAGGGTGGCTACCGTGACGATCTCGCGGCGACCATAGGCGGAAGGCGAGACATGGTCGACGGATAGCGGCAGCTCGCGCGAAGGGATCTCGGTGGCAACGAGCAAGACCACGACCATCGCCGCATCGATTGCGAACAGCCAAGGCCAGAGCGGCACGGTCAAGAACTTGCGGCCGAGCATCAGCCCTATTCCCAACCCCAGCGCGCCCGGCGCCACGAAGACACCCGCAGGCGCGGCCCGTCCCCGGGAACCAGCCAGCACCATGGCCCCTGCCCCAACGTGGAAGAGCGCGTTTCCCACGCCCGCGATCAGCACCACCGCCAAGACAGAGCCGCGGCCGGCCAGCAGCGCGGTGGCGGTGCAAAGGAGCCCGGCCAAGGCCGCACCTCGCCGCAGGCCAAGCCGGTCGGCAAACCATCCCAAGGGCGCCTGGCCGGCAAAGGCGAGCAAGTCGTAGCCCAGGACAAAGGCCAAGGCGCTCGACACGATCGAATCGCTGGGCGGCGCCGCCCGCAACACCGAGGCCACGCAAACCGCGTCGACGATCAAGTGGGCCGCTCCGAGCCACGCGGCACCCGCCGTGGTCACGGTGTGGGGCGCCTTTCCAATCGCGCCGCCGGGCGGAGGCCTGGATCCTTCAGGGATGAAACGTGGCAGCCCCTCACCCGCTTCGCTGCGCTCGGCGACCTCTCCCCGCTGCGCGTGGCGAGGCGTTTTCAGGTCAGCGGTGTGGGGCAACATGGACACGCTGCCATCTTCAAGCAAATACCGATCCAAGTCGAATCCAGTCCAGCTCGCCAGAATCAGCGGGCGACAGGGTCAAATGCTTGTGGGTGCCCGTGACATTGATGTCCGGGCCATGTACATGGCTACGCTACATTGGGGTTGCTTAGGTCGCGGCAATTACGTCAGCATGCTACCGATTTCGCAACACGCTCGTCGAGAAGGTCAACGATGTCACACTCCCCGGCCTGCTTCCGTCCCCGAATCGCGCTTGCCTTGGGCGCCGGCCTTTTGCTTCTGGGCAGCGGGCTCCCGAGCTGCCGACCGAAAGTAGCCAATGGCGGGATAGGAACCGGCGGCGGTGGTATCGGCGGCGCAGGCATTGGCGGCAGTACGAGCAACCGCGGCGCAGGTACGACGAGCGATAGCAGTGCGCCGGCAACTGGTGGAGCCGGCGGCGGCGGTTCTGGCGGCACCCAGGATGCAAACACCGCAGGCGACGCCAGTGTCGTCGCCAATCCGCTGGTCGCAAACCACGTCATGACCTGCGACACGCCGCCGCTGGCGGTGCCCACCCAGCACATCGAAGCGGAGTGTGCGTTCGGCCCGACCACCGGACAATGCAAGGGCACCACCGGCGGACAACAGGGCACCCAGACCGAGAACAACGGCACCGACGTTGGCTTCATCGAGGGTGGCGATGCGCTCTGGTACTCGGGGATTGTCATGGATGGCGAAAGCACACTCACGTTTCACTACGCCAAGGGCGTGGACGGCGGGACCATCGAAGTGCGATTGGACAGCACCACCGGCACTTTGCTCGGAACCTTCACGCCGGCGTCCACGGGCTCATGGACCACCTGGCAGGATGGCAAGGTCGCTCTCAGCGCTGCGACCGGCAGCCACACGCTCTACCTCGTCGCCGCCGGCTCGACGGCCGGAATTCTCAACTTGGACTGGATCGAGTTGTCCGCGTCTTCGGCATCGACCACCAGCGCGCCCTTGTTCCATTTAAACCACTTGGGATTCGACACCTTGGGGCCCAAGCACGCCGTGGTCGAAGGGGCCGCCACCCTGGACCGCTACTACGTCGTCGATGCAAGTCACGCGGCCGTGTGGTGTGGATCGCTCACCAGCATCGCCTTCGCTACCTGGGGCAGCAGCCATTCCTTCTATTCCCTCGACTTCACCGAGATGACCCGGCCGGGGCGCTATCGCGTGCAAGTCGGGAATGCCGTCTCGGACGAATTCGAGATCGGCGACGCCCATCTGTTTGTCACGACCTTCCCCAGCGTTCTTGGCTACTTCAAATCGTCACGCGCCGACGACCCCGACGTGTGGGCCGCAGACGCCAGCGTGCCCTTCTTCGGCAGCAGCGCGCGGGCCGATGTGCGCGGCGGTTGGTACGATGCCTCGGGCGACATCTCGAAGTATCTCAGCCACCTGAGCTACGCCAATTTTCTGAATCCGCAGCAGATCCCGCTCGTGGCCTGGGCGCTGGCCTGGGTCTACGATCAAGGCGGAGCGGCGCTCGCCGCCAGCAGGTCGGCACCGGCGCTGCAAGCCGAGGCACTGTGGGGCGCGGACTACCTTCTGCGCGTGCTCGATCCGGCGGGCTACTTCTACATCAACGTCTTCGATGGCTGGTCGGGCGACGTCGGGCAGCGGCGTGATCTGCGCCTTCACGGGACAGTACGGCGTCGGAAACCGCCGATTGGCAATCCGCCCTGCGCGAAGGCGGCGGCATGAGCATCGCTGCGCTCGCGCGCGTGGCGCGCTGGAAGGTGGACGGCAGCTTCACCAGCGCGCAGTACCTGACGGGTGCCAAGAGTGCCTTCGACTATCTGAACACGAATGGCGTGAAGTACGACGACGACGGCAAGGAAAACGTCATCGACGACTACACAGGTCTGCTCGCCGCCAGCGAGCTTTACGCCACCACGCAAGACGCGACCTATCTGCAGGCGGCCCGCGCGCGCGCCACGTCGCTGGTCGGCCGCCTGGGCGCGGACGGCTACTTCATCGCCGATGGCGCGTCCCGTCCCTTCTGGCACGCCTCGGACGCCGGTCTGCCCATCGTCGCTCTCGCCCGCTACGTGCAGGTCGAGACCGACAATGGCAAGGCGCCTGCTCGCCAAACAGGCCATTCAGAAGCACCTCGACTACTTGCTCGCCGTCACCGGCGCCGTCGACAATCCCTTCGGCTACGCCAGACAACACATCGCCGCGGGGACGGCCAGCTTCTTCATTCCGCACGACAACGAATCCGGCTATTGGTGGCAGGGTGAAAACGCGCGCCTCGCCTCGCTGGCCGCGGCGGCGTTGCTGGGCGCGAAGGTACTCGGGACCTCAGGAACGCCATACCTCGACCTGTTGCGCTTTGCCGGCAATCAGCTCGATTGGATTCTCGGCGCCAACCCCTACGACATCTGCTTTCTCAATGGGCTCGGCAAGAACAATCCGCCGGCCTTTTGCGCCTCCAAACCGCAGGCCGGCACCCTTCCCGGCGGCATCTCCAATGGCATCACCGGCGGCAACAGCCGACGGCAGTGGCATCCAGTGGTTGAGCGCGCCACAATCCGGCTCATGCGGCGACGACTGGCGCTGGGTGGAGCAGTGGCTGCCGCATTCAGCTTGGTTCATGGTGGCCACCGCAGCGCTCGCGCAGTGACCGCAATTCTGTTCCCGCTCTCGAGCGCAAGACCTCGCCTCATGCAAATAGCTGGGGTGAGGGTCTCGAATGGATCCTTGCCCAATAGACAAGCTGCTGCGAACGAACATTGGGGAACGGAAGGCTGCGAGCTTGGGCCACATTGCAGGGTTCGATCATCTCGACCTCATCGAAGCCAAACGCCATCAGTGTCGAGGCGACATCGTCGCGCGTACGCTTGTCTCGCACGAAGGCTGCGCCTCCGGAAAATACGGCGAAGAGCCAATCAAGAAAGCGCGAAACCAATCCTGGCGGGGGTTGTTCGCTCGCCGGAACGAAATCAAACACGAACGATCCTCCGGCGTTTGCGCGAAGATAGGACGCGATCTTGCGAAAGAGCGCATCTTGGGTGTCAGCGTCGAAGTACACCAACAGACCTTCCGCAATAACGAACAGCGGCGTGCTTCCGGCGGGTGCTACCTCGTCGAAAGATATGTGGACAACGTCCGCAGAAACCAACACGAGGTTGCTCCGTGAGAGCACGTTTCGTCCTTCCTCAGAGCGCAAAAGAAGGGCGCGTTTCACCTCGAAGACACCTGCCTGGTCCACTTCGACGTACGACATCGAAGGGTCGGCTGTCATCGTTACCCCGCGGCGTGAAAGCCCAGCTGCGAGCTCCACCACGCGACGAGCTCCTGACTGTTCGAGCAGTCGATCAATGAGCACATGACGGTGCAAAAGCGCGTAGGGAAGCTTTCCACCATTATGCGTGACCCACAAAAAGAAGTTCGTAATGTGGAAGATGCAACGCGCGTTGATCCAATCCAGAAGCTGCGCATGGGCAAGTTTGCCCCACGCCCACGTCGCCGACGTGTACAGCGCCGTAGCAGCAAGGTCCCTACTTGCAGGCGGTTTGGAGCTCAAAGGCGCCTCCTTGGCAACGCGCAGCGCGCTGCCGAGGGATGATGATTCATGCCATTCCTTCCAGCAAGGCGGCAGCAGCCGCAGCACCTCCGGCGGCTGCAAAGGAGCTCCCAATGCGCTTGGCAGCCTGCCTGTAGCAGGGCTTTCCCAGAACCTCGGAGATGGCATCGCGCAGAGCACGCGACGCTATTCGACCAAAGCGCACACGAACCCCAGCGCCGGCGCTAACGACCTGGTTGGCCACGATCGGCTGGTCGTCGCGGATGGGAACGACGACGAGCGGAATACCATTCGCCAATGTTTCGCACACGGTGTTGTGGCCACCGTGAGAGATCACGGCATCCACTTTAGGTAGAAGCGCGAGTTGCGGTACGCGCTCACGGACGATGAAGTTCGCGGGCGCTCCCGGCAGGCGTTCGGGCGGCGCCGCCACGATGACCTGCAAGTCGGCATCCCTGAATGCCTCGACCAGGGCGGCATAAAAATGATCGCCTGACTCCGCGCTAACCGTACCAAGCGACGCGAAAATTCGTGGTCGTTTGCCAAGCTTTTCCCAGGGAAATGGGGTTGTGTCGGGTCGGCATTGGATCGATGGCCCCACGAAATGAAAACTGGACGGCCACCCTTCCATCTGTCCCACAAAATCTCGCGTCGAAAAGACGATGACGAGCTCACCCGACAGGTCCGCTTGGCCACAGGGCTCTAGGCCAACCTCCCTTTCGAGCACTGCAACCTGCTCGTTCGTCCACTTCTTGACCTCTGGCAATCCCGCAAGCGGATCGATCACGGTGGCGGACGTCGTGCAGAAAGTGACCCACCGCATTCCGCTGCAGCGAGCGGCGAGCGTGCCGGCGAACGCCTGCTGATCGACGATGATCACGTCAGGCTCATAGAAGCGGACGACACGGAGAACGCCGGGCAACATGAGCCGGGTAAAGGGAAGCAGAAATTCTTCGTAGAAGAACTGCAGGCTGGCGATGCCGCGAACCCCGCGGCCACGTTGGCGCAAGTCGGCGATGGCCCGCATCGACCGATCATCGTCGAGGGCAAAGAGATTCGCCTTGGACGGTAGGAGAGCGCCAATAGCGCGGTCATACCCAACCCAGGCAACCTCGTGCCCTTGGGAAGCGAGCACACGGGCAACCGAAACGGTCGGATTCACGTGACCGGTAAACGGAGGCACCACGAAAAGAAAGCGCTTCACCCTGCCTCCTGAAGCCTTTGACAGAAGGCAACGAGGGAGCTTCGCACGTGGTCGGTTGCCTCCCACAGAACCGAGTGCGTGCACCCCGGCAGGACCGAGACGGTACAGTTTGGCATGGCCGACAGAAGAGGCATCGAGCCGGCAACGAGATCGGACTGCTCGCCATAGAACGCCAAGGTCGGCACCCGAATGCGCTGGAAAGCCGCGAGCGATAGCGGCGCTTGCTTGCCCAAATCTGCGACGAGCGAGGTGTCATCGACCAGGGCGCGCGCCTGCTCTTTCAACTTCTTCGTCTTTCGCTCGCTGGTCTGCCCTGGCCACAGTCGAAAGGATTCAGCAATGGCCCGCTCGGCACCTGCCCCGCGCATACTGAGTGTGCGAACCATGCCCTCGGCAAAGCCCGCATTGCCCAGGTGACCGTCGATCAGGACCAACCCAGCGGTGCGTTTCGGAAAGCGACGAGCGAACTCGACGGCGACCAGCGCGCCGAAGCTGTTGCCCACAAGACACACTGGCCCCGGGCCGAACGCAAAGTCGAGCACGCCGGCGAGATCGAGCACCATGTCCGAAAGGGCGTAACCGCAGGCGGGCCGATCGCTGCGTCCGTGGCCGCGCAGATCGAAAAGCAGTACGTCGGCGAAGGGAACCACCGCGCCAGCCAGCGAGAAGTACAGGCTGGCGAGATTGTCGACGATGAGACCATGGATGAAGGCGACGCGAAGGTTCGCGCCAGCCTGGCCAATTCGCTGGCAGTGCAGCCGCACCCCGCGCACGGTCGCTTCAGCCATCGACGAATGCCTCCAGTACCTTGCCGAGTTGGTCCGGCATTTCGATGGGCAAGAAATGTCCGCCTGGGAGCTCGACGATCGTGCTGTGCAGGACCTCGACAAAGATCTGCGCAACCGAAGGGCGGCAAGCAGACTCGGTCCCGTAGACCGCCAGCAGCGGACAACGAACGGTGGAAAGGTAGCGCCCGGCTTCCGCCACGGCACCCCGCATGTCCTGCACGATCGAGCTCTCCGTCGCAAAGAAACGCATCGCTTCGAGAAAGCGCGTGCGGCGCCGGCCGCTGCTGATCGCTCCGCGCACGTTGGGGGGAAGCGCTTCGAGCATCTGCTCAGGATGGAGCCCAAGAAAGGCTTCGCTATCGGTCGCGTGTGCGATCGGCGCTTCGACGAGCACCAGCTTGCTCACACAGTCGGGCCGCAACGACGCAAACCGGAGAGCGACCAGCGCTCCGTAGCTATGGCCAACCACGACCGCAGCACCTAGGCCCAACTGCTGGACCACGCAGTCGAGATCGCGGCTTAACGTCTCGAGGTCATAGCCAGATGCTGTGCGATCACTTTTGCCATGGCCGCGCAAATCGAACATCACCACGCGGTGGTGTCTAGCGAGCCGAGGCGCGATGTGCAGATACCATGTCATCATGGAACCAATAACGAGTCCGTGGAGCATGACCACGGGAGATCCCTGTCCAAGCTCGGCTACGTGGAGCCTTACTCCGTCTTCGGTTTTGAGATGCATTCTTCGATAAATCCCACGAGTCGGCCTACCTGGAGCGCCAAGATGTCCTTGAGCTCCATGGTGGCCAGCCAACCGGTGAAGTCGACCGTGGTTCCGTATTCATTCTTGAGTTTTTCCGCCAGCGCTACGAATTCGATGCTCTCCAGCTCGAGATCCCCGGAGAAAGACGTTTCCATGCCAATAGGGAAGTCGTTGATCCATTCTTCGGCGACGACCTCGCGAATGAACCGCGCAACATCGCCTAGGACTTTCTGTTCGATGGCTGTGCTCATGATTGGGTCCAGGAAATGATTAGTTCGCCGTGACGGCGGGTTTCGACCCACAGGTCGCTGACCAGAAAACGCTCTTGGCCATAGTCGCGCACGAGCAAGCTCCCAGGTGCCGTCGCCCTGCCCTTGACTCTGGCTGCGGCTCTTTTTGCGCCGAGAAGTCGTGCGCGCGCTTCGTCCTGCCCGTGTCCACGCACCAGCGCCAGCTCTGCCTCGCTAAGCGAAGTGTCCGCGGTAGCACCTCGGCTTGGCTCGATACGCTCAATGGCGATGCCCACGTCCGAGCGCTCGGCAGCCACGGCCACGGCGACATCTCCGAGGGACGCAATCGACACGCGAACGTCGGGTCCGAGCGAGTGCTTGACCACGGTAGAGCCATCGGGCTCGTCAACCAGGACAATTTCGGCCGGGAATATCGGTCCACACCCCAGCTGCCACAGTAGGTTGCGTACCGCATCTTTGCCCGCAATTCGGCCGCCTATCCACGCGCGTTGGTGCTGTAGCAAGATCTGGTCGTAGCAAACCCGTTCCGACTCGGTCAGAAAGCGCCGAAGCAGTCGGTCGCGCGTGGGCATCGTCTGATAGCGGTCCTGGTACAGGACGAAGCCATCCAGCGTGACATCCGAAAGTAGATTCTTCTCCGGCCACTGGATGAGGTTCCAAAGTCGATCATCCGTTTCGAACCGACGGTCTCGCCAACCTTCGATGGAGGCCCAAGTGCGGTCACCCTGCGCCAAGCTCAAGTCGGCGGTTACCGAGCGGTCATCGATCGAACGGATTCGCACCGTGCACTCGATCCGTTCATGCAGCCGTGGGCGACGACCGAAGATGCGCAGTCGGTCGATGCCGATCGGCATCGCCATGCGATCCACTTTGTGCGCCCACATGAACCAATAGCCGAGCAGTTGCCCCGCATTGTCGAGCAAAGCGCCGCGGGCAGGTCCCACCTCGATCATGCCGCGAATACCGTCCGAACCAATCTGTCCGCTGTCGACGATTCCACGGTAGGTAGGTCCATGAAAGAGCAGGCGCTTCTCGTAGAGGTCCAAAGCCGTGTCCGGAGCAGGATGCGCATCGCAAAGAGGACCAGCATCGCGCGCCGGAGCCTCGGGATAGACAGCCGCCACGCGCACGGTTGCTTCGCAGTACTCTCCAAGGGCGACCTTCACGCGATCATCGGCTAGCCGCGACACGACGAATTCCGTTTCGGTGGGCGGCTCACCGATGATCCATCGATGGGCAAGCATCTCCAGGACCTCGATCGCCACCATGCCCGGCAGCACACGCTCGACTTCATCAATCATCAGATCGAGCGACGCCGTAAGCGGCACCACCGGATGCAAGTCGGAAAGGATGGGCCAGCCGGGAGGCTGCCGGACGAACGTATGGTCCATGAGCTCCGGCATGGTCATCATGGAGATCGTGAGCTTCTGTCGACTGGTCCGAAAGTCGACAGGGATAGCGGATACGACGTTCGGCAACGCGGGAACGCCGGCCGCAACCCGAGCTAGTGCGGAGAAGACGTCGCTTCGGGCGCGTTCGATGACCGCCAGAGTCTCACTGAAGTCGGCATAAAGTGAATAGAGTGGATGCTCATGGTGCAACCGCTCTGCCGTCTCGCCGGCAGGGGCCGCACGTTCAACGGACGACGCTGGCTCGCCTGCGTTTGCCGCAATCAGAGCCAGGTCAAGCTTTGCGCCCTCGACGAACAGTGCTGCCGCCACTCGGATGAGCTGCTCGACGCCGCTATGCTCCTTCACGTTTGCCGCCACGGCCATATGCGGCTGGCCCCGTAGCGTATCCTCCACGAATTGCGTGAGACTTCCGCTGCCGACCTGGACGAAGACCCGCACGCCCTTGGCAAAGAGCGCAAGAATCAATTCGCGAAACCGAACTGGGCGCACCAAATGCTCGATCGAAAGGGCTCGAACGGCATCGAGCTCCGTCGGGTAGGGCTGGCAGGTCGTGGCTGACCAAAGTGGCGTCGTGTAGCGATCGAGAGGCAAGCGCTTGAAGCTCTCGAAATAGGGCCCCACATAGTCGGCGAAAAATCGAGAGTGAAAGCCCGACTGAAATGACAGTTTCTGGCAAGGCACGGCGCGCGCACGAAGACGGGTCAGAGCCATCTCGATGGCGGGCTCGCGGCCGCACAGCACGACCTGGTGCGGGCAATTGTCGTGCGAAATTCCAACGTCCGCGATGCCGTCGATTGCTTCGCGCGCGGACGCTGCGCCACAGCCTGCGGCGGCGAAGAACACACCTGGCACAGCCAGCATTCCCGCGCGCAGCGAGGTCACGAGCTTGTCGACGGCGTGTCCCGGAATAGATCCGGCCGAGATCAGCGCATTCCACTCGCCAATGCTATGCCCGGCCAGATGATCGGGCACGATACCCATGTCGCGGAGCGCTCTGTCGAGGAGACGGCCGGTAGCGATGACCCCCATGCCGATCTCTTCGAGCGACGCGCGAGGCGCGGCCGACCAGGCCTGACCATAGTGGCGAGCGACATCATCAATACGCGGCTCGAAAGGCACTTCGAGGCCCGGAAAGGCGAAGCACAGAGTACCCCCCTCGGCCAGAAGCCCATAGGGCGAAAACCACATCCCGCTCCGTCCGCGCCAGGGCTTTCCCTTCTTCACGATGGCGCGAAGCTGTGCGATGCGGTCACCGCTCGCGTCGACCAGCGCTGCTTTGGCGAAGCCTTCCCGCACAGCCCCCACGGACTGACAGCCACGAGCAAGCAGTGTGTCGAGCTCGTCGACCGACGTGGCAGAAAAGCAAGCCAGCCTGGGCATGCCGTCGGCGGCCATCAGGCTAGCTCTCATGCTAGCTGTCATGCGAGGGCCTCCGGTGCCGCTGCGGTGAGGACCACTTGCGGCTCTTGTCCATGCTCGATCTCCCGCAAGAGACTGTCGATGCCAGCTTCCTCCGAAATCAGTCCGATTCCTCGCCGTTCGTATTCTCGTGCCAACTCGGCGGTCACCATGCCGGCGCCGCGCCACGGGCCCCAGTTGATCGACAGCATTCTGCACTTGGCGGCGCCGTCCAATTGACGAGCAAGTTTGTCGAGGGCGTCGTTCGCCGCCCCGTAGTCCGTCTGACCGCGATTTCCGAAGGCACCCGAGGTGCTGGAAAAGAAGACGCAGAGGCGGGCGTGCTCTGCCAGTTTTCGGCTAAGAACCAGTGCGGGTGCGACTTTGGTCGTGTAGACCCGATCGAATGACTCGGCGGTTTTATCCGCAATGAGCTTGTCTTCGATCAGGCCGGCGCCGTGAATGACGACGTCGATGCGCCCGTGCCGCTTGCGCAGCTGATCGATGAGCGTTGCCAAGGCAACTTCGTTTCGCACGTCCATCGAATGATAGTTCGCGTGCGCACCCGCCGTGCGACACGCAGTCAGCGTCTCGCGTATTTCCCGGTTCGCCACAATTCGCCGGCACTGCTGGTCGATTGCATGTGGGTCGCGCTCGCCACGTTCCGCTGCGAGCCCGGCCAACACGCGCCGAACATCCGCAGCATTGTTCGCATCCCGTAGGGCGGGCGCCTCTGCCTGCTCGGCAAACTTTGAACGGCCGACAAGTTCTATCTTGCAGCGAAAACGCCGCGCCAGTGCCCGAGCGGCAAGCGAGGTGATTCCTCGGGCGCCGCCCAGCAGCACGACGACGCTGTCGGCATCGAGCGCAAGCGGAGCTGCCGAGGCCGACAAGGGAGACGATGGTCGCGCCACGAGGATGTACCGTTCGCCCTTTGCATAGCCGACCTCGACATGCGAATCGTCGGCCAACAGCTCGCGGAACAACTGCTCGGCGAGCACCTGCGGCTCTTCGTCGAGAGCGAGATCGACGGCGCGAGCCCGTAGCGAGACGTTCTCCTTCACCAGACTCTTGAGAAAACCGGATGCACCCACGCCCGATCGCGCGCGAGTGGGCAGGCCCTGGCCAAAGCGACCGCCGAGCCCCGTGGCAACCATGATCCACGTGGGGTTCACCCGCGAGGCTTGCTTGATCCGTTGAAACAACGAGCGTGCCGAATCGGACAGATCCGTCGAGAGCGTGTCGAGGAGGACAAGCCCATCAATGTCTCCGATCTCCTCGTCGGCCTCGATCAGCCGCGCCTCGGCCCCGCGCGAGCGAAGGATTTCGAGCAAAGCCCGAGCGACACCCAGCTTGTCGGGTGCGATGGCGAATCGACGCCCGGCGACCGCGAGACCATTCACCTGCTTTGCTGGCGCAACGCTTTGAACCTCTACCACGTATCGTCTTACTGCCGTGGTCACTGCCGTGGGCTGGCCCGGCGCCGCAGCGGACGAAGGGGTGGGCGCAGGCGAAGTTACGCTTGTCGCTTGGGCGACTTCTGCTTTCGTCTGTTCCGACGGTTCCGCAGGGGTGTCTTCTGTCTGCGCTTCGCCCACCGTTGCGTTGGCGCGCACCTGCGCTTCCAGAAGGTCGACGAGCTGCTTGATGGTCTTGGCCCGGGTGAGCTCCTCGAGCACGTCCTGCGAGCCGTTCGATTTGCCGAGACCGAGCTGGTCTCGTATCACGCCCAGGATTTCCACACGCTTGATCGAGTCGATGCCGAGGTCGGCTTCCAGATTGAGGTTCGGGTCCAGCATGTCGATGGGATAGCCCGTGCGTTCGCTCAGGGCTGTGGTGAGCACCTCCCAGGGCGATGCCGTCTTCTGCAGCGCCGAGTGTTGCGACGGTGAGCTCTTGGCTGACGTTTGAGGCTGAAGAGCCTGGGAGGTGGGTGCAGGCGCGGGCACCGCTTCGACAGTCGGTCCCATCGAGAGCGGTACAGGGCCGCCCAAGTACTGCAACATGACCTGCCTTTGTCCTTCGACCGACTCACGGATGGATCGAAGGTATTCGCGCACGACGCCCTCGCGATCGTCTTTGACACTGGCCACCGACACAGCTGCCAGCGGCTTGGTGACGGGTTTCATGGCGAATTCGGGCAGCGGGCCATGCATGGGACGTGCGCCGCCGCCGTCGACTCGCCAGGCGGTGGCGGGCGCGCGGTAGTGGTCGGCAGATTGATCGAGATCGAGCGGCGCGGCGCGATTCGCGAAGAGTGGCTCGAAGTCCACGTCGACGCCGGCACAAGCGAGAAGACCAAGCGCCGTCAGCAACGAAACGATTCCATCCGTGCCAGGGCGGTCACATGCGATTGCGGCGCGCACCTTGCCATTCAGGATTCGCGACACCAGGCCGGTAAGCACACCACCCGGCCCAGCCTCGACGAAGATGCGCGCCCCGGCTTCATACATGGCCTCGATCTCTTCGACGAAGCGAACCGGGTTCGAGATCTGCGCTGAGAGCGTTGTGCGCATGGCATCCGGCGCGGCGGCGTAGACCTGCGCAGTGGCGTTGGCGAACACTGGAATCTGCGGAGCGTGGATCTCCACGCGGGACAGAGCATCGGCAAACGCGACACCTGCGCGGGCCACGATCGGGCTGTGAAATGCGCACGCCACAGGCAAGACCTTGGTAGCCACGCCGGCAGCCGCGAGCTTCTCGCACGCCTGCGCCAGGTGTTCCGTCGAGCCTGCGATGACGACTTGGTCCGGAGCATTGTGGTTGGCGAGCGTCACGGGAAGATCCCCGAGGGCTTCGCGAACACGCTCCGCAGAAGCCCGCGCTGCGGCCATACCACTAGGCATGGTGCCCGCGACATCGAACATCGCTTGCGCGCGCGCCTGTGACAGCGCTATCAGCGCCGCCGGATTGAAGGCGCCCGCGATAGACAGAGCAACCAGCTCGCCGTAGCTGTGTCCTCCCGCCATCGCCGGCCTCACGCCGAACTTGCCGAGCAGGCGAGCCATGGCCAAACCGGCAATTCCGAGCGCAGGTTGCGCCACGCGCGTGTCCGTCACAGCCCGCTCTTGCGCTTCGCGCGCCTCGGCCGTAAATGCGCCTCCCGGGAACAGCAGATGAATCCACGGTTCGCCAAGCGACAGTAGGTCGCGCAGCTCGGGGAAGTTCACGAAGAGGTCACTGAGCATGGACGGCCGTTGGCTGCCCTGACCTGGGAACAGAAATGCCACTTGGCCGCCTAGCGGCTCGGCCTCGAACACGCCGGGGGTCTTCTTGTGCTCGCGAAGCGCAGCCACCTTGGCGCGGAGATCCGCATGGGAAGAGGCCAAGAATGCAGCCTGTGTCGGCTCCTTGGCATGCAATCGAGCCACGGCCCCAGCGAGATCCCGCACAGGCGGAGGACATTCAGCGGCGGCCAGAGCGTCCAGGCGATCGAGAACGCGCAGAGCCTCGTCGCGGCTTCCGCCACGCAAGACGAACAGCTCCGCAGGCCATTGGGTCAACGTCACGTGCTTGCTCGGCGCTACATGAGACGAAATGACGGCATGGAAATTGGTCCCGCCGAAACCAAAGGCACTCACGCCTGCCACGCGCTCGTCCCCAAGCCATGGTGCTGCAGATGCGCGGAATACGAAGGGGCTGGTGCCTCGGTCATAGGCAGGATTCGGTTGCTCCACATTCCGGGTTGGTGGCAGCACGCCGTGGTACACGGCTAGGGTTGTCTTGATGAGCGCCGCCATGCCCGCAGTGCATTTCGTGTGTCCGATCTGCGACTTGACCGAACCCAGGGTACAACTTCCAAGAGCGGCACCGGAGGCTTCGAAGAATTCCGTCAGGCCCGTGAGCTCGACGCGATCGCCGACCACAGTTCCAGTACCGTGCGCCTCGACCAGGCCGACCGTTGCGGGACAGCGGCCAACACGTTCGTACGCGCGCTCAAGCGCACGAAGCTGTCCCTCCTTGCGCGGCGCCGTGAGGCCGAGGCTTTTCCCGTCACTCGACCCGCCCACGCCCTGGATGACGGCATAGATGCGGTCGCCGTCGCGCTCCGCATCCGCCAGGCGTTTCAGCACGACAGCGGCGACGCCTTCGCTGATCACGATGCCGTCGGCGCTCGCATCGAACGGACAACTCCGGCCGGTGGCCGAGAGAGCGTGCACGCTGGCGAACATCAGATAGTCGTAGATGCTGTTGTGTAGGTCGGCACCGCCGGCGATCATGAGATCGCTCGTGTTCGCAACGAGCTCTTTGCACGCGACGTCCAGCGCAGCGAGCGAGGATGCGCATGCCGCATCCACGGTGAAATTGATGCCGCGAAGATCCAGTCGATTGGCGATTCTTCCGGCGATGACGTTGCCGAGAACGCCCGGGAACGAATCCTCGGTCAGCTTGGGCAGCGCCGCATCGAGCTCGGGTGGTATCGACCCGTGGTATTGCGAGTAGCACGTCCGAAAGCCGAACGCGTTGGCAAGATCGGCCCCCGCCTCGGCTCCGAACACGACACCCGTGCGTTCGCGATCGAACGGTCGATTCGCGTAGCCCGCATCATCCAAAGCCCGGCGAGAAACCTCAAGCGACAGGATTTGCACGGGATCGATGGCCGCCATCGATCGCGGCGGTATTCCGTAGCTGGTAGGGTCGATGATGGTGGGCGGGACAAATCCTCCCCACTTCGAAGGCGTCTTCTCGCCGGTACCCTTCTGGTCGTAGTAGATAGACGTGTTCCAGCGTTCGGCGGACACCTCGCGGATGGCGTCGTGGCCAAGCAGGACGTTTTTCCAATAAGACGCCGCATCGGGCGCATCCGGGAGAATGCAAGCCAGTCCTACGATAGCGATATCCGTAGCCGAGCTCTTGGAAGCCACATCCCGCGGTGCGCGCTCCGCATCGAGTGCCGCCGTGCCGTCTACGCTCACTTCTCGATGAAGCCTTTCCAGGGTGGTGAGCTCGCTTCGCAAGGCCGCGACCTGGCCGATCATGAACATGCCGTCGCGTCGCTGTTCGTCTGCATCGACTTCGACAAGGCGGTCGCCGTCGCGACGAAGTCCCTTGGCAGCCAAGCGCAACCGTCCGACGTTCATGCGCTCGAGATCCGCCCAGATCTCTTCAGCTGGTTTTCCTTGTGCCTCTAGACGCGCTCGCTCGACTTCGAATGCGCGGACGTAGTCGGTGCTCGTGCAGCGGGTCGCATGGCCGGGAGCGGTTTGTAGCAGCGCCGTGCCTCGGCATTCGACAGCCTCCCTCTGAAAAACCTCGCCAATGGCACCCGTTGCGACAGCTTCCTTGGTGAAAAGGTATGCGGTTCCCATGAGCGCGCCCACGGCAGCGCCGCGCGCGGCAAGCGGAGCAGCGAGCACGGAGACCGCACACGCCGACCTTGCGTCGTGAATGCCGCCCGCAAATATGACGCTGACGTCGCCAAGGGCTCCCTTGGACAGGAGCCGCTCGACGGCGACGTCCCATAGCGCGTAGCTGGAACGAGGGCCGACGTGACCGCCACATTCGAGCCCTTCGAAGACAAAACGGCGTGCGCCTTCGTTCCAGAACATGTCGAGCAAGCCTGGCGACGGGATATGCAGGAATGCCTTGATTCCGACCTGTTCTAGGATTGCAGCTTGGGCTGGTCGGCCGCCGGCGACAATCGCCAAGGGCGGACGCACCTCGCGAAGCAGTGCGAGCTGCTCTTCGCGAAGCTCGGGGGGAGCGAAGCCGAGGATGCCGACGCCCCAGGGAAGATTCCCCAAGCGATCGCGCGTTTGTGCGAGAAGCTCCTTGGCATCGGCACCGCGCAAGAGCGACAGAGCGACAAACGGTACGCCGCCCGCCCTGGCGACGGCCTCGGCGAATGCAGCGCGATCGCTGACCCGGGTCATGGGCCCTTGGACCAGCGGATACTTAGCCCCAGTCGCGCGAGCGAAGGGCGATCCGGGCGCAAGAGGGCGCAGAACGCGAGCCTGGCGCAGATGGCCCTCGATTGCCGAACCAATGCCGCGAATTAGACGCTCGACGGTCCCGAAGCGCTCGGCAAACTCGCGCGCCAACGCCGCGTCTTGACCGAGCGGCACCGAGTCCGACTGCGCATTCGAGACGGACACCTTCGCGCCGTGCGGCTGCGAAGGACGCGCGGCCGTTCGCTTGTAAACACGGCAGCCGGAGACGACCGCCGTCTCGCTCCCATCGAATGAGGTGAGCGCCCGGCGAAGGTCGGGCGTCGTCGACGATTCTTCGAGCAATGCGAGTTGTCCGTCGAGCACGACGCCGCGGGCTCCGATGGCGACCGACGCTGCTGCTGAGTGCAGTCCGATCCCGCCCTGCACCCAAATCGGCAGACGCGTTTCCGCCAGCAGACGTTGCAGCAGCACGAACGAGGTTTCGTCGCCGACAGCGCCAGCGGCTTCATGGCCCTTGGCGATGAGACCAGAGACCCCGGCCGCGATCGCGGCCTTGGCCTCGTCTATCGACGTTACCTGAGCCAGAACTGTGCGACTTCCCCAGTCGAAACACCCGACCGATGCCGGGACCACGACGACTTGGGAAAATTCCGGAAGCTCGATGCCATGCGCGGTGTGCTCGTGACAGCGGACGCCGAAAGGCCTGCGCGCGCGTGGGGCGAGAGCGTCCAACGCCAGGCGGGCCGTGCCCGGATCGTGGCCCAGGTCCAGCACGCCGAGGGCTCCTGCCCGTGCCAGCGAGGCAACAAGCCCAAAGTCCGGACATTCGAACGGGCTGATGCCGATAACCAAAGGCAATTCGATCACCTTGGCTCTCCCGTGGAAGCGTCGAAGATGAGAGAGCTGTTGGCAATTGCCGAGTCGGCCAGAGTTCTGGGGCGGAGGATCATGGTCGTGGCTCCGGTCTGGAGGTTCATCAGCGGCGGCGCGATGGAAGGCGGGCGGATCACCCCCCGCGCGCACTTGTCGCCAGTTATTTCTAGTTGTTGATGAATGCCGTGTCGGCCATTACAGCCTGAAAGACTGACCACCTCCTCGGTCGGAGGAGTCGGCCCCCTCACAAGTAGTTCAAAGTAGCTGTTCTATTGGTACCCGCTAGGAGAAATCCCTTCGGTGAATCACAAACACTGAAGCAGCGAAGGGATTCCTTCCAGTGGGCACCAAGTGTTCAATGCCGGACGCCACGTTGTGCAGTCAAATTTCCGCATCGACACAACGATGGTGTTCGCTGACTGCGGGCAGATCAACGGCTCTTCGATCATCACGTAGCCGCCCACGGCACAGTCACATCGTGATCAGCTGGAGACTGCTCTGGTGCATGACTCGTATGGATCGAGGATGTCATTGCTCGCCGGACGCTTCCGTCCCTTTCGTAAACACGAGCGCAAAGGAGATATCGACGTGCAAGCCATGGTTTCGGAAAACCCGGGGATGCCAGTCAGGAAGAGAAAACGCCAAACGAACGGAGATCCGGTCACTGTTTGCGTGAGCGTGGTACTGGCGACGGCGCTGGGACTGACCATCTCTTGTGGATCGGGAAGCACCTCCGGAAACAATTCCGCAGGTGGGAGCTCCGGTGCATCGAGCGGCTTGGGTGGCTCGGGTGAGCCGACAACCGACGAAGGCGGCTCGAATGGGGGACCGGGTTCAGGCGGTTCTGGGGCTTCGGGCAACGGTGGGGCTTCCACGCCTTCCGGCGGAGGCGGAGCTTCCGCCGCTCCGGCAGCCGGTGGATCGGCGGGCACGTCGGGGACGGCTGACGCCTCCGGGGGCGCCGGAGGGAACACAGGCGACTCGGCCTCACAAAGCTGTGCCGCGCTGGCCAAGGCCGGCTGCGCGAGGACAGCTGCCTGCTCCAGCTTCCTGATGTCGACACTCTATGGCGATGCCAGCACGTGCGAAGCCCGGCTCGCGCTCTCGTGCGCAGCGGTGCTCGACGCGCCCGGAACCGCCGCCACACCCGCGCTCATACTCGAATGCGCTCAATCGCTAGGCAGCCTGGCCTGCCCGTCGCTCCTGACCAGCGACTTCGGCCCGCAGTGCCTGCCGTGGCCAGGTCCTTTGGCGACCGGCAGTGCTTGTGGCGACGATTCCCAATGTGCGACGGCATTCTGCGCGCGCGATAGCACCGCTATCTGCGGCGTGTGCGCAACCCGCACGTCGGCCGGAAGCCCATGCGTGCGCAATGCCTGCAGCGTCGGCACCATCTGTCCGGACGGCGGAAACACGTGCATCGTTCCCACCGCCGGGAAAGTTGGAGCGAGCTGCAAAGTCCAACAGGATTGCGATCTCCTTCACGGCGTAGGTTGCAATACCGGCAGTGGTTCGTGCATGTCCCTTACCGTCGCGACCAACAATGCCTGCGGGCTCGCCTCCTTGCTGGCCAGCTCGTACGCGGTCTGTCCGGCGTCTGGGACCTGCAGCGCTAGCATCAGCGGAAAATGTGCTCCCGCCGCCGTGGACGGCGCTGCCTGCGATGCGCAGAAAGGCCCGGCGTGCCTGGGCCCGGCTCGATGCGTGAGCGGAAAATGTACGCTGCCGAATCCAGCCTCCTGCCAGTGATCGGCTGACGCCCAGACCGCACGACGAATACGAGTGTCCGAACAATGGGACAAGTAGGCATCATCATCTTTGTCCTGCTCTGCTTCCTTCGCGCCATCAGAGCCCGACATCACCTCATGGCTTTGAAAATCCTACCTACTGGAACGGGGGCTCAGCAAGGTCAGCAGGCTCAAGTAGATGGCTATACCCTATCCCGAGGGGGGCCTTTAGATCTGCCTTTAGATCCCCCGCGGGCGAGCGCAGCCGGGCGAAGCCCGCCTCCGCTCACGCGACTACCAGATAAAGGACCCCGAGGGGGTCCTTTAGATCCCCCGCGGGCGAGCGCAGCCGGGCGAAGCCCGCCTCCGCTCACGCGACTACTGGCGGTTGAGGGCGCGACGCTGGATGCGCAGACCATTGCTGCGGCCAGATCTTGGATGCTTTCGAATCATCTCGAAATTCTCGATCTGGTTCCCGGTCGGGCGCCATGCGAGACGGCGCTGCATTGGGCCGATGCGCTTCGGCTTGGAGACATGGCAAGAACGCGCTTCGAGCGAGGATCGTCAGCCCGCTACGCATTGATGGTGTCGCGGAGCGTATGGGAACGCGCTGGGATCAAAGTCGAATCTCCTCTCTCGCCGACTGCCCTGGATGAGCTGGCGGCTCAACTCAAGAGGTTTGCGAATAGGGCCTTTGGGCACGTTGTGCTGCCATCATGCAAGGCGCCGGTCATGTCGGCGAAAGACTTGGCTTCTTCTCTTCGCAAAGCGGGTGGCGTTGGTGCGGCCGTGTTTCTATGCGCCAGAATGATCGTGCTCGCCAGCCTCTGGTCCCTGGTTTTTGTGCGGCCGTGGTGGGGAGCGGCGGCGCTTCTCTCCTATCACTTGATTCCAGCCCTCGCATTGGCTGGCTCGAAAATTCGCGCCGATGATCTCCTGCTACAAACTTCTTGCAGAAGTTTGTGCCAAATCGTGCGCGCGGTCAGGCTACTCACGCACTGGCTGGACGAAACGGAGGTCGACCGAGAGATCTCGCGACTGCGCACCGTCTATGCCGAGCTCTTGGCCCAGCATCCCGAGCAAGAACGCGAACCCCGAGCGGAATCCTGCCCGATCTGTCCCGCGCGAGATCTTGTGCCGTTCTTGACGGCTAGTGATCTGGCACAGGGGAAACCTGGGTACTTCAGTCTGGAAAAGTGCCGGGCCTGCGGCCACGTCTTTCAAAACCCGCGGCTAAATTCGCGAGGTCTCGCATTCTATTATCGGGATTACTACGACGGGCTCGGCGCTCAGTCCTCCGAGGACTGGTACGCCAGAATGACCAAAGTGTACGCCAGCCGGGCGAATTCGGTCCGTCAAGTCCATCAACTTTCGCAGCCGAAAACCTGGTTGGACGTAGGGCTTGGGCAAGGACACTTCTGCTGTTTCGCCCGGGATGTATTCCCAGAGACGCACTTTCATGGCCTCGACCGGAGCGAGAACGTATCGCTCGCGTTGCGACGACGCTGGATTGACGAAGCATTCTGCGGGCAGTTCATCGAGTTTGCGCGAGAGCATGCCAACCAATACGATGTGGTGAGCCTCTTCCAATACCTCGAGCACACGCCGATGCCTCTAGAGGAGCTGAAAGCCGCACACACGGTGCTCGCGCCCGGGGGCTACCTCGTCATTGATGTTCCGAATCCGGAGTTCCGACTGGCCAGCATCCTTGGGCGATTCTGGATACCGTGGATGCAGCCACAGCACCTTCATTTCTTTGCGGTAGACAATCTCGCCAGGGTCCTGACCGATCGGGGATTCGTCGAGGTCAAGAGGGAGTTTCGCGAGGTTCACGAGCCCGCGGATCTGGTCTGGTCTCTCGGGTTGATTCTGCGCCGATTCGCACCGCTGTCGCCTCTGCCGTGGAGAAAACAGGCGGCGCCGGCTTGGCGTCTTCTCAAGGTGGCGGTTTGGATTGCCGCCCTGCCCTTGTTCATTGCGGCGACCATGGTGGACCACGTCACTGCTCTGAAAAAGACTGGAGAATCGTGCTCGAATCACTATCGACTCGTCGCGAGGAAGCTCGAACGCTGAGAGCTGCGTGTGGAACCTTCATTTGAAGGAGCAATTACAAGCGACAATCCGCTGGACAACACCGACAACGCCATGCGGGAAGACATCATCGCTGCGGGGCAGCGTCGCTATTGGGCGCGGCAAATAGCGCTGCCCCGAGCCTGAGCTTCGGAGTAGACTCATGCCCATGCATTATCTCCAAGGCCGCCTTGATCTCCGCAGATCCCGACCAGCCTCCGCCTGCACACGCATCGGCGCCGGCATAGCGACGGTGCTTGCAGTCGCCAGCCTCGCTGGCACCGCAAGCGCCAAGCCCTTCGAGAGCTATATCCAACCGACTCCCGAAGTCGCGCCGCTCAGCTCCGCCACCTGGGGCGTGACGGGCGTTCCGGGCGTAATTCCGCGTGACATCTCCAACGGAATCGAGAGCGCCATGGGCGCTGGCGTTCATCCGCAGTGGTACTACTGGGACGGGGAGATCATCCCGGCCAAAGACGGCAAGTACCACATGTTCATGAGCACGTTCGACGCAAACTCGAACTTTGGGACGGCCTGGATGGGCTCCGATGCCTACCATGCCATCAGCCAAACCAACGTGCTTGGTCCGTACGTACGGCAAGACTACGTGTACAGCACCGGCGGTTCCACACCGCACAAAGGACACAACGTCTCCGCGGTCGAGCTGCCCGACGGTACCTACGCGGTCATCGTCAGTGAGATCGTTCCCTTCCAGATCTTCAAGTCGAGTTCTCTCGACGGCCCATGGACGGGTTGTTCACCCCAAAGCGATATCGGTGCGTCCAACATAAGCATGTTTCCGCGCCACGACGGCAAGTATCAAATCGTGGAACGCCACGGGACTATCGCCATATCAGACACCCTGTGCGGCCATTACGTGAAGCAGAGCCCCACGTGCGCGTATACACAATCATCAGATGCGGCCGGTACCATCTACCCGAATCGAACCTCGATACCCGGCGTCTCCAACCCAGCCTTCACGTGGCAAGAGGATCCCCACATTTGGCGCAGCGGAGGGACCTACCACGTCATCTATTCGGGCTCCGGCGATCGGGTCGGCTGGCACGTGTATTCGCCTGACGGCCTCACTTGGAAGGATAACGGGTACGCCTGGTCTCCGCGGGACTACCAGAAGATCTTCTGCTACGACGGAACCACCACCTGCACGGCCTGGTACAAGATGGAGCGACCGGGCGTCGTGCTGGAAGGCGGCCACCCGACCCATATCACTTGGGCCGTATCCGATGTCGACAAGGACAACCAGGTCCTGCCCGGCACCAATCACGGCACCAAGGTCATCGTGGTGCCCTTCGACGGGGTGGCTTTCGATACAGACTTCGGCACCGGCGGTGGCGATGCGGGAGTGGGCGGCGCCATGGGCACAGGCGGCACAACCGGAGCCGGCGGAGGCAGTGGTAGCGGTGGCGCGAGTGGTACGGGTGGAAGTCCGTCGAGCGGGGCGGGGGGAAATGCAACGGGAGGCGCTGGGAGCGGCGGCAAGGTGGCTGCTGGCGGCGCGACAGGTACCGGCGGCGCGATGGGTGCTGGCGGTGCGATGGGTGCGGGCGGTGCGAGCAGTGCAGGCGGCGCGATGGGTGCGGGCGGCGCAACAGGCGGAAACGGTGGTGCGGGCGGGACAACCTCGGGGAATACAGGTGGCATGCCGGCCTCGGGCGGGCGCGCCAGTGGAGGGGCGACAGTCAACTCTGGCGGCTCGGGCTCGGGTGGCCATGCAGGCGGCAATTCCGGCTCGGCCGGAACATCATCCGCCCCGGGTAGCAGCTCCTCTTCCGGTTGCGCGTGCACGATACAAGGACGTGCGCAAGCGAGCGGCATCGGATCGCTGCTGTTGCTCGGATTGGTCCTTTCCCCTCTGGTTCGCCGACGGCGCTCCGCGAAGAGGGTGTAGTCCCGCCAAAGCCAGCTCGAGTATCGGGGGCCGATCTCAGGATTCTGAGGCAGCGCCGCGGCGCAAACGCGGAGAACGCTCGGTCTTTGCGCTTGCGGTTCGCGTAGAAGAGGCGGCACGGAGCTTGCCTTAGCAAGACATCCAAAGGACCTCGGAGGATTCAATGCGCAACACGTCGATGATTCTAGTCAGCCTCATCTCGGGCAGTGTGTTCATGGTTGCCTGCACGGATAACTCGGGCCTGGGACTTGGTGGCCAAGGCGGAAGCAAAAGTAGTGGCGGCAGCGTGAGCAGCGGCAGCGGCGGAAGCACCACCAACGTGGGTGGCATGATGAGCAACGGTGGAATGACGATGGGCGCAGGCGGATGGGTCGAAGGCACCGGAGGCTCGGCGGGCTCGATCAGCGGCGCGGGCGGGAAGGTTGGCGGCGCGCGTGGCAACGGTGGTGCGGCCGGCGGGGCAGGCGGCATGGGTGGTGCAGCTGGCGGCGCCGGCGGAACGACGATGTGTACTGTTGCCCTCCCTTGCGCGCTGCCCAATTGCCAGTACGGCATTGTTCCGAGCACGTCTCCCTGCGGCTGCGCGACTTGCGCTCCCCCGCCTGACGGTGGCGGTATTTCCGACGCCGCATCCGTGAAGGACACGCGTGGCCCCGATGGTCCCGTAGTTTGCACCGCCGCGTGCGTGCAGCCCAACTGCCCCAACGGATACGTCAAGGGTCCCCCGCCTTGCAATTGCCCCATCTGCGCAATTGTCGATGCTAGTTCGCCAGTCGACAGCAGGACCGATGGTCCGGTGATCTGTCCGCCCGTCGCGTGTCCGATGATCGCTTGCGTGAACGGTTACCAGGCGAGCCCGACCCCGTGCGGCTGCCCCACCTGCGTACCCTTCGACGGCGGGGTGTCGGACGCAGGTCCCATCAGGATCTGCGACGTCATGTGCCCAAACCTGGCATGCACGGGTGGCATTCTGCCGAGCCCCCTGCCCTGTGGCTGCCCCACCTGCAGTCCAGTGGTGGTCAGCAACTAAATCCTGCCTTGTCGGCGCGACCAGCGTCCAGCACCTCGCGCACCATGGCCGCCAGATCCTTGGCCGAAAACGGCTTCTGGATGAAGAACACGCCCTCGTCCAGAACGCCTTGATGGGCGATGACGTCGGCGGTGTAGCCCGACATGAACAGGCGCTTGGCGTGGGGATAGAGCGACAGAAAGTTCTTGGCTAGGTCGCGGCCGTTCATCTCTGGCATGACCACGTCGGTAATGAGCAGGTCGATATTCCCCGCGTGTTCGCGCGCGACCTGGATGGCCAGCCCAGGCGTGCTTGCCGTAAGCACCCGGTAGCCGCGTTTTTCCAGCATCCTTCGCGTGACGTCCAATAGAGGCGTCTCGTCCTCCACCAGCAAAATGGTCTCCTGGCCCGGTTGAATCTTGGGAGCTATCGCGTCCGTCCGCTCGCGAACACCCTTTTCCACATGCCTCGGCAAGTAGATTGTGAAAACCGTTCCCTGTCCGGGTTCACTGCGCAGATCGATGAACCCATTGTTTTGCTGGACGATGCCGTACACGGTGGCCAGGCCCAAGCCGGTGCCCTTGCCGACCTCCTTGGTGGTAAAGAAGGGTTCGAAGACGTGCGAAAGCGTGGCCTGGTCCATGCCGCAACCGTCGTCGGTCACCGAAAGCCAAACGTAGTCTCCTGGCGCTGCGTCCGTCAGGCTTGCGGCGCTATCGGGTTCCGTAACTTTGGTCCCAGTCTCGATGGCGATCTTTCCGACGTTGGCGATGGCATCGCGGGCGTTGACACACAGGTTGGCCAAGATCTGATCGATCTGCGTCGGGTCGATCTTGACCGGCCACAGATTCTCTCCTGGCCGCCACTCAAGTGTTACGTCTTCGCCAATGAGCCTCTTCACCATCTTCAGCATGCCTGCAACCGTGTCGTTCAGGCTGAGCACCTTGGGCGCAACGGTCTGCTTGCGTGCAAAAGCCAAGAGTTGCCGGGTCAGATCGGCGGATCGCTGCGCGGCCGCCCGAATATTGGCTAGGTCGCCATGGAGCGAGTCGGAGGCATTGACCTTCTCCATGGCCAATTCGCAATGCCCGAGAATCACGCCCAGCATGTTGTTGAAGTCGTGGGCCACGCCACCCGCCAGGCGCCCCACAGATTCCATCTTCTGCGCCTGCTGCAGTTGACTGGTGAGTCTGGCCGTCTCTTCCTCGGTCCGCCTGCGCTCGCTGATGTCCCTGACCACCCCCAGGAAAAATTGTCGGCTGGAATTCAGCACCAGGCTGGCGGAAAAGGACACTATGATGATCTGCCCGCTCTTTTGTCTGGCCCCTAATTCCAGGTCTCTAACAAAGCCCTTCTCTTTGAGCTCAGAAAGCATTCTCGGACGATCGTTAGGGTCACAATAAAGTCCAAGCTCTTGCGCGGTCTTGCCGATGGCCTCATCGCGTGAGTAGCCATAGAGATTCTCAAAGCTGCTGTTGATTTCCAGAATCCGCCCATCCTCCAAGCTGGCCCAAAAGACGGCATCCAGCCCAGTCATGAAGGAGGCCCGGAATTTCTCCTCGCTTTCGCGCAGCGCCGACTCGGCCCGCTTGCGCTCGCTGATATCGCGGGCGAATCCGCAAGAGTATTCCTTGCCGCCGAATTGGATGTACGAGGTGTGAATCTCCACGGGGAATTCGTTGCCGTCCTTGCGACGGTGGATGGATTCCGTCCGGTAGAATCCCTTCGCGCGCAAGGTGTCCCACGTGCTCTTCACGCGATCGGCGGTGGCCATGGGGTTGACATCCTTCAACGTCTTGCCAACCAATTCACCAGGCTCAAAGCCCAACGCCCTGTGCCCGGCCTGATTGACATAAATGAATCTACCGTCGCTATTCGTCCAGTAGGCGGCATCGAAGTGAACGTCAATGGAGTGCTTTAGCAGCGCGATCTCCTGGTCCGCGCGTTTGCGCTCCGAAATATCTCGCACGAACGAAACCAAACGCCCACCGTCCAAGGGGCGGTACTGGATGCAGATTTCGACTTCAAAAGCGGTCCCGTCCTTGCGCCGATGTCGAGCCTCGAAACGATCCTCGCCGTTCATCACGACCTTGCGAACGTGAATCGCGACCTCTTCGGGCGATGTGCCGACCGCGAGATGGGAAATATGCAGTCCAATCAATTCCTGCTTGCCGTAGCCGGTCATCCGACAATAGGCATCGTTGACCTCAATAATACGGCCGTCCGTATCCGTCAACGAGAACCCGTCCATGGCCGTGTGGAGGATGGTCCGGTGCAGTTCTTCGCTTGCTTGCAAGGCCTTTTCGAACCGCTTGCGCTCGGTGATGTCCATGAGCATTCCGGCGGACCTGGTTGGACGCCGCCTACCAGGCGAGCCTTCGAACTCCGTTCGCCCCCGCGACATCAGCCAACGGATGGAGCCGTCGGGTCTGCGAACGCGAAATTCCGCCTTCATCATTCCGTCGCCCTGGGGATCGTTGCCGGCCGCCATGGACGCCTGAAAAATCGGGCGATCCTCGTCGAGCACCGCGAGCGGTATCAGATCCGGTCCCAAGGGCAAGGTCCCATTCGGCGGAAGATCGTAGAGAGCCAGGAATTCCGGTGAGTAGTCGGCCTTGCCGGTCAAGTGGTCCCAGCGGTAGGTGCCCATCCCGGTCGCCTCGACGGCGAGTCGCAACCGTTCCTCGCTGTCGCGCAGCGCGGACACGGCAAGCTCGGCTGAAGTCAGATCGCGCACCGTTGCCTGCACCAGGCTATGGCCCGCGAACTCCAGGCGTGTAAGCAGAGCCGAGGTTGGGAACTCGCGGCCGTCGAGCCTGCGGTGCCGCCATTCGAAGGCGTGAGAGCCCTCGCGTATGGCGAGGCCGATCATCTCGCGTGCCTTGTCCGCGGAGGCACGACCATCGGGTTGCGTCGCGGGGGAGAGATTCCAGGGCGTGAGCGCCGTGAAGGTGGCCTCGTCTTTCACCGCAAATAGTTCCAGCGTCGCCGCATTGGCCGAGACGAAATTGCCCGCCGGCATGGCGAGGACCATCATGGCGTCGCGGGAGGTCTCGAAAAGGACGCGATACCGATCCTCGCTCTCGCGCCGAGCCGCTTCGGCTTTTTTCCGTTCGCTCAGGTCGACGAAGGTTTCGACCAGCTTCTCCTTGCCGTCGATCAGGATGCGCTTCACCGACTTCATCACGGGCAGCTCGCGTCCGTCGTGGCGAAGGAGAACTCGCTCCGCGTTGTCGGCGTCCTTGCCCTGGTCCAAGAGGGGACAATTGCTCTCCTCGGTCGGACAAAGAAAGCAATGGCACCGTTGCCCGACGATCTTGTCCGCCGGCGCACCGAAAAGCTCGGCCGCGGCGGGATTGACCCACTCGATGATCCGAGTGTGAGGATCCACAATCGCAACCCCAGCACCGATGCGGTTGAGCACATCGCGCCGGAATTCGGCCGGTTCGCTCACGGGCTGCCTCCCGGGCTGGTGCCCTCCAGGGAATTCTCGCTCTGCCATTCTCTCACTCCGTCAACGCCATGCAACGTCCCTGGCCAACGCTGGAGACGCCTACATTAGCAACGACAGATAGACTATCACTCTTGAGCGAGCGGGACTGGCCCTGGACGAGCCGTGACATCACGGCCAGAGTCGAGGACCTGCCGGGCCTTTCTTGCCAGCGCTTCCCCCGTGAATGGCTTCTGGATGAAATTCGCGGCCTCGTGTAGGGCATGGTGGTCGAGCGTCGCGTGCTCGGTATAGCCCGACATGAACAGAACACGCATGTTTGGACGACACGCGGTTGCACGTTCAGCCACCTGCAGTCCGCTGATGCCCGGCATGACCATGTCGGTCAGGAGCATCGCGGGATTCACATCCCCGCGCTGGAGAAGCTCAATCGCTTCGCTTCCCCGGCGCGCCTCACGGACGGTGTAGCCGCGCTGACGAAGCGCGATCGCCACCACCTTGCGCACCTGGTCCTCGTCCTCAAGGAGCAGAATCTCCTCCGTCCCGCGATTGGTTTCGGGGATGGGCGATTCCACCTCGGCCTCGGGCTGCCTATCGTCCATGCGCGGCAGGAAGATTTTGAAGGTGGTGCCACGACCTGGCTGGCTCTGGACATCGATGTGCCCACCGCTCTGCCTAACGATGCCGTAAACCGTCGAGAGGCCCAGCCCGGTTCCGCGTCCGGGCTCCTTGGTGGTGAAGAAGGGCTCGAAGATCTGTTCCAGTAAGTCCTGTGACATTCCGATTCCGGTATCCCTGACGATGATCGCGACATAGCGGCCGGCGTCGACGCCAGGATGCGTGCGCGCGTAGTGCTCGTCGGCTTCCCAATCGACTGTTTCCAAGGTCAGTGTACCGCCGTGAGGCATTGCGTCTCGCGCGTTGACGGCAAGATTCATGATCACCTGATTCAATTGCCCGCGGTCGGCGCAAATCTTGGCCGTGGATGCGTAGCTCGTGCGCAATTCGATGTCCTCGCCAATCACGCGACGGAGCATCTTTTCGGAATCCACAAGCAGGCTACCCAGCTCGAGCACTTTGAGCTCCATCACCTGTTTGCGGCTGAACGCCAGCAGCTGACGGGTCAGGTCGGCGGCACGCATGGCTGCCTTCTTGATCTCGTCGAGACTTTCTATCGTCTGCTCGGGGGCCGACCACTCTTCCTCCTTGAGCAGATCCGCGTAGCTGGTGATGATAGTCAGCAGATTGTTGAAGTCATGGGCGACACCGCCGGCTAGTCGCCCGACTGTCTCCAGCTTTTGCGATTGTTGGAGCTGGTGTTCGAGGCTCCGGTTCTCGCCGATACGCGTGGCCATGAGGTTCATCGCGCGCAAGAGCTGCGCGGCTTCGTCGCGTCCTCGAATCTCCACTTGATCCACCGGCTCGCCTTCCGCGAGTCGGTCGGCCATGTGGGCGGCCTGCTTCAGTGACCGAGTGATGTTGTGGCTAAGAAAGATGCCAATTCCAACCACGGCCAGAATCACGAACGCCCCGACAACCGCTAGCCAGCGCCACATGACATCGTGAGCCCGGACCAGTGCAAGTCGATCCTCCTCGCGCTGCTCGGCTTGCTGGGCGACCAGCAGCGCGCATGTCTGTCGTAGTTGGTCCATGGTCGGGCGCAGCTTTTCCTGGTAGGCCGCGTGAGCCTCGGGAATAGCGCGCGCCCCCAGCGCACGGATGACGACGTCGCCGCCCTTCTGCGCGTCGGCAATGTCGGCTCGGATGTCCGCTAGCAAGCGAGCGACGTCCGTTGACAACGACAAGGTGTCGAGGTCGTCGGCCGCGGTACGCACCGTTGCCTGCGCTGTTCTCATGCGAACCACACAGAGCGATCGGGTCACGTCGTCTTTCGCGAGCAGGGCGGTAAGGATGGCGTTGTCGAGGTCGTAGGCTGCGTCTCGAATCGCGTTGGCCTGCCACGATCGCGCCGCGGAAACCGCGAGGGTCTGGGCCGCCTGCTCGTGCGACCTTCGCATCGCGAAGAGCGAGACGATGAGCATGGCCACCATGAAAGCCAGGATGAGGCCAAGGCCCAAGGCCAGTCGTGTCCGGATGCGGAAGAATGAAGGGCGCATGAGTCGAGCGAAGTCAGTGCGTGAGCACGGGTGCGGCTGGCCTGGGCAAAGGCGACTCGGACAGTATGGTTTTTCCGCGGTAAGCGATCGAACGCAATTCCGCTTCTCCACGGACGATGGCCGCCTCCGGAAGAGCGGAATAGTGAAGTTCGGCGGCGTGCTTCTGGCCATCATGAACCAGCCACCACAGAAGGTGCACGAGTGCATCGGCGCGCGCACGAGAGCGACCTCCGTAGGCTTGCTCTCGGTAAAGAACAATCCATGAGAACGCGCTGATGGGGTATCCCTCCCGCTCGGGTGTATCGGTCAAGGACATCGTCGAGTTCGCCGGCAGATGCACGGCCGTCAGGCTCACCGATTCTGGGGTGGGCGATACGAACTGGCCAGAACGGTTGCGAATGGCGACCATGGTCATCTCGTTGCCGATGGCATAGACCAACTCGACGTAGCCGATGGCGCCGGGGACTTGGCGCACCAACCCGGCAACCCCAGCATTCCCTTTTGCGGGCCTCCCCGTCGGCCACGTTATCGCTCGCCCGGAGCCGACACTTGAGCGCCAGTCCGCGCTTGTCTTCGCCAAGTACTCCGTGAAGATGGAGCTGGTACCACTTGAATCGGAGCGATGGACCACCGTGATGGGCAGCGATTGCAGGGTCGCGCTCGGGTTGAGGGTGGCGATGGCTTGCTCGTTCCAGCGCGTAATCCGACCAAGAAACACGGCGGCGAGCAACTCGGGCGTCAACCGGATCTGTGGGTTACCTGGGAGGTTGACCACGACCGCTACCGCCCCGAGGCAGGTGGGGACTTGCACGATGGGAGCACCCGCGCGTTCGCGCTCTTCGTCCGAGAACATGACATCGCTTGCGGCGAAATCGATCTCGCGCCTGAGCAGGGACTCGGCACCGGCGCCTGACCCGACGCCCTGGTAGTGAACGACAAGCTTGGCACCTGTGGCAGGATAGCTATTGAATGCGTATTCGTAGAACGGCTGTGGAAAGGTGGCTCCGGCACCCGCGAGATCGATGGAGGGCTCCGCAGGCTCGCCAAGTGCAGCAAGCAATCCAACAAACAACATTGGGTATTGCAAAGAACCTCCACAGCTCGTGACAGAAGCTGTTGCGAGTGTAAGCGCAGAGGAGGTAGTTCCGCTGTTACGTCTGTGTGACAGTGGGGCTGTGCCAGGAAGAAGACAGGAAGAGGCACTGCCAGTGTCAGGAGTCTGACAAGCCTACGTCGTGTTCCCTACGTCGTGTTCAGCTTGAGCACGCTCTTGCCCTTGATGCTGCAAGTGTCTTCCGCCTCGATGGTCACGGTCTTGCTCTTCATGATCACGTTCTTTTCGCCCATCTCCATCTTGCTGGCGCCACCTGCGGCGGCCGTGACTGCGGCGGCAGCGACAGCGATACCGCCGGGCAGGATGGACAAACCGCTGCCGCCACACAGCAGGTTGATGCCCGTCGGCGACATCACCGTGACCATCCCCGCCTGATCGACCATCACCGTCGCACCGCCGGCCTTCATGGTAATCATGCCCGCCGAATCGAGGGTCACATTGGTGCCTTCGAAGGTCATGCTGGTCGCGTCCTGGTTGAGCTGGAACATCTGGTCCGTGGTCAGCGTGTAGGCGAGCTTCACGTGCTCGGTCTTGTTCTTCTCCGCCACCAGTAGCTGATCGCCGTCCACCTTGCGCAGATGATCGTCGCCGTAGATCTGCGTGACCGCGCCGGTCACCGTCTTGTCGTGCGTGCCACCGATGACGACGTCATCGTTCACGTCGACCGTCGTTTGGCGATTGTGCTTGATGTGTGTGCTTTCGTCGTTGCCCACCACGATGCTGCGATCCACGCCCACGCTCAGCGTCTGGTTGTGTTTGACCAGCGTGGACATGTCCTTTTCGGCCTGCACGTGCAGCTCTTCTTGGCCTTTCTTGTCTTCAAAGCGGAGCTCGTTGAAGTTGCTGGCCGTGCCGCCCTTGCTGCTGCGGCTCTTGATGCCGCTCTGGGTTTGATTGGCAGGCAAATCGTAGGGCGGCATGTTGTCGGCGTTGTACGCCCGCCCCGTGATGATGGGCCGGTCGGGATCGCCGTCGAGGAAATCCACCATGACCTCCTGCCCGATGCGCGGAATGTGGATGGCCCCCCACTTCGCCCCCGCCCACACCTGCGACACGCGCACCCAGCACGACGACTTTTCGTTGTGCTCGCCCAGGCGATCCCAATCGAACTGGACCCGCACCCGGCCAAGCTCGTCGGTCCAGATCTCCTCGCCCGCCGGCCCGACCACCAGCGCGGTTTGCGTACCGCCCATGACGGGTTTGCGCGTCGTGCGCTGGGGACGAAACTGCGTCTGACTGTCGAGCAGCCGATATCTCGCCCTGAAGGGCTCGTCGCTGCCTGCCACCTCGCCGGTCTCGGCCTGGTCGATACTTATTGTATAGGTCGCGCCGACAATCAGATACTGCTGCAGGAAATCCTCTTCGCTCCAGAACGGGAGGATCTCGTCGAAGTCTTCCAGGCTCTTGCGCAGCGAAACCAAATTGCCGACCCCGAGCCCCATCGTGTTGCCTTCGACCTCGATGAGGGTGTGTTCCACGCCGCCGACCTGCGTGCGGATCTCGGCCTCCTGCTGCGCCTCTTCCGGGTCGGAGAGGCCGCCGGGATAGTCGTAGTGTTCGTATGGGTGTGCGGTCACGAGATCTTCCGACGTCCCGTGACCGAACTGAGGCTGCTTCGGCCGGATCTGCGTGGGGTCGTATCCGCTCAATACCGTGTGGCGGCCGGGATACAGCCCCCTGCGCACCTTCATGCCCCAGAAATGCTCCTCGGAGCCCGCCACCTTTCGCTCTTTCTGAGAATAGAGAATCGATTCGTAGCCTGTCGCCGTCTCGTGCCCGGTGATGGAATCGGCTAGCACCAACGTGTGCTTGGCGTCCTCGTGCTTGAAGAAATAGTAGATGCCTTCCTCCTCCAGCAAACGCTGCACGAAATTCAGGTCGCTCTCGCGGAACTGCACGCAGTACTCGCGCGCACGGTAGGCGTGATCCGTGATCGAGCCCGATTCGACGTCGGTCAGCCCGCGTTTTGCCAACACGTCGGTCACGATGCTGAGTGCATCCTGCGAGGGATCGTTGAACACGCGGCAGTCGAAGGTGTCCCCGAACTGGGCAAGCCGCGGAATGAGCGTGGCAGCGTAGCGGGTGTGGAGCTGCGTGGCCCCGCCCTTGCGGAAGCTGGTGACGATGCCGTGAAAGAATCGATCCTCGCCGGTGTTCAACTTGATACGCACCGCGAGCGGCATCCCCAGCACGTCGTCGGCATCGAGGTTGGGCTCCTTCGAAAGCAGACTGAGCTCGAACTTGAAAGGTCGCCCCAACGCTTCCTGGCCTATGAGGGTCTCGAGAAGCAAGACGCCCTCCGGAAAGGGCCCTGTCACCGAGGTATCGCTTCCTAGGAGTGCCATGGCTATGCGGGTACTCTAGCCTTTGACCGGGCCGCGTCAAGGGAGATGGCACTCACCGAGGTGGCGAGACACGTGTCGTCAGGTGGATCGATCCGTATCCCTTGACGCGCAGGTACCACAGGCTAGAGTGCTTGGGTACCTTTCACTTCTGCCCTGGCGCCGCCATGGAACCCGATTGCCCCCATCTTTCCCTCGCACAGCATTCCGCCGGAGAGGATGCCGGCAAGAGCATCGCCCTGGTCGATTCGCTCGATGCGCTTCGCCTGTGCCGCGAGGGCTCCTTCGAGGCAGTGAATGCTTCGGTCGCCCTGTGGGATTTTGAGCGCGAGTCCCCTCGGCTCAGCCTGGAGCTGCTGGATTTCGCTGTTCGAATTGGCCTGGCCAGCCCATTTTGGGGCGGTTGCGACGGCGGCGACCTGGCCGAGCTGATCGGGAATGGGATCAAACGCGGGGACTTGGTTGGCTTGCGCCAGTTGAGCGCAGCCGCGAGCAAGCCAACGCTCGATCAGCGCCGTCTTGTGGCCGAGATCGAGGCCAAGACGCGAGGACGACTTCAGCTGGGCGGTCGTCAGTACAAGCTGATCGCCGGTGACGACTTGAATGGCATGCCCGATCGGAACAGCTACGAAGTCGTTCCGCGCGAGGACGCCAGACGAACCCTCGATCGCCTGGCCAAAGAGCCCGGCGCTGCCGCCGCTCTGGCCACGCTCCTCGGCAAGGCGCGCGACAAGCTTACGCCCGACTGGCGACCGCCACTTGCGCCAGACGGCTTGATCTTGCTGCGCAGGAACTCGGTGGCGCGCGTCCACAGCAGCGAAGCCGGACCGGCGCTGACCCCATCGCAGATAAGGAAGCTGGCCGCCAAGGACTGGATCGAGATCGAGCTGGTCGACCAAGACGGCGAGCCGTATTCCACGCACTACCGGCTGGGGCTGACCGATGAAAGTGGCCGCGAAGGGGAATTCGATGAGGACGGGTTCGTGGGCCTGTACGAAATCGAGTCGGGCACGTACAAGCTGACTCTCGGCGAGGTAAAGCTGGCCCCGGCCGTGGTGGAAGAGGCGGAAGAAGAGGCTCCGGCAGAGATTCCGGAAGAGGAGCCTGCTAGTGCCGAGGAGGCGTCGCCGCCGGAGAGCGCCGAGCCGACCGAGGAAGAGGAGATCGAGGAGGAGCCGACGACCGAGGTCGCCCCGATCAAGTTGCGCTTCAAACTGCTGGACCTGGTTGGCAAGCCGATTTCCGGCGCTGAGGTCACGGTGGCCGGGACTGCGGTCACAACAGATGGCGAGGGCATGGTCGAGACCGAGGTCGCCGTGGGCGCGGGCAACCTGACCGCGACCCTGCCGAGCGGTGATATCGGACTGAGCGCCGGTAGCCTGGATCCGACGGCCGACACCGGCTGGAAAACGCGCCTGTTCAATATGGGCTTCCTCTGGGATCCCAGTGTCGACGACAGTGACGACGAGATGATCGTCGCGCTCGAGGATTTCCAGGCGCAATACGAGATTCCGGTGAGCGGCCGACCCGACGACACAACCAAGGCAAAGATCGTGGAAGTTTACGGGTGCTGAAATGAGTGACGATTCGAACAGCGACACGAGCGTGGCGGCGCAGCAGCCGGCCGCGCCTGACCTCACGACGCTTAACCTCGCGTCCACTGAGGACGACAGCAAGTTCAACACCATCCGCATCCCGCTCATCCCGGTGGATTGCTGGCGCCTGGACGCACCGGGCTTTGCATTCGATTCCTCGATCGTCGCCCCGACGTTCAAGAACGAATTAGCGAAACTCAGCAAGAAAGTCGCGACCCACCCGGGCTGCCCAGCCGCTCTTTTCGGCCACTGCGATCCGGCTGGCACCGATGAGCTGAACAAAACCCTCGGCGACCGGCGAGTTCTCGCCATCTACGCGCTCCTCACTCGCCAGCCGGATTTGTGGGCGTACATTTACGACAACCCCGCCGTGGGCGACACGTGGGGAACACGTGCGATTCAGTACATGCTGAGCAGCCTGGTGGGCAGCCACGGCGACGCATACTACGGAGGATCAATCGACGGTATCTACGGTAGCGGCACCACCCACGCAGTCAGAAGCTTCCAGTCCGACGCGTCGAAACGCAAACTGTCCGATGGGTCCAACCTTTCCGATTCGCCGATAGCCGCCACCGGGACGGCCGACTCTGCAACCCGCAAGCTTCTCTTCACCGCGTACATGGACTGGCTGTGTACTCCTCCACCCCCATCAGGCGATAGTTCCACGCCACCTGTGGCGCCTTCGAACCCAGCGCTCAAAATGGACCCCGCCGACTTCCTCGGCGGAGCGGGAGCAAGAAAGGGGGATCTTCCCAAGATGTCCCTCCAGGGGTGCAGCGAGTTCAATCCAGTGGTTCTCCTTTCGGCCTCCGAGATGAAGGCGAGCGGCAACACCAGCCAACGAAACGTGGACGATGCACCGAATCGGCGGGTCGTCATGTTTTTCTTCAAGAAGGGCACGAAAGTAAACCCCGATGTGTGGCCGTGCCCGAAAGTGAAGGAGCCTCTGGACGCTTGCAGGGCGGCGTTCTGGCCCGACGGCGAGGCCCGAAGAACGAGCGGGGACGAAGTGCGGAAATACAGCGACACCCGCGACACAATGGCGTGCAGGTTTTACGATCGCTTCGCGAGGAGATCGCCGTGCGAACGCTCCGCGAGGGTCAGGACGATCAAGGTTCGCCTGACCGACCCAGATCGGATTCCCGTGCCCTACGCCGTCTGTCGATTCGTGGACCAACCCGACTCCATTCAGGTTGCCGACGACCAGGGTATCGTGGAAATTCCTCTACAGTCCGAGGCGCAGCAGGTTTCGATCCAGTGGGAACTGCCGAAGGCGCAAGTTGGCGGGATGCGCTTCTATTGGGAACAAACCTTGAATGTCACTCCACCCACCGACGACGATGGCGGCTTGTTGCGACGCTTTGCACACCTTGCTTTCAACGGAGAGTCGGTGGACGAGAACGTGGCAAGCTGGGCGTACTTCTTCGCGCTCGCCATCAAGTCAGCAGAGCCGCAATCGCCGAAAGGCGTGGTGGCCTTTCACGACGGCGGAGAGCGCCCCGCGCCCGATATTGTGTACACTTAGGCTGCCATGGCAGATCCATCCAACTACCTTCTCTCCGCGGCCCCGAAGATCTACAAAGTGCCTCTACATGGGGTTACGTTCAGCATCGGGACCAAGGCGTTTACGCGCGACACAAACAAGCCGGCGCAGGTGTCAGTGGCACCAATCTTGGGTCAGAACAACGACTTCCAGACATTGAGCGCAATCGCCTACTCTACTCAAGGGTGGGTCATCATGGTGACAATCGATACGCAGTGGACCCTAAACCCAGGAGAGGATGATAACGCGGCCCAGCAACGAATCCAACAGGACTACGAATACGGTATCATCCAGAACGTCAAAAGCTTGGAGTTTCGCGTGGAGTTCAGCAACGGCTTCTCCTCGGTCAGGACGGCGACTAACTGCCTTGATCAGGACCCGACGGGCAGCGCCCCCTGGTATAGCGGGGAAAGCTACTGCTCTGGTAGTGATGTGCTCTCTAACAAGGCCCCGATACTGTCAGACTGGCCGCAATCCACTACCCTCGCCGCGCTTTTGCACAACCAGCATCAGCACCTGCGCTGTTCAGAGCTGGCCAGCATTGCCATGTCCCTCGATTTCTGGGCATGGGCCGCGGTTCGGCACATTCCCTCGGGCGACATCAAGTACCTCTACCACTGGCACTGGACGCAGGCCAACCGTCTCACGACGCTTCCCACTATTAGTGGGCCGAATCCCGAGACCGCATACAACCTTGACGAGGGGAACGGCGGCGGCGCGTACAAACCAGTCTTGGCTGGCCCTCTCGCAAGCACCGCCATACAAAAACCCACGCGCAAAATGGGAGCCTGCCCACTTGTACCGGGCTCGGCCAACGGGACCCGTTTCCATGCCTTTCCTTGCACGAATCCACCACCGAGCTGCGGGAGTCAGCCAGGAATTGTGTCGCCTCCCAGCCGGCGCGTAAATGGCCACAACGGTCCCATTCCAACAGGGGAATCCGACGGACGCGCCAAACAGTACTGACCGCCTGATCCGGCGCCCTGAGCGACGTCCTCCCGGGTCCCTGACCGAGTTGATTTGCGATCCCCTTCCGATGGTACTTGGCCCGCGTACTGCTGAGGCCGTCGCTGCAACTTACCTCCGCCCTTGCTTTCGCCCGACGCGGACGAATTGCGAGGCGTCCGGACCCATGACCCAGGCCCGCCGGCGGTAGACGATTCGTAAGGACGAGTCCGCCGTTTCGATTCGAACCGGCTCGGGCCAGTCGCCGTACGAAGGGCTATCATTCTCGTCCACGGCCTCGCTCAGAACCTCGTCAACTCGCTCGACGGTGATGAGAAACGCAGACAAGAAGCGCACGTCCGGATAGTACGAGGATTCGTCGGTTCCGTGCGGTGAGGTACCAGCAACTTTGAAGACCAGGAGGACGGCGTTGCGGGTCGGTGCCTGTGCAACGGCTGCGATGTCGATGTCGACTCCGTTGCCGCCCCAGTTCCAAGCCCACTCGCCGATGACGCATACACGTCCCGGATCTTGTCGGAGGACGACCATGCCACCCATGCCGCCGGTCGACATTTCACGCACGCTCACCCCAACCGATCCGATGCGAAGCTCGCGTGGCTTCCCGAAGGCATCCTCAGCGTCCAAACGCTGGTTCCCGGCAGGAACGGCGTGATCCGCATCAACGAAGGTCTCCCCGACCTTGAAAGGCGAGGCGCCAGCCTCCTCGCACCTCACACATCGAAAGGAAGCACGGGCACAAGCCAGTTGGGTCTTGGCATCGTGCTTGTCGGTCTTGGGCGGTGCTGACGGCTGAAACCCGTGGTCAGCCAGGTACCGACTGCCTGTGCACCAATCCCATTCCTGGCGCACGTGGTGATCGATTGGGTCCTTGCCATCCATGGCGTAGCGCTGTCCGTTCCAGCGATAGATCGCGGTGGGGCTGCCCTTTTGCGTTCGCTGGATGTCGTAGAAACCCTGGGTCTGGCCGGAAAGCATGCGGAAAACCGCGCCCTGTCCCTTGGGCGGGAATGCCTCCGGGTACCTGAATGAGCACCTCGGGTCGCTTGCGATACTGGCGGCTGTTTCGCGCGAGTCACTCTTGGCTCGCTCGCTTTGCTCGAACTGCTGGTAGAAGGCATCTGTGGTCAGGATGCGAACGACATCCTTGCCCACCACGCGGAACAAATGGAGCACCTGGTCGGCATAGCACCAGTGATCCCTCACTTCGCCATGCGCGACGCGAACGCCGAATGCGGTTTCGGTATCCGAGATCCGGTAAGGCGCGATGTCGATTCGATAGGGTTTCTTGGTGGCGTTGCCGTCAGAGCCCTCGGAAAACAGTTCTGTACTCTTGGCGATTGGTTGGCCCTTCGAGTCCAGTACTCCCACGATGAAGCTGAACGGACCACCGTCGCATCCAGCCGCAAGTCGCATCCGGAGCGCGACGACTGTAACCGTTTGCCCTTGGAGCTTCCATGCTGTCTCGTCACCAATGCCAACGCTCTCACCGACGTAGGCCGCCGCCTGCGACTTCCAAGGCGCAAGATCCTCCGGGGACAACGTCCACTGTTTGGGCTTGGGTCCAGGAAACAGCCCTTGGACAGAGGTCCAGCTCACGCGTTGGTTGCCAGCGAGGGCCATCGCAGGCACAGAGAGCGCGAAGAGGACGGCGCAGGTTGCGAGCGTGGTCTGGCGTTGCACGATCAGTGCTTGCTCGGGGTGAGTACAGGCGCCGCCGACGACTTGGAGTCGGTTTTCGATGGTGCTGGCGGTGGCAAATCGTGCTCCTTCAGGTAACGACGCCCCGTGCACCAATCCCATTCCTCGCGCACGTGGTGATCGACCAGATCCTGGCCGTCCATCACGTACCGTTGTCCGTCCCAGCGATAAGTGACGCTCGGCCCACCCTTCTGCGTTCGCTGGATGTCATAGAAGCCATTGGTTTGGCTGGAAAGCATACGAAAGACCGCGGCCTGGCCCTTGGGTGGGAAGACCTTGTAGCTGAAAGAGCACTCCGGATCGTTTTCGATCTGATTCATAGCTTCCTCGGTGTCCTGCTTGGCCAGCTCGATCTGATCGAACTGCTCGTAAAAGGCATCCGCGGTCAGAACTCGAACGACATCCTTGCCCACCACACGGAACAAGTGCAGAACCTGGTCGGCGTAGCACCAATGCCTCTCCGTTCTGTAGTGCACGATGCGGACGCCAAAAGCGGTTTCGCTATCGGAGATCCGGTAAGGAGCGGTGTCGACGCGATAGGTCTTTTGGTTGGAGTCCACTTCGGCCCCCTCCGCGAAGAGCTCACTGCTCCTTGCGATCAGCTTGCCGTCGCCGTCCAGCACGCCGACGATGAATCCAGGCGGTCCGGACTTGCATCCGACATCGAATGGCATCCGAACTGCTGCGACCGTTGCTGCTTGCCCGTGATACTTCCATGCTTTCTCATCGCCGTAGCCGATTCCCGTAAGCCCGACCACTTTCGCCGATTGCGATTTCCAAGGCGCAACATCCTCGGGCGAAAGACCCCACTTTTCGGGTTTGGGGCCGGGAAACAACCCCTGGATGGAGGTCCAGCTCGCCCCGTCGGCGGCGAGGGACGGAGTTGCCTTCAAGAGTGCGACGATCATTCCGACCCGGGAAAAAAATCGTAGATAGCTCACAGCAGGGGCTCCATGGTGCCGGCGAGAGCGGCGATGTCTTGGTTGGCTGCAACGACATGCGGATAGGTCAATCGTCCGGTCCCGAGCACCGTGTTCACGTACGGGACCCTGGCCGGCGGCATCGGACTATGCTTGCCGACCCAAGGACGCATTTTCCATTGGCCATCCTCGTACACGAACTCGCACCCACCGTTGTATCCACGAACTGTTTCTCGCAGGAAGATGGCCTTGTCGAGGCGATTGGTCGAGCTGAGGGCATGCAGGCCCGTGAGGTAATTGTAGGCTCTTTTGCCGAATTCCTTCGTGATCAGCATCTCGATGCCAAGCCGGACATGCTCATAGAAATTCCACATATCCTGCAGTGAGCGAGGCGGGTCGTGCTGCCCGAGGCCATAGCCGGCGGGGGCGCCGAACTTGGGCATGCCCGATTGAATGCCGTGACATTGAAATGGCGTTCGTTCACGGAACGGGGCGCGGCTGACGCCTGTGCTGAAATGCTGACCTCCAGATTCATGGAACATTAGATTTCGAGCGAGCTTCTTCCATACCTCCGCAGAAAGCATTTGTACCGGCCCGTCGTTGGGATGGGCGGCCATGACGTCTTGGACAGCGGCGTCGACCAGGCTCTCAATGGCACTGGCCTCGGCAGGGTTGTCGCCTTTCACCCGAAAAATTGGCAGGGACAACAGCGGTCCTGGGGGGGGCTGGATGGACTCGTCGGAGCGGAGCTGGGCCGAACGACGGAATTTCCCGCGAAGGTCAATTGCGCAACTTCCAGCTTCCCATCGCCGCCCAACATGATCTCGGTAAAACCGCTTCGCTCCGCTGTGACGATGGGGGGCTGCCACTCGATGACCAGCGTCGGGAGTGCCGGCCCGTCTGTTGTCCATCCCCAACTGCGAAGACGTTGATCGAGCCATAGCGCTGGAACCCTCCGGCCGGACAGGGGATAGGGTACGGCGGCGTAGGGCGGGTCGACATCGACCGTGCTTGCCCCGTTGCTCGACACCTTGAGGTTTCCATCGTCCTCGATGTCGATCGTGCCTAGCACCATCGCGCCGGAATCGTACTTGACTGTCGGAGATGAAGCAGGTGGCGCGGTCGCGGCTCCATCTGGTGGCTGCGCGGGCTTCTTGCCGCGAAAGGTGCCTTTGAACGTCATCGAAACGGACGCATAGTCGTTTCTTGGCGCTCCGTTCTTCTTCGGTGGGCCTAGCAGGTCGGCATCCGGGCCGCGCCAGGAAAGGGTCAGGGCGAAACCGGCTTGGATGGGCACCGCGCGATCATCTACGCCGAATTCGGCCTGGCGCATCTGAAGGAAGGACTGCCCTTCCTCGGGTCTGAAGCCCAAGAGCTGCAACTCGGCCATCCACAGCGGCATCTCTGGCCGCAGCTCTGCCGGTCCACTGGCGTTCTTTGCGTTGGGACGCTTGCGATCGGCGCGGATGGGAAAGCACACCATTCGCCGCGCACGGGTGTACGGAATCAGCGCCGCTGTGGCCGCGTTCTTCGCGGCGTTGACCAGGGCGACGACGGTCGCGTCTTTGCTCTTGCTGTCGAGCTTCGTCTCCGGCAGAGGTCCCTTCACCGCGGTGGTCGTGAAGTCGATGACATTCATCTCGTCACCCGGCCCGATCGGCGGGCCTGCCACGTCGCCCTTGTCCGATTGCTGGTGATCGTCGCACAGGCCGAGCTGTACCCCGAGCAGCATGGCGGTGACGTTGCCCCAGCCGTCCGGCTGGCCTTGCTTCGTGACCGCCACCAGTTGGACCAGACCGAAGAACCGTTTCGGATCGTCGATGAACAGGCGCAGAACAAACGCGCTCTTGCCGTCCACGGTTTTCACCTCGGCTGTGGTCACATCCGCAGCCGGTGCGTCCGAATCTGGCTTCAGCCGGAACTTCAACCGTTCGCCCTTGGCGTCGAGCAGGTACAGGTCGACCTGTTTGGCTCCGTTCTTGACGGTTCCTCGTATGCCAACCCCAAGGTCTTTGGGGATCTTCTGCGCGCTGGCCGGTGTGGCCGGATGGCCGTCCCTGACCGTGAGATGATCGCCATTCCACAGGCTCGCGCCTTGGGCCAAGCCATCGGTCGCGTAGTCGGCGGCAAACGGCTCGGCGAACATGGGCCAAAGCTGCAGGGCGGCCGGCTCTTCGAACGCGACCGGCAACGGGGGGAGCACGACCTTCAACATGGGTACAGCTTGAATCGTGTTGGTCGCGTGGGAGGCGATGGGTGCGCTTGGCAAAGGCGCAAGATTCTCGGGCTTGAGCTCGAGCTTCACCTCGGTAAACGCTGCCGACACCAGGTTCAGCAGCGCAGAAGGCAGCGGCAAACCGTTTCGACTCCAGCCAAGAACGAGCGTCGAGGGCGCCTCGGCAACGTAGGGCTCTACGAATGAGGCAATCTCCGGATCCGGATCCGTCGAGATCGTCTGGAGCAGCAGTCCATCGGCGTCGCTGCGCAGCGGTGTACAGGCATCTCCTTGCTTGAGGTACAGCCAGGCGTTGGTCAACTGGTCGGAGCCGCAGTATGCAACAAGATTGACTGTGGTCATGGTGCCCTAGCAGCCATGGCTATCGAGCAAGGCCTTCGTGGTTGCATCGTCGGCCTCACCGGTTGCATCGAGCTTTTGGTCAGTTTGGAATCGCCGCAAAGCCGCGCGCGTGCGCGGGCCCAGGCAGCCATCAATGCGGCCGGGCTGGTACCCGAGGTTCTTGAGGCGGGCTTGCAGGGCGCTGACGCCGTCGTCCTCGGTGTCGTCGCAGGGATTCAGATGCCCGAGCAACAAGGGAATCGTCAAGTCCCCGATGGTGAGAGTCGCCTGCTCGACCTCGGCGGGGACCATCTTCTCGACGACGCCATCGCCATCACTTTGCCCTTCGTAGACGCGTGCTCCGGTGTCTAGCTTGAAGGGCAGGTTCCTCATCGGGTCGCGATGGGCGTCGAGGACGCGGACGCAAACCTTGCGCTTGGGCACGTTCACCACCAGCTTGTGGCGCTTTCCTGTCGGCAATGTGAACGACTTCAGGTCGTGGGCAGGGATCACCACCGTGTCACCCGGATAGAGCAGATTCGGGCTCGGCCGAAGGCGTCGAAGGTCGGCATTCTTCGCGTGCTGGTAGATCTCGCTAGAGTCTTCGAATCCGTACATCTTTGCGATGCTGACCAGGCACTCGCCCTGCTGGACCGTATGCTTTTGCTCGGGAGACCTCAAGGTATGTCGCCTTCGCGTCTAGAGTTGGCCAGGAACCCTAACGCATCTAACCGATCTTTCAAGACATAAGACATGCCGCGAAGACTGGCTGCCAAGGCCCTTCACCGTCGGGAAACGGACGTGCCACTCGCCGGACTATTATTGGTGGCAGCTCGTGCAATCGTCGACGGCGAAGGCCTTGCTGCCGTCGTGGCAAGCGCCGCAAAGCTCGCCCTTCTTCATGCGCTCCATGGTCACGGGGCCGGCCAGGGCTTGGCCACGGCGGCGAAGCGAGAACGAGGTCTCATGGCAGGTTGCGCACACGCGAGCCGTGCTCTCGATGCGTGGCACGTGCGTCTCGTGGTTGAAGCTGACCCGGCCGGGGCTGCCGTCGCCGACGGGGAATTCGAAGACATCGGGCAAGGACAGGTTGGGATCGGCGGATCTGACCGCAGGGGCGGGCGCTGGTTGCGGCCGGGCCATGGCGGGACTCGACCGGCCGGCCACTAGCATCAGCACGGTGCCCGCGGCCAAGAGCCCCCACAAGGTGGCCAGGCCCGGCCCATTGATGGTCGTCGCGCGCGCCTTGGGTCCGGACTCAGTCTCGGCGCTATCGGGCTGGGTGTGGCCGAACACGTTCAGGTGCTTGACCGCGAAGGCGAAGCCGGCAAAGCCGGCGGCCACCATGGCGGCGGTTATGGCCAGCTCCATCCACGAGGGGAAATAGTTCACGCCGCTCGCACCCAGCATGCCGGTGACCGACACGTTCAGCCGATTGACGACGAAGCCCATCACGGTCAGTAGCGCCCCCAGGAACAGGCCGTGCCGATTGCGCCGCACACGCGGAATCGCGAACAGCAGCATGGGCAAAAACACGCCCAGCCCCATTTCACCCCAGAACATCACGCTCTCTTGCGAGAACTGAAACACCAATCCCAGATTGCCCCGGCCGAAGAGATCCTCCAGCTTCCACAGTCCGTACACGCCCAGTAGCACCACGACGACCCGCGCGGCCCCCTGCAAAACGCGCTCGTCCAAGCGTTCGCCAAAAGCGCGCGCGGACAGATTCGACTCGACGATGGTCATGGCCAGGCCGGCGGCCGCCGCGGTGATAAAGAAGAACACCGGCAGCCAGGGCGTGTACCACAGACCGTGCAGCTTGTCGGGCATGATCAGAAACACGGTGCCGAGCGATGACTGATGCATCATCGACAACAGCACGCCCAGGATGACGAAGGGCGTGTACAGCGACCGCACCAGGCGCAGTGGGCGCTGCCAGCCCAGGCGCTCGAATACCATGGGCGAGAACTCGATGGCGAGCACGCCGGTGTAGAGCATCACGCACCAGGCGACCTCGAACATCACCGAGTGGGGGTTCCACATCACGAGGGGATGCCACATGCGCCAGGGTTGCCCCACATCCAGGGTCAGCGCGGCCGAAACCAACAGGTAGCCCATGAATGCGGTTAGCACCGCGGGCCGAGCCATGCTCTCGCAGCGCTTGATGCCGAACACGTGCACCACGGCCGAGATCACGAAGCCGCCGGCGGCCAGCCCGACCCCGACCAAGACATCGAAACCGATCCACACGCCCCACGGGAATGCGTCCGAAAGATGGGTAGAGGTCCCAAGTCCGCGCGCGAAGCGCACGTAGGCCGCGTATGCGCCCAGGGTCATGATGGCCACGAATACCGCGCGCCAGAAGGTGATGACAGGTGTGCGCTCGCTGCGAGCCCGCGACTTCATGGCTTCTCCTTGCTTGTGATTTCAGTGCCTGGGCCGTGCGGGAGCGTCTCTGCCAGCGCCACCGCCTCGCGCCGATTCATCAGCCACCACACGCCGGCCATGCCGGCGCCGGCCACGCTAACCACGTTGGGCAAGCGCGAAAGCACGTTCCAGGTGAGCTGCGGATAGCGCTCTTTGCGCAGACCCGTGCGAAAGCCCAGCCGGGCAAAGTCCACCGCCGCGAGAAACAGTACCGAGGTGCCGCCGGCCTCGTCGAGCCCGAACACGTGATCGATGTAGCGGTCGGGCTGATTACGAATGCGCTCTTCGGCTTCGCGGACCAGGGCAGCGCGCTCGCCGAACTTGGTGGCGCCGGTGGGGCAAACCGATGCGCACGCCGTGGGTTTGCCCAGTCTCGTTGCGTTTTCGTGGCACAGGATGCACTTGCGCACGCGCGGAACCGGCTTCGACCATTCATAGCGGGGAATGCCGAACGGGCAGCCCATCATGCAGTACCGGCAGCCGATGCACTTGGTCTCGTCGTAGGTTACGGCGCCCTCGGGGGTCTTGCGCAGGGCCGCAACCGGACACACCGAGGCGCAGGCCGGATCCTCGCAGTGCATGCACATGCGGCGAATGTGCACGCCTTCCCGTTTTTCCACGATGGTCCAGGTTGTGGCAGACAGCGATTGGCCGTCGTCCTTGGGCAGGTCATTGGCTTCCTTGCACGCCAGCGTGCAGCCGCCGCAGCCAATGCACTTGGTGGTGTCGATGAGCAGGCCGGCCTTCATGGGCGGCCTCCCGCGGAGGCCCTTTGCAAGCCGTGCTCCTGTTCCAGACTCTCGGTGCCCAGCAGCAAGCGCACGGCTTCTTTCCACGCGTCGTCGTCAAGCCGCGACGCCAAGTCGACGACCAGCGGTCCACCGTCGGCAGCGGTGGCCCCGACCTCGGCGAGAGGCAAGCGCGAAAGCACGAGGGCGCGCAAACGATCCATTTCCTGTCGCCACCATTCGAGCAGTTTCGCTCCCGTCTTCATGGCCGCAAGGTGGGGGGCCAATTCCACTGCCTTCAGGCGAACCATCCACCCGGCATCGAAGGCTCCGATCACGGCGTTCGCACCACCTGTGGCGAATCTTGTGTTTTGCTCCACCACGTCGCCGTCGACAGGCGAACGCAAGATCAGGCTGCGGCCTTGGCCGTGCACCACCGCCAAGGGCGCGCCACGCTTGATCGGCCCCTTGGCCGGCCAGTCGATGCGCTGGGGTGAGCCAAGCAGAAGGCCGAGCACGCGATCGGCGCCAACACGCACCAGGCCCGCTTGCTCCGGTTGGATCCAAAGATGGCCCGCGTCCATGAAGATGCCTTCGAGCGCATCTGAAATCTCTCGTGCGGAAGGCGCGCGCAGGGCCAAGCGCTGCACGACATAATCGGCCGTCAGTGCACAGAGCATGATTCCAATGACGAACAGGGCGACCATCTGGCTTACCTCGCAGGTTGGGGCGATAGCGATTCGCGAACAGCGCTAGTCCCCTGCCTACGCAAGAGCGAAGCCAAGTCCAGGCCCGTACGCAGCGAGGGCAGCACTGGCTGAGATCCTCGGGATTCGCCGAGCTTCGCGCACCAGGGCAGCACGGACCCATTGCGTCATAAACCAAGTTGCGTCGCGTTTTGCAACAACACCTCAGCCATCCAACTCACGCATACTCGTATTTCTACACACTCTAACCTTCTTATTTCAATTACTTAGCCGATCTGTCGACTTTCTCGGCAGTCCGAGCGACCGGCGTGTAGCGTTTTTCATCACCCTCGAAGCATTCCAATCCTGTCGGCTTGGCAACGCGAGCAGCAGGAGCACGAGCTCCCGGGCTAGAAGACGACGCCGTCTGGAATCGTGCAGTCGGTGTTGCAGTAGACGATGGCGTCAGGGCTATCGGAAGGCTGCAGACCGGTGTCCAGCTTCTGACCGTTGCGATCGCCAAGGTCGCAAGCCTCGTTCGGATCCACGATGTTGTCGCCGCAGAAGTGCGGCTTCAAGCAACCGATGGTGCAACCATCCTTGCCCAGTTTGCCATTGTCTTTGCCAAGATCGCATTGTTCCGCGCCGCCGTTGTCGGTTTGCACTTTGCCGTCACCGCAGAACGGTCCGTACGTGCACTGGGTGGTGCAACCGCCGTAGGTATTGTCGTTGTTCGGGCCCGAACAGCCATTGGGAACCGGTACGGTGCCATCGCCGCAGTCGCACTGCTCGCCGTTGGTGGCAATACCGTCGCCGCAATGGGGCGTGCAGGCCGACTTCTTGGTGGTGAAGCCATTGAGTGTGAGCTGGTAGTTCGACTCGGGCGGGTGCCGGTCGGCGCCGAAGATGGCGATCTCGTAGATCTTGCCGGTGTTGAGCCCGAGCGCAACGGTTCGCTGACGGAAGTCATCCGGCTGAACCGGGGCCGGAGGGGTCGCCCCATTGGTGGGCGTGCACCCTCCCCCGGTGGGCCCGTAGGTCGCCGCGGTCGGCGGCGGGAGATTGCCCAAGCCGTCGAGACAACCGCCCTCAATGATGGTAGCGGTGCCAGGGTCGCCCGTAACCGTGACTTTGCCCGGCGTTTGCTGGTGAACGCCACCAAGATCCAGAACCAGCTTGCCATTGATGAAGATGAAGAGATCGTCGTCGCCGAAGAACTGCAGGGTGATGCCCGCCGTGCCGTCGTACACAAAGAAGTAGCGTGCCTCGGTGGTGAAGTAGGAATCGTGCTTCACGCCGGGAGTGTTGGTGACCCAGCAGCCGTTGCTGAGCGGGTTCTGGTTCGGACAGTCCGACTGAATCACGCGGGGCGGGAAGAAGTATTGGTCGCCGGTGCAGGTAGATGGCCAGATAGCAGTTCCGTTGGCGCGGTTCCAGTAGGGCCACAGGTTGCACTGCGTGGCCTGGGTGGGATTCAGGGTATCGAGAGGGAAGAAGCCAGCGTCGGGACCCGCTAGATGCGTCTTGCTGGCGTACTGGTAGATGTTCGTCCCAACGGAGGGCATCTCGAGAACGCCGGTGAAGGTCTTGTTCACCGTGCTGTCGTCGTTGAACCACTGCTTGAAGCTGTTCGCGTCCTTGACGATAGGCACCGTTCCCTTCCAAACCGGACCACCACTGGAGGTATAGCCGGTGATGGTTCCTGTGACATTGCCGGAAGGGTTGGTCACGTTCAGTGCGGTGCCAGCGGCAATCCATCCAGCCGAAAGAGGACTGTCGGCCTGGGTAAATCCGCCAGGGATATGGCCCGAATTGCCGGGATCCCATTCACTGAACTGGCAAGCACAGGTGTTGTTGGCGCGGGCCGAGTTGTAGACCGGCTTGCCGTTGGCCAAATCCGGAGCAGCGATGTCCCAGCAGCGCGCAGTCGAATCGTTGCCTTTCGCGGGCCCGCCCGAGTTGGGGACACAAATGGTGGTGGGAGAGCTGGCCCCGCCTGCCTTCGTGCCCAGGAAGTAGAAGTCCGGGTGGCCGCCCGGGCTGACATTCTCAGGCTGAAAGTCGCGGTAGATCATGGGCAGCTCAAGACACTGGCCGGAGCCAGACTGGCAAGTCGAGGAGTCCTGAGAGGTCGAGGTCGTACACGTAAAGCCAGCTTCCTTCTTGCACGTGCTCGAACAGCCGTCGCCGTCCACCTGGTTGCCGTCGTCACATTCCTCGCTGGGGTCAAGATTGCCATCGCCACACGTTGCCGTGCAGGCCTGGGTCTTGCCGGAGCTGTCGAGACACGAGGGCTCCTTGGTGCAGGTCTTGGAGCAGCCCTTGCCGTCGCCGTAGAACAAGCCGTTCACGGCCTTGCACCCGGTCGGTAAGCTCTTCGGGTCGGTACCGCAGTCGCACTGCTCCCCTACTTCCGTCTTGCCGTTGCCACAGTTGGATTTCACGCACGCCTGGCCGGGGGTGGGGCAATCGTACCCGGGCTCGGTCTGACAAGTGCTTGAACACCCGTCGCCACTGTCGGAATTGCCGTCGTCGCAGGTTTCCGAACCCAGCTTGACCTTGTCGCCGCACACGGGGACGCACTTCTTTCCGGGAACTGGACAATAATATCCTGATTCGATGGCCTGGCAGTTCCCGGAACAGCCATCGCCGTCCGCGGTATTGCCATCGTCGCAGGTTTCGTCCGAGGTCAGGATGCCGTTGCCGCAGACCGCGAGGTTCTTGCACGGCTCGCCCTCTTTGGGGCACTCGTAGTTCGCTTCGATCTGGCAGCTCTGGCTGCAGCCGTCGCCGCTAATGGTGTTGCCGTCATCGCATTGCTCGGCTCGTTCGATGATACCGTCGCCGCACTGGCCGCCGTTCGGACGATCGGGGCCGGCGTCGGGAAACGTGGAGGGCGGAATGGTCAGCCCACCGCCCACACCTCCATTCGAACCGCTACCGCCAGCGGCGCCGCCTTTGGGCCCTTCGCTGCCGCCCGAGCCACCGACAATTTGGGCACCGGTGCAGCCTAATCCTGCAATCAAGGCCATTGCCCCCAAGCAACTCAGAGCTGAACGTCCAACGGCTGCGCTGCTGCCATGACGGCTCGAACGGCACGTGTACATCATTGGAGTAGTCCTCTCACTTCGAGAAACAAGGACTCGGGAGCAACACTTGTCCCGCGATCTGGCTGTGAGTATAGCAAGCATCCCACGCAGAACGGCTACGGAATTCGGCGAGACGGAAAGACAATCGTGCTAGGCGCCCCTTAGCGCAGCAGGGCATGTTGTCGCTATCACACCCAGTCTATTGGCGCGCGGACAGAAGGTGCTTTCCCAGCTCGTCGACCCTCGCCTGCACCGCCTCTGTCACTTGCCGGTTCGAGGGCGGATAGTCGACCGCCCCCCACAACCAGCGACCATCCCACCGCAGGATGACCTCGCCGTTGAGAGGATCCTTCAGCGTCGCGCCGCCGGCCTTTTCGACCTGGCTGGCCGGCGACTTGGCTGCCACGCGGTAGCGCTGAATCATCGTTTGAACGTCGCTTTCGTCCCTACCTTCGATGGCGAACAGGCGGACCTTCGCTCCCTCCAGTTGGTAGGGAACCACGGCCGCGTCATGCAGGAACGGGTGCCCGAGGAAATCACGGGCTGTCAGTTTTTCCGCCCGGGGTCGCTTGCCCCTGTCGGGAAAACACTTGAGGACGGCGGGCGGTTCGCGCGTACCGGGAAGTCGTTCCGCGATCTTTTCGGCAAACATGCGCAGGAACGGGGTTTCCTTGCCGCCGGCCTGGGCCAGCTTCACATAGACGGGGCCCGCGACGAACTCGAGGTGGTCGGACCCGGCAATCCCTTCGATACCGACGGGCACGGACGTCGTACCGGCCGGTCGCTCCTGCGTGTACATGCCGAAAGCGCGCGCGGCATTGCGGTGATGGTACAAGTCGACTGTGACCTCGACCTTGTGGACATTGACGTAGCTCGTGGTCAGCAGTTCCTCGAAGTCGAACTGCAAGAAGGCGTCCGCGCCACCGTCGATGTATTCGAATAGGTTCTCGGGCGTGTACTGGGTCGGCGCGGCGGAGAATTTCCAACCCTCCACTTGCGGAAACCACTTCGAAATGACCGGCGCAGGGGCCGGCGCGTGCGGTTCCTGCTTGTCAGGTTCCTTGGCGGCCTGGGCCGAGAGGGTTAGCAGCAGGACGGAAATCGAGAGCGTCGCAGTCCTCATTAGATAATGAATTCCCGCGGCACATCGCGCAGCCGGACGATGTCGCGAATGCGTTCGCGAACATGGAAGCCCTTGGCGCACACCACCGGACAGGTCGCGCAATCCGTGCACGGCGACGGCGGAAGGTCGAGTGCGAGCAGCAGCGACTGGGCGGCTTCGCGATTGCGGTAGGCGTGGCCGTACATATAGCTACGCATGAGGTCGGGGATGGGCAGGTGCTGGGCGCACGGCAAAAGACACTGCTCGCAACCCTGGCAATAGAGGCCCGCCACCTTCTCCGGATTCTCCAGGCTCAGTTTGTCCTCGGGCGTGAGCACTGGGTCGTGCAGTACCTCCAAGTCGGCCTGGAGCTGTTCGAGGGTCGTGAACCCCGGAATGGCCGTGTGCACGTTGGGATCGCGTAGCGCCCATTTAAGGGCCGCCTTCATGTTGATGGGGTTGGTCTTGTCCTTATCCCAATAAACGCCGGCCTGCGTCTTCATCGCGACCACGCCCAGCCCCGCCGCCGCAGCTTCGCCGATGGCCTTCTGAACCTCCAGGTGATGGTCCTGGCGGAAGTTGAACGAAGTCAGCACCACGTCGTAGATCTTCGCTTCCACCGCGGCGCGGAGCACTTCGGGCTCGTTCTTGTGCGTGGAAACCCCGATGAAGCGGGTCATTCCCGCCTGTTTGACCTTCTCCAGCCCGCGCAAGACCTTGTCGAGCAGCACGCTTTCGCGCTGGCTTTGGCAGTGAAGGTAAAGGATGTCCACGTGATCGATGCCCAGGCGCTTGAGGCTGATGGCGAGCTTCTCCTCGATTTCCTCGCCACGCGTCTCGGGCGAAAACAGGCCGGTCTTGCGGTCGAGGGTGCTGAGAAAGACCTTGGTGCACAGGACGAAAGACTCGCGTTTGCGCTGGGGCAAAAGCGTGCCCAGCATTTCCTCATTGCGACCGTCTTGGTAGACGTGCGCCGTGTCGAGCAGCACCATGCCACCTTCGAGCGCAGCCTTCACCAAATTGGGGTTGTCGGCGTTCATGACCCCCATGCTGACGACGGGAACCTCGATGCCGGTTCGACCCAACTTGCGGCGCGCAAGTCCGTCGGCATGTCCGTCGGGCTTGGCCGCGGGTGTCTGGACGATGGGGGCCGTCGGCTTCTTCTGCTCGACCGCGACCGCCGCGCATCCCGCGGAAAGGGCCGACGCCGCGATACCGGCGCCGCCCAGCTTCAGAAAATCCCTGCGTTCCAACTTGGACTTGTGCTCGCTCATCTCGTCACCGGGACGGCATTATAGCGGTGACCGGGCGCGCGCGAACGGCGAATGATCGAGACATGTGCGCATTTCCGCCGCCACGGCCGTACTTTCGCGCGCGATGTAGTCGCTCACTGCATGGGCCAACCCGCGGTGGCGGATCCAGTGGGCGCTGAACGTCGGCTGCGGCAGCAGGCCGCGCGCCAGCTTCTGCTCGCCGCCTGCGCCGCCCTCGAAGGCGCTCAAGCGATGGGCGATGGCGTGCTCGATGAGGCGGTAGAAGCACAGCTCGAAGTGCAACATGGGCAAGGGCTCGGCGCTGCCCCAATAACGGCCGTAAAGGCGATCCCCGCGCGTGAAATTGGTGGTGGCTGCGATGGGCTCATCGCCGCGGTAGGCGAGCACGGCCAAGAGCCGGTCGGCGTGGGTGCGGCGGATTTCGGCGAAAAACGCCGGGGTCAAAGAAGGCACGTTGCCGTAGCGGTCGACGGTGGATCGGTAGAAACGATCGAGTGCCTGCCAGCCGCGATCGTCCAGCTCGCTGCCCGGCAAGGTTTCGATGCGCAGGCCACGGTCGCCGACCACGGCGCGTTCGTGGCGAACCTGCTTGCGCATGCGCGAGCGAAACGTGCCCAGGTAGTCATCAAAGCTCGGGAACTTTTCGGGCCGGTTGTTCCAGTGAAACTGGTAGCTCGCGCGTGGGACGAAGCCCGCGCTTGCAAGCTCGGCCATTTCCTCTTCCCGGCAGAAGAGCACGTGGATCGAGGAGGCGTCCGTCTCCTCGGCCACTTCGCGCAGCCCTTGCGCCAGCACGCGGGCCACGCGCGCGCGATCCGCCTTCGGATGCACCATCAAGCGATGGCTCGCCGCGGGCGTGAACGGCACGGCGGCGACCAGCTTGGGATAGTACGGGATGCCCGCGCTGTGCGAACCGTGCGCCCAGGCGAAGTCCCAGATGAATTCGCCCATGCTGTCGTCCTTGAGATAGAGCGGCACCGCGCCCACCAGGTGACCATCTTGGCGGGCGATGAGAATGCGCGGCTCCCAGCCAGTGCCCGGGCCCACACTGCCCGACCGCTCCAGCGCGGCCAGAAAGGCATGTTCGAGGAATGGATCGTTTTGGTCGACCAGCTCATCCCACGCCGCCGCCGACACCTCGGTGACGCCCGCAAGGATCGAAAGCGAGAGCGGCGGTTCGGAGATGGAGGACATGGCCTCGCAAAAGTCTACGGGCGCGAGTCGCCACGGTCGAGCGACGCAGATTGGGATCTGCCTACGGCGCGTAGAGCAAATACTTTGCCCGCTTGACGCGAAAGTTGTCGAGATCGTCCTTGAAGAGAGCTTCGATCTCGGGCAACGAACGCAGGTCGAGAATGGCTTGGGCAAGGGCCGGATCGCCGAGCATGCGGCGCAGATGTGCGGCGTCCCAGTCTTTGCCATGAAGCTTGCGCAAAGCGAGAGCTGCCGCGATTCCGGTACGCACGGGATCGAAGGTGGCGCGATTTTCCAGGCGCAGCCTTACGCCGTGACAAGGAACGCCTTTGTACCGGTTCTCGGTTGGTGTGAAGTCGATGGATTCAAACGAGACGCCGGCAAGATCGGCCTTGGCGAGCTGGGCAGCGAGCGCCGGACCGTCGATCCATGGCGCGCCCACGACCTCGAAGGGCGTGTCGGTGCCGCGCCCGACCGAGACGTTGGTCGCTTCGAGAAGCGCGACGCCGGGATAGAACACGGCTTGCTCCACCGTGCGCAGGTTCGGCGAAGGCGGCCACCAGGCAAGCCCAGTCTCGTCGAAATACGCCCGGCGGTCGTAGCCCGCCATGCGTACGACCTCGAGTCGGAGCCCGAGGTGCTCGTCGGTGTTTAGCATTTCGGCCAGCTCTCCCATGGTCATGCCGTGGCGAATCGGCAGCGAGTGATGGTTCACCGCCGACATCTCGCTCGCTTTGAGCATGGGGCCGGCCACATCGACGCCGTCGATGGGATTGGGTCGGTCGAGGACAATGACCCGCAGGTCGCGTTCGGCGGCGGCCCGCATAACCGCGTGCAAGGTCGAGGCGTAGGTGAAGAAGCGCGTGCCAACGTCGGGAAGATCGACAACGACTGCATCGATGCCGGGAGGCAGGGTCACCGGCCGCGGTCCCGAGAGCCGCGCGGTTCGTGGGGCGAGCGCACCGCCGTAGAGGCTGCCGATGGGAAGCTTGGTCCTGGCGTCGACTCCGTCCTCGATGCGCTCGTCGCGACTGGCCGACAAGCCGTGCTCGGGGCTGAGCAGGGTCACGAGCGAAAGATCGCGCCGGCCAGCCAGCACATCGGTGGTGCGGACGCCGCCCTTCGTGCGGGCGCTGTCGTTGGTCAGCAAGGCCAAGCGCTGGTCTCGCAGACGGGCGAAGTTTTCCGCAGCGAGCACGTCGATGCCCAGCGCAAGCGACGACCCGGCGGTGGATGCCGTGGTCGCCGCGAGCGTCGAGCTGGCCAGCGTCGCAATGGCCCCGGCGAGCGCGTTCACCGATCCCTTGCCGTCGGGGTGAACGCGATTGCTCAAGAAGATCACGAACAGATCCTGTTCGGGATCGATCCACAGCGACGTGCCCGTGTAGCCACCGTGCCCGACCGCCCGGCGCGACAACGCGGTTCCTCGGTTGGTCGAATAGGTGGATTGCATGTCCCAGCCCAGGGCGCGAATGCCACCCGGAACATCGTGCGGCGCCAGCATCTTGCGCAAGGTTTCGGCCGAAAGCACGCGCACGCCATCCAGCGTCCCCGCCGCCAGCACCATGCGCGCGTAGCGGGCCAGATCCTTCGCCGTCGAGAACAGCCCCGCGTGACCGGCGACGCCGCCCATGCGAAAAGCCCGCGGGTCGTGAACGTCGCCGCGAATCCACGCGTCGCCACGCTTCTCGGTCGGGGCGATGCGCGGACGAAGATTAGCCGAAGGGAGAAATCCCGTTTCGCTCATGCCGAGCGGGTGAAAGATCGCGTTTTCGGCGAACGCCGAAAGATCGGTGCCGGTCACGCGACGGATCACCTCTTCGAGAACGAGGAAACCGGCGTCCGAGTAGATACTCTTGCTACCGGGCGGCGCCTTAAGTGGAAGTGCCATGATGTGCTTCAACGCCGTCGCGCGGCCGTGTTCATAGTCGGCGACAGGCGTTTCGGCGGGCAGGCCCGAAACGTGGGTGAGAAGCTGCCGAATCGAGATGGCCTCCTTGCCGTGGGCGCGAAATTCGGGGAGGTAACGTACGACGCGCTCGTCAAGATCGATCTTGCCCCGATCCACGAGCACCATCAGCGCGGTGGCGGTGGCGATGGGCTTGGTGAGCGAGGCCAGATCGAAGATGGTGTCCAGGGTCATCGCCTCTTTGTCGGGCAAGAGCGCGCGCGACCCGAAAGCCTGCTGGTACACGATGCCGCCTGCGCGGCCCACAGCGACCACGCAGCCGGGAAGTTTCCCCTGCGCAATCGCCTCGGCCACCAGCCGGTCGATGCCCTCGGTCAGCGCCGCGGGCGCACCTGCATCGATCTTGGCAGGCGCAGGCGCGGCGGCGTCGACACCGGCGCGCGCCGCCCTCGGGTTCACCTCGGCGGTGGCAAGAACGGCGAGGAAGACGCAGGCGCTGGTCTCACGACCCATGAGCCGAACATATCATTCGCGTGGTTTCTCAGAGTCCCGCCGCCGAGACCGGTCCGGTGTCCACCACTTCGAAATCGCTGCCGTGTACGCCGTGCATGCCGCTCACGAGGCCGTCCATATACGCCGACCAGCCCTCGTTCGATTCGCCCGAGATGTACCAGTTGCTGCCATTGTCAGCCAGGATGATGCCGTACTTCTTCATGGCCTTCATGATGACCAGGGTTGGTCCGGAGTATGCGCTGGTATCGAAGGCAGCCTTGAGCCGCAGGCGCAACCCCATGGGCGGCAGCGCGGCGTTTGTCTTCCCCGCCGCGTGGGTCGCGGGATGAATGTAGCCCTGGTAGGTGTTGTTCATGGTGAACCGGATGGCATGGCGAATCTCGCCGACAGTGACAACCTCGTCGTAGCGGACCAGGCCCGGCAAGATGGGCAAGCCGGCCGCGTCCGCCGAGGTCCACCCATCCTGCCGAAGCGTGTTGGACCCGAGATGGAAGATGGCGCCGTTGGCTGCGGTCCAGCCCGAGTTGCCAGTGGGATTTTGCGCGTTGTAAAGCTCGTAGAGCGTGCAGTTGCTAGGCGCGCCCGCGGTGTCGATGTAGAGCACGTGCCGGTCGCTGTCGGTCGACGCAGTGGGACCGCCTTCGATGGGCGCCGTGAGCGGGATGGGATAGCAGAATTGGTTGGTTCCCGTCGGACAGGGAAGCTTTTCGCTGTCGGTCGATCCCCAACTGGCGCTCCAGGTGATGGGCTGGGGTGTGGCGCCCGTGCCCAAGGAGAAGGGGAATCCATAGCCCTCGCTCACGGTGCCCCAATCGGGGTGGAAGGCCGTGGTCGGGGACATGTTGGAAAGGTAGCTCGCGCTGCTGGCGTGGACCGGATAGGCCGAGATGTCTGAGTTCCAAGGATTGTCGGCGGGAAAGATGCTGCAACCGCCGATGGTGGCCGCGCCGCCGGTCGTGGCCGCGCCGCCGTTTCCACTCGCGCCGCCGGTCGTGGCCGCGCCGCCGTTTCCGCTCGCGCCGCCGGGTGTGGCCGCGCCGCCGTTTTGCCCCGCGCCTCCGTTTCCCGAGACGCCGCCCGTCCCACCGCCCGAGCTTCCGCTCGAACACCCGAGCAGGAGTATACTCAAGGTCCAACCAAGAACAATCCCGCCTTGTTTCGCCATGTTGATTCCTCTCGTCAGGTCGTTTTCGCCGAGGCGAGCACCGCCGCCCGCATGAGATCAGGGTTTGACAGCTCCCTGGTTCTTGTACAGCTTGCGTGATCATTATGAGCCAGGCGGAGAGAGAAGGGAACAACGGAAGGCTTTCCATCCACGGCTCGCACGGCTCGCACGGCGCAGCCCTGGCCGTCGCGCTGCTGGTATTCCTGGTCTACTGCCCGGCTCTGCGCAATGGGTTCGTCGGTTGGGATGACGACATCTACGTCTATCAGAGTCCGCTCCTGCGCAATCCGACCCTGACGTCGCTGCTCGGGACATTTTCCAGTTTTCACGCCAGCGGGAATTGGCACCCGCTGACCGAGCTATCCCACGCCGCCGACTACGCACTGTGGGGCCTGCGCCCTCTCGGGCACCACCTGACCAGCATTCTTCTTCATGGGCTCAACGCCGGGCTGGTGGTCCTACTGGCCTGCTCGCTCGCCCGCGTGCGTGCGCGATCGGCTGCGCGGTCCGCGCGGGTCGTGGTGGCAGGAATCGCGGCGGGCCTTTTTTGGGGGCTGCACCCGCTGCGGGTGGAATCGGCGGCCTGGGTGTCGGAGCGCAAAGATCTGCTGTGTGCGGCGTTCTACCTTGCGGGTCTGCTTTGCTACCTTCGCTACGCCCTAGGCATGGGCGAAACGAACGGCGAAATCTCGGCCGCCCCGAAAAAGCGAAACTACCTTTGCGCCCTCACCTGCTGTTTGCTCGCCCTTCTGAGCAAACCGATGGCCGTGAGTTTCCCATGGGTCTTGCTCGTCCTCGACGCCTATCCATTGCGGCGAATCGAACGCGCTCGCATCTGGGGACTGCTTGCGGAAAAGCTTCCCTTCTTCGTCCTGGCCGCGGCCTCAGCCATCGTGACCTTGAAGGCCCAGCGGGCGGGCGGATCCTTTCGCGCCATGCACGGTGTGCCTCTTGCCACGAAGGCCCTGGTGGCCGTTCGCTCGACGGTCGGCTATCTCGGCAAAACCCTGTGGCCGTCGGAGCTCTTGCCTCTCTATTCCTATCCGCAAGATGTGTCGGGAACTTCGTGGCGATTCGTCGCGCCGGTGGTGACACTGGCCCTGCTGGTGGCCGGATGCGTGTGGCTGGCGCGACGGAGCCGGGCCGTGCCAAGCGCGCTTGCGTGCTATCTCCTCGCACTCTTGCCAGTCATCGGCATCGTGCAAGTCGGACCGCAGGCCATGGCGGATCGCTACACCTACCTGCCGGCGGTGGCCCTTTCGCTGGTCGTCGGCGCCGGGTTTGCGGCCCTGTGGGAAAAGGCGGGATCCCTGGCGTTGCGCTGGCAGGCCAATGTTCTCGTGCTGGTGATGGCCAGCGTACCCGGCGTTCTATCGTGGCTGTCGATCCGACAAATGGCCGTTTGGCACGACAGCGAAACCCTGTGGAGCCAGGTCATTCGCCATGAACCGTGGAGTACCGAGGCGCACAACAATCGCGCCTCGTACTACTACGATCAGGGCGACTATCAGAATGCTCTCGCGGACTACGACGCTGCCCTAAGCTACGCCCCGTCCGTCGGCGCCGAGCACGCGACGAAACGCCGCTCGGCCTATTTCAACGATCGCGCCATCACCTACGTTCAGCTGGGCAAGTTGGCCGAAGCGGTGGCTGACGCCAGCGAGGCCATTCGACTTCGGCCCGACGCTGCGGACTACTACCAGAACCGATCCAACATGTACCGACGCCTGGGCATGGCCGAGGCCGCCGCTGCGGATTGGCAGCAAGCCCAGACGATTCGAGCAAACGCCGATGTCCAGCAACCGCGCTGATCGTGGTCGTTGAAAGCCATTTCCAACATGGAAATCCGACCACAAGTGTCCTATATCCCCGCCGGAGGACCTGATGGAGCGCCAGATCATACGAATTGACGAGAGCAAGTGCGACGGGTGCGGTATCTGTTGCGAAGGGTGCCCCGAGGGGGCTCTGCAGATGATCGAAGGCAAAGCCCGGCTGGTCAGCGAAATCACCTGCGATGGCCTGGGCGCCTGCGTGGGCGAGTGCCCGCAGGGCGCCATCACCGTCGAGAAACGGGAAGCCGCGGCCTACGACGAACGGATCACCCTTGAAGGCATCATCCCCAAAGGCGTGGCCACCCTGCGCGCCCACCTCAAACACCTTCACGAACACGGCCAGACCACCTATCTCAACCAGGCGCTGGCCCATCTCAAGGATCTCGGTCACGCGGTGCCGGAGTATCGGGAAAAAATCGCGCACCAAGGTTGTCCCGGATCCGCGCCGCGATCTTTCGTGCGCGTCCCAGACGCCGCCGCACCCCGGGTTGGACTTACCAGCCAACTTGCCCAGTGGCCAGTGCAGTTGCACCTCATCTCACCCATGAATCCGGTGTTTCAGGGAGCGGATCTGCTGCTGGCGGCCGACTGCGTGGCATTCGCACTGCCGGATTTCAATCAGAAGTGGCTGCCGGGAAAGAAGCTCGCCATCGCCTGCCCCAAGCTGGACCAAGGCATGGACATCTATCGGGACAAGCTCGTCGCCCTGGTCGACGAGGCCCAGGTGGGCACCATCTCGGTGGTGATCATGGAGGTTCCTTGCTGCGGCGGCCTGCTCAGGCTAGCCCAAGAGGCAGTGGCGCGCTCCTCGCGCAAGGTGCCGATCAAGGTCATCGTCGTGGCGCTCGACGGCGAGATCCGCGAGGAAGCCTGGGTCTAGCCCCACGCTGGAAATTGCCGCGAATCGCTGCTACAGTCGGGGCCTTTCTTTGACCAAAGGATGATTCCGTAACCGGAACGCCTTTTTCGCATCGTATGAGCCACCCACCACTGATCAACGGAGACTCGGCATGGCCAAACATTCCCTTCCATCCCTGGCACGAAAATTCGCCCTGACTGCAACCCTGGCGCTGCTTGTGATCGCGCCGACAAGCGGTCGCGCGTTCGCACAAACCGAAGAAGCGCCAGCCGCCAAAGCGTCCGACGAAGCCGCCGCGCCGGCGGGCGAAGCCTCCAAGCCTGCACCCGTCGAGGCGCCCAAGTGCAACTGCCCGCCGCCTTGCCCGGCCCCACCGCCACCTCCGCCCGCGCCGCCCGTGAACCCCGTCGAGTGGAAGGCGCAGAGCAAGGGCGGCATGCTCATCACTGGCGGCAACTCGCAGTCCAAAAACTTCACCTTCGGCGTGAACGGCTTTCGCAAAGAAGGCAACAACAAGCTGACCCTGGAAGGCGGCCTGGCCTACGGCACGTCCAACGTCATGGTGGCGAACGTCAGTCCGGCTGTCGGGACCGCCCCCCTACGATCACGTCCCTCGACCGGCAACAGACGGTAAGTACCAACAACATGGCCGCCAAGGGACGCTACGACAGGTTCCTTACCGATAACAACACGCTCTATGCCAGCGGGCAGGCCGCCGCGGACAAGATCGCGGGCAAGACCTTCTTTGGTGGCGGACAGTTCGGTTACAGTCGCCAACTGGTCAAGGACCAGTGGAACATTGTTGTCGCCGAGTTCGGCTATGATTTTTCCTATGAAAAATACGTCCAGCAGCCGGACAAGACCCTCGATCCGGTCGCCATTCACTCGGCCCGCATTCTGGTCGGTGAGACACTCTCCCTAAGTAAGGAAACCGGCGTCACGGCGAGTCTGGAAGCGCTATTCAACTTAAACAAAGAAACCAAGGCTAGCAACGCCAGTGATGGAACCACCGGAGTCGCGGCATTCAAGGACACACGCGTGAACGCAAAGGTTGGGCTGAGCACGAACCTGTGGAAGAGCCTAAGCTTCGGCTTCAGCTTCGCCCTCAAGTACGATCAGAACCCCGCGGCGAGACCCGTTCCCAAGGGCGCGCCAGACGGCACCGCGTTCCCCGCGACCTACGTTTCCTGGGCCTACGCCGACAAGGTCGACACGCTTACTGAAGCGACCCTCATCTACACCTTCTTCTAGGCAACCCTTTTCGAGGTCACTGTCGTTATGGCCACGGACAAGTATCGCTGGAGTTTCTTCCGCGCCGGGGGCGTGGACCAGGTCGTGCTCGCCGATGGCGATGACCTGGCCCACCTCGACGAGCTGGATCAGAAGTTGTGGTTGGCACTGTCGTGTCCAACCCGCGGCCTCGAATTCGACGGTCGGACGCTCGACCTCGTCGACACCGATCACGACGGGCACATCCGGCCGGCCGAAATCCTGGGCGTGGTGCGCTGGGCGCGCGATGCCTTCCACAACTTGAAGGTTGTGTTCAACCGCGCGGACAAGGTGCCGCTAGCCGAAATCAACGACAAAACCACCTTGGGCAAAGAGCTGCTCGCCGAGGCCAAGCACATCCTGCAAAGCCTTGGTCGCCCCGATGCCGATGCCATTTCCCTCGACGACATCGCCGACACGACGAAGATTCTCGCCGCCACGCGCTTCAATGGCGACGGAATCTTGCCGCCCGAGTCCGCGAGCGACGAAAACACGGCGCAAGCCTTGCGCGACATCATTGCCGCTCTCGGTTCTAAGGTTGACCGCAGTGGCCAGGCCGGAGTCGACCAGGCCACGGTGGACAAATTCTTCGACGAGGCGAAGTCCTACGTCGCCTGGCTCGACCAGGGGGAAAAGGATGGCGCGATTCGCGTGGCCGGCGACAAGACCGAGGCGGCGGCCGACGCTCTCGCCGCCGCGCGAGCCAAGGTCGACGACTACTTCGCGCGCTGCCGTTTGGCCGCGTTCGATGGCCGCGCCGCCGCGGCCCTCAACGCCGCCGAAGCTGATTTCGTGGCCCTGGGGCCGAAGACCTTGACCGCCGACGCGGAGGAGATTGCCAAGCTTCCCCTCGCGCCCGTGGCGGCCAACCGTCCATTGCCTTTGTCCGAGGGACTGAATCCCGCTTGGGCGGCGCGCATCGCAGCTCTGGCAAAGGCGGTGGTCGATCCGATTCTCGGCGGAAACAACGCCGCTCTGTCCGAGGGCGATTGGAACACGCTCAAGGAGCGCATGGCGCCCTTCGTGACTTGGCAGGCCGCCAAGCCCACCACGGCGATTTCGACCATCGCCCCGGCTCGACTGCGCGAAATGCTGGCCGGGACCTTGCGCCAGGACCTCACGGCACTCGTCGCCCAGGACGCCGCCGGTGTCGATCAGAACCAGCAGGTCGAACAAGTCGAGAAGATGATCCGGGTGCACCGGGATCTGGTGCGCCTGCTGCACAACTTCGTCACCTTTTCGGAGTTCTACCGCACGCGACGATCGATCTTCCAAGTCGGAACCCTGTTCATCGACGGCCGCAGTTGCGACCTGTGCCTGCCTGTCGAAGATACCGGAAAGCACGCCAGCCTGGCCGGCCTGGCGCGTGCCTATCTTCTGTATTGCGATTGCACGCGCAAGTCGGGCGAGAAACGCAGCATCGTCGCCGCCGTCACCGGTGGCGACACCGACAATTTGATGGTTGGGCGCAACGGCGTGTTCGTCGACCACAAAGGCAACGACTGGGACGCCACCGTCACTCGCATCGTCGAGAACCCCATCGGCATCCGTCAAGCCTTCTGGTCGCCGTACAAGAGCTTCGTGCGCATGGTCGAGGAGCAAGTGGCCAAACGCGCTTCCGCCGCCGATCAGGAGGCGCGCCAGAAGGTCAAGGCCTCGGCGGAAAAGACCGCGCATGCCGACAAGAGCGGCCCCGAGGCCGCAGAAAAGAAGCCCGAGCCCAAGAAGATCGACGTCGGAACCGTGGCCGCCATCGGCGTGGCGGTGGGCGGAATTGCCACGTTCCTGTCCAGCATCCTGGCCATGTTCTTCGGTCTGGGGGTGTGGATGCCGATCGGTCTTATCGGGCTTCTCCTTGCCATCTCGGGACCATCCATGCTGATCGCGTGGCTGAAGTTGCGCCAGCGCAACGTGGGCCCGATTCTCGACGCCAACGGCTGGTCGGTGAACGCCATGGCGAGAATCAACGTGCCCTTCGGGGCCGCGTTGACCCAGGTGGCCGTGCTGCCGCCGGGGTCGCGTCGCCAGTTGCGCGATCCCTTCGCCGAGAAACGCCGCCCATGGAAACTCTACGTGCTTCTGCTGGTCCTACTGGCTTTGGCTTCGCTTTGGTACGTCGGCCGACTCGATCGCTTCATTCCCGAGGGCATTCGAGCGCAGAATGTTCTCGGCTGCGCCACCCCCGCCCCGCTCGCCCCGACCGCGGGAGGGGCAAAGGCGTCCTCAAGTCCACCCGCAGCCCAATAGCCGGCACAACGACAGTGTTGACCATGCCGAAGCGGCATAATCAACCGGTGCGTGATCGCTTCTACCTACGCCTTCTTGAGCGACAGCGCGAGCTTCACGGCCTCGGCGACGCCCTTCTCATTCGCAACCTGCTTCACCTTCGCGCGGTCCGCGCCCTGGAGCGATTTCAAGCAACCTAGATACTGCCCTTGAAGCTTCCTCGCTTTCAGGACCTTGGGTGTTGCCGCCTTCTTCACCTTCTTTGCCAGTGCCGGTTTTGCGCTGGTTGCCTGGGTAGGCTTGCCCTTCCGCGGTTCCGGGCGCTTCTCGATCTTGGACTTGCCTGGTCCGCGCTTTTGTGGTGTCCCAAACGCCGCGGAAAGGGCGTTCTGGATGCGCAGCGCGGAAGCCGCTTCCACAGCGGCAACGAGCTGGCGGCCGAAGGTCTCGACGAGGGCTTTGATGTTCAAATCTGCGTTGGGCATTGGTTCTCCTGGTTGTTCTTTCCCGGCCATCTTAAAGGGCAAAGGGGAGTTGGGCAACCAGATCCAATAGCACCACGGATTGACAGCGGGCATCTCACTATCCCGTTCTGGTACTCTTGCGCGGACCAAAGATGAAACTCGACGGGAAAAGGGTCCTTGCCTCGGGACTGGCCGGCATGAAGCAGAATGCTTTGCCTGGGCTCGCGCTATGGATTCTCGCTCTCTTGCTTGTCCTCGCAGACTGGATCATTCCTTCTGCCCATGCGCTCTTCCAGAGCGTCGGTATGTGGAAGGGCCGCTATGGGCTTGCCTTCTCGGCGACAACTGCGGCGTTCTTTGGCGGGGCAGTGCCATTTCTCCTTCTGCTGGTCACAGGAAAGATCCATCGCAATCGGTTAGCGGCCGAGCTCGCCTTCTACGTGCTTTTTCGGGCCTACAAGGGTGTCGAGGTCGATCTATTCTATCGCTTGCAGTCGCACCTGTTTGGGAATCATGCGACCCCGGGAACGATCGTGCGCAAGGTGCTGGTGGATCAGTTCGTCTACAATCCCATCTGGTCTGCCCCCACAACGGCACTGGCCTTCATGTGGAAAGAGAGCGCCTTCTCTTGGAGAGCGGTGAAGTCGAGGTTGGATTTCGATTTTCTGACCTTCACCGTCCCCGTAACGCTCATGTCCACCTGGGCAGTTTGGATTCCGGCCGTGGCCATCATCTACTGCCTGCCAGCGCCGCTGCAGATTCCCCTTTTCAATCTCGTGCTTTGCTTCTGGGTGCTGGTTCTGAGCTTCATCAGCAAGAGACCAGCCGACGACGCATGAGCGACGCCCGCATGCAACACAACCTGTAGCGAATCTGCAACTGCAAGTGCGACACCGTTCCCGCCAGTACTCGGCTACTTGACTGGGAAGTAGCCGACCTTGGTGACAATCTCCTGGCCCGCGGGCGAGAGCACCCAGTCGACGAACGCCTTGATATCGCCTGCCGCTTTGTTGCGTAGGTAGAAGAAGAGCGGACGAGAAAGCGGGTAGCTGCCGTTCTGCACATTCGCCAAGTTGGGCTCGACGCCTGGACTTTCCGCATCCTTCTTGATCTTCAGCACGCGAATGCCCTTGGCGTAGGCAGCACCGCCGTAGCCGATGCCATTCTTCTCCTTGGACACCGCATTTACCACCGCCGCCGTTCCCGGCATACTCTGCGCTCGCTGCGCGTAGTCGGCATTCTTGAGCACGTGCTCCTTGAAAAAGACATAGGTGCCCGAGCTGTTCTCGCGCGAGTAGAGGATGATGTTCGCATCCTTGCCGCCCAATTCCTTCCAGTTGGTGACCTTGCCCGTGAAGATCAGGCGAAGCTGCTCCATGTTCAATTCCTTGACCGGATTGGCGGCGTTCACATACACCGACAGCCCGTCGCGGGCCACGGGGATTTCCTCGCCCGGCGTCTTGTACTTTTCGCGCAGGCTGTTCTTCTCCGCGTCGCTCATGGTGCGCGACGCCTGGCAGATGTCCGTCGTGCCGTTGATGAGCGCGCTGATGCCCGTGCCCGAGCCGCCGCCGGTCACTTGGATGGTCGTGCCGGGTACCTTGGCCATGTAATCCTCGGCCCAGCGCTGGCCCAGCAGGACCATGGTGTCCGAACCCTTGATGGTGATACTGCCCGCGCGCGCTGCTACGGGGACTGCCAGTGCACTGGCGAAAAGCACGATTCCGGTAAGTGTCTTCATGTGAATCTCCTTGTCATGGGCCACACGGTAAGCGGTGTCGGTGACGACTATGTGACGGAGCCGCAACTTCCTCGCGTCACCGAGCTTCAGCGCGCCTTGCTATCGTGGAGCATCCTTGGCCGGGATGGAACGAAGTGCGGTGAAGTCGCGCTTTCTGACGAGCCTTGCGTTTCCGTGGGCTCGGCCAGACGAAAACCAACGCCGCGCACGGTTTGCAACAGATCGGCAGCGGTATCGAGCTTGTCGCGCAGGCGCTTGATGTGGGTGTCGACGGTGCGGCTGGCAACCTCGGGATGGTAGCCCCACACCTCGGTCAGCAATTCCTTGCGCGTACGCATGCGCCCAGGCGCGCGCAGGAGAAAGAGCAGCAGGCGCATCTCAAGCGCGCTCACTCGGATCTCCTTGTCATCCACGAAGGCACGATGGGCGGATTCGTCCACACGTAGATTGCGTATAGCGAGCGTCGAAACCACCTTGTCGGTCCCTGAAGCATCCCGGGCCGCCGCTGTGCCCATGATGGCCTTTCTCATCTTGAGCCGCGCCTCCACCCGCAACATCAGCTCGCGCACGCTGAAGGGCTTGGCCACGTAGTCGTCGGCTCCAATTTCGAATCCAACCACGCGATCGATCTCTTGGGCACGAGCCGAGAGAATGATGACCGCGGGTTGGTCAGGGCTTGGCGATTTGCGAAGTCGACGGCATATATCCATGCCCGACATGTCGGGCAGCATCAGATCGAGCAAAACCAGATCGGGTTGAAAGGTATCCAGCGACGCCAGGGCCGACTCCCCCCGGTCGGCGACCAGGACTTCATAGCCGCTGGCACGCAGGGCATAGGCCAGCGAACTGCTGATATCGACCTCGTCCTCTACGACGAGCACGCGATCATTGTTTTGAATGAGAGGATCCATGGTCGGATGAAGTATCGGCCCCGCCTGTTGCAATCTGGTGACGGACGCGTGAATTCTCGCTACATCCTGGACCTGGATCCTGATAGGCCCGAAGGCGTCAACACCGCGCGTTTCCGGCGTCTACAGTGAAGACATGCTGTGGCACCGGAAAGCGCGCGCTCGAAAAGCCAGGACGGTGGGCATCCTGCCACAGCTCTGCCCCGCCAGATCGTCATCTCGCGCCTTTGGTTCTAGGCACGGCCGCCGGTCACTCCCGCTACGGAACCATCTCGTAGGCGCCGATATCGAAGGCGCTGCCTTGCGGCCGCGGGTTGCCGTCGAGATCCGTGGTGGCTTGGGTGGGCTTGCCTTGATCCACGGCGGGGCTGCCGGGCGAGAGGTGAAAGTCCTGGGCCGCCGCTTGGGCGAGCAGGGGATCGGCTGAAACGCTCGCGGCGAGGAAGCTCGGAGCGGCACCGGCTCCGAAGAGCAGGTTGTTCGAGCCGGCGATCTGCGGCGCGCTACCCGTGTCGATCGAGAAGTAGCGCTCGCCGGCGAGCGCCACGATGAGGTTGTCATCCATGGCGATGCCCACGGGCCCCGTGGCCAGCGCAATGGCGCCCGACGCGCTCGTGCCGCGCGAGCCGCAGTTGTACAGGGTGTTGTTGAAGAGCTGCACCTTGCCGCTGCCGGCCGCGCCCTGGTTCGTGATGTTGGCCACGTAAATGCACGCGTAGTCCGACGAGCCGTCGGCCGGATCCGGCCCCTGGCCCACGTCGTGGATGACGTTGTTGTAGGCCACGATGGCACCCTGGGAGGGGTCGACGGTTGCGAAATTCAGGCCGTCGCAGACCGTGCCGAAAATGACGTTGTCGTGCACGCTCAAGTCGAATTCGTTCGGTCCCGTCGAGTCGTGGAACTGAATGGCCCGGCAGGTCTTGCCGTCGCGTACCGTGTTCCAGCCAAGCTCGATGTGGTCCGAGCCGAAGTAGATGCCATGGTAGTACTTGGTGATGGTGGCGACCTTGGCGGCCGCGTCGTGCACGACGTTGCCGAAGAGCTTGAGACCAGCCGTGTTGTCGCCGAGGCCGCCGGTCACGCAGCCGCTCTTGCCCGTGCCGTTCGGGCACGAGATGTCGTTGCCGACGATGCGCCAGCCAACGGCGCCATCCTCGAGATCGATGGCTTCGGTTTCGCCGCGAATCGCAAGCTGCGAGATCACCCAGTAGTCAAAGCTGCCGGTGATGGCGGGAGTCAGGATGCCGCGCTCGAGGCCGGACTCGACGCCAACGGTGACGCTCGCGCCTGGATAGGCCACCAGGGCTTTGGGCGCGGTCACCGTGCCCGAGTTGGTGCCGTCGTTGGCGCTCATGCCCAGCGCGCAGCCATAGGGCGAGGAAGCATCCTCGCTGGTCTGCGCCAGCGTGTCGCCGGCGCGCACGCCGAGATAGGCGATGTCGCCCGCGGCGATGGCGTTCTTGGCCTTCGGAATGGTTTTCCAGGGATTGGCGAAGCTACCGTCGCTGGCGTCGTTGCCGGTGGCCGTGACGAAGTAGACCTTGCCCGCGCGAACGGTGAACGGCAGTGGGTTGCTGTCGCCCTTTCCAGCGATGTGCACGACGACGTTTCCGGAGGCGGCCTGACTACCGAGCTGGCAGGTGAGCTTCGTGTTTGTCCATACCGGACACTGGTCGGCGACGCCCCCGCCGAAGGTCACGGTCGAGCTTCCCTGGGCAGCGCCGAAGCCGTTGCCCCAAAGAGACACGAAAGCGCCCTTGTCGTTCTGGCCACCCGAGTTGGGACCGCTGGTGAGATCGGAGAAGAACAACGCAACCCCGGTGATGGGCCCTGCTGTGGTCGCGCCGGCCGCGCCGCCGGTCTGGCCGCCGCCGGTGCCTCCGCCTCCGCGATCTCCGCCAGTGCCTCCGCCGAGGCCAGCCGCGGCGTCAGGCCCGCCCACGCCACCACTTGCACTGGCGTCGCGGCCACTGGACGAGGTTGCGCTGCAAGCAAGAGTCAACAACAAGCCCAGTCCGAGATTGGACCAGCTCCAAAGCGTGGGACGCATTTTGCAAAGCGTACCGCAAGGCGCGGATACGGTGGGAATCATTCTTCGGACGCGTGTCCGAGCCCAGTCCAGGTTGACGAATAGCTGGAGAGTCTGGCGGCTCGCTGGGTAGAGGGGCCTCTTCTTGTCTAGCTAACGGAATGCGTTTTATCAGACAATTGTTTTTGTCTGCCATTCGGTGAAGGGGAAATGGCGCTTGAACGTCTTGTCCGCGCACGGCCACAAGCGGACAGCGCTAGTCCGAATAGCGCTCAAGTTCTTGCCGGGAGCCGCCGAAGATTGTGAGTGGGTGGACGCACGCGAGCCAGGATGAGGGCAACATCGCATGAAGCTGCAGACAAGATTTGTCCTCTCTATTTCACTGGGAATCGTCGGCGTTCGACTGGTTTCCGAAATCGTTCGACAGGTCTACGAGAACGCTCAGCTGGCCAATCTCGAAAGCAGCAATCCGGAGCGCATGGAAGCCTCGGTGCGCGAGAACCTGGCGCCCATCGCGCAATCCGTACGGGGCGCTCTTATCGATCCCATGATCGAAGGCAACATGGAGCTGTTCGCCAAGATCCTGGCCCGCCAGCGCGAGGTCGATGGATTGCTCGAAGCCACGCTGTATTCCAGTGAAGGCAAGGCATCCTATTCGTCCCAAGCGTCCTCCGTGGACAGCCGGCTTGAACTGGCCGTCCTCGATCAGGTGAAGCAAACCGCGAAACGATTCGACCGCAAGAGCTCCAACGCGTTCGAGGTGTACGAACCCTTTGTGGCGACCGAGACTTGCATCCAGTGCCACCCAGATTGGAAGGAGGGCAAGGTCGGCGGCATCCTGGGCCTGCGCGTGTCGGATGCGTCGTTTCTGCGCGCCCAGAAAAGTTGGATGCAATCCATGGACGGCTTGCGCAGTAGCACCGTCGTGATCGGCACCAGCGTCAGCATCGTCTTGGTACTAGTGTTGATCATCATTGTTCACATGCTCGTGCGCAAGCAGTTGACCCAACCGCTGGCCACCGCTACGGACTTCGTCACCGTGATTAGCAAGGGCGATCTCACGCACGAGGTGGACGGGCGGTTGCGTGCACGCTCCGATGAACTTGGCACCCTGGCACGCGCCATGGAAGAGATGGTCCAGCGCCTGAGGACGTTGCTACGAAATCTTCTTTCTGGCGTGCAGACCATGGCCACCGCTTCGCAAGAACTATCCTCGGTGGCGGCCCAGACCGCCCGGGGCGTGAAGGTCGTGTCATCGAAGAGCGAGACGGCGGCCAACGCGGCGGCCAGTTCGAGCGAGCAAGCCTCGTCGGTGGCGGCAGCCATCGAGGAGGCGTCCATCAACCTGGCCTCGGTGTCCAGTGCCACGGCCGAGATGAGCAGCGGCGTGGTGGAGATCGCGCAACAATCCGAGAAGGCAAAGGTCACCACCGAGAATGCCGCCGAACAGGCCAAACACATCTCGGCGTCCATCCGAACCCTGGGCGAGGCGGCCCAGGCCATCAACAAGGTCACGGAAACCATCACGTCCATTTCGTCGCAGACCAACTTGCTGGCGCTGAATGCGACCATCGAGGCCGCGCGCGCAGGAGCCATGGGCAAGGGGTTCGCGGTGGTGGCCGGGGAAATCAAGGAGCTGGCCCAGCAAACCGCAGCCGCCACTCAGGACGTCAAGGACAAGATCGCCAGTGTGCAATCGTCAACCAACGCGGCGATCAGCGACCTCGAAGGCATCGCCACGGTCATTCACGAGGTGGGCGGCACCATGGCCGAAACCGCGGCGGCCATGAACCGTCAGGCCGAACTTACGACGGGCGTGGCCGAGCAGCTTGTCCAAGCCGCCACGGGCGTCACCGAAGCCAACCGTGGCGTCGCCCACTCGGCCGAAGCGTCCCGCTCGATCGCAGCGGACATCGCCGGGGTGAATGTGGCGGTTGGCGATATCAGGTTGGGTGGCGAGCAAGTGGAGACCAACGCGCGCGACCTTCTGAAGCTGGCCAGCGAGCTCACGCGCATGGTGGAACAGTTCAAGCTGCCGTCGGCGGGCTAAGGCGCGGGCACGGCGGCCGAATTGGTATCGAAGCCAGCGCGGTTCATGATGGGCGACGAATCCACGGCCTCGAACTGACTGCTTGGGTAGAGGGCCGCGTTCCGTCTAGTTAACGGAAGAAACACGATGACGGATTCCTTCCCGGAACCTACGACTGGTCGCCGGTGGTGGATAGGCATTCAAGCTGTGTATCTCCGCGAATTCGTGCCAGAATTCCAGCGACGGCTTTTCGGACAGCAAGGGGTCACAGATGCGACGCGGAATGACCTCGCCCGGGCGAGTTGTGGGTGTGGGCTGCCAATTTCCTGTCACACCCGTTGAACGGCAGGCCCGAATTGGTGCCATTTTCGCGTCAGAGACGACGGCACGTGAATTGCGTGCGGTGACGTGTACTCCCCCAGTGAAGTTGATCATCCCAGTCAAGAAGGAACCCATGAAAGCTTGCAACTCTGATGACGTGGCTGACCGCGTTCTGCGCCTTGAGGAACAGAATGCTCGGCTCAGGCGAAGCGTCGCACGTCTCCGCGTCTATCGGGACATGGCATACAGAGATCCCCTGACAGGACTATGGAACCGCCGCTACTTCGAAGAGAGGCTAAAGGAGGAGTTCAGCCGTGCCGAGCGCGCCGGTATAGGTCGCTGTTTCTCGGTCCTCATCGTCGACCTCAACGGATTCAAGGAGATCAACGATCGGTATGGCCACCTCGTGGGTGATGAGCTCTTGAAATGGGTTGGCCATTTTCTGACGACGCACCTGCGGCCACACGACGTCGCATGTCGCGCTGGTGGCGACGAGTTCATGTTGTTGCTGCCGGATCTCTCGGCGGCCGACGCGGTTCACGTGATTGCCCGCTTTCGCACACAGCTGTGCCAAGCCAACCTTGGGCGCAGCGTCCCTGTAGGCTTGAGCATCGGTTCAGCTAGCTGGCCTGAGGTTTCCAAGAGCTGCGACCAGTTGCTAGCAAGCGCTGACGCCGCCATGTACGAAGACAAGCGCGCACAGAAAACCTGTCTGCGCCAAAGCGACTACCGCACGGCTGCGTGATCCCCTTGCTATCCGGCGAGGAGCATGCTCGCCCACAGTGTGCATTTCTTCTTCCGTCGCAAGGTGCGTGCCCGACCATGCGGAGCTGGGGGCCCAGCGCCGGCGTGCGCAGGCTCCGCCCGTGAGCATGGGTGACCGCCGCGAAGGGTTCCATGAGCCCCGGCGATAGAGCCAGGAAGAGGAGTAGCGTGCGAACCCAGGCAACGGCGCGTGACCAGCGCCGCGCAGGTGGACGATGCCAGCCAAGCTTCTGCTCGACCAGAACGGCACCGCCGTGCAGGAGGAAGAAGAGCAGCACCCAAGCGCACGGCAAGGCGACTACACCAGGCGGACCAGCGCCCCCCACCGCCAGAATATGCAGCACACCGGACGCAGCAAAAGCAGCGAGCACGCCCAGCCTCGGGTGGCCTGCCCGGGCGAGAGGGCGATAGAAGCCTCTGTCCAGATTGTTCTGCACCATCCGGTTCCAGCGCCGGCCCCAGAATTCGGTCAGCGACGTGGAACGGAAGGGATGGTCTTGCAAGCCCCTGACGGAGTGTCCGTAGTGCCCCGCCACCCCGACGATCAAGCAATGCACGCCAGTAGCCCCCATCGCGACCTCGAGCGCGACCAATTGATCGTCGAGCAGACGCCCAGGCCACGACGCCTGCCATAGCCGCCATTCGTTGCCGAGGATGAGCAAGACCACGCACGCGACGACCCCCAAACCGCCGAGCGCCATAGCGAGCAAGGGTCGGCGGGTTTGCTGGGCAGCCGGGCGCAGCACATCTCCTAGCGTGATCAACTCGAGCAGGACACCGGTGCGAGACTTACCCGGACCACTCTGCGCCACGGCCACCATACGAATGCCGAGCCAGCCCACGAGCAACCCCAGGACAAGCTGGGCCGGGCCCGGACCTCTTGTGAGAAAGGGCGCGCCGCAGGTCGACATCAAGATGCCCACGCGGATGGCAGCGCGGCGGCGGCGGTTCGTCATGCGCCCGGCCGACACGTAGCCAAGCCCCAGCCCGACGACCACGGGAAGAAGCAGCAACGAAAAAGGAAACTCCAGCACGGATGGAGCGAATCGTACGCGCCGTTCCCCTGTTTGGACAATCACAACGAGGACGATTTTCCTATTTCCATGCACGAAAACGGACGCCTGATCGTCGTTGTTGTAGGACATCATGATCGTGGTGGATGAATCAGCCTCCGCGAAGAGGACGATCGAGAGGACTTACCGGGAACGCCGGTCTGGGTTTCTCGCCTGGGCGAAGAGGCATGCTCCCGATGAGCAGACGGCCGAGGACGTCCTGCAGGACGCCTTCATCCGTGCCATCGCGAACGCCAACGCCTTCTCAGTCGTCGAGGATGCCGCAGCCTGGATCTTCTCCACCCTCAGGAATCGCCTCATCGACATCGTGAGGGGCGAGTCCTCCCGTCGGAAGGCGGGAGTCGTCAACCTGCCCCGCGAGACGTTCGAGGAGATTGCCGCCGCCGCCGGCTTCGATCCGCAGGACAAGGTTTTGCGCGGCGAGCTCGCCCTGGCCCTTGAGACGGCGATGGCCGCTCTGCCACCAGAGCAGCGTGACGTTATCCTCGCCCAGGCCCTCGATGGATCCACCTTCGCCGAGCTAGCCGAGAAGACCGGTACATCGATCGACACACTGATGGCCAGGAAGCGTCGGGCTCTGCGCAAGCTCGCTGCTGCACTGGAATATTGGATGGAAGACTGAACGACACCGAACGGAGGTACGAGATGTGCACTTTGAAAATGGAGCATGGAAGGCAACACAAGAGCTGGTCGGAATGGTCCGCCGGTACGAAGGCCGGCGTCATAGCCGCAGCGGCGGTGGGAGTTCCCGGCCTGTTTGCCCTCTGCGGGTTGGTAACCATGTGGCTCTGGAACGCGCTCATGCCGGGAATCTTCAATCTCCCTGCGATAGGGTTCTGGCAGGCACTCGGTCTGCTCGCCTTGTCGCACATTCTCTTCAAGGGGGGCAGTGCCGGGCGAGCGGCTAGGGGACACTGGAGAAAACGGCAGGTTTGGAGGCATTTGCGCGATGATGAGGTGGAAAGACCCGAGCAGGCTTGACGTTCGGCGCGGATCTGTGTGCGATCCGAGCCATTGGATCTAGCGAGGGGCGCTGGGATTGCCACAATTCTGGGTGATTCTGTCCGCCGCTGCCGTCATGGAAAAGGCTGACGATGGGCATAATAAGCCTAGTCGGTACAAGCACCCTTTTGCCTTCACCAGCAGAAACGCCGACCACAAATGTTCTGCGAAACACACCAGCCTACGTGCAAAACCATCCCCCTATACCCAGGGATTGAACGGCTCACTCACATTCCGCCCTGCCGTTGGGCAAGTCGACGCAGGTGTGGGCGCAGTAGCTCTCTAGATCGGACACACAGTCACACTCGCCACCAGCCGGGCAGGCAAGACCACCGTAGTACACGCCATTGCCGTAGCAGAACGTGTCGCGGAAATGGCCATTTTGATCCTTCGCACAGGGAGGATCCAGCTTGGTACCGTCAGGTGGAGGAATGGTCAAGCTGTCGAGCTTGGGGGCCACATCGGGTGCGGCGTCGGTCGCCCCCGCATCCTCGGGAAGACCGCAAATGCCTCGGTAGTCGGGGTCGGTCACACATCGTACGAAACAATGGCCGCCGTAAACCCCGACACAGCGACACGGACCACCGTCTGGGCAATCAGAGATCGCCCGATACACATCCAGCCCAACGCAGAAGGTCCGAGAGAGAGCTCCTACGTCCGCTGGACAGTCCACGACCCCGCCGTCCCGCCCGGCGGTTCCCCCGCTTCCGTTCACGCCGCCCGTCGCGCTGCCGCTCGTTCCACCAAAAACATCGCCACTTGTTTGTCCCCCGGTCCCGCCCCTGCCTCCCAGGGCGAGCCCGCCCAGCCCATCGACGCCACCCGTAGACTGGCCACCGATACCGCCGCTGCCGCCTCCACCAGTTCCGCTGATGCCGCCCGTGCCACCCACGGCACCGTCCATGGAGGTGCTGCCTTTCGATGTGCTGGAGCAGCCGCACCCTATCGCCGATAGGGCGACCGTCCCGACCAAGACACCTAAAGCGCCAATGCTGTTCGCCATGCGCTCGCTAGCGTAGGCAACAGTGATGCCAGCATAACTCTGCGAAAACAGTTACGTCGCGCGAGAATCGGCCAGCCGACCACGACATCAATGGCAGATCCCTGTCGTGCGAGAACCGTCGCCGAGTACCGGCCAGCGCCAAGTACCGGTAGATAGACAGGACGCCCCTTGGCCGTGTCCGCCGTTTCCAGCTTCGTGCCCGCTATCCTCCCCGCCTTTGGGCGAAGTTTCCGCTCCCGTGGCAGCATCGGCGGAGACGACCCCGGCGAAGATGGGTTGCGGCCCCCTGGCCCGGAACAGCGTAAACTAGTGGCCGATGCCATTCCACGCTCCTTCCTCGATGAGCGCCGCCCTCTTGGGTGCAGCGCTGGTCCTCGCCCCTAGTTGCGGGAAGGGCGTCTTCGATCGCTTCATCGCGGACACGTCAGACGCCAGTGTCGCAGAAGATCCAGATACGAAACCGGGCAATGCCGATGTGGGGCCGATCGTCGGCCCCGACGTGGGCACGGACCTGAGCACGGACGCAGACCCAGACGGCACCACGACGACCGAACAGACCTTCGACGACACGGGAGGCTCGCTGGACTTTGGGGAGGCGCACCTCATCATTGGATCCGGCACCTTCAGCCAGGGGACGACGGTCACGGTGACCATGAGCCAGATTCCAACCATCAGCCACGCTGGTGCGATCGGCCCGGTCTTCGAGATCTCGGTTCCGCGCTCTGGCCTGTTCAGACAGGACGCAACGCTTACGCTGGATATTTCGCCATCAGTCGCGGCCGCTGCCGGCGCCAACCTGCCGGATCTGGTGCTTGGTACCCTCGACCCGAGCGCCTCGGCAGCCAAACAGTCGTGGGTTCAGGTTTCTGGGTCCACGTTTGATCTAAACACTCCGTCGGTGTCGGGCGCGGTAACAGGGTTCGGAAACACAGCAAGCCTCCAGTTTGCAGCCGTGATCAAGTGTCCCCCGATAACAACCAACTGCCCATCGGGTCAGAACTGCAGCGCCGGCGGCGTCTGCAACCAGTGTCCGACCAGCACCATTTGTCCGTAGCCCTGCTGCGAACGAAGACATTCGGAGCTTCTTGTTCTCAACAGCGATGCTATGAAAATCAATGAGGAATTGTCTCGCCATACTGAAGAAACGAAGGGATTCCTTCCAGCGGGCACCAAGTGACGAAAGGCTGCCGCCAAACTTCCGAGCAAAGCATGTCAGGACATATAGCTAATGAGCGTCCCACGCGCCCCGACAAATAGAAGCATGGATTGTTATGCGAAGCTCGTCGGTGTCCCAATGTTCGTGAATGATGTAGGCTAGATCGGCGTACTTTCCTCTATCCTTCTGGACATGCCAAGCAAAAGAAAGCGAAGCATCACACCCCTGATGGTTGGGCATCCTCTGGGCGAGCAAGACTCCTTCGGCCGCACGGCGGAGCACTTCCTTACTGAAAGCGAAGAGCATGAAGCGCGAGGGTGGGAAGATGTCCTGCCGCTCGATGACGAGCCCGAGCCGAGGCGCCGACGTGGATCCATCGACAAGCTTCCGCGCCAGCGGAGCGCCGTCGTTGCTCTTGTCGTGCTCTGCATTTGTCTGGTCTCGGGAGCCGCGGCCGGCGGCTTTGCGCTTTTCGCGAAGGGCGGTGTTGGAGACACCATGGCGACCATCCGCTCCTGGTTGTCGGTGACGTCCCGCAAATCGACCGCGGTGCGGCCGCCGAAGCCAATACCGCCAGAGACACCACCGCAGACCAACACAGGGCCGCTCGGGCCGGCGCCTACGCCAATCAAGGCGCCGCCACAGGCCCGCGCCGCCGTGCCACCGGCTTCCGTGGCGTTTGCGATTCCAGCAAAAGTCCCGCGCCCCGAGGACAAGACTGAACAGGCGATGCCTTTGCCGGATGTCGAGGGCCAGGAGAGACTGAGAAGAGACGCACTCGCCACGCGCAGGCGACGCCATCACAGCCAGCCTCGAGACAATTACGTCTGGTCTACGGAGTTAAATGCATTGGTTCCCATCTCGTCAATGCCGAGGGTAGAGCGACCGCCAGCGCAATCGGACGCAGCAACGGGTCGACCTCCGGCCTTCGAGCGCCCGCGTTGAGAAGACAACCTCAATATCTACTTCGACGGCAGTGGCGGGTGGGATAGGCTTGCTCCGCCATGCAACGAATGATTCTCTGGCTTTGCCTGCCCGGTTTGCTCGCTTGCTCGACGGGCGGCGGCCACGCGGACTTCGATCTCAAGCAAGTACCCGGCACCGCGGTATTCGAATCCGAGCAGGACTTCGCCACGACGGTGATCGACGGTCGCTACCGCTTGTTCAACAACGCGTGGAACCGGAGCGCCAGCTCGGGACGGCATCACCAGAAGATCTTCGTCCGCGACGACAACGGCAGGACCGTCTTCGGCTGGATGTGGCGGTGGAAAGATTCAACCGGCGTGGCCACCTATCCCGAGGTGCAGGTCGGGGTCAGCCCGTGGAACGGCGAGGCCGCGCCCGGCTCGGAGTCAGGTTTTCCATTCACCGCCGGCTCGAAGAAGCTGGTAGTTGACTACGACATCGCGCTCGAAGCCTCGGGCAGCTACAACCTGGCCTTCGAGTTCTGGGTGGCCGCCGGCCTGCCGCCGAGCAAGGACACCATCACCCACGAGGTCATGATCTGGATCGCGGGCGAGCGCCTGGGCGCGGCCGGCAGCGAGGTCGGCAAGCTGACCCTACAAGGCACGAGCTACGGCGCAAATCTACAGAAGAATCACGGCGACGCCTCGGGCGCCAGCGCGAACACGTGGACCATTCTCTCGTTCCTGGCCGACAAACCAGTGCTGCACGGGCCGCTCGATCTGGGTCAGATCATCGACTGGCTGCTCAAGAACGGCTACGTGACGACCAAGCACTACATCACCAACCTGGAACTCGGCGACGAGGTCCAGCGCGGAACGGGCACGACCATCGTGCGCAACTACGCGGTCCGGGTGGAATAGCAAAGCCCGGCGGGAGGCAGCCATGAGCAACCCAGCAGAGCGCGTCGCCATCGTCACCGGCGCCAACGGCGCCATCGGGCAGGCCATCTGCCAGGGATTGGCCGCACAGGGCTTCGAGGTCGTGATGGTGTGCCGCAGCGCCGAGAAGGCCAAAGCGGCGACCGGCCAAGTCCAGCACGCAGTGGCGGGCGCGCGCCTGCGCAGCGAGATCGTCGACCTGTCCCGCAAGGCCGAAATCTTCGCCTTCGCCGGGCGCTGGCGCGGCCGGCTCGACGTACTGGTCAACAACGCGGCCATCGCCCCGCGCAGGCGCAGCGAAACGCCCGAGGGAATCGAGCTGGAATTCGCAACCAACGTGCTCGGCTACGTGTGGATGATGCAGGCCTTCGAGAAGGCGCTCCTCGCCTCGGCGCCGGCCCGTATCGTGAACGTGGCCAGCTACTGGGCGGGCGATCTCGATCTCGACGACCTGCAGTTCCAGCGGCGGGCCTACAACAACGACACCGCGTACCGCCAGTCGAAGCAGTGCAACCGCATGCTGACCGTGGCTTTCGCCCGGCGCTTCCCGGCGGCGCAGGTCACGATCAACGCCTGCCACCCCGGCGACGTGCACTCGACCCTGTCGCATGCGCTCGGCTACGGCGGCCACGAAAGCCCCACGCAAGGCGCCGACACGCCGGTGTGGCTGGCCACCGATGCCGGGGTCGCGGGCGTTACCGGCAAATACTTCGCCTGCCGCCGCCAGGCCACCTGCGAATTCGCCAAGAACGAAAAGGCGATCGCGCGGTTGGAGGAGCTGTGCCTGGGCTTCTAGTCTCGTCGAGGCTTTGCCCAATAATTGACATTTGACGCCACTATTGGAGCGGACTAAGGCAGGATTTTCGCCGAATTGTTGGGTGGGCGCCAATTGTTGGGCAAAGCCGCGTCAGGCCGATTGCGGCAGTTGAAGGTCTAGCCCGCAGGGTGTTCTTTTCCTGACAGATCCGAACAGATGCGATCGACAGTGTGCTCGGAACTACCGCCTTTCTCCAACTGGCAGGTGCTTTGCAAGTGATGACCAGGGACGCTACCCATATCGCGGAGAATCCAATGCGTAGAAACCTCTGTGTTCCAGCCTGGGCCTTTGTCCTTTTCCTGTCTGGCGCACATTGCGGAAATGGCGGCATGTCGGACACGCAGTCTTGTTCCGAACTTGGAGGATGCGGCGATCCGTATGGTCTTACAAGCTGCCGGGACAGAGGTGACGGAGGCGCGGGCCTCAGCCCATCAGATTACCTCAAGGCTCGCTGCCTGCTGATGTCGAGCTGCCCTTCATCGGCCGCGGCTTCTTCCTGCGACAACGTGGAGCCGCCAGCGGGGACCTTCAGCACCTCCATGGCTGCGGCGTGCCTGTCGGGGCTGGAAGCCATGTCGCCCGCCGACCGCTGCAGCTTCAACTGGCCCGATGTTTGTTACAAGGATTTCGGCAACGGATGCCTGGGCAGACCTGGCGACGGATGCCGCACGAGCGGTGACTGCGCCTTGTCGACGCGAGGTCAGATCTCGTGCCTGCAGTACGATCCCGAAAACGACCAGTGGATGTGTCAGCTCACCGCCGTCGGCGAAGTGGGTGATGGTCCGTGCAAAGTTCGGCAGGTGTACTGGCCCGCTGGCCTCACGCCCTCGGTGGTTTTCGAGTGCGATACGAGCAAGAACCTCGTTTGTGATACCAACACAAACAGGTGCGTAGGCAACCGCTGAGCGTCTCAAACGAGCGGGCAGCCTTGCCCAAGAGGGGCCTCCTCAACCGCGTTCGCGCTCACGTCGCCGTCCGGTCCCCATCAGAGGATCGAGCAGCGGGTCCCATCCGGCGTTCGCCATCACGACGTGTCCAAGCCGATCGTGGTCACGCCAGTACTCGGCGGACTCCATGCTGACTACCGAAGAGCGGCCTAACCGATGAGATTCTCGGCGGATCGGAAAGGTAGCCACCAAGGCAGACACAAGAGGACAGGCGCGGACAGGATCCGTTCCTCATTCGTCCCTCACGAGGGACGTTCCTCATTCGTGGTCTCGTCCCTCATTCCGTCAGCGCCCTGCCCCATCAGGCCGCCGCGTTCCAGTCCTCACCCTGCAAAGTCACCTTGATTCGGCTCGGCTTGGCCACCGCACCAAGTCGCGCGAATAGACCAAGATCCGGCCGGACCTCCCAGTCCTGCAACATGACCAACGTCCGCAACAGGCGATCGGGAACTTGCCCGATTGGTTCACGCCCTGTCTCCCAGCGTGATACCGACGTCTTCGTGACGCCCAAGTGTTGCGCCAGTTCTTCACCGGTCATGTCGAGATGGTGGCGAAGAAAGGCCACCTCCGACGATGCCAGCCGACTCGGCTTCTTCACGACCGTTGCCGCGACGGCTCGATGCAGACGGGCGGGAGCATGGATTGCGACGCTTTCCGCGGCGCAGACCGCGCACCTCAGGATGGTCGCGTTTTCAAGCGTCACAGACAAACCTCCCTCGAAGCGGTAGCGATACGGACGTCGCTCGGTTTCGAGTATGCCACCGCAGTCGAGGCACTTCCCCACTCCGGGTTCCTGCTTCTTCTTGCTTCCCATGATGCCTTTCCTCGTATTCATCTGGCACGCCATGCCGTCACAACCACCGTCCAACTCTCGGTTCGAAAATCACCACGTACACCCTCGACCGACGAACCCGATATCTCCACGATCCTCGCTCCTGCTCCCCCGGCTCGACAACGCCACCTCGAAGAACGCCCATGACCTCACCCTCCGTGATGCTGTCAGCTGCCATCTCCTTGCGGGCGTGTGGCGAATATTCAACGGTTCCGTCCTCCAGCAATGCCACCAGAAGCGACCTGACTCTACCGGGCTCCAGCGGTTCCTTCATCCATCCTGAGACTATGCCATTGGTATACATAATGTCAATCAAGCTAAGGATCAGGTCATCCTGCGATATGTCCGGGAAGTCATCGCGGCAGCTAAAGCGAATTCGCGAACGAAGAACATGAGCCCTGCCTGTGGGAACCTCTGCAAGATGAGGCCATGCCGTCATGCCTGAACCGACTGCTCGTTGTGGTCACGCCAAAGGAGCCATTTGCCGAGTGGATCGCCAGAACCGATCCCGAAGACAAGTCGCCCCCCCCTTGCTGGCTACCTGGGCTATCCGCGCGAGATGATAGCTGGAATTTAAGGCAATCGGGAGCTGTACCGGCTACCTGAGCTCGTGGTCGAAAGGAGGAATGAAATCGCCTTTGCTCACCCGAGTCGCAGATTGGATTCGAGATGCCGCCCGACGAATCTGGTACATCCTCAGCCCGCGTTCCTCAAGCAGCGAGATCGTGGGCGTGGCCGCCGATGTGGTCCGTTCCCGACGTGACCTGATCATCGAGAACGCCATGCTTCGCCACCAAATCAACGTGCTCCGTCGAAGCGCGAAGCGTCCCAGACTTGGACTAACTGATCGGCTGAAGCTCCTTCTAGGCGCCTCGTTGCTCCCCACATGTCGTTGGTTTGCGTTCTTTCCTCTTCTGCAACCAGAGCTTGTGCGCAACGGCCCACTATCCCGGCAGCTCCTGCAACGACACCGACGCCTTTTGTGCCTACGGCCGATGCGTCGCCGGAACGTGCACGCGATACAAGGTCGTGGGCGAATCCTGCACGTCCAACGAGGAATGCACCTCAGGCAACTGTCCAGCCAGCACGGGCAAGTGCCTCGACGACTCGCTGTGTGCCAAATAGAAGACGTGGTGTCCAAGGATCTTGAGAAAATGTGGACCGCCTTCGCAGTGGGCAGCCAGGCGGCTGTCATTGCCGCGATGGGCAGTCTTGCGGCCTTTGCCGAGGTCGATTCCAAGAACGCTGTCGTTGTTTTGGACGAGTTCTATGGGGCCTATCCCAACGACTGGGAAGCTGAACTGCATACATTCGCCGCGTCTTGGTGCGCCGACGAAGAATCGGGCTGATGTTTGCCGGAGCCAGTCGCTCTGGTGTCAGCGCTTCTTCGGCAGTTCCGAACTACTCGATCGGCAAGGAGTGTTGATGCGAGATCGGAGCCTCGAGAGTCTCGCCGTTGCGAAGCAAGTGAACGGCCAACGAGTGCCTCAATATGTGGTCCCTCACGACCTGCAATTCTAATAGCCCTGGTGGCGAAGGCGCCTCTATAATTGCTCGCCATGACGATGAGATGGAGCCTGGACCAAGGTAGATTCACTCGGGGCGCTGTATGCGTGGTGGGACTGCTAGCTGCCTTTTCATTCGCCGGCTGTGGGGGTGGGGGTGCTTCGCCCGGGGACGGCTCCGCGGGTGCAACCAATCAGCCCGATGCTCGGGATGGGAACCCATCCTTGGTAGATGCGTCGCCACGAGGCGATGTGGTGGTCACCTCGCCCGAGGTTGCCAATTCCACGCCCGATAGCACAGGCGGCTCGACCGACGGGCCGCGGCCCTTCGCGGATGGCATAGGAGCTTTCCCAGACGGGGCAGGCGTGACCCTCGATGGTGCTGGGACTTTGGCTGACGGCACTGGGCCTGTGCTCGACACGCGGCCCAACGCCGTCGATGGTTCGGCGGGTTCGCCCGATGGGGGCACATCGTCCGCCGACGGCGCAGGAGTCATGCCCGATGCCCCATCAGCCATCATCGATGGGTCGGACGCCTCGGTTGATGCAGGCACGCCTGGCTCCCAAGGCTGCGTGGCCATTCCCACGTCCGACCTGCACGTGAGCGCGAGCACCGCGAGCGGCACCGTCGTCGGTGGCAACCTGAGCGCCCTGCTTTGCCCTGGCGGCGCTTCTGCCTACGTCGAGTCCGCCGGTGCTCGCTACGACACCGTGCCGTATTTCATGATGATTGAGTGGACGCTCGGGGCCGGGATAGCGGACTTCTATTTTCAAAGCCCCGCGGGTGCCAGCAACGGCGAACTGTCCGTGATGGTTGGGCTGAATTCGGTCGGCCCTGGCGAGTACAGCAGCCCCGCTGGCCAGGACTGTGGCTCCCTGGCTTTCACCTACTACCTGCCCGTCCCCGCGGGACTGAACTGCGGTACTGGTACGGGACCCAACTGCCCGCCAGGCTGTACCTCTGCCTGCTCTGGTTTCGGTTGTACGGCGTGCACTGCGCAGCAACCTTCGGTCAGCTACACGGCCCAGGGCACCACGGATTGCATCGGAAACGCGCAGACGGCAATCGGGTCGTGGCAACTCTCGCTGACCTCGGTCGCGCCGGGAGATGCCGGCACAAGCTCCGGGCTGAGCTACTTCACGCCGCACGGTACATTCACGGCGACCATGGTAGCCGCTGACGGCAGCTCGGATACGGCGACGCTCACGGTAACCTTCTAGCAGCCGTCCGGCCTAATGGCTGGCGAGCTATACGCCGCGCGCCCTCACGGCCGACCCCTACTGCTGCGATGACAGCCTCACAAAGGGCAAGGGTGGGGGCCGATTTTCGCTGCCCAGTTGATGATGCGCGACGGGCTCCATTCCATGTGCTCGCGATGAGCGACCGGCATGTGCTCGGCGATGGTGGTGTGGCGGCCACGCATGAAGTTGCGCATGTGCGAGGCAATGCGCTGGCCGTTCTCGAACACCTCGATGGTGCTCGCCGACATGCGGATCTCGACATCGTGGCCGAGATGCCGGTGCGGCACCGAGTAATAGTGGCCGTCAACTTCGACGTGATAGTCGACGTTGACCTTGGCGTGCTTCCACTCGCCGTAGATGAAGCACTTGTCCGGCAAGGGCTTGAGCATCGGGCGGTCGAGGCGCTCGAACATTTCCTTGCGGCTTGCACGGTAGATCCGCATGGGCCGTCGATTCAGGTCTTCCAGCAATTCGGCAATGCGCTCGTTGAGCGACGCCAGTGAGAAATGTCGCTCGTGGCGCAGGCGCGCGACAATCCATCGCTGCACGACACGCACGGCGTTTTCGGCTTTCGCCTTGTCCTTCGGGTGCTGCGGTCGCGCCGGCAATATCACCGAGCCGTGGTGCGCAGCCCACTCTTCGTACGTGCGCTGTACAGCCGGTTCGTACCGGCATGGAACGCTCACGCCGGAGCGAAGCTGGTCACAGACGTATGCCTCCGTCGCCCCGCCGAAGTACCTCACCGTGTGCGTGTGGCTCGCGATCCAGTCGCAACCACGCTGGGTCCGGGTCGCCTCCGCATAGGTGTAATTCGAGGCGCCCAGCACCGCCACGAACAACTCGACCTCGATGCGCTCGCCGGTCTTCGGGTCGTAGATGCACGGCTTCTTCCCCGAATAGTCGACGAACGTCTTCTCCCCGGCGCGGTGGATCTGCCGCATCGATGCGCCCCGCTGGCCGAGCCAATCTCGATAGTGCTCGCAGAACTGCGTGTACCCGTACCCGCCGGGCTGTCTCTCCAGGTACTCCACGTGCAGCAGCTGCAACGTAACGCCCACGCCTCGGCGCTCCCGATGGATCCAAGCGCAGTCTGGCTGTGGTCGAGCGGACGCCGTCGTCGACGGGTACAGCCGCGCCTCCAGCTCGCTTGGTGCTAAAGCATCGACCGTGGCGAAATCGCACAGCCCGGCCTCCTTCGCTCGCCGGGCGGTCTCGCCCACTGCACCCGCACTGATTTTGAGGGCAGCCGCGATCTTGCGGTGGCTCAGTCCGAGCTGCCATTTCTGTCTGAGGATCTCTTTGATGTCTCGCATGGATGGTCGCTCCGTTGGCATGCCGTCGTTTTCCCCGACAGCACCCCGTTTGCGAACCATCCAGCGTCGTCATCACCAGGCCCGGCTTTGGCGCGCCTGGCCTAGGTGATCATGATGACCGATCTAGGTGATCACGTCGCCGATCCCGGTGATCATGATCATCCGATCCGAGCGATCACGATCCGCCGATTTTTGCATGGATACTGCGTCGGGACTGACCTCGAGATCGTTACCGCCGACCGTGGCGCCTGCCTGATGCTAAGCCATCACTATGAACTCCTCGGGCACTTTTGCAGTCGCGACCGCTTGTCCGAGTTCGACGTGGCCATGATTGCCGCTGGGTACGGTGACCAAGAGGAGGAGGAAAATGAAAAGTAAACAATCGGGCAGAAAGTGGCCGCCCAACAAGCCGTTGCAGCGGACGCGGTCGCCGCAGAGAAATTGGACTAACATCAACGAACCAATCGTGCGGCGCCCGCGCCGCTGAACGGCAAGGCGTTGATATGGAACGACCCTGCAACCCCTATTATTAGCTCTCCGGATTTTTTCTAACTTTTGCCTCCGTCAGTGGTTGGGATGAAGCGAAGAGTGAGCGGTCGAGGCAAGCTTTGTCGACGGTGATCAAGCTGATATTCGAGGGTTTCGCCGGGCTGGCTTACCTCACAGTCTTCATTCGTCGGGAGCTGCCTCGGACTAGGCACCGCGGATTGAAACCGCATAACGCTTTTTGCGAGGATTCTCCTTTCCGTGCTGCCTCGGCCGTTCAGTCTTCGCTTCATCGCTAACCAATTCAATTCACTACGCTACGCTGCCCGCGCTTTGCTGTTGCTCTCCAAGCCTGACTCCACCAGCGTCCCGATGGCCCAGATGAAACCCACCAGCTCGCGCGCCACGGCCGCGGCGACCTTGCCGGCTGGCTTGCGACAGTAGGTCATCTTGGTGAACTTGCGGGTGCAGGCGCTCCTGGGCCTTCCAGGCAATCTCGGCCACACCGGCAGGCAGCGTCGGTAACACCTTCTTCATCCGAAGATTCAGCCACGGCCGATGGCGAGCGTGCCAAGCTGCTTCCCCAAGCACGTGCCGCAGGTGCGCGTTGCCGGTGCGTGTGAGTCGCCCCTTCGATTCGCGGCCGCCGCTGGAGTATTCCGACGGTACGAAGCCGGTGTATCCCATCATCTCGGTCGGCCGACGGAAACGTTTGAAGGTCCCGACCTCGGTGACGATGGTAACCGCAGTCAGCTTGGCGACGCCTCGAAGTGCTTGCAAGGCCTCAATCACTGCGCGCATGTGCGCGGGCGCCGACTCCACCAAGCGGTCGATGGCCTTGTCGAGACGAGCCAGGCGCTCGCCCATGTGCAACACCTCGGCGATGCAGTCGGCGAAGGCCACCTGTTGGGCTTCCTGCTCGAACTTCAGCGACTGGACCCAGCGCCACCATGGATGCGTCCAGGCGCCACTCTCGTCGGGCTCGCGCAGACCTCGACGTAGCAAGTGCTTGACCAGCCGGTGCTTGGCGCGACTCTCATCGGCTTTCGCGGCGGCTCGCTGACGAACCAGATCTCGCAATGCCTCGTGCTCGGGCGTGGGCACCCAGACCGGCGTGAGGTCGCCGGATTGGTACGACTGGGCGAGCTTCTCGGCGTCGCGACGATCGGTCTTCACCTTGTCGCCGGCCTTCTTCGGGATGAGCGACGGTGCGATGACTTCGCAGTCGACGCCGAGCTTGGTGAGCTGCCAGTACAAGGCATAGCCCGTGGGACCGGCCTCGTAGCAGACCTTCAGATTCTTGCCGCCGCCCAGCTTCTCGATGAGCTTGCGCACGGCCTCGGGGCGGTTGGGGAACTTCCCGAGGCTGCGGATTTTCCCGCGACCTTCGGCGATAGCCGCGGTGATGGTTTCAGCGTGAACATCCAGACCTAGCTAGAGCTTGTCGGGAAATTCCGGGCCGCCCAAAGGGCCGGCCTGCGGCTGGCGGCTCGCACTGACCGTCCCCAGGAAAATCGTCGCACATCATGCGTTTTCTCGTCGTGGGGGATCGACAACGGCGACGAATTGTGGCTGATGGAA
>CAVRSU010000030.1:0-43238 GCA_963723955.1 uncultured delta proteobacterium
CGGAATTACCCCCTTCGATTTACTTATGCGCCTTGAGTCGCTCGATCGCGGTTTGCTATCCCGGTGACAACGTATCTGCTCGACACCAACGTTGTGGTGCGGCTGATGGAGCCGTCAGCTCCCGAGCACGCCTGGTTCGATGGGCGGCCAGATGGACGAATCACACAGTGGTCGGTCTACGGCAGCGACTGGGTCTTGAGCTTGTTCCAGGCCATGTCGGTCCACTTCGCCGACGCGTTCGAGTAGACGGCGAGGTGACCTCCACTGGTGGTCGAGCATAGAGAAACCGTTGTATTGCTCCCACACGTTGACCACGTCTTGCACAGCGAGTTGTCCGGGTCGGTGGCCGGCGAACCGGTACAGGTACTGAAGTCCGCCCAGGTCTGGGCATTGACCTGCGCACTCGTAAAGCCGATTCCCACGCAACTCCCGCTTGCCGGGCAGTCCGTGGCGAGTTGTGGCGTCTGGCCACCAGCGTAGGGAACTATCGAGGTATCCGCCGACTCATCCCACGCGACCACGGTGATCGGCCGCTTGAGGTTGGGGCAGCTGCACGCCGTGTTGTTCGAGGCCGTTACCGATCCAGCGCTCGCCAGCGGGTCCTTTCCCGTGACGCAGCGGAAGTCGACGGGTGCCACCGCGGCTATCACGTCGGAGGCGTCGCAGGCCATCCGGTAGGTCATGCCGCCGCCGTTAGAACCTCCGCTCGCGTAGATGCGTTTCGCATCGACGCAAGTATTGCCCTCGAGCCACTTGATGATGTCCCGTGCGAATTGAACATCGTCGATCTGATCCTTCTCGGAGTTGTCGCAGCAGTACCCGGCGTTCCAGGAGCTGTCGCCGGCCTTCTTGGACGAGTCCGGATAAACGGAGATGCAGCCCACGCTGTCGCACTTCGCCTTCCAGCCCGACGAGCCCTCCTGCCCGCTGCCGCTGCCGCCGAGCGGATGGAAATCGATAATGGCCGGGGTGGGCGAGGTTCCCGTGTAACCCGTGGGGAGGCGGACGATGAACGTGCGGGACTCCCCGCCCGAGGTGATGCTCTCATTATTGTCGCCCACCTTCAGGGTATTCGCTGGACAGGTTCCTGTGCTGCCGCCCGCGGATCCGCTATCGGCCGGCGGAATGGCCGCGTCGACCCTGCTGCCACCTGCCCCTGCTCGGCCGCTCTCTCCACCGGTCGCATTTCCACCCGAGCCGGCGCCACCGCTGCCCGGCGTCCCGCCGGTTGATCCGGGGCCACCGCCAGATCCAGGCTGACCGCCCGCCGCCTTTCCACCGGAGCCAACCACGCCACCGCCGGACATGCTGCCGCCGCTGCCACTGGTGGTTCCGCCAGCGCCAACGGTCCCGCCTAAGCCCAGTTTCCCGCCGGTGCCGGCGACGCCGCCACTTCCGCTGGCACCGCCCGAACTACTCGTGCCGCCTGCGTTGGTCGTGCCGCCCATGCCGACGTGTCCGCCGGATCCGGGTTGACTGACCCCCGTCGACCCGTTGCACCCGAGGAATAGGAGCGCTGCCACGCAGGCAGGTGTGATGAAGCCGTTGATGGTCTGCAAGTGTCTCATCGATAGTCCTCTCGTGGTGGTCTCGAAGGACAATGGGCAGCGAATCGCCCGAATCGATCACGAAATGCGCCGCCATCCCGACCGCTTTGCACTTTTCGTGATCGATTTGTCCTTCATCCCGCCCTAGAGGGGTTAGGTCATCCTCGGAAGTGGCCGATGTTTGAGAGTGCAATGATTGCCATGCCCGAAGCTCCGGTTGCGCATCCAATCGCGGATCAGGCACGGCTCGAACGGATGTTCGCGTCACACCACGCTAGCATTTGGCGGATCCTGCGTCGGCGCGGCTTGGACAGAGACGCGGCGGCCGACGCCACCCAGGAGGCCTTTGCCATTGCCGTGGAGCGCTTGCACGAGATCCAGTCGGACGGCGAACGTTCCTTTCTGATTCGCACCGCCCTGCAGGTGGCGCGCACGCAGGGGCGGAGGAACCAAAGGTGGCAACTGGAGGACGACATGGACCAACGATGCCTACAGGAACGCGCCACCGACCAAAGGCGCGCCGATATTCAGCTGTGCGATCTGGCGCTGGCCAAGGTGGACCCGGACTTGGCCGAGGTCTTCGTGCTGTTCGAGCTCGAAGAGCTATCGTCCCCGGAGATCGCCTCCTTGCTGGAGATACCGCTCGGTACAGTGGCCTCGCGACTGCGACGCGCACGCAAGGAGTTTCGCAACGTGTTTGCCCGCCTCGAACAAACCATGCATCGTGAGGAACAGCCATGAGCCCGAGGGATCCCAGGCGGCTACGCCTGACCGCGAGCAGCGCGCTCCAGCGACGCGCGCTCGAAGAGTCGGCGCATGAGGAGCCCTCCCCGGAGCTGCGTGACCGCATGGCGCGGGCGCTCGGGGTCTCAGCTGCAACCGTGGCTTCATCGGCGGCTCTGGCCAAGACGGCTGTCGCGGCGCCGGCATCGGCGAAGGTCGCGGTTGGCGCAAGCGCCAGCACGACCCCCATTCTACCGTGGATCGCCGTCGGCGTGTTGGGCTTGGCGCTGGCTGGCGCCATCGTCGGGACGCAAGCGTGGAAGACGAGCCCCTCAGTGCAGCCGGCCCCGGCAGTGAACGCATCCGCGACCGAGTCGGCCGCAAGGTCCTTTCCTACCGCGCCGATGCCCTCGCTTGCGGCACAGCCGGCTTCTTCCGCCCTGGCCTCGCAGCGCCCAGAATCGGCGGCCATGCCTGCTGGCCGCCGGCTGCGCACATCCCCTCCGCCAGCGGCTGTGCAAGAGCAGACCACCCTGGTCGATGCCGCTCGCGACGCCGTGGCGCGGGGTGCCGCCGACAAGGCGTTGGCGCTTTTGCGCCAATACCAAGACAAGTTCCCCGGTGGAGTCTTTCGTCCGGAGGCCGCTGCGCTCAAGATTGAGGCGCTGGCGAGACTGGGGCGGGGCGCCGAGGTCCACGCGCTCGCCAACCGTTTCGTTGCCGAGTACGGCGACGGACCGCTCACGGATCGCGTGAGACGCGCTGCTGGCTCGACGTCACGCTGACGGTCGGCACACCTCGCCAGAGGCTACCATAGGCGCAGCCCTACCCCGAGGCTGGCCGTGGTCGTAAGGCGCGAAGTGCTGTGGAAGACGGTCGTTGCGAATTCGTAGGAGTCGCGCCAAAGGGTGAGTCCGGTTCCGATGCGCGCAGAAAGCTCGACCCTCGAACCCAGGTCCAAGCCGAAGACAGCTGCGGCACCGGCGGCAGCGAAGAATTTCGGCACCGTCGCGGGGGCATCGGTGTCAGAACCGCGGGCCGTCAGACGGCCGAGCAGGGCCGCCGCGCAGGCCCGCATGCTCACGCGGGAGGCCCGCAAGCGCAGCACGCACGCATCGACGGTGGCGGCGTCGAGCGAAAAGGAGGCACTTCCGCCAGGCTCTGGCAGGTCGCTTCTCCAAGCGTGGAGCACCCCAAACGCAATGGCCGGCGACCAAAGGGCATCACGGTCCATGGTGGCGATGGCGTAGGCCGCAACACCAGACATCGTCCCGGGCGCTGGACCCCAGATGGTCTGGCCTGCCAGGTACGCGCTGGCGCTCAGCTGTGCACGAGGCGCAGGCGTGGTAGTCGAGTCCGTCGCGGTTGCAACGGGGAGCGGAACTTGGGGCGGCAGAGACGGTCGTCCGGGTTCCTTGGCGCTCAGCTTCTCGGCCAACCCACTCCGCAACGTCCCTTGCGGCACAGTCGAGGCTGCGGAAGTGCGGTCCGGCGACCTATCGGGGTCGGACTCGCTGGTACCCGACGTTCGGTGCTCGTTCACCCACCCTGGATCGAGCGCAACGGCAATCATGAGCGCTACCGCATCCGCGGCTTCGGCGCAGGTCCGTGCCACAAGCCGACGCTGTGGGTGAGCGACGCCGGCCTCGACCAGCACCAACTCGGCACTCACCCCACGGGCCACGGTGAATGTGGCTCGGACACCTACTGCGGAGGAATCCGCGACAAACTCGATGCGTGGCGATCGGGCGGCGACGCGGGCGATCAGATCGGCCGGACCTGTACACGTGGAGGGCGCGCGCAGCTCGAGGCGTGCGCGCGCAATCGGAGCCTCCATCGAGGCGGCGGGGATGCCGCCCGCGGCCGCCGCTAGATATGTAGCCAACACGGTAGGGCCCCAGATCATCGCGGGGATGGTAGCATTGCGGAATGGTCCGGTTGTCAACTGTCGCACGCACGACCGCTTTTCTGTCCGGGGTTCTGGTGCTCGGCGGCTGCGAGGGCAACGTGTACCGACTCGGTGACGGACGAGCCGCAAAGGACGGTGGCGACGCGGGCGACGCAACGGATTCGTCGGCACAAGACAGCACCGGCGGCTCTGTGGATGCGGATCGTTGTCCGCACGGCCAGATCAAGGCCAACGAAGTCACTTGGATTGGCGACACATGGGTGACTCTTCCAGGCACTCAGCATTCGCAGGTCAGAGACCTCGCACGGGCATCCGGTGCCATCGGGCCGAACGATGACTACACGATTGCGGCGGCTGCCGCCGCGACCATGGCCGCGGTTGCTACACAGTATGACACTCAGGAATCGAGCAGAACCAAGGTCAAGGTCCTGATCATGGATGGCGGCACGTGGGACACGCTCGTCTCGGGTGGTTCCGACGCATCCGTTGCCGGCGCCGTCGCCGCCTTCCAGCAGTTTCTGACCCAGGTCGCCGCCGACGGGACCGTCGAGCATATCGTCTACTATCTTTGCCCCGAGCTTCCCGGCATCCCGGGGGTCGCGGCCTTGCGACCGCTGCTAGAGCAAGCTTGCACGCCAAGCTCGGTTCCTCCGTGCCATTTCCTCGATCTCCAACCTCTGTGGGCCGGCCATCCCGAGTACACCGACAGCAGCGGCATTCAGTCGTCCGAGGCTGGCGCGAAAGTGATTGCGAACGCCATTTGGGGAATCATGCAGCAGAACTGCATCGCCCAATGAGAAGGGTGACTTGCTAGAGTGGGAATGCAGGAGGGTGCGGCGCGGCGTAGTTTACAGATCAGGCGTTATCGGCGTTTTTGAGTGTAGCGCCCAAGTTCAAATGTCCCCTTCGGCGCGGCTGGAATGGGCACATTCCTAGTCCTCTGAGTCCTCTGTGGTGAGATCCGCTCACATTTCTTGCGCACGAGCCGCCCGGATTGGGTTTATCTCCCTGTGCGGGGACCATGGACCCTGATCGCCTAACCGACCTATACCGGAGCTACGGCCCGGCCATCTATGCCCGTTGTCGTTTGCTTCTGACCGACGAAGGCGCGGCCGAGGATGCCACGCAGGAGACCTTCTTGCGCGTCTGGCGTCGCCTCGACCGCGTGCCCGCCGCGCGCGAGGCGCTCTATTGGATCTACCGTGTGGCCACCAACTACTGTCTCAATGAGATCCGCGACCGTCGCAAGCGCGACGTTCCGTTGGCGGAGATTCCGGACCTCCCAGAGCTCTCGTGGGTTGCAGAAGCGCGCATAGAGGATCGGGATCTCGTGCGACGCCTTATCGAGCACGCGCACGCCAAGGTACGCGTGGTGGCTTGGCTGTATCACGTCGACGGCTTCGAGCAAGAGGAGGTCGCGAGGGTGGTTGGGATCTCCCGGCGCACAGTGGTCAACCGCCTATCCGACTTCCACGCCGGTGCGCAGAGGTTGCTGAACAGGAGCGAACAATGATGAGCGACGCAAGGCACGTCACGGTCATGGATCTCGACCTGATCGATCTGGGGCAGGCCTCGCCCGAAGAGGTTGCGCGCGTGGCGGCGCATGGGGCGCGTTGTCCCAGCTGTGCCGCTCGCCAGGCGGAGCACGCCCAGCGCGCCTGGCATTTTCGCACCAGTGTGTTTCCTCGTACGGCGGAAAGAGTGGCGGCGCAAAGGCAAGGCAGGGGGCCGGCACGCCGGCGCTGGTTGCTCGGGCTGATCCTGCCCGCGGCGGCCAGCCTGTTTGTGCTCGTGCGCGGCCAGCACGCCCGATGGTCGTCTACGAATACATCCTCGGATCTGCCAGTGATCGCGGTCAAGGGCCTGCCCCCGTTGCAGGTGTTCGCCCGGCGCCACGGGCTGGGTGGCGCGGGCGCCGAGGTGACCAAGGTGCACGACGGCGATCGCCTGGCCGCTGGTGACGCCCTACGCTTCGTGCTTCCGCCCACCGGCCTGCCCTACGTTTTGATTGCCTCCGTGGATGGCGCCGCGCAAATCAGCGTCTACTATCCCTTCCGCGGAGACACCAGCGCCGAGGTGGATGGCAAGAGCACAGTGTCGGTGCCCCACAGCATCGTGCTGGACAAGGCGCCAGGACCCGAGCGAATCTTCGTCATCCACAGCGAGAGGCCCATCTCGGCCAACCTGGCCCGGGACGCGTTGGCCCGCCTGGGCGCGGGTGGCGCGGCCGCGATCCGGGCTGCGCAACGCTTGCCCATCGAAGGTACCTTGCAATCGACCCTGCTTTTCGAGAAAGAGAACCAATGATGACGATGCGCCATGTACGCTGCTGGTTGCTTGCGCTTGCCATGCTCGCCGGCATCGCTGGCCAGGCCCGCGCCGAGACCCGGCGTATCGCGGTGGTCGTGGGCAGCAACCGGGGCGAATCCACCCGTTCCGCCCTGCGCTTCGCCGAGCAAGATGCCTTCAAGTTCGCCGGTGTGCTCAGCGAGCTCGGCGGTCTCGCGCCCGCGGACGTGCTGCTCTTGCGCGGTCCCAGCCCGGCCGAGGTGCTTGCCGCCTTGGACGACGTCACCCAGCGGATCGTTCGCTGGCACGCGGAGCACCGTGGACAGGTCGTGCTCATCTTCTACTTCTCAGGACACTCGGACGGCGTGGTGCTCGAGCTCGGGGGCCAACGCCTTCCCTTTGCAGAGCTGAGGCAACGGGTCAGCGCCGCCGGGGCCGAGGTGCGCCTGATGATCTTGGACAGCTGTCGCAGCGGCGCCCTGCTGGCGCTCAAGGGCGGCACCCTGGGACAGCCCTTCGACATTCGCCTGGCCGACGACCTGGTCAGCACCGGCGAGGCCATGATCGCCTCCAGTGCCGCCGACGAGGCCGCGCTGGAATCGTCCGAAATAGGCGGCTCGTTCTTCTCGCATCACTTCATCTCCGGGTTGCGCGGCGCCGCCGATGCTTCCGGCGACGGCGTAGTGACCCTGGCCGAGGCTTATCAGTACGCCTTCGCGCGCACCCTGCGCACGACCTCCGATACCACGGTGGGACCGCAGCATCCGGCCTACGACTACCACTTGGCAGGTCGGGGCGACCTGGTGCTCACGCGCCTGCAACAACCGTCCGCGGTGCTGGATCTGCCGGTCGGGTTCGATCGCCTTTTGCTGGTGTCCACGCCAAGGGAGCAGGTGTTCGCCGAGCTGGGTCCGCGTTCTGCACACCGGATCGCCGTGCCGCCTGGGACGTATCGGGTACAGGCGTGGCGAGGATCGCAAGGCTTCGGCACACGCGTGATGGTCGTGCGCGGACAGGAGCTGCGTCTGGCCAGCGCCGAGCTGGTCCCCATGCACGCCGGCGGCGCGGTGGCCAAGGGAGAGCTCGCACCCGCGGTCGCTCTATCGACGGTTGCCTTACCCGCAAGCGAGCGCCCACTTCGATCCCCGTGGTCCGCGTCGGTTGCGCTTGGCTTGCTCGATGGCGCGGCCAAGGACGCACTGCTGGCCGGTGGGCGATTCGGAGTCGAGCGCAGCTTCGGTGCCAAGCGGTTGGCCTTGAGCCTTTGCGCCGGCACGGGCCGCGCGCCCGGCATGCGCGAGAACCGCGTGACCGCCGAGGTGATGCCATCATGGTGGCTGGGCGCGGGCCGCTTGAGCGCCGGGCTGGGTGCCGGACTTGGCGCGGGCACGGGAATCGAGAAGGTCGACAGCGGTGGCCAGATCCACTGGACCGGGCTCGCCTTTGCCAGCCCGACGGCACTTTTGGAGGTCCGGCTTGCCGATCAATTCGCGATGCAGGCGAGCGCCGAGCTGCCCGTTAACTTCTTTCGGCGCGACAATCAGATGACCGCAACGGCGCTGGGCGCTGTCTGGATCGGCCTCGCGCGCGGGTTCTGAGAAAGTTTGCGCACGACAGGTGGCGTTTGGGTTTTTTCGATCATGACCAAGACATGCACAAGAACTTCAAATCGAAGCCTTTCGGCCGCGCTGGCTCTCGTGGCGCTGGGCACGTTTGGCATCGGCTGCGATCGCGGTTTGCTCAGCACCGCGGACGACAGCAATGGCGGAGGTGGCAGCGGCGGCACCGAAGCCTCGTCGGGCGTGGACGCGAGCAGCGGCGGCGCGACCGCCATCAATACCACCATCGGCAACGCCACCAGCGGACCGCCTGGCAGCGTAATGATGTTCGTTCCAGACGACTTGGCGGGCAGCCTGTACCGCTATGCAATCACGCCCGACTCGGCCCCAGTTCTCACCGCCACCATTCCAATCCCATCGGCCAGCAGTGTGGCGATGAGCCGCAAGGGCGAGCTGTTCGCGTCGACCACCTCACCGCCCGCGATCTACAAAATCACCTCGCCCTTGGCCATCCCCACGGTGAAGGGCCCGCTCACCATCTCAGGCCTGTCGGTGCTGGGCCGGTTCGACATCAGGACGCTGACGTTCGTCGATGACGACCTCATGCTGACCAGCCCAGGCATGTCGGACGCCTGGTCTGTGGTTTTCGACACCCAAGGAAACCCTGCCATTTCTTGGGCCCTGCCGGGCCCGCAAAGCTTACCGAGTTGCGCCGGCCTCCTGTGGAATCCGGACTCCCGGGTACTCTACGTTTCGCAACTCTTCCCAAGCGGCGGGACCATTCAGGGTTACCGCATCGCCACCGATCATACCGCGACACGGATCGCGGACATCACCGGCAATGGTCTCGGCGGTCCCGACGGGATGGCGCTCGCGCCCTGGGGAGAGCTCTTCGTCGCCAACTACTACGCGGACACCATCTCCCGCTTCACCCTCGACGCGCAGGGGGGCGCCACGGCCAACGGCAGCCTTACCGGCAACGGCCTCGACAACCCGACCAGCATGGCGTTTGCCCCGTGGGGCGAGCTTTTCGTGGGCAACCAAGGCACCGGCACCGTCTCGCGATTCACCTTCGACTCCTCGCATGCAGGGGCGGCCCATGGCACTTTCCGGACCGCGTGCCAGGCCAACCCCGGCGGCACCGCCTCCACGGCGTCGCGCATGGATTGGATAGCTATCCCCACGCAGACGCCGACCAGCACCGGCTCGGGCGGGAGCGCGGGCACGGGCGGGTCGGCCAGCAACGATGTGGACGGCGGCGCTGGCGGCCAAGCTGGCGGGCTGGTCGACGCGGACGGTGTGGGCGGCACCGGCGGAATCGGCGGATCGCCCGCAGACGCCGGCACGGGCGGGGCGACCTTGTTCGTACCCGACGACCTGGCCAATGCCTTGTATCGCTACGCCATCTTTCCGGGATCGGCGCCGACCCTCAGCGCCACGATTTCGGTTCCGTCTGCCGCCAGCGTCGCCCTGCGCGCGACAGGCGAGCTGTTCGTCGCCAGTTACGCGCCACCGGGACTCTACAAGCTGACCTCACCTTTCGGCAGCCCGACGGTCAGCGGCCCGCTGACCATCTCGGGCATCACGGTGTTGAGCAGGTTCGATGTGAGAAGCATGGCTTTTGTGGACGACGACCTCGGCATGGTTAGCCCGGGCATGTCCGGCGTCTGGTTCGTTAGCTTCGACACACAGGGGACGCCCGCGTTTTCTCGGGGAGTGGCCAATGCGCCGAGCGCTTCCGGCGTGCTGTGGAACCCCGACACACGCATCCTCTACGTTTCTCAGCGCTTCCCGAGTGGTGGCACCATCCAGGCGTACAGCATCGGGAGCGATCACAACCCCACCCGGCTCCCGGACATCACGGGCAATGGTCTTGGCGGCCCGGACGGCATGGCGCTCACCTCCTGGGGCGAGCTTTTGGTTGCGAACTACTATTCCGATACCATCTCGCGATTCTTGGTCGATGCCCAGGGCGGCGCTACGCCCAACGGAACCATCACCGGAAACGGCCTCGACTACCCGTCTGGCCTGGCACTCGCCCCGTGGGGCGAGCTCTACGTGGGCAACCAGGGCAGCGGCGCCCTGGTGCGGTTCACCTTCGATGGCGGGCACGCAGCCGTGGCCAACGGCACCTTCCAAACTGCGTGCAAGGCCAGCCCGGGTGGCTCTGATGCGAACGGATCGCGCATGGATTGGATTTCGATCTTCCCGGAGGCGGCCAACTAGCGCATTTCTAGCCCGCACTATTCGCGAGTCGCCCCAAGTCGACATTTGTGCGGGCTAGGTAAACGCGTGCGGAGCCTGCCAGCTTCGCTGGCAGCGAAGCATCGCAGGGTTTGGCGAGGCCGAGCGTAGCGCGGGGGTGGCAGGGTGTGTTGGCGGGTGCCGAGGGCGAAGCGAACCCTCCCAGGGTTCCCATTACTACGTCAACCGGCAACGCGTCTTGGCATCCGCGGCCACGCGCGCCACGGCCTCGTCGTCGAGCCCGAGCAACGACCGTCCCACCATGACCAGCGCATCGTTGTCGTCGGCGGATACCTCGCCCAAGGCAATCCCCATCTGTTTGGCCAGGGCGTTGGCGAAATGAACGGCGTTCGCGATGGATTGTCGGTTGGCGGCGTCGTAGTCCGAGAACTGCAAGACGGCGTTTTGAACCTCTTCCGGAAGCTGCCACTTCTTGGCCAGATTTGTCGCGATCTTGCGATGGGTTCGTTCCACCACGCCGACCCACGCGTCCCCGTCGATACTCCACAGCTTCGGGTTTCGCTGCGCGATCTGGGCCTCGGCTTCCAGCAGCATGGTTGCCACCACCGGCTTGCCGATGTCGTGCAAGAGGCCCGCGACGAAGCAAACCTCGGGCTCCTCGACGCCAGCCAGGATAGCCACATTCTGGGCCAAGATGGCCACCGCGCGCGCGTGATCCCAAAGCATCCGCGTCGCCTCCGTGGTCTTGGCATCGCGGGATTCGGTCACTCGATGGGCCGAGGCTTCGGCCAAGACCGAGCGCACCTTTTGCGCGCCCACCTTGGTAACGGATTGTTCGAGGGTTCTGCACCCGGCCGCGGCGCCCAGGCGTAAGACCACGGCGGCGAGAATAGGATCGAGCTCGATGGTGGCCACCAGATCCTTCACGGTCGCATCGGTCCGGCGGACCACATCGTTGGCCTTGGCCACAATGGCTGGCAGCAGCGGCAGCGTCAGGTTGTCCTGCGCGATGCGATTCTCGAGGATGATTTCCAGCTGCTCAGCCAGTTTCATGGGGGCCAGTCTCATGCACGAGGATCCGTCGCTCGCAAGGCAGGCCCAGCGCGCTCGCCGAGCCGGCCCCGCGATGCGGATCTGTGTGCATATCTGACTGTAAATGCGTCAGATCGGCCCCGGATCTTGAGGCAGACCCCGCTGCCGATCAGTAGCGACCAACCAGCAACAGTCCCCCGCCCTGGCCATCGGTCCACACCGCGCCATCGGTCAGAGCCACACCGACATTCTTGCGATAGCGGTTGGGATCGCCCGAGCTGAGCAGCAGATAGCCACCCACCCCGGCGGCCACCAGTCCCACACCGGCACCGATGAATCCGAGATTGCGTCGGAGCACTGCACTGTCCACCCTGCTCTGCGCGTCCGATTTCACCGCGCCACACTGGCGCAGACCGTAGTCGAGTCCCTTTGCGTAGCACTGATTGTTGGGGTCCGCCTCGGCGGCAAGAACGGTGTTGAGCTGATTTCTGGAGTCCGTAACATCCTTGAGCTTGATTGCGCCGTACACCCCCCCCGCAACCGCCAAGGCCACGCCGGTTCCTAGTACTGTCCAACCAACTACCTTGCGCGTCCTGATGCTGCTCTCGTAGCGCTCGCGGGTTTCCGGTGTTGGCGTCAGAGCGGCAGCAAGAGGTACCTCCCCATCGGCCGTGATGTTCACGGCGCGCTCGTAGGGCTCGAAACCGGCCCTGGTAATCTTCAACGCGTGCGGGCCGACGGGCAAGAAGAGTCCACTGGCACCCAGTCTGCGCGGGATACCGTCAATGCTGACCTCGGCGTCCGGCTCGCTGGTGGAAAGGCGCAACACGCCCCGGCTCGACGGAGGCGCCGAAGGGTCTTCTTCCAGGGCGAAGGTCAACTCGCCGCGCGCGCCGTCCCCGAGCTCCAGTGTGCGCTCTGCGCGCAAATAGCCGGCCCGCTGCAGTTCCACGCGAACGCTGCCCGACGCGACGGCCACGCTAGCCGGCAGCGGCGTCTGACCGACCCGCTGACCATTCACAAGCACGTCGGCCCCGATGGGTGAGCTGACGACCGACAGCTGTGCCATTCGGCTAGCCGCTGGCAGCAAGGTCAACACCAGTGTCTCCGTGACCTGTCCTGCCAACGTAACTTCCTTGCGACTGGGCAAGAAACCGGGTGCCTGCGCACCTACCACGTGGGCACCGCTGGCGACGCGGATGGGCTGGGCGAGCGGCGTGCGGCCCATCTCGACACCATCGATGTCCACCGTGGCCGGCATCTCGGTCTTGACGAGGAGGCGTGCAACGCGAGCCGACTGCTCGTCGCGAACCTGCACGGCGTGGTGGTGTTGCGCGCGCTGGGCCGCGTTGGGCTCGGCTAGGAATGCCTCAAGCGCGTCGACCGCCTCCACCGGACGGTTCATGGCAGCGTAGACAAGCCCCATGTTGTAGAGGACCAGCGGGTTTGGGATGAGCTCGTTTGCGCGCTTGAATTCGGCCAGTGCGCTCGCGTTCTCGCCCTTTTCGAAGAGTCGCACGCCCCGGTCGAATCGATCGCGGGCTTCTGCCTTGACGGCGGCCGTGGGCTGGACTGAAAACGGCGGGTTCGTGACCGGTGCAGCCAGGGCCAAGTCAGTGCTGCCCAAGCCCAGCGCACACGAGGCTACCGCCACCAAACACCCTGCGCGTCCGCGCGCCGACGCGCGCAACCATGCTCTTTCTCGTATCACGATGTCACCTATCGAAATGGGTTGTCCGTCACGAGGCCGCTGCTGGAAGAACGCGAGGAGCCCGGCGTCCGGGATGCCTCGCGGGTTCCTGGTTTGCCCAAGACTTTGGGGCGCTTTCCCTCCGCCGGGTCGACCGACTTCTTTGCCACTTCCTGCACGGGAGGTTGTGGCGACACCGCGGCCGGCAAGGCATCCGGTCCCACCGTCGGAATCGGCGCGGCGGCGACCTTGGGTTCGTCGCGGGCGAAAGGTGCTGGCCCGGCCGCCCTGGGTGCGGTCGTCTGTCCCTTACCCGCCAAGCGCGCGGCGCCCAGCGCGCTCAGGGCTCCGACCAAGAGCACCACGACAAGCAAAGGCCAGCGCCGGGTCGGCGTGGCCGTCGGCGCAGCGGACTCTGCAGATTCGCGCCGATCCGCGCAGGGTCGTGGTGGTCGGTGCTTGGAAGGCCGGCAAAGCCGCGGTCGGCGCTGGAACGAGAATGCGCGCGAGCCCTTCGCCAAGCTCACGCGCGGTCTGCGGCCGGTCGGCTGGATCCTTGGCCAGGCAGCGCATAATGAGCTCGTCCAAGGCTTGCGGAAGCGCGGCGTGCGTCGACGGTCGTTCGGGAACTTGGGTAAGCTGTTTGGTCAGAACCTCGGCGAAACTCTCGCCGCTAAAGGGGAGCGTGCCGGTATACATTTGGTACAGCAGCACGCCCATGGCGTAGATATCGGTGCGGTGATCGATGGCGCGGCCATGGCATTGCTCGGGGGACATGTACTGGGGCGTCCCCATGAGCACGCCCGCTTGCGTGGTGGTCTGCTCGCCGGTGGCAAGCAATTTGGCGATACCGAAATCGAGGAGCTTGGCGAACATGCGCCCCCGCCGCGAGTCGACGATCCAAATGTTCTCGGGTTTGAGATCGCGGTGCACGATGTGCTCGCCGTGGGCCGCGTCGAGTGCGTCGCAGATTTGTGCGAGCAACGGCGGTAGCTGTTCGATGGGAAGATCCGCGCTCTGCAGTCGGTCGGCGAGGGTGTGGCCTTCGAGGTACTCCATCACGAAGTACTGTCGGCTATCCGCAAGCTGCCCGAACGAGAAGATGTCGATGATGTTGGGGTGGCGAATCCGGTTCACCGCGCGGGCCTCGTCGAGGAATCGCCGCACAAGCCCTGGATCGGACGACAGCTCCGAGTTGAGGACCTTGATCGCCACCCGCTTCTCGATGACTGGCTGCACGCCCGAGTACACCACCCCCATGCCACCGCGCCCGATCACGCGTTCGACGCGGTATTCGCCGACGACGTAACCGGGCGACAGATCGCCGCCCGAAACGAGGGCCGGGGCAGGCCCAGGCGCGGTATTGCCTAGGAACGAATCCGACCCGTCTTCCCTCGTTTTCATGGATCAGGCCGCGCCCTGCTCCTCCTAGTAGAAGATCAGCTTGTTGCCGGTCGACACGGAGTACCGCTGCGGTCCTAGGCTGATTGTCCCGGCGGAGGCGTCGATGGTGCCGGGACTTGGCGCCTGACCATTTAGGGTCGTCCCACTGCACGTAACCGGGTTCCCCGCACTCGCCCCTTGTGGCCGGTAGATGTCGAGGCACCAGTAGCCCGTGCTGGAGGGAGGGCCAAACACGTTGTCGCCGGACTCGGTAGCCGTACCGAGATCCAAGTCCCCCGCGGTCAAATAGTAGTCGTCGTAGGTCGTGCCCGTGATGGTGGTACCGCGCAGCTTGGCGCTGCTGCCGGCGCCACTTTGCTGGATGCCGTAATAGCCGCCAGTTACGGTGACTTCGCTCAGCGACATGGTGGCCTGAGTTCCGGACAGATAGATACCGGTGTTGGTAGAGGTCATGCTCAACTGAGTGTTCGCCACGGTCAGCGAGAGCCCGGAGAAGTCGATCCCGGTGTTGGACTTCTGCGTGATGGTCGACCCCGTGATGGTCATGGTGCCCTTGGGGTCACTGTCGGAGATCCTCCCAATGATGGTCACATTGTCGAGAACGGCCGTGGTCCCCACCGCGTTCGAGCTGACGGCCATGGTGATCGCATCGTAACTCGCCAATTGCTTGATGGTTCCGCCCGAGATGTTCAGCTTCCCCGCCGAGCAATTGTAAGCGAAATAGACGACATAACTGCCCCCCTGCAAGGTCGCGTCGGTAATGTTGACCGTCACGTTAGGAGCATTGTAGACGGTGATTGCGCTCTGCCCCGGCTGATCGACAAGACCATTCTTGCCCAAAATATTGACCGTCGAGCCCGTCGCCGCCTGCTCGACGTAAATCGCGGTGGTCGAATTTCCGCCCAGCACCACGTCCTGCATGGTGAGGGTGCTCGACGGCAGCTTCATGTCGATGCCGTAGTAGAAGTGCTGCAGGGTGAGCGTCTTGAGGGTGACCGCTGTCGAGGCATTGATACCATTGGGATTGGTCGTCGCCCCCACGCCATCAATCACCGTTCCCGCGGTGGAGTCGCCGACGATGGTCAGGTTGTCGGGAATGACGTAGCCCCAGGTCTCGCCGCCCTTGGTGTTGTAGGTGCCGTCCATCAAATGGATAGTATCGCCCACGTCCGCAACCAAGACGGCTTGCTTGAGCGTGAGGAAGGGCGAGGCGGCCGATCCAGCGTTGGTATCCACCCCCGTCGGTCCGGACGTAATCGCAGTGACCTCCAGAACGCTGTCGGCCGTCACGACGCCCGTGTTGGTCGCGAACTTGAGGGTTCGCTTGCCAAGCGGCGCGCCGTGGGGAACCGAAACCTTGAGAATGAGAGACGTGTCGCTACCGCCGGTCTGTGGGCGGACCGTCAGGTCACCCATGTCGAAGAGGCCGGCGCCGGCCAAGCCACCCGCGGCTTTCGTGATGTTAATCGTGATGTTGATTTGTCCCTGACGCACCGAAGGACTGGGCGTCACCACGACGCCGTCCACCGACAAGGCAGGAGCATCGAAGTTGAGTGAGACGTCGGGGCCCGCCGTATCGAGCGCAACCACCGGTTTGTCGGCCGCGGGCGAATCGATCGGCGCGGCTTCGCTCGCCGCGACGTCGACATGCGCGACCTCCGGTCCAGAAATACTGGTATCGGGAACCACGGAGGACGCGTCGACAGGAGCACCGGCATCGACGGGGCCGCCGCCGCTCGAATCGATCCTGCCGCCAGCGTCGATAGCTGTCTTGAAATCCTTGGTGGAGGGGTCGTAGTTGATGTCGATGGATGGGTCGGCGCAAAGCTTGCTGACGGACGTGCACACCTGACCGCTGGTACAGTCGTCGTTCGTCTGGCACTGGTTGCGACACTGCAAGTCCACGCCGCAGACAAGCGGTTTGGTGCAGTCGCTGTTATAGGTGCAAAGGGTCTTTTCAGGGGGCTGACAGCTATTTCCACCTGTCGCCACGATGCAGCGTTCCCCGCTTGTGCAATCCTTCGCTGACTCGCACGGCTGAACGCAGAAGTTCTGAATACACACCAATGTTCCCGTGCAATCGCTTGCACGCACGCACGCGGGCGTTGCGTTCTTTGGCGACCCGCCGCTGGAACCACCGCAGCCCTGGAGCACCGGCGCGAGCAGTGCCACCACGAAAAATATACGACCGAAGGATCTGAAATTCGAAGCCATGTAATTACCCTTTCACCAGCGACGCTACTGGCCCGTTTTGGATGCCGGGGCCTAGCGGCGCGTTACAACGATGCCCAAAGCCTGAGGATTTGTCGAGCAGAATAGGCTTGGGTCGCTGTCGGCGCGAAAGCCCCCAACCTGCTCATCGACTACGAGCTGGCAGGAGCTGGCCAGGAGCAGGATGGTCGGCGCGAGTCGGGCAGAACCGGCGGTCCTACGCCGCTTGCGAGCGCGCTTCTTCCACCGTGGTGAAGCAGCGCAGATCCTTGGTTTCCTGGAAGCCGCTCATGGCTTTGGGCAATTCCGGCGAGCCCACCACCTTCACCGAAATGCCGAGCTCTCCGGCGACCTTGAAGGTGTCGACCAGGAATTGCGCCACCCGCGCGGGTTGCTGCAGGGGAATGTTGGTGGCGTCGATGACGGCGCATTTCGAAGCACGCCTCGCCCAGCTTCTGCACCACGGCCTTCACATCGGCCGACAGCTTGGTGAAATAGCGCTCCAACTTGTCCTCTTTGCCAAGGAACGGGGTGAGCTCGATGAGGTCTTCCTTGGCCACGAAGAGGGTCTCGTTCTTGGACCGCGTACTGCTCGATCAAGGCATCAATGGAATCCTGGGTGAACGGCTTGAGCAAGGCATCGTCGAACCCCAGATCCCGCATTTCCTTGGCCACGTTGTTGGCGCTGCGCAAAGCCATGCCCCAGATGCCCGCCGCGGGTTGCAGCAAGCGCAGTTGCTTGACCAGGGGCGCGGGACCGCCGGCCTGAATCTCGGCGTCGACAAGAATGGCCTTGAACTTCTTGCCGCGAACCGCGGTCAGGCCATCCTGTACCGACATGGCCGTCTCCAGCTCCACGGCCTCGGGAATCATGGAGCGCAGCTTCTTGTGCACGTTCTCCATGTCGTCGATGACCAGCACGACGAGCTTGCCGTCGCCCACGTCGGCGCCCGGCCGCAGCTCCCGCATCTCTGGGCCACATAGTCGGCGGGCAATTTGAGGGCCTTGAGCACCTTGGCGCGCAGCTCGTCGCCCTTGAAAGGCTTGAGCACGTAGTCCTGGATGCCGAGCTTCATCAGCGCGGCCACGATGGACGTCTTCGACTCGGACGTCAGCATGAGCACCGGCGTCTTGTCGCCCGCCTCGCGCATCTTGGCCAGCATGCCTGGGCCATCGAGGTTGGGCATGGTCACGTCAAGGACCACCAGGTCGTAGGCCCCTTCTTTCAGCTTCTTGAGGCCATCGTTGCCATCCTCGGCCTCACCCACCTCGAAGCCCATTTCGACCAGGGCCTTGGAAACGATCATGCGAATGGGACGGCTGTCGTCGACTGTCAGGATACGCGGCATGCAACTGCTCCTTGTCCTTGAGCTACTTCTCCGAAAACCAATCTACGCGGCCTTCACGTTCCATTTGAGAAGACCATCGCAGGCCCACAGCGCAATCCCAACCTCGCGTGCGATGAGCACGAGCGCCGGGTGCTGGCGGGCAATCTCGGCCAGAGATTCCTTGTCATCGACGATCGCGGGCACGGTCAGCGCCTGGTCGAGCGCCATCTCGCGCTTGAGAAGCCCCGCGGTCATGTTTACCAGCTCGCGAAGTGCGTCGTTGATCATGCCGACGTCGACGCCCTCGGTCTTGCAACCGAACATGGCCGCCGCAAGCTTGGCGCAACCACCTTCGTCCGACGAAAGACCCACGCTCACTGGACGCGGGCCGTCCACCAGCATGATGGCGGTTCTCCAGTTCAGGCTTGGATGGGCCGGCGTGCTCGCGGCCGGTGCGAAAGAGATCCCCAGCATGGTCTCGGTAACGTTGGAAACCAGAGCGGCCAAGCGCTCGGCCTTGGGCATGGGCTTCATCGTCGTTCCTCTCCTATATATCGACTGCATCTAGCGAAACCTTTGGCCACCCCCCACGGTCCGCGGAGCCGATACCTGGCCGTGTCCGACTGGTTCGCTGTTGCGATCCGCCGCGACAGGTCGCGACCGCGCAAAATCCTGGTTCATGAGCACCTATTACTGCGACGGGTTTGGTCCGAATCTTGAGCCCGAAGTCGAGATCGGCGTCAGGACATCCGACCAAGGCCGGCGAAAGCCTGTTGACGGCCCCCTGGCATCTTCCCCATGATGCCGGCGTGTCGTACCTGGTCCTTGCCCGCAAATACCGACCGCAGCGCTTCGACGACCTGGCCGGTCAGGAGCACGTCGCCCGCACCCTGACCAACGCCATCGAGCTCGGTCGCGTGCACCACGCCTTTCTGTTCACTGGGGCGCGCGGCATCGGCAAAACCAGTGCCGCCCGCATCCTGGCCAAGGCCTTGTGCTGCGAGAAAGGCCCCACCGCCAATCCCTGTGGCGAGTGCGCCATCTGCCAATCCATCGCCAGCGGACAATCGGTGGACGTGCTCGAGATCGACGGCGCCTCCAACACCGGCGTCGACGACGTCCGCACCCTGCGCGAGGGCGTGCGCTACCTGCCGGCCGAAGCGCGCAAGAAGGTCTACATCATCGACGAGGTGCACATGCTCTCCACCAGCGCCTTCAATGCGCTGCTCAAGACGCTGGAAGAGCCGCCTCCCCACGTGGTGTTCATCTTCGCCACCACCGAGTCGCACAAGATTCCGGCGACGATCCTTTCGCGCTGCCAACGCTACGACTTCAAGCTGCTGTCCACCAGCGCGCTCGCCACGCACCTTTCGCAGATTCTGGTCAAGGAAAACATCGAGTGCGAACCCGAGGCCGTGCGCTTGCTGGCCCGCGAGGCCGCCGGCTCCGTGCGCGACGGACTGTCCCTGCTCGACCAGGTGCTGGCCTACGTGGGCAAGGACAAGATCACTCGCGAGCGCGTGGCCGAGGTGCTGGGCGTGGCGGATCGCAGCTTGCTTTTCCAACTGGCCGGCACGGTGCTGGGGCGAGACGTCGCACAGGCCTTGCGCGGCCTGGCCGAGGCCGTAGATCGTGGCGTGGATCTGGTGCAGCTCGCGCGCAGTTTCCTTGGCCTGCTGCACGATTTGGAGATCGTCTCGCTCGTTCCCGAGGCGGCGGAGCTGATCGATGCCACGCCCGAGGAGATCGCGGAAGCCAAGAAGCTGGTGCAAAAAGCGCCCCGCGGACTGGTCACGGCGCTTTTCGAGCGCTGGGCACGCGCCGTCGAGGAGGCCGCGCGCTCGCAGACGCCGCGCCTGATCGTCGAGATGGCCTTGGTCGATCTATGCTTCGCCGAACCGCTGCTGCCCCTCGGCGACCTTCTCGACCGACTGGGCAAGCTGGAAGCTCGGCTTGCGGGCGGCACTGGCGCGGCTCCGCCCGCCCCGCGTGGTTCCGACCCGCGCCCACGACTTGCCATCGTCCCCGCGGCTCCGCTGGCGGCCCCGCCCCATACCCGCGCGGCCGCGTCGCCGGCACCTTCCAGCGCAAGCGCACAAGCACCCGCTGCCGCCATGCCGGCCGAGCGCGGTTCGCCCGAGTCCGACATCGCCGGGGTGTGGCGGCGGGTGTGCGAATCCTTCGGCCACCGCCCCTCCATCGCAGCCGCGCTCGACCACGCCGAGGTTGCTTCATGGGAAGGCGGCCAGGTCACGCTGCTCTTCGACCAGAAATTCGCCCTCGACCAAACCGCGAAAAGCAAGGTCGAGATCGAACGCGTGCTCTCGCAGATCACCGGATCACCAACCCGCATCGCCCTGGAGGTCGGCACCGCGCAGGCCGGGCAAGGCCCTGGTGCGCTCCGAGGTCGGCCGCGAGGCGGAAGCCGCGCAGGCCGAACAGCAGCCTGCGCGAGAGCGAGGCTCGCCAGCACCCCATGGTTCGCAAGGCCCAGGAGCTTTTCGGCACCGCCCCCAAGGAGATCAAGACCCAATGAGGGGGGCGAAGGTGGCAGGCCCCATCGCGCGCCTGGTGTGCGAGCTCGGCAAGCTGCCCGGCGTGGGCGAAAAAACCGCCGCACGGCTGGCCTTCCACATCCTGCGCGCCCCCGAAGCCGATGCCGCGGCGCTGGCCAGCGCCATCTCCGAGCTGCGCGCGAAGATCCGACTTGTGCGGGCAGTGCTGGGATTTCACCGAGGACGATCCCTGCGCCATCTGCCGCGACCAGCGGCGCGACACAGCACTCCTCTGCGTGGTGGCGCACCCGCAGGACGTGCTCGCCATCGAGCGCACGGGTGGCTACCGCGGCCGCTACCACGTCCTGCACGGCGTGCTTTCCCCCTTGGAAGGCATCGGCCCCGACGATCTGCGCATCGCCGAGCTCGTCAAGCGCTGCGGTGGCAGCGACATCCGCGAGGTCATCGTGGCAACCAATCCGAGCGTGGAAGGTGAAACCACGGCGATCTACCTGGCCAAGTTGATTCGCCCGCTCGGCGTGCGCACCAGCCGCATCGCCACGGGCGTGCCCATGGGCGGCGAGCTCGAATACGCCGACCGACTGACCCTGGCGCGGGCCATCGACGGCCGGCGCGAGCTGTAGCCATTCTGACCGCATGCGCTCGTAAAGCCATCACGAGTTCCTGTCGTTCCCATTCATCGCGGCCGTGTGCGGTCCGCGAAAAACTGTTAAGCTACCGGACCTGAGAGAGTTCTCCCTTGAAGTCAACGCCCTCACCCCAACTTGCAAGCCGCGGCCCACCGATGCTAGCTCAGCCCACCCCCAGCACGATGGTCCCGGCCAGGCTTCGAAGGAGCTCCCGGTGCCTGCCACAAGAGCCCTCCCAGCGGCACTGTGTTCCCCCCAGGGTTCTTTTCTAGGAGAGAACAGTAGCCAGATGAGTGGCCCAGATGTCATGTTCCCCGAAGAGCAGAAGCTGATCGCCAGCGTCTGCCAGCGGCTGCATCGGGATTCCAATGCCAAGGCCGTGCTGCTCATCGGCCGCGACGGTCAGCCCATCGCCGAAGCCGGCGAGGTCGGCGAGATCGACGTCACCTCGTTGTCCTCGCTGACCGCGGGCAACGTGGCGGCCACCGGCGGGATCTCGAAGATCCTGCGCGAGAAGGACTTCACCAGCCAGTTCCACGAGGGCGAGAAAACCCACGTTCACATCACGCTGGTCGCCGGGCGCGCCATTTTGGTCGTGCTCTTCGACGAGCGCTCGTCGCTGGGTCTGGTTCGCCTGCGCGTCCGCAAGGCCACCGAGGAAATGGCCCGCCTGTTCGAGCAGGTCACGCGCAAGGCGGCCAGCCAGACCGGGCCTTCGATCTTGAACGAGATCACCGACGCGGACATCGACAAACTCTTCAATGATTGAGTGCCCCAGTCGATGAGCTTCATCAACTACTCCTCCCGCGAAATCAACTGCAAGCTGGTTTACTACGGCCCTGGGCTCGGCGGAAAAACCACCAACCTGCAGTTCATCTATGCGCGTACCAGCCCCGAAGCCAAAGGCAAGATGATCTCGCTTGCCACCGAAACCGAGCGCACGTTGTTCTTCGATTTCTTGCCCCTGTCGCTGGGAGAGATCCGCGGCTTCAAGACGCGCTTCCACCTCTACACCGTGCCCGGCCAGGTGTTCTACGATGCCAGCCGCAAGCTGATCCTCAAGGGCGTGGACGGCGTGGTCTTCGTGGCCGACTCACAGAACGAGCGCATGGAGGCGAACATGGAATCGCTGGAAAACCTGCGCCTCAACCTGACCGAGCAGGGCTACAACCTCGACAAGCTGCCCTACATCGTCCAGTACAACAAGCGCGATCTGCCCAACGCCGCGCCCCTGGATGAGCTGCGCCAGCTGCTCAACCCAACGCACGCGCCCGAGTTCGAGGCCTGCGCCACCACCGGTGTCGGGGTCTTCGAAACCCTGAAGGCCATCGCCAAGGCGGTTCTGACCGAGCTCCGGCGCGGCGGCGGCGGTGGCAGCAGCTAGTTCGGGGCACCAGCCCATGACTCTCAAGCGCGTTCGTCTCGGGCGTGCCGCGGCGGCTGTCGGCCTCGTGCTCGCCGTGGCGGGCTCTGCGCGCGCCGCCGAGCAGGACGACGGGACGCTGAACAAAGTCGTCGAGCTGAACAAGAAAGCCCTGACGCTGTACGAGTCGCTGGACATGGAAGGCGCGGCAGCCCTGCTCACCCAGGCGCTGGAACTGTGTAGGAGCGCGCATCTCGACGGCCATCCGACGGCGGCGCGCACCCACGTTCATCTGGGCGTGGTCTACGTCAGCGGGCTCAAGAACCGCAAGCAAGGCTTGGCCGAGCTCCGTCAGGCCCTCGCCATCGATCCCAAGATCAAGATCACCAAGTCGCTTATCAATCCCGAGGTGCAAGCAGCCTTTGCCGAAGCGCAGGCCTTGGCCTCCACCCCTGCGCTTGGAAACAAGCCGCTTCCGTTCCCGACCGGGCAAGAGCCTGCCACGCAGGCCATGCTCGGCGAAAGCGTCGCCTACGAAATCACCCATCCCGTCGTGACCCAGGCCGTGCGCAACAAGGCCGTTGCCATCAAGGCGCAGGTTCCTCCTGGACTGGGTGCGGCCAAGGTCATGCTGGCCTATCGAGCCGAGGAAGGTGACGAATTCCTGGCCCGCGACATGCTTCCCGTCGAGAACGCCGCAAGTTGGTTTCAAGCCCATATCCCCATCGAAGCAACTCGGGGCAAAGAGGTCGCGTACTACATCGAGGCCCAAAACGCCGACGATCAGGCACTGGCGCACAGTGGGACGCCTGAGGCCCCCCATCGTATCGTGCTTGCATCCGATAGTCCGCCCCGGGACAACGAAGACAAGGCCACTACCCCCGTCCCCAAAGTCGCGAGGGGAAACAGCGAGGCTTCAAGCGGTCCCGGATTGTGGTTCGTTCTGGCTGTGGGCAGCGGCGGCGGCTACCACTCGGGGTCGCCGGAAATGAATCCCGAGGACGCCAGCGTGCCGCCCAACGCGATTCACGTGTCGGGTTTGGGGGCCGCGCAGTTGCTGCACCTTGCGCCCGAAATCGGCTACTTCCACAACGACCACTGGATCCTTTCCGCGCAGGGCCGCTTCCAATTCGTGACCGGCGCGCAGGAAGTCCATGTCGGCCAGAAGACCTACCAACCGGCACGAATGGCCTTCGCGGGATTGGTCAAGGCGACCCGATTTTTGGGCAGCACCAACCGCAAGTTGCAGCCATTCCTATCCGTGCAGGCCGGCGCCGGTCAAATCCGACAGAGCATCAAGACGCCGGCCAGCGCGAACCTCAGCGACTGCGGCGCCGGGCCCACGTGCAAAGACACCGTGCTGGGCGGAGTCGGGCTGGCGGGCGTCGGCACTGGGCTCACCTACAAACTGAACGAGACCTTCCGCCTGTACGCCGCGCTCAGCGTGCTCGCCGGCCTGCCCGACTTCATGATCGAAGCCGATGCGAACGTCGGGCTGGCCATTACGAGGTAGCGATTCGGCTACCCAGGAAGCTTCTTGGCGAAGGGCTTTTTACCGAAGGGCTTGTGGCCTGGGTTCTTCTTGCCTTGCCAGGGCGTGTGCCCGTCCTGCGATCTCGGCGCGAAGTGCGCGGGCTCGGGCCGGCGAAAGTCACCTGGGTGCGGGGCACGGCGCGGCTCCGACGGGCGGACGTCGGCGGACTGTGCCGGGCGACTTGCCGGCTTGTAGGCGTCGAACTTGCGCGGCGGATAGGGACGAGAGCGATCGTCGTAGGGACGGCGGCGGGCGTGGGCCGATGGCGGAGCGCCCGAGAATCCCTGCACGCGCTCGACGCGGACATGGGGAGCGCGCGGATCGGCCTGCGCAGCCGCCAGGGCGAAGTCGGTGGCGGCGTGCCCCGCGATCTCGAACTCGCTGAAGCCAGCGCTGACCACACGGATGGCGCCGATCTCGCGCCGGGTGACGCCACCGCGACGGCAAATGAGCGGAAGCAACCAGCCCGGTTCGGCGCGGCTGTCGGCGCCCAGGTTGATGCGAAAGCGGACGGCGTCGCGCGCGAATTCCTCGCGATCGGGCGGCGGCCCGGTGGGACGAAAGTTGTCGCGCGCGACCACTTTCAGATCCACGGGTTTTAACTTCTCACCCTTGGGTACGTTGGCAAGCTCGCGCTCTAGCAGCAGATGGATGAGCGCGTCTTTCTTGATGTGCTTTCCGAGCCGCTCGGCCACGGCGAGAACATACACGGAGGCTTCGCGGTTTTCCTCTGCAGCGGTCAAGAGGGCCGCCTCCAGGCGTTTTTCGCCCTCGCTGGCGATCTCGGCGGCGCCGGGCGCCGCGGTCCAGGTGTAGGTCACGCGCGCGCCAGCGAGCAGCCGCTCGGCCTTGCGCCGTTCGGCCAAGTTGGCGATGAGCACGCTGGTGCCTTTGCGGCCGGCCCGGCCGGTGCGGCCGCTGCGATGGGTGAGCGCCTCGGTGTTGAGGGGAAGATCCGCGTGTACCACCAGATCGACTTCGGGCAGGTCCAGCCCGCGCGCGGCCACGTTGGTCGCGACAAGCACCTGGGCCTCGCCTTCGCGCAGGGCCGAAAGCGCGCGATTGCGCTCGGCCTGCGCCCGATCTCCCGACAGGACGACGGCGCGAAAACCCTGGCGCACAAGCTCGCGGTGCAAGTCGGCCACGCCGTCGCGGGTGGTGCCGAAGACAATCGCGCGCTGATCGGCGTTCTGGCGAAGTACATTGACCACGGCCGCCGTACGGTCTCCGATGGCGATGAGGTGGGTGACGTGGCGAATGTCCTCGTGGCTGCCGTCGGCTGATTCGCCCAACTTGCGCGCGTCCAGGCGAACGGCGTGCTTTTGGTAGTTGGCCGCCAAGGACAAGATCGGCTTGGGCAAGGTCGCGGAAAACATGTGGGTACGCGTGCGCGCCGCCGCCGCGTCCAGCAGGGTCTTCAGATCCTCGTGAAAACCCATGTCGAGCATCTCGTCGGCTTCGTCGAGCACTGCGGTTTGCACGGCTTCGAGTTTCAAAGCCCCACGCGATAGAAGATCGCAAAGGCGCCCGGGCGTGCCTACGACGATGTCCACGCCCGAATGCAACTTCTTGAGATCCTGGCGCAGATCGCTGCCGCCCGTGAACGCCGCCACATGGATCTTGGCGCGTGCGAGAAGCCAGGCCAGCTCGGTCCGGACCTGGTTGGCGAGCTCGCGCGTCGGTGCGATGACCAGACCCGTGGGCAAGCGGCCAGCCGGCTTGTACGTAGCGGTCTTCTTGGGTGCAGCGGCGGGCGCATCGCCAGCAGGCTCGCCTTTGCCCGCCGCTTCGGCAGCAGGCACCAGCGTGCGCGCGAGCAGCGTCCCGAAGGCCAGGGTCTTGCCCGAACCGGTCTGCGAGGAAACCAAAAGGTCGCGATCACGATGGGCCTCGTCCAGCACCGCAACCTGCACCGGCATCGCCTCTTCGTAACCACGCGCGGCGATGGCCTCTGAAAGCGCCAGGGGCAGCCCCAGCTCGGAAAACCTTGTCATGAAGGCGCCTCGTATACCACCCTAGCGGCGAAAACCTATGGGAATCGCGTGAAAACAAGGAAAACACAGAGAACACAGAGGACACAGAGGACGGAAAGGAAAGGGGTTTCGGATCTTTCGGCCGTCCTTCTCGCCCGCAACGCGACGAAGTACAACTCTTCGCGCACGCCAACCTAGCCAACGCGCTTACCAGCCAAGAACGCTACGACGAGGCCATACAGAAATATCGGTCGACGCGAAAGGCTTTCCACGAGAACGCCGTCTTGGTCGACTTGGTAAGCACCTATCAGTGATAGGGCCTGAATAGTGGATGACGCTATCACCTTGACGACTTTTTGCAACGGCCCGTGTTACTGACCATAGCTCCGCTCTTCTCCTTCCGGCCGGCACCTCGACGGCCCCGGTGCGACGCGGACAGGATGTTGGCGCATTCCTCCTGGTGAAGAGTGGTGACGCCGGGCCATTCGTCAACGGTGCCGACCAGAGTACCCTTGCTCGAAAGAGTACCCGGATAGCGAAGGGAAAAAGTACTCTCGGATAGCGAACGGGGACGGCCCGTTGTCGACCCCGGAGATCCGAGTGTGTGCAGTCACAGGACAATGCCGCCGGGCTCGTCATTTTGTTTGCGGGCCTGAACTAGGCCGACAATGCTTTTCTGAAGGCAGAGAGAAAAACCCCAAATGCGATCGATGCGAATCCTTGGTGCGGCTGCAATCACGGCGATGTTGGCGTTGTCGACCTGCTCTGGCGGAGACGCCATGCCGACCGGTGCCGAGGGCGGAAATACGCCACCTGGGAGTGGCGGCTTCACCGGAAGCGGCGGCTTCGTAGGTGCCGCCGGTTTCTCTGGCAGCAACCAGCAGCCGGTGGATGCGACCACCGTCATCACGCTCGACCGCACGGAATGCTTCGGGACCTGTCCCTCGTATTCGTTGACCATCCGCGGAGACGGCACCGTGGCCTATCAGGGTAGACGATTCGTGAAGGTGGTCGGCGCCGCCTCCACGCAAATACTGGTTTCGGCCGTGCAAGCCCTGGTCGACGAGATGGTCCAGGCAGACTACTTCAATCTGTCCGTGCCCGCGACTTGTGCTCAGGGAATCATGAGCGACGCGCCCACGGCCACGACATCCCTGACCCTCGCGGGTCGATCGCACAGTGTCGAGGACTACCACGGCAACCCGTGCGCACCCGCCGCGCTCCCCGGCATCGAGGATCGCATCGACGAAGCCGCCGGCAGCTCCCAATGGGTCAAGTGCGAAACTTCGTCGGGCGACTGCCCCAACTAAGCCAGATCGTCGCCAGCGCCCAAAAGGTGCGCCGCTTGGCGAGCCAGCGAGAAGAGCAGCAGGGAAAGCCGGTTCAGATAGGGAACGACCTGCCCGCCCAGGGTTTCGGTCGCGGCCAAGCGCACGGCTTGGCGTTCGGCGCGGCGGCAGACCGCGCGCGCGACGTGCAGATAGGACGCGACTTGGCCGCCACCAGGAAGAATGAACGCGCGCAGCTTGGGCAGCCCAGCATCGGTCTCGGCAATCTCGCGGTCCAAGGTGACCACGTGCTCGACGGTGATGCCGACTTCAGCTTGGCCGTCCCGGCGAGCCAGCTCGGCCCCCAGCACATAGAGCTCGCCCTGGATCCGCCGCAGGCACGCCACCATTCCCGCCGTTCCCGCGGCCTGCGTCTGCGCTTCCACCCCGGCGCGCGCCAGCCCGAGAAACGACGACAGCTCGTCGACGCTGCCCACGCACTCGATGCGCAGGTCATCCTTGCGCACCCGCTGCCCGCTGCCCAGCTGGGTTTCGCCTCCGTCGCCGCGGTGGATGTTACGTTCGCTCACGGCTGGAAGCTTGCACCAGCTTCGCGTTCAGCACCACCAGCTCGCAGATCGAACCGCGCCGATCCGCTTTCGAATTGATGTTCCGCCGGGCCGACACCTCGCGAATATCGAAGTCCTTGTAAAGCTCGCGAATCAGCGGCGTGTCGCTGTTCGAGAGCATGAGCAGGCAGCCCTTCTTGTCGAGGGCGCGATACAAATCCGCTAGTTTCCGCTGATGTTCCTCGCCGAAAAGATCGCGCGTGTAGGCTGTGAAAAAAGATGTCTTCGAGCGCGGGTGGTAGGGCGGGTCGAAGTAGATGAAGTCGTTCTTCTTGGCTTCGAGCTCCAGAAACCTGAAGTCCTCGGTTTCGATGCGCGCCCCCTGGAGTTGCTTGGAAGCCCCGCGCAGCCATTCCTCGTTGAAAATGCCAGGATTGGTATACCGTCCGAACGGAACATTGAAGATGCCTCGGCTGTTGACGCGGTAGAGGCCGTTGAAACAGGTCTTGTTCAGATAGATGAGCCGGGCGGCCTTGGCGACGAGGGAAAGCGGCGCCTTCTCGCGCATGGCCAGGAAGAAGTCCTTGCCGTGAGCCTTCTGGTGCTTGCGCAAGAGCTTGATCACCTGCCCCACATCATCCCGCACCGCCTGAAAGGTCTCGATAAGCTCGCGATTGTTGTCCCACAGGACCACTTGGCGAGGTTCGACCATGGCCTTGAAGTGAAAAAAAACCGCGCCGCTGCCAAGGAAGGGTTCGATGTAACGCTTGACGCTACCCCTGGGCGGATAGAACTGCGCGAGTTGCGGCAAAAGCTGGGTCTTGCCGCCGGCCCACTTCAGGAACGGCCGCAAAAAAGGAGTCTCGACCTCTGATTTTCCCGTGGGATGCTTGCCCGTGGGAATGTCGAACTGGAGCTGGGAGGCGGTCTTGTCTTTCGGGTCTGATTTCGCAGGCACGCCGGGCATTAGAAGCGACCCGGCGGCGAAAATGCAACGAGAGAAAGGATCTGACAGCGCCTTGCGGGGCGACCTCATGCGTTCGGGCGGGCCGGAATCCACAACGTCTGCGCCATCCTGCGCTGGATCGGCGCGAGTTTGTGGGCGTCCGGTTGCAGAAAAGTAGCGCATCTGACGAAGAGATTTATCTAGCTTTTGCGTCGCTGCTGGCTAAACTGCCGCGCCTTTAGCAATGTCCCTTGGCCCGGGGTGGGCCAACAAAGAAAGAACAGGTCAGGAAGTAATGGCGTCCATCGAGAAGGTCAGAAACATTGGAATCTCCGCTCACATCGACTCGGGCAAGACCACGCTGTCCGAGCGCATCCTCTACTACACGGGGAAAATCCATAAGATCGAAGAGGTTAAGGGGAAGTCGGGGGTGGGGGCGACCATGGACTTCATGGACCTCGAGCGCGAGAAGGGCATCACCATCCAGTCCGCCGCCACCAGCGCGGAGTGGAATGGTCACGCCATCAACCTGATCGACACGCCTGGGCACGTGGACTTCACCATCGAGGTCGAGCGCGCACTGCGCGTGCTCGATGGCGCTGTGCTGGTGCTTTGCGGCGTCGCTGGCGTGCAGTCGCAGTCGTACACCGTCGACCGCCAGATGCGCCGCTACAAGGTGCCGCGCCTGGCCTTCATCAACAAGCTCGACCGCGCCGGCGCCAACGCCGAGCGCGTGACTGCGCAGCTCAAGGAGAAGCTGGCCCTGCATCCCATCTCGCTGCAGATCCCCATCGGCGCGGAAGATCGCTTCGAGGGCGTCGTGGATCTGATCAAGATGAAGGCCATCTATTTCGAAGGCGACAGCGGCGAGGATCTGCGTGAAGCCGACATCCCGGCCGATCTCGTCGAGACGGCCAAGGCGGCCCACACCCGCATGATCGAAGCGGTCGCCGACATGGACGACATCCTGGCCGAGAAGTTTTTGGCCGAGGCGCCCATCACGCCCGAAGACTTGGTTCCGGCTATTCGCCGCGCCACGGTCGCCTTCAAGGCCACGCCGGTCTTCATCGGCTCGGCCTACAAGAACAAGGGCGTGCAGCTTCTGCTCGACGGCGTCAACGCCTATCTGCCCATGCCCAGCGAGGTCGAGAACAAGGCTCTCGATCAGAACAACCACGAAGAGCCGGTCATCCTGCCGTCCGACGCCAGCAAGCCCTTCGTGGGCTTGGCCTTCAAGCTGGAAGACGGGCGCTACGGCCAGCTGACCTACATGCGCATCTACCAGGGCAAGGTCAGCAAGGGCGACTTCATCGTCAACTGCTCGTCCAACCTGAAGAAGATCAAGGTGCCGCGTCTCGTGCGCATGCACGCCGACGAGATGGAGGACATCGACAGCGCCGAGGCCGGCGACATCGTGGCCCTGTTCGGCGTGGACTGCGCCTCGGGCGACACCTTCACCGACGGCAAGGTCAACTACACCATGACCTCGATGCACGTGCCCGACGCGGTCATTTCGCTCGCCGTCGAGCCGAAAGACAAGACCACCGCCACCAACTTCTCCAAGGCGCTCAACCGCTTCACCAAGGAAGATCCGACCTTCCGCGTGCACCGCGACGAGGAATCGGGCCAGACCATCATCAGCGGCATGGGCGAGCTTCACCTCGAAATCTACATCGAGCGCATGAAGCGCGAGTACAACTGCGTGGTCATCCCCGGCCGGCCGCAGGTCAAGTACCGCGAGACCATCGTCCAGCGCGGCGAGTTCAGCTACACCCACCGCAAGCAAACCGGCGGCTCGGGCCAGTACGGCAAGGTGGCCGGCTACATCGAGCCCTTGCCCATGGATCACGCCACTGGCTACGAGTTCGTCGACGACATCAAGGGCGGCGCCATCCCGCGCGAGTTCATCCCCGCCTGCGACAAGGGCTTCCAAGAGGCCATGCACAAGGGCCCGCTCATCGGCTTCCCCATCGTGGGCGTCCGCTGCGCCATCAACGACGGCAATTCGCACCCAGTCGATTCGTCGGAAATCGCTTTCCGCACGGCCGCACTCATGGGCTTCCGCGAGGCCTACAACAAGGCCAAGCCGACCATCCTCGAGCCCATGATGCTGGTCGAAGTGCAGTTCCCCGAGGAGTTCCAGGGCGCGGTCATCGGCCAGCTCAATCAGCGCCGCGGCGCCATCATGTCGACCGAAAAGCACGAGACTTACGTGCAGGCCATGGCCGAGGTTCCGCTGGCCGACATGTTCGGCTACTCGACGGATCTGCGCTCGGCCACGCAAGGCAAGGGCGAGTTCAGCATGGAGTTCAAGCGCTACGCCGAGCTGCCCAAACAACAGCGCGAGGCCATGATCCTCGATTTCCGCACCAAGAAAGAGAAGGACGCCGGCGGCTCGTCCAAGCGCGCCGCCGGGTAGCGGGCGCCCGCCCGAAGGGGCGCGATTTGCGTTATACTGACCATGATGTCGAAGCGCGCGACCGTGGTTCTGGCCCTTCTCGGAGTCTTCATCGCACCGAAGGTTGCCCGCGCGGGCGACGAACCGGCCGTGCAAGGCGAAGAGAGCGCCCTACCCTACCTGCGCGATCTTCACGCGAGGGTGCACCGCCTGTGGGCCGACAACTTCCTGGCCATGGCGGCGGCGCAGTTGCCCAAGGATCATCCCATCAATGTCATGTCCCGGGCCGTGGATCTGGAGCTGGTGCTTTCGGCCGAGGGCAAGTTGCTCGACGTCCGGATCGCGAAGTCCTCGGGCTCCACCGAGTTCGATGCCGCGGCCATGGATGTCGTCAAGGCGTCCGTCCCATTCGGGGCCGCGCCCGAAGACGTGCTGTCCGACGACGGCAAGGCGCGCGTGCTGTGGACCTTTGCCCGCGACGATCGGCGTTGTTCGGGCCTGACCCTCGCCCATCGTGACCTTGCCTTGGCCGATGCGGTGAAGGCCATGGTTGTACAAGGCCGAGATGGCGCCGCGGTTGCCCGGCTAGAGAAGGCGGACGAGACCGAACGCCTGGCCGGGATGGATGTTTTCGCGCGCGCATGGCTCGATGGCATGGAGAAGGACAAAGCGCTGGCGGTGGATGTGGCCGCGGCCAACGCCATCGCGGGTGACGAGCGCGGGGCCGAGCGCCTGCGCAAGGCCGCGGAAAAAGAGCCCACGCTCGCGGTCGTACGCGGACTCGCGGCCCTCAAGATCCCTATCTGTCCGCTCATCAAGGGCTATCTCAACAAGGTCGATTCCGCCGAAGCCCGCGAGCGCTTCCTGTGGGCTCTCGGCGAAGGGGCGGACGGCGAGTGTTTGTCCTTCGCCATCACCACAGCCAAGAACCGCGCCGCCGGGCGCGTGGAGCGAACTCTCGCGCTCGCAAGTCTTGGCCACAGCGACAGCGCCGAGGCCATGGCCGCGCTCAAGGACGTGCTGAAAGATCCCGATCCCAATGTTCAAGCCGCGGCCATTCTGGCCGAGGCACGCCCGGGCGCGGGCAAGGGCGCTGTTTTTCGCCTGACGCCGCTCCTGCGCGACAAGTCGGTGGCCGTGCGGGCAGCTGCCGCGGCAGCCTTGGTTCGTGTCGGTGGCGAGGCGGCGCTTCCGCAGTTGTTCTTGGTCTTCAAAGAGAAGGATCCCGTCGTCTACACCACGCTTGCGCCCGAGCTGGGCGCGCTGTCCGGGGCGCCCTCGGCCGAGATGCTTGGACGGCTCTTGCGCAAGGACGCCCCGAGCATCCGCCTCGCCGCCGCCCGCGCCCTGGCCGCTCGCCACGACGAAGCCGCGGCCAAGGTGCAAGCCACCCTGGCCGGCGCGGCAACACCCGAACTACGACTCTTGTCCGGGCTCGCCCTGGACAAGGACAAGCGAGCCGCAGCGGTCGCGGCTCCGACGAACGAGGATTTCGCCGCCTCATTCGCGGCGCTTGTCCGCGGCACAGGGCGAATGGTCGCTGCGGACTGGCTGCTCGCCCAATTCGACAAGCTCGAACCGGGAACGCGCATCGCTACCTTGGGCCAGTGGCTGGGCACGCGCCCCAAGTCGCCGTAGCGATCAGCATTTTTCCGGCCAGTGCGAAAGCCCGATGCGGTTGCCCTCGGGGTCGCGCACGTAGATCGTGTAGTCGGTCTGCTGGTAGACGGGATGGCCGGCCTGGGCGAGCTTGGCCACCCATGTTTCGCGTTCGCTACGTGGAATGGACAGGGCCACGAGGTGGATGCCGGTGGCGTCGTCGGCCTTCTCGCGCGCGAGCCGATTCGCGCGCTCCAGGGCCAAGAACGCGCCCGCGCCTAGATCGAGCCACAGCGATCGTTCGCCGACACCGTCGGGCATGGGCCAGCGCCGCAGAACAGACAGACCAAGCACGGTGGCATAGAAGGCCTCCGCGCGGGTCAGGTCGGCGACTTTCACGGCGACGTGGTGGACTTGCATGGGACGCATGCCCACGACTTTACACTGGTAGACTGGGCGGCGAACCACCGAGGTCCATTTGCGCGCAGACGACCAACAGCCATGCACGGACGAAGCGGAATCCACGACCGGCGAGCTCGCCCGTCGATGCAGCCTGTGCCTCGTCCCGATTGTGGCCCAGTTTTTCACCCTGCGCGGCCTGCTCGTGTGCCCGGACTGCGCCAGCAACATGGAAAAGAAGCACGCGGGGCCAGGCCGTCGGCGGCGCGCTGCGATCCTGGGGTCGATCGCGGCGACTGTCTTCGCAGTCCTTTGGTTTCTCACCACACGCTCCACCGGACGGCCGCTTTCGATGTTGGCCGTGCTTGCCGGCTTGGTCATCGGACTGGCCGTCCAAAAGGGATCGGGCGGACGCGGCGGACTGCGCTGCCAGGTCCTTGCCGCCCTGCTAGTCTACGGCGCCTTCGTCGTCCGATATGTTCCGCCTATCTTCGGCGGCATCGCCGACTCCATCAAGGATCAGCACGGATCGAAGCTCGCGGCCCAAGGAGCACATGACGCCCCTGGAGCGGCAATGCCAGCAGCCACTGGACAACCGACGCAGAGCGGAGAATCCACAGAGAAACATGTTTCCACCGCGACACCCATGTCAGAGCGAAGCTCAGTCGGTGCGACTATCGAGGCCTATTTCGTATTTACTCTCGTCGCCTGGTGCCTTGTATTGGCCGCGCCGTTTATGCCAAGCACATCGGGATTGCTGGCCACGATCTTCCTATTGGCGGGGATGGCCTTGGCCTGGCGCCTCAACCGCCGCGTCCGCATCAAAGGCCCCTTTGCACCGTCCAGCTAGAATTTCGACGCATCGGTCCCATGAGACGCATTGACCCCATGAATAGGCAGCCGGCCTCTCCCGTCTGTTCATAGTGTCCGATTGGGTTTATAGTGCCCACCGGTTAGTTCTTAAACTTCCTACTTGTTGAAAGGATCACTGACATGACCAAGCGAACTGCGCGTGCACTGGCTCTCGTGCTCTCGGCAACACCACTCCTGATCATAGGTTGTGGCGACAGCGAGAACAAAGGCGGAACTGGAGGAACGATTGGTGGCGGTTTTGGTGGAGCGGCAAAATACGACGGCGGCGGCGGCGCAGGTGGCGCGAAGGTCGATGTCGGCGTCCCCGACAGCATTCCGCCCGTTCTCGACACCGCGCCCGCGCTCGACACCGCGCCAGTGAACCCCGACGTCGCCTCGGTGCTCGATACCGCTCCCTTGGTGGATGCAGGGATCCCCGATGTAGCCATTTCGCCGGACGTGCCGATCCAGCTCGACACGGCCAAGATCGACACCGCCGTGGTGATCGACACCGTCGCCGTGGACACGGGGGTAGTCGACACAAAGTTGAGCGTTGTTACTGTTACTGGAGACGCTTGCCAAATATCCGTGGCAACGCACTGGGTGCCTGCTGTCTACGTCATCAAAGACTGCACCGTCGCTGTCACGGCCGCGTTGACCATCGATCCAGGCGCTGTCATCAAGTTCGATTCGACCTCTTCGATGTCGACCGCCGGTGGAGGTACCATCAACGCGACAGGTACGGCCGCCTCGGCGATCGTATTCACTTCGCTCAAGGACGACGCTGCTGGCGGTGACACCAACGGCGATGGAACGGTTTCTTCCCCGGCTGCTGGAGATTGGGCCGGCGTTGCTCTCGGCGCGAAGGGGTCGACCTTCAGCTACTGCGGCTTCTACTACGCAGGCGCCAGCGACGTCCCGGCACTCGACTTGAGCACCTTCTCCGCGACAGTGAAGAACTCCGTGTTCGCTCACACCAGTGGGACGACAGATGCCATCGACGCTGCACCCGCCCTGAATGCGGTGGACGCCATCGCCGGAACGGTCATCACCGGCAACACGTTCTACGACAACACGGTCCCCGTCGCGATCAACACGACCTTCTCTTTCGACGATTCAAACAGCTTCGATAACAGCGCTGTCTCGCCTTCGAAGCCACAGCCCAACAGGTACAACGGTATCGTGGTCAGCGGAGGCGCGACTGTTGTCAGCAGCATCACTTGGGCCTCGACGAAGGTGCCCTTCGTCATCGGTCATCCCAGCGGATGGCAGGACGTATCGGTCGATGCCGCCGGCCACCTAACCCTCGGCCCGAACGTCACGCTGAAGTTCTTTGCGAACGGGAGTCTTAGTGTGAGCGGCCTCCTGACCGCCAACGCAACGACCGGGAAGATCGTCTTCACTTCCATAAAGGACTATGCAAACGGGGGCGACACCAATCGCAATCAGGGGAGCGCGACGCCCGCAGGCGGCGATTGGGACGGCATTACCGTGTCGGCCAACGGGTCGACCTTCAACAACTGCCAGTTCCTCTACGCGGGCGCAGGCGACACATCGGCGCTCTCGCTCGGGTCGTCGTCCGCATCGGTGACCAACTCGACCTTCGCGCATCACAAGCCCACCACGGATAGTCTCGGAGCACCTCCTGCCTTGGATGCGTCTAGTGCCATCGCAGGAACAGTGATCACCGGCAACACCTTCTATGACGACACCGTTCCGCTTGCGATCAGCACAGCCTTTTCGCTTGGCGATGATTCCAACGCCTTCAACAATTCCGTAGCAGTACCCTCGCTGCCACAACCAAACAAATACAACGGCATCGTGGTGACGGGAGGCGATACTATCGCAGCTAGTATCTCCTGGTTCGCGACGAAGGCGGCATTCGTCATCGGCACCGCAGATGGCTGGGATGGATTTTCCATCTCAAATGCAGGGCACCTGACCCTGGGTCCGAACGTCACGGTGAAGTTCTTCGTGGCTGGACAAATCAGCATTTCGACGACCGGCATCCTGACGACGGCTACCGGCGACTACTTCACCTCGATCAGAGACGACTCGCACGGTGGGGACACCAACGGCGACCTTGCGGGGACCTCGCCCGCTTCGGGGGACTGGAACGGAATCTCGCAAGACACGGCGAGCGGAACAGTCTGCGAAGCATTGACCAACATGGCCTACTACACGCCCCCGGCGGCGGACGGCACCTGCCCATCGTAAGCTGAGACAAGTTGAAGAACTCAAAGAGGGCGGTCCCGCGAGGGGTCGCCCTTTTCTCATTCATGCGGATCGTTTCAGGCTCCCGTGTCCGGCAGCCACAACATTCAGGCATCACGCTAGTGCGGGCATGGGGGGCTACCGGCCAAAGCAGCGACGTGCTCGTCGAACTGCTCAAGCGGAAAGGCGTATGGACCGAGGGCGTGACCTTCATGGCTGCCATGCTCGGCAGCTTTGGTAACTGACTATTCTCCCTGGCCGGTCTAGCTGCAGATGTAGCCCCCTCCGGAAAACGGATTACAGGTGGCTCCGCTCACGCACGAAGGACAGCCTGGGTCGGTGCAGCAGGACTGGCCAGCGGGGATCTGGCAGTCGCCACTCGCACAGGTCCCCACGCAAGTCGAGGAGCTACAGCAGTGCTTGCCGGTGCAGTACCCGCTTGAGCATTGGGTACCGATCGTGCACGAGCTGCCGTTGGTCAGTAGGGGCAGACAGGCGGCGCCTGAGCACCCTGTCGGGCATTGAGTGAACGCACCACCGGAAGAGCAGGTGCCCCCACTGCAATACATGGCTGCCCGCAGAGAGTTATTAAGGTTGTCGCACGTTTGCGAGGCGCAAAGGCTCGTGGGGTAGTTGCACGCGGTGGCGGAGCTGCCGTTGCAGGTACCACCGCAGGTTCCGGTTCCCGTGCACGCTGTTCGCGACCCATGAGGTGCGCCGCCGTTAACGGTGGAGCAGGTGCCGATGCTCCCCGCAACGTCGCAGGCCTGGCATTGACCGCCGCAGGCGGCGTTGCAGCACACGCCATCGACGCAAAGGCCGCTGGCGCAGTCCAAGGTGGCGGAACAGGTGGCGCCATCGGCGAGCTTTTGTGCACCGCAGGTGCCGTTGGCGGTGCAGTTGCCGGTCACGCAATCCGTGTTGGAGGCACACGTGCTCTTGCATGAGGTGCCGTCGGCACAGGTCAGGGAACCGCTACACGATTTCGGGGTGCCGGCAGCGCAGGTTCCGGCGCCGTCGCAAGCCTTGGAGGTGAGGGTCGAACCCGAACAGGTCGAACCACACGCTGTGCCCCTGGCCGAAAAGCGACAGCTACCCGCTCCATCGCAGGTTCCGCCGAGTCCGCAGGGCGTGCCCGATGCCGTGCAAGCATTGTGAGCACTTTGGCCCGCCGGGACCGGCAGACACGTGCCGTCCTTTTGCCCGTTCAGAGCCGCCGAACATGCGTTGCAACCGGTGCAGGCCTGGTTGCAACAGACGTTGTCGGCGCAGACAAGGGTGCCTTGACAGTCGCTGGCCGAGAAGCACGGGGCGCCTTGGCCTTTCAACTGCGCGAGGTCGGGGCCGAGGTCCGATCCGGCCTCGGGGCCGACGTTCGGGGGCGCGTCCGGCGTGGCGACTGGGAGATCGTTAGCGACGTCTGACACTTGGTCAGGACCCGAGTCCGGCGAGGCCGAATTGTCTGAAACTACGTCGGGCAACGCACTGGCGTCCGCGACCGACCCAAGTTCCACGGCAGCGGGGGCATCGATGACTTGGGCAAGACCGTCGATGGGTGGTGCGGTGCCGTCAACCGAAAAAGCGCCGTCCACGCCACGTAGCCCGTCAATCCCAGGGGCTCCGTCGAGAATCGCGGGACCGCCACCATCACCGGCCGGAATCATCTGGCAAAGCCCAGGAGCGGTCGCGGTCGCGCCCACGCAACTGTACCCGGTTGGGCAATGCGTGCCATCGGTGCATTTGAAGTTGCCCGGGCCGTTGAAGCATCCGGCGAGGAGCAGACCCACGAATGCGAGTATGCCGGGCAGGAATCGATGGCGGAGGCGAAGCGACGCGGACAACATCAGAAGGCTCCTTTCAGAAACGCGCCGGCTTGGCCGGGGGCAAGGGTGGGGACGAGCGCCACCGAGGCGGAATGAGCGGCGCCGGATTGCTGGCCGAGATAGTAAAGAACGGCGCCGGTCACGACGCACGCGGCCCCCACGCCGTAGCCGGCCCAGCCCAGGGTTTCGTAGGTCTTGCGGTCGGAGATCTTGCCGGGGTCGTAACCGTTGGTCTTCTCCAAATCGCTGGCCATGCTGTTGACCTTGAGGTTCAGGATGACCCCGGTGATGACGGCCGCTCCGCCGAAGGCAGCGGTGATGATGCCGGCGGTTCGCAGGCCCGCTCCGGATTCGCTGGCTGGCTGAGGATTCGCCTGCTGGACGATGGGCGGGGCCGCCGCCGCCGGCGTGGACGCCACGGCAGGCGCTGGCACCACCACCGGGGCCGGCGCCGCCGCTGGCGCCAGAACCGCTGGCTGCGGCTGACTGGCGAGCAAATCCTTGCAGTCGGCGATGTGCTTTTGGGCGTCAGCTTGCTCCGCCTTGCTCAGGTTCTTACCTACGCGCAGGTACTCCTGGAAGCGACCGATGGCCTCTGCGTGTCTCATGTTCTGCTCGAGACATCGCGCCTGATTGTAGATGTACGTTGGAATTTTGAAGTCGACAAAGAGCTCGGACAGAATGGCCACTCCCTTGGCGTAGTCGCCCGAAAGGCAGGCCACCCTGGCCGCGCGTCCTCTGCTTTCTCGACTGTCCGCTCGCGCTGTCTGCGACGCCAGAAGCAACGTTATGAGCACGAGCCAACTGAATCTACGCATGGGTCCGCTCCTCACTGAAGGTCGTTTGCATGGAATGGCCCGATGCGGCGCAATCCTGCGGCGCGGGCGCGGTCTTGGCAAGCATCTTCAAGCCCCTTCGCGTCCCCTTGCGCAATACTCACTTGCCGAATGGTTGCAACTCGGCGACCCAGAAGAAGAGCTCGCATGCCTGAGCCCGCCCTCATCATCGACCGCCAACGCCCAGCTCGGTTGGGCACTGGTTGCCCCCACCACGCCACCTGCCGATGGAAGGCCGCAATGTCGTTGAGCTGGTCCCGATTCGCCTTGGCTGACATTCGGGTTACACTTCTGAACAGGAGAAGTCTCATGAAGGCACTGCAAACGACAGGGATCGTGACGTCAGCCCACCAACTCGTGGGGGATGTCCCATCGGACGTTCCCAGCGGTCCCCATCGCGTCGTCGTGGTCCTGGATGAAGATGAACGGTCACCCCTGGGCGTCGGCCTTGTCTTGGGCCGCATTGGCCCTGCCCGGCGCACAATGGCCGGCTGGCGGACTAAGCCTGCGACGCGAGGCTCTGTATGCCGACACCGACCGCTGACGGCATCTTCGCCGACATCCTCGACCGCGCACACACCATCGAGTCGCAGTGCCGGGTGGCCGGGGACGGTCCCGACGTCGCCCAGCAACTACATGCCCTGGTGGCCGTGGGCGACACGCGCGGCAAGCAGATTCACGACGCCAACGTCGTGGCGACCATGTTGGCTCACGGTATCCGCACCCTGCTCACGGACAACGTCGCCGACTTCGCGCGCTGGTGCCACCTGACCGGCGTGCGCGCGCTGTAGTGCCCGTGGCGCTGGGCAGCCCTAATGCGACAAGTGCCACGGCCGGGGTGGACGGCGTACGACGCGAGAAGCGCCGATCTTCACCAGTTTGCTGCCATCCCAGTGCCAGCGTTCAATCTCTATTCGATTTGGGCAGCAAGCTCCTCCAGTGGACTCTGAAACGGACACGGCAAACCGCCGCACGATGACGTCGCCGTCCTTCACCGTCATCGAGTCAATTCCCCCCTCACCGCGATCCCCACCTTCAATGGTCGCCCGCAATACAGGGGAACCTTTGTCCAGACCGTAGATGTATCCAGACAAGATGGTTGAGGCACCTCCCAGGTTCGTACCGACTACCACTAGTGCTTCCTCTTGCCCATCGCGGTCAATATCGCCAAAGGTTACGCCCCGGATGTGCATACAGTTGTTGCAGTGCCCTTCATCATCTAGATCCGAGTAGTAGCTCTTTAGGAATTTGTAGGTTGTTCCTTCTCCAAAATCGTATGTGCGGTCCATCCAACTAATCGCGCGAATTGGCGAGGTTCCAGCCCTTTCGTGCCCCCGGGTCGGCCCTGGGTTCAAGAGGGCCGCAAGCAGGACTAGTGTGACTACCACCTTCCGCACCATGATCGGAGCAATCGGCGTCATTTCGGTGCCGTCCCACTGACCGTGGCGGAGGCCTGTTCCAATAGCTGCTCGAAGAAGGCCGCCTCCATGGCGCGAGCCTTGGCTATCTTTATGTAGTCGGTGTGGTGCAGCGACGGAGTGGTGAGTATCGCGTTCAGATCGAATGGGACGCCAGCCTCGGAAGCCAAGTGCCTCAAGTAGCCAAACGCCGAATTTACGCCGAAGTGCTGCCCGTGATGTGGCCCCTGCTTGGGATCGAATGGCGTTCCGCCTGGAGCAACAAACGCGTATGCCTGCCAGACGGTCTTTGCGTCCTTGCCCAGGGCAGCGAACAAGGACTGGCCTTGGGCCTGGCCGATTTCTTTCTCCACGTGCGTCTGGAACTTGTTGAAGTTCAAACGCGTCACAGCTGCGTAGCCCAGGATCTGGTCGCGTACGGGGATCTTCGATGGATAGACGAGATTATGAGTTTCCACACTCTCATAGGGAGTAACGGTCTTCCAATTGTCAACAATGCTCTTGGGCAGCCCGAGGTGATTCTTCACTGTGTCCAGGAAATCGAGCCCGCCCCATCTGAAGCTATCTTTCTTGTCGGAGCCTCGCGCGGTCACCGCGGGATCGTATTCGCGTGCGGTCGTGGTGAGCACGAGCAAGATGTTGATCTCGACAAGCTGTGCCGTTCGCCTCAAGTTTGCTGAAGCAGCCCTGCTGGGCCCCGGTCTGGAAAGACGCCGCAGCAATCCCTCAAAGCGGATATCCCCGTCGACATAGATGCGGGACTGGCCGGTTGGAAAACCTTCGGGGGGAACGCCGAAGCGCGCGCCTATTGTCTGCATCAGCGCGATGCGGCCCTCCCTGCCTAGATCGCGACCGGCTTGTGCGGCGGTTCGGATACGCAGAGCCGACAGTGGATCCTCGTCGTGAAGGTCGCCCCCTGTGCCCGGCACGGTGACCACCACCGGGGTGTTCTTGGCCACGCTGACGGCCTTCTTCTTGGTTCCCTCGAAGGGATCGTCTTCCTCGGCGTCCATGGCTAGCTCTGCACCCCTTTGTCGTGTAGGGCGCGCAGGCGCGCCATCGTCTCGTCGTTCTTTTCGCCGCTAGGTTCGAGCCCATTCTCCACCTGGAATCTGCGCAAGGCCTCGGTGGTCGCGGTGCCGATTTCCTCGTCCCCATCGTCCAAGACGAATCCGCTGCCATCGTCGGATGCGAAGCCGAGGTTCTCAAGCCGTTGCATCAAGCCGGACACCTCGGTCAAAGGATCGAGATCGCCGATTCTCAAATCGAAGGAGATGTCGTCGTCAGGGAAGTACAACTCGGCCGAGGTCGCCCTCGCTGGCACCGGCTGGTTCACCAGTCCGTTTTCATCCGTTCGTCCCGTGGCCCTGAAGTCACCGGCCGAGAGGATGTAGTCCTTATTCGCGAGTGGCTTGTGACCGTCGCGCAGATAGATGGAAAGAAAGGTCCCGGGTTGCTCCATGATGAAGGTGTGCTCCTTGCCTGTCTCGCACACGTAGACCTTGGGCGCCGGCTTGTCTGGAATGGAGATCCGGTCGCCGGCCTTAATCACGAAAGGATTGGGGCGCTTCTTCTTGAAGTCGGCATTGGCGGGATGGTTGTAGATCTCGCGAAAGTCGGCAAAGCCGAAATCGCTGGCGATCTTCGCCAAGCATTCACCCTTCCTGACCTCGTACTCGCGCATGCTCCAGCCACCTCACTTCTTCTTCACGCTGCTGGGATCCTCGTCGATCCATTCGACCTTGCAGTCGCCCTTGGCGATCCCGCTCACGGTGACGATGCCGTCAAGTAGGGTGTGTCCCTCGACGACGGTTCCGTTTGGGGTTGTAAGCCGGAAATTTCGATATGCGACGGGTTTTCCGTTGGCGTCGACGGCCTTGATGACGACCCATTCGCTACCTTCCTGAAGGGTCTTAATATGGCGCCCAGAAGCCGGCTTGCCCGCCTTTCCGCCTGCGCCCGAGGCACCCTGCCCATTGCCCGCACCGGAAGACGCTCCACCCTTCTTCCCCTTGGGCCCATCCGCCTCCTGCAATTTCAGTGCGCTCTTGCCTTTGACGGTACACACGCCGTCGGCTTCGACGGTGACGGTCTTGCTCTTCACGGCGACGGCGTCTTCGCCCATGGCCACGGTGCTGCCGGCGCCTGCGGCGGCGGTCACGGCGGGGCTGGCGAAGGCGACGCCGCCGGGCAGGATCGACAGGGTGCTGGCGCCGCACACGAACTTGATTCCGGTCGGCGAATCGAAGGTCGCCTTGCCAGTCTTGTCCAGGCAGACCGTGGCGCCGCCGGCTTGGAGAGTGATGGTGCCAGCCGAATCCACCGTCACGTTGCTGCCCTTGAAGGTCATGCTGGTCGGGCCCTGATTGAGCTGGAACTTCTTGTCCGTGGTCAGCTTGTGGGCCTGCTTGACCTGCTCGTCTTTGTTCTTCTCCTCGAAGAATTCCTGATTGCCGTCCACCTTGCGCGAGTGATCGCCACCGTAAACCTGCGTGACCGTCCCGGTGACGGTCTTGTCGTGCGTGCCGCCGATGACCACGCTGTCGTTCACATCGACGGTGAGCTGACGATCGTTCTTCACCAGATTGGCTTCGTCGTTGCCGACGAAGATGATGCGATCCGTGCCCACGTCCAGGGTCTGGTCGTGCTTCACCCGCGTGGACATGTCCTTCTCGGCCTGCAGGTGCAGCTCTTCGTTGCCCTTTTTGTCTTCAAAACGGATCTCGTTGAAGTTGCTGGCCGTGCCGCCCTTGCTGCTGCGGCTCTTGATGCCGCTTTGGGTTCGATTGGCCGGCAGATCGTAGGGCGGCATATTGTCTTTGTTGTAAAGGTGCCCTCGGATGACAGGCCGATCCGGATCGCCGTCAAGAAACGCGATAATCACTTCCTGGCCCACGCGCGGAAGGTACTGCGCGCCCCACTTGGCCCCGGCCCACATCTGCATCACGCGCACCCAGCACGACGACTTCTCGTAGACCTCGCCCCTGCGATCCCAGTCGAAACG